>NZ_JBVHJJ010000007.1:53677-382966 GCF_055560115.1 Streptomyces sp. NPDC023527
GGACTGCGTCGTGGGGGTGGGTGTCCGCTGCGGCGGGGGGTGGGGGCGGGCTCGCCCCCGGTGGTCGGTGGCCGGCGGGGTGCAGCGGTCGGCTGCGTGGTGCGGCTGTCTCGGTGCCGCTTTCTCTTGCCGCCGCGACGGCGCGTCGTGAGGTGGCGGGATTCGGCGGTGCCGGACGGATGTGTGGGTTGAGGGTGGCTCGGCACCGCCGGACTGCGTCGTGGGGGTGGGTGTCCGCTGCGGCGGGGGGTGGGGGCGGGCTCGCCCCCGGTGGTCGGTGGCCGGCGGGGTGCAGCGGTCGGCTGCGCGGTGCGGCTGTCTCGGTGCCGCTTTCTCTTGCCGCCGCGACGGCGCGTCGCGAGATGGCGGTGTTCGGCGGTGCCGGACAGACCTATGGCCGATGAGGGCTTGGCACCGCCGGATCGCGTTGAGGGGGCGGATGTCCGCTGCGGCGGGATTGTGGGGGCGGGCTCGCCCCCCTCGTCCACTGCGGGCAGGTGGCCGGCGACAGGCCCGTAGGCCGGTGGCCGTTCCGCGTTGTCAGGGGCTGATGTGGGGTCTGGACTGCCGGCGGCATGCCGTTTAGCGTCGGGGCTGTCTGGATGATCACCGTGGAGGCTGGCATGTCCGTACCCCCGTCGTCCTCGTCGTTCGACCCGCGCGATCCCCTCGGCGTCGACGACCTGCTGGCCCCCGAGGACCTCGCCGTGCGCGAGACGATCCGTCGCTGGGCCGCCGACCGCGTCCTGCCGCACATCGCGGACTGGTACGAGCGCGGCGAACTCCCCGGCATCCGCGAACTCGCCCTCGAACTCGGCGCCATAGGCGCCCTCGGCATGCAGCTCACCGGCTACGGCTGTGCCGGTGCGAGCGCCGTGCAGTACGGGCTGGCGTGCCTGGAGCTGGAGGCCGCCGACTCCGGCATCCGCTCCCTGGTCTCCGTGCAGGGCTCCCTCGCGATGTACGCGATCCACCGCTTCGGCTCCGAGGAGCAGCGGCAGCGCTGGCTGCCCGGCATGGCCGCCGGGGAGCTCATCGGCTGTTTCGGGCTGACCGAGCCCGACCACGGCTCCGACCCCGCCGGCATGCGCACCCACGCCAAGCGCGACGGCACCGACTGGGTGCTGACCGGCCGCAAGATGTGGATCACCAATGGTTCCGTCGCCGACGTCGCCGTCGTATGGGCGCGGACCGACGACGGCATCCGCGGTTTCGTCGTGCCCACCGACCGCCCCGGATTCTCCGCCCCCGAGATCACCCACAAGTGGTCGCTGCGCGCCTCCGTCACCAGCGAGCTCGTCCTGGACGAGGTGCGGCTGCCCGCCGACGCGGTCCTGCCGGAGGTCACCGGGCTGCGCGGGCCGCTCAGCTGCCTGAGCCACGCCCGTTACGGGATCGTCTGGGGTTCGATGGGCGCGGCGCGCACCTGCTTCGAGTCGGCGCTCGACTACGCGCGGACGCGCGAGCAGTTCGGCCGGCCCATCGGCGGCTTCCAGCTCACCCAGGCCAAGCTCGCCGACATGGCGGTGGAGCTGCACAAGGGCATCCTGCTCGCCCACCATCTGGGGCTGCGGATGGACGCCGGGACGCTGCGGCCGGAGCAGGTCAGCTTCGGGAAGCTCAACAACGTACGGGAGGCGATCGACATCTGCCGCACGGCCCGGACGATCCTCGGCGCGAACGGGATCTCCCTCGAATATCCCGTGATGCGGCACGCCACCAACCTGGAATCGGTGCTCACCTACGAGGGCACCGTGGAGATGCACCAACTGGTGCTCGGCAAGGCGCTCACCGGCATCGACGCCTTCCGGTGAGCACCTGGGATGTGACGGTGGGCTAGCTCTGGTTGAAGAAGCCCCCGTTCGTGCGGGCCTGCGGCTCGCCGCTGAGCACCTGGTAGTCGGCCGGGGTGAGCAGGAAGACCCGGTTGGCCACGCGCTCGATCGAGCCGCGCAGCCCGAACGTCAGGCCGGCCGCGAAGTCCACGACCCGCTTGGCGTCGTTGGGCTCCATGCCGGTGAGGTTGACGATCACCGGCACGCCCTCACGGAAGAGCTCGCCGATGCCGCGGGCGTCCCGGAAGCCGTCCGGGGTGACCGTGGCGATGCGGGTGCCCTGTTCCTGCGCGGCCTCGTCCGCCACCCGCACCTTGGGGTTGGTCACCCAGGAGTCGCCGGGCTCGGGCCCCTCGGCGTAGTCGTCGTCGTAATAGCGCTCGTCATCGCTGTCGTCGACGAGGCCGAGCCAGGCACTCGCCTTGCGCACCGATCCCATGGACGCCTCCTCTCACACGCGGTGTGGTCCGACCGCTTCTCTATCGTCGTCCATGATGCGGATGATGTGCCAAGTGGATAGCCGCCAAGCGAGGATTTCGTGACGCATCTGGTGCAAAGCGGTTGGCGATGCGTCAGAAAGCCCGAGAGGCGTGCCATACGCTCCGGACCTGGGCATATGCCATACAGGGGGTGGTCCGCGGGCTGCGGACCGGTGTGGTTGTCCGGTGATTAGGATGCCCGGGTCCATCCACACCACACCCGGGGGAGAGAATTGTTCGGGATCATCAGGCCATGCCGGCACCGGCTGTCCGAGTCGATGCGCACGGAGTGGATGGCCCACCTGTGCGGGCTCTGTCTCGCCCTGCGCGGGGACCACGGACAGTTCGCGCGCGTGGCCACCAACTATGACGGGCTGGTCATCTCGGTGCTCGTCGAGGCGCAGTCGCCGCGTACCGAGGGTGCGAACGCCTGGCGGCGCACGGCCGGCCCCTGCCCGCTGCGCGGCATGCGCACCGCGTCGGTCGCCCAGGGCGAGGGCGCGCGGCTGGCAGCCACCGTCTCGCTCGTCCTGGCGTCGGCGAAGATGCGCGACCATGTCGCCGACGGCGACGGACTGTTGGCGCGCCGTCCGGTCGCCGCGGCCGCCCGCAAGGTCGCCGCGACCTGGGACCGCGCCGGTGCCCGTACCGGCGCCGACCTCGGCTTCGACACCGCCGTCCTGGTCGACGCGGTCGGCCGGCAGGCCGGGGTCGAGGCCCTCGCGGGCGTCGGTACACCGCTGACGGAGATAACCGAGCCGACCGAGTCGGCGACCGCCGCGGCCTTCGGCTACACGGCGGTGCTGGCCGGTCGGCCCGCCAACCGGGCGCCACTGGAGGAGGCGGGACGGCTCTTCGGGCGGCTCGCGCATCTCCTCGACGCCGTCGAGGACCTGGCGGAGGACGCCGAGAGCGGGGCCTGGAACCCGATCGCCGCCACCGGCGCGGACCTCGCGGACGTGCGGCGGCTGTGCGACGACGCGGTGCACGGCGTCCGCCTCGCCCTACGGGACGTCGACTTCGCGAGCAAGGCGCAGGGCAGGCTCGCGCACCTGCTGCTGGCGCACGAACTGGACCGGGCCGTGGACCGGGCGTTCGGCACCACCGGCCACAGCCACCGGCACGACCACGCGCCCGACCGGGCGGGGGGCGCACACGCGCACGGCCAGGCGCCCGAGGACAGGGGTGCGCGTGCCGCGTTCGGTCCGCCTCCGGTCATGCCGCCCGGCGCGCCGCCCGAGCCGCCGAGGCGTGGGCGGCAGCGCGGGCTGATCGCCGGCTGCGCGGTGTGGACCGGGCTCTGCTGCACCGGTCAGGTGTGCTGCAAGGACCCGTACAACGACCCGTGGGACGGGCGGCCGCGTGAGGGCTGGTGCGCCAAGTGCTGCGACAACTGTGATGGCAGCTGTGGTGACTGCTGCAACTGCTGCGACTGTTGCGGGGAATGCGACTGTTGTGACTGCGGGTGCGACTGCGGTTGTTGAGCAGAGTGATGCGAGGGGAGGAGCGGCCGAACCGCCGCTGATGTGAAGGCGCGAGGGCTCGCGGTCGGGTGCGGTCAGCCCTGCCGCGGGCTCGGACACGAGCCCGGGAGACATCCGGGAGAGCCGGGACACGACGCCGACCACACCCGACCGAAGTCGATGTGGTCCCGGGTGACCAGCCGTTGCCCTGAGTGCATGGGCCAAGTGGAACAGGCATCCGTTTCCTCGTCAACAGCGCCGAGACGGAGTGCCCACAGTGTGGACGGGTTGCCGGGCATTGCTTGACAGCAGACCATCACCCGGGCATAGCCTCGGAGTTCGGCCGTGCTGAGGGGCGCGGGCCGTGTGAAGGCGCACCTCCCCGTGTTCGATCCACGCATCCACGGAGCCTTCGCATGCCCGCGCATTCGGCACGTCCCTCTTTTTCGGCCCCCGCCGGCCCCGCCGCCGATCATGGCCGGACCTGCCACCGCCTGACCTGCCACGGTCGACCGCTCGGGCCACGTGCCGCCGCGCGGCCCTGTCGCCGGGGCCCGCGGCACGCCCGGCGGACCGCCGGCCGCCAGCCCCGAGGACGGCCGCGTCCTCGGCCATGACGGCCGCCCACCCCTACGCCGCCCCGCCCTCCGGGCCCGCGAGTCCGGCGCCCTCGCCGGCCAGGCAGCGCAGCCACCGCGCGCGCCGCCCTCCGGACGCCGACCGCCCAGGGCGGTGGCGCGCCGAGGGTGACATCACCCTTCTCAAGGGCCGCCGTGCCCGTACGAACCCGGTGACTTCGCCGACGACTTCGCACGACCGGCGGACCGCGCCGGCCGTCGAGCCGCGTCGCCGCGCACTGTCCGCCCGGACAGCGGGACAGTCAACTCCCACACCCCCAGGGAACGCCATGCCCGTACCCACCCGCCCCCTCCACCTCGCCGTCGCCCTCGACCGGCTCGCAGGCACCGCCGGTGTCGAGGCCTACCTCCGCGCGGCCCGGCTCGCCGAGCGCGGGAGGCTGGACTTCGTCACCCTCGGCGACACCCTCGGTCCGCCACGGCGTGGCGAGGCCCGCCTGGACGCCCTCGCCGTTCTCGCCCGGGTCGCCCCCGCCACCGAACGCATCGGCCTGATCCCTTCCGTCACCACCACCCACACCGAGCCCTTCCCCCTCTCCGCCGCGGTCGCCACCCTCGACTGGGTGAGCCGTGGCCGCGCCGGCTGGACCGTGGACGTCTCGGCCGACGAGGCCACCGCCCGCCACTTCGGCCGCGGCCCCGCCGCACTCGCCGCCGCGCTGTGGCACGAGGCGGGCGAGGTCGCCGACGCCGTCGCCCGGCTCTGGGACAGCTGGGAGGACGACGCCGAGATCCGCTCCACCGCCACCGGGCGCTTCATCGACCGCGACAAGCTCCACCGCGTCGACTTCACGGGCACCGGCTTCTCCGTCCGCGGACCCGCCGTCGTGCCCCGGCCCCCGCAGGGCCACCCGGTGATCGCCGTCGACGCCACCGACCCCCTGCCGCGCGCGTTCGCCGCCGCCCACGCGGACGTCGCGTTCGTACGCACCGGACGCCCGGGCAGGCCGGCCGACCCCTGCGCCGTACGGGCCGCCCGCGACGAGCTGCACCGGCGCGCCCGCGCCCACGGCCGGGACCCCCGCCGTGTCGTCGTCCTCGCCTCGCTGCCCATCGCGCTGTACACGGCCGCCGACGCGGTCGCCCTCGCCGACCTGGCCGGTGCCTGGTACGCGGACGGTGTCGTCGACGGCTTCCACTTCCGGCCCGAGGACCCCGGTCGGGATCTGCCCCTCCTCGTCGACGGGACCGTGTCCGTACTCCAGCACCGCGGCCTGCCGCGCTCCTTCTATCCGGGCGGAACCCTGCGCGAACACCTGTGCCTGCCCCGCCCCGCCAACCGTTACGCGCCCGCCAAGGGGACCGTATGACCCGTGTGCGCCCCCGTCCGCGGATACACCTCGCCGTGCGCTTCCCCGTCGGCGACAGCAGCACCGTCTGGCAGACCCCGCCCGCCGGCCCGGCCACCACCCCTGCCAAAGGCTCCCCATCGCGCCGCCCCTCTCATGTCGGCAGCCAGATCGACTTCGCCTCCTTCGAGCACCTCGCGCGCACCGCCGAGCGCGGCCTGTTCGACTGCTTCCTCCTCGACGAGGCGCTGCGACTGCGCGAGCACAAGGGCCGCGCGGCTGGAGGAGTTCGTCACCGCCGGGGCGGCCGACGGCTTCGTCCTCGTACCGCAGGTCGCCCCCGGCGGGCTCGACGACTTCGTCGACCGCGTCGTGCCCCTGCTGCAGGAGCGTGGCGTGTTCCGGACGGAGTACACGGGCACGACCCTCCGCGAACACCTCGGACTGCCGCGACCCGCGGCCCGAACGGCTGTGAAAGGTTGAACGGTATGAGCACCGAAGCACAACGGCAGTGGAAGGCGTGGCACGAAGAGCGCACCGGGACGGTCTCCACCCCCTACGGACCGCTCTCGCTCACTGGCACCTTCTGGCTCGCCGACCACCCGGAGGGTCGAATTCCGGCCGGACCGGGGCGCTGGACGGACGACGGTGACACCGTGCTGCTGACCGCCGCGCCCGACGACGGGCTGACCGTCGACGGACGGCCGGCCGAGGGCGAGTTCCGCCTCACCGCGGACAGCGGCCCCTCGGCGGCGCGGGTCGCGCACGGCGGCCGCAAGCTGCTCCTGCTGCGCCGCGAGGGGCAGTGGGCGCTGCGCGTCTTCGACCCGGAGTCGGCGGCCCGGAAGGCGTTCGCCGGGATCGACGTCTTCGACCACGACGAGCGCTGGGTGCTGCCGGGGGAGTTCCGCCCGTACGAGGAGCCGCGCACCGTCACCGTGGAGAACGCGGACGGGCGCGAGCGGGGCCTGGGCCTCGCCGGTGAGCTGGTCTTCGCCGTCGACGGCGCGGAGCACGCCCTGCGCGTCGCGCGGGAGGCGGACGGTTCGCTGTGGGCGGTGTTCGCCGATGCCACCGGTGGCCGGTCCGCCTACCGCTTCCGCTTCCTGCGGCCGCCCGCGCCCGGCCCGGACGGCCGGGTGAGCGTGGACTTCAACCGCGCGCTCCTGCCGCCGTGCGCCTTCGCCGAGCACTTCATCTGCCCGTTCCCGCCGCCCGGCAACACCCTGCCGTTCGAGGTGCCGGCGGGGGAGCGGAACGTCCTCACCCGCTGACACGTCGAAGCGTTGACCCGGGGTCGTCACACGCCGACGCCCCGGCGGCGCAGGGCCGTCGGGGCGCTTCGCGCTGCCGGGGTACCGTCCGAAAGATGCTCTTGCGCCATCCGGCCGTCGCCCCGAATACTCCCCACAGCGCTTGTCAGGGGCACGGCGAAAGTGGAACGCGGTGTGCCTCTTGGCTGCGCCTCACGGGCCCGCCCCACCAGCGGTCCCCGACCCCACTCGGGAGGAAGAACGTGAGGATCAAGCGCACCACCCCCCGCAGCACCACCGCTCTCGGCACCACCGCTCTCGGCACCACCGCCCGCAGGGCCAGGATCGTCGCCCTGGCATCCGGTCTCGTGGCCGCCTCCGCGCTCGTCGCCACCAACGCCCACGCCGACGCCGGCGCCACGCACTCCGCCGCCCAGCTGTCCGCCGCGAGCGCGGCCGTGCAGTCCGCGGACGTCGCGGGCACCGCCTGGGTCGTCGACAAGGCCAACGGTGACGTCGTCGTCACCGCCGACTCCACCGTCTCCGACGCCGCGATCGCGAAGATCAGACAGCAGGCCGGTGCCGCCGCCGACGCCATACGGGTCGAACGCACCCCGGGCACCTTCCGCAAGCTCCTGTCCGGCGGCGACGCGATCTACGCGCCCAGCTGGCGCTGCTCGGTCGGGTTCAACGTCCGCAAGGGCAACACCTACTACTTCCTGACCGCGGGCCACTGCACCGAGGGCAAGCCGGCGTACTACGCCAACTCCAGCCACACCACGAGCATCGGCCCCACCACGGGCACCAGCTTCCCGGGCAACGACTACGGGATCGTGCAGTACACCAACACCTCGATCGCCCACCCCAGCGCCGTGAACCTCTACAACGGCGGCTCGCAGCGCATCACCGCCGCCGGCAACGCCACCGTCGGGCAGTCCGTCCAGCGCAGCGGCTCCACCACCAAGGTGCACGGCGGCAAGGTCACCGGCCTCAACGCCACCGTCAACTACGGCAACGGCCAGATCGTCCGCGGCCTGATCAAGACCAATGTCTGCGCCGAGCCCGGCGACAGCGGCGGCGCCCTCTTCGCCGGCTCCACCGCCCTCGGCCTGACCTCCGGCGGCAGCGGCAACTGCACCTCCGGCGGCACGACCTTCTTCCAGCCCGTCGGCCCGGCGCTGAAGGCGTACGGGGTGAGCATCTTCTGACCCGCGCCGCCTGAAACCGGGGCGGTCGATACCGGGCCGCCTCGGCCCTTCGACCCTGACCGCGAGCGAGCACACCCCTTCCCCAAGCCTTGCGGCCAGCAGCACAGGAGCCCCCGGCCCGGACCCCCGGGCCGGGGGCTCGACCCCTGTTGCGGACGGGCATACCGTGGAAGAGGAAACCTGACGCGCAGGGCAGGGGGCCGTGCCATGGTCGAGGAACTGGTAGTGGCGGCGGCGAGTGCCGCGTCCGCGGGCGTGGTGTACGTGATGGCGGGCGCCCGCGTGGTCAAGCAGTACGAGCGCGGCGTCGTCCTGCGCCTCGGCCGGCTGCGGGAGCAGATCCGCCCGCCCGGCTTCACCATGGTCATCCCGGGCGTCGACCGGCTGCGCAAGGTCAATATGCAGATCGTCACCATGCCCGTACCCGCCCAGGAGGGCATCACCCGCGACAACGTGACCGTGCGCGTGGACGCGGTCGTCTACTTCAAGGTCGTCGATCCGGCGGAGGCCGTCATCCAGGTCGAGGACTACCGCTTCGCGGTCTCCCAGATGGCCCAGACCTCCCTGCGTTCGATCATCGGCAAGAGCGACCTGGACGACCTGCTCTCCAACCGCGAGAAGCTCAACCAGGGCCTGGAGCTGATGCTCGACAGCCCGGCCATCGGCTGGGGCGTGCACATCGACCGGGTCGAGATCAAGGACGTGTCGCTGCCGGAGACGATGAAGCGCTCCATGTCCCGGCAGGCCGAGGCCGAGCGCGAGCGCCGCGCCCGCGTGATCAACGCCGACGCGGAGCTGCTGGCTTCGAAGAAGCTCGCCGAGGCCGCCGCGACGATGGCCGAACAGCCCTCCGCCCTCCAGCTCCGGCTGCTCCAGACCATCGTGGCGGTCGCCGCCGAGAAGAACTCCACGCTGGTGCTGCCGTTCCCGGTGGAGCTGCTGAGGTTCCTGGAGCGAGCGGCGCAGCAGCCGTCGGCCGCGGACGCCGGTCCGTCCGCCCCGCCCGCTCCGCCGTCCCCGCCTTCTTCGTTCTCCCCGCCTTCACCGCCGGTGTGACACGCGTGACGAGGGCGCGCGCGCAAGCGTGCGCGCAACGCCAATTCCGCCTTGTACGCGCCCTCTTACGGTCGGGATACTCGACGGGCAACTTGGCATGGACGCGGCTTTCGTAAAGTCGGGAGCGCCGCGCCCGATGCCGACTGTCCTCCGGGTTCAAGGCACCTCCACTGCCGGGCCCGCCCCCCACTGGAGGTGTCCAGTTGAAGCCCAGCCGGATCCGTGCGCGGGCCGCTTCGGCCGCCCTTTCGGTCGCCGCCTTCGCGGCCGTGACCCTCGGTCCGCAGAACGCCGACGCATCGACGAGCGAGTCCCCACTCGGGCAGGGCGCGACTTCGACGGTGACATCGACCGCGGCATCGGCGGTGCGGCTCGCCACGACACTCGCCGCGAGATTGGGGGGTGTGGGCGCCGGCTCGTACTACGACAGCGCGGTGGGGAAACTCGTCGTCAACGTCACCGACCCGGCGGCCGCGGGCACGGTCCGCGAGGCGGGCGCCGAGGCCCGGGTCGTGCGCTTCTCGCAGGTGGAACTGGACTCCACCCAGGCCACGTTGGACTCCAGTGAGGCGATCCCCGGCACCACCTGGGGGGTGGACCCCAGAGCCAACCGCGTCGTCGTCACCGCCGACCCCACGGTCACGGGCGCGAAGCTGGCTCGGCTGAAGGAGATCGCCGAAAGCCATGGGGAGAAGGTGGTGATGAAGAGAAGCGCCACGAAGCTCACGCGGTTCATCCAGGGCGGCGACGCGAGCTACGGTCTCGACTTCTCCGCGAAGTGCTCGCTGGGTTTCAACGTCAAGCGGGCCGGCAAGCCGGACGCCTTCCTCACGGCCGGGCACTGCGGAAACCCGGTCAAGAGCTGGGCCGAGGCCCAGGGCGGGCCGGAGTTCGCGCACACCGCCGCGTCCAGCTTCCCCGGCGACGACTACGCCATCGCCGATTACACCGCCGCGGTCACCCACCCGAGCTCCGTGAACCTCTACGACGGCACCTCGCTGCCCATCACCGGGGCCCGTGACGCGGTCGTGGGCGACAAGGTCGGGCGCGGTGGCGGCACCACCCACGTGCACTTCGGCACCGTCCAGGCCCTCAACCAGACGGTGACCTACAAGGAGGGCCGGGTCACCGGCCTGGTCAGGACCAACGCCTGTGCCGAGCCCGGTGACAGCGGCGGTCCCTTCTTCACCTACGACCCGGGCGACCCACCCGCCGGCTCCACCGCCCTGGGACTCCTCTCGGGCGGCGACGGCGACTGCCTCCTCGGCGGGACCACCTTCTTCCAGCCTGTGACGGAGGCCCTCACCGCGTACGGCGCGACCATCGGCTGACGGCATCCCACCAGCGGGCGGCCCCCGGACACACCTCCACGGTGTCCGGGGGCCGCCTCATGCGCGAGGGCCGTCAGAGCGTCCGGCCGTCAGAGCGTCCGGCCGTCAGAACTCGAAGACCAGGCCCTTGCCTGCCTTGAACGCACACGGGTTGGCGAAGGTGTGTTCATAGCTGACCCGACGGCCTTCCCACACGCCTTCGGCGGTGACGACGATCGGGTTCCATTCCTTGGTGCAGATGGTGTCGGCCTTGACCGCGGTGACCTTGTCGAAGTCGCCACCGGCCGAGCGCAGCGCCGTGCAGGCATCCGCGGCTGCGGGGTGGGTTCCGGTGGCCTTGGGCATACAGGTCAGCGTGACCGCGCGCTGTACGCCGGAGTCGTCCCTGCTCGCGCCCTGACCGACGGTCAGGACCAGTGCGGACGGTGCGTACAGACTCTGTGTCTGCGCGGCGGGCGCGGGGGCGGGTGCGGCGTTCGCAGCCGTTGTCCCGGCCGCCACCAGGCCGCCCAGTGCCAGCGTGGCGCCCAGTGCGATGCCCCCAGTGATGTACCGCATTCCGAACACTCCCTTGTTCGTCGCTTCAGATAACGGACCGGAGTCTTGCCCAAGTTGGGCATGAACGCACACCGAACCGACACTTTCGGTCGCTGGTTGAAAACCCTGAGTAATGGCCTGAACTGGCGCGGGGCACATCGTCCCCTGGCGGCCCGAACGTCACTTAGGCTCGCGCGCATGTCTGGATTGGCAGGAAAGATGGGGAATTAATGTTACGGGGATGTTGACCAGCGAAGATTCCTTGTAATCGTCGCTGGATTCCGTGGGTGATCTTCGAAATCGCTGTTTGGGGTGACCCTGACCATCAGATCCCATGAGGTGCACCCCAGGGTGGGCGGCCCCCACCTCCCGGCCGAAAAGAGGCCCGCCAGATCACCCACCGGCGGCCCGAACGATTCAGGAGTGCGGCAGCAAATGGCCGAAGTGCACTCAGGAGGCCCCCCGGGACCGTCGTCACGTGGCCCGTACGCCCCAGGCGTTTACGCCTTCGGCTGTGAGAGCTACTCGCGGCCACCCTGGAGGGCCCCCGCGCCGCCACCCGTGGAGGGGACGGGCGGCGGCGCGGGCCGCCGGGGCCGCAATAGGTCGACGGGTGCCCCGGCGATGTCCTCGGTCAGGCTCAGCCGCCGCCCGTCCAGGGGGAGTTCCCGGCTCTCCCCGGGCGGGCTCATCCAGAGGGTGAGCGCTTCGGTGTAGGCCGAGGCCGCCGACACCGCCTCGGCCGGGAAGCGCCTCGGCGCCATGTCCCGGTGCAGGGCGGAGAGCGCGAGCCGGAACGCTTCCCGCCGGGCGGCGAGGAGTTCGGGGGGGAGCTCCCGCTCCCGGGGGCAGGAGAGGACGGCCGCCTCGTCGATCGCCCGGAACGACGGCAGCGCGCGGACCTCGGGCGGCACCTCGTACCCCCCGGTGTACTCGATGAGGTCGAACAGCGGCCGGGCCGCGCTCGCCGCCGGCCAGGACCCGGCGAACTCGCCGAAGTGATCGAGGAAGCGCTCCCGCCACCGCGGCGACATCACCGGGGCGACCATCCGCCAGGCGTCGGCCAGTCCCCTTTCGAGCGCCGTACGGGCGGGGGGCGTGCGGCCGGTGTCCGGGGGGAGGAAGTCGAGCAGGGTGTCGGCGAACGCGGGGGACTGGCCGCATTCCTCCGACCGGTCGTGAAAGATGAAGAACCATACGAGCCAGGCCGAGCCCCGCTTGAGCCGCCCGCACTCCGCGTCGGGCATCACCCGCGCCGCGAACTCCACACAGCCTGCTCTGCGGAAGCGCCGCTGGGCGGAGAAGGACTGTATGAGACCGGTCCGGCGCACCCAGCGGTCGACGAACACAGCGGCCTCCGCGGCATGCGGGTTCATCCGGCGACCGGTGACCGGCGGGCGGCGACTGGGCATGGGATTCCTCACCGGGTAGCGCTCTCGCGAATCCTCAAGGGTCTACCCGGCGCCGCGTCCGGACCACGGCTCATCAGCGCACATGTCAGCGCGCGATGCCCCACCGCGCGCCGGGTGCGACCGGCGCGCGACCACTCCGTGCGCGCCGCTTCACAAGGACGGTGGCACATGCGTTCTTCTGCGGAACGCGGCGCACACCATCGTCACCGCCGTGCCGGCCACCGCCCAGGCGGACAGCACCAGCAGCGGACCGGTCAGCGCGTTGCCCCCGAAGTAGGCGATGGAGCGGGCGGACCAGGTGCCCGCCCCCGGCGGGAGGGCCGGGCCGATGGCCCGCCAGAACGGCGGCAGCAGTGGATAGGGGTAGGCGCCGCCCGCGCTCGGGTTGCCCAGCACCACGACGATCGCGATCGCGATGCCGATGCCGACGATCCCGGCCAGCCCCTGGAGGGCCAGCGTCGTCGCCCCGACCGCGAAGACCACCAGCGCGCCCAGCCCCCACAGGGCCGGCACGCTGCCCGGCAGCGCGTCGAGGACCGGACCCGTGATGACGGCGCCGAGCAGGCCCGAGCCGATGGCGTAGAGCGCGAGCGCGGCGAGCCGGAAGCCCGCCCGCCGGGGGTTGGCGGGGCGGGCGCCCGCGCTGATCGCGAGGATCGCGGCGCACAGATAGCCGCCCACGCACCAGCCCACCACCAGATAGAACGAGGTCAGGCCGCGGGCGTCGCCGGCCGCGGCCGGCGCGGTGTCGACGACCCGCACCGAGCGCTTCTCGGCGGCCTCGGCGCGGGTGACGACCGCCTCGGCGGCCTGGGCGAGCGAGGCGCCCGCGCCGCCGGAGACGAGCAGGGTGTCGGTGGTGCCGCGCGGGTCGACGATCAGCGCCGCCTCCAGCTCGCGGTCGCGCAGCTGCCGGCGGGCCTCCCGCTCGTCGCGGACCGAGCGCGGGTCCAGCGGGCCGCCCGGCAGTCCGCCCAGCTTGCTCACCAGCTGCTCGCTGATCTGCCGCGGGGCGACGACACCGGTCGCGATGTCCGCCGGCTCCGGGCTGTGGAAGGCGCCGACGTAGGAGGTGATGAACGCGAGCTGGAGCACCAGCGCCCCGAGCACCATCAGCGCGGCGCGGGCCGTCACCGCCTCCCGTACTTCCTGGAGGAACGTCGGGTGCGCGCTGTCACCGGGGGTGCGGTCCATGCCCCGAGCCTGCGGGGTCCGGCGGGGTGCCGCAGGTGGTGCGGGCCGTTCGAGCGATCCCCGCCGCTGTTCGTACGAATGTTCGAGAAGTGGTTTATGGTGGAGAAGGAGGGGCGGAAATCGGCCATGGGGGTGCGCGACAGCGAAGACCAGCGAGAACGGGCAGGAGGCGCGCGATGACGGGATTCACGCACCTGCGCACCACCTCGGGGTTCTCGATGCGCTACGGAGCCTCGCACCCGGAGCGGCTGGCCGGGCGCGCCGCCGAGCGCGGCATGGACGCCGTCGCCCTCACCGACCGCGACAGCCTCGCCGGAGCGGTCCGCTTCGCCCGGGCGAGCGCCCGGGCCGGGGTGCGGCCGCTGTTCGGCGTGGACCTGGCCGTACGCGAGAGCCTCCCCGAGCCGGGCCCGACCGTCCGGCGGCGCACCCCCGTGCGCGGTGGTGCCTTCATCGACGAGTCCGCGCCCCGGGTGACCTTCCTCGCCCGCGACGGCGCGCCCGGCTGGGCCGCGCTGTGCGGACTGGTCTCCGCCGCCCACGCGGACCCGGGCACCGGCGGCGGGCAGCCCGCCCGCCCCGAGCTGGCCCGGGAGGACCTGGCGGCCGCCGCGGCCGGGATCCGCGCCCCGCTGACCGTGCTCCTCGGCCCCGATTCCGAACCCGGCCGCGCGCTCGCCGCCGGCCGCCCCGACCGGGCCGCACGACTGCTCGTACCCTGGCGTGAAATGTTCGGTGACGCCCTGCGCCTGGAGGTCGTCTGCCACGGCCGCGCCGGCACCGGCCCCGGCTCGCTGCGGCACGCCGCCCGCACCCTCGGCCTCGCCGCCGAACAGGGCGTACGAGCCGTCCTCAGCAACGCCGTGCGCTACGCCGACCCCGGCCAGGGACCCGTCGCCGACGTGCTCGACGCGGCCCGGCGGCTGGTGCCCATCGACCCCCGGCGGCAGGAGAACCTCGACAGCGGCGAGCGCTGGCTCAAGGGCCCCGCCGACATGGCCGCCCTCGCCGACCGGGTCGCCGAGGCCGCCGGCTTCCGGCGCGGAACCGCGCACCGGCTGCTGGCCATGACCGAGGAGACCGCCGCCGAGTGCCTCGTCGACCCCGAGGACCACCTGGGCCTGGGGTCCGTCCACTTCCCCGAGCCGCACCTGGTCGGGGCCGACCGCCGCACCGCCGCCCGCGTCCTGCGCTCCCGCTGCGCCGGCGCCATGGTGCTGCGCGGATACGACCGCGACCGCCGCTACTGGGACCGGTTGGAGGAGGAGCTGCGCACCATCGGGACGCGCGGCTTCGCCTCGTACTTCCTCACCGTCGCCCAGGTCGTCGACGACACCCGCGCGCTCGGCATCCGCGTCACCGCCCGCGGCTCCGGCGCGGGCTCCCTGGTCAACCACCTGCTCGGCATCGCCCACGCCGACCCCCTCGAACACGGCCTGCTGATGGAGCGCTTCCTGTCGGTGCGCCGGACCGCGCTGCCCGACATCGACATCGACGTGGAGTCCGCGCGCCGCCTGGACGTCTACCGCGCGATCTTCGACCGCTTCGGCGCGGACCGGGTCGCGACCGTCGCCATGCCCGAGACCTACCGGGTGCGGCACGCGATCCGGGACGTGGGCGCGGCCCTCGGCATGGACCCGGCCGAGGTGGACCGGCTCGCCAAGGCGTTCCCGCACATCCGCGCCCGCGACGCCCGGGCCGCCCTGCGGGAACTGCCCGAACTGCGCGGTGTGGCCGCCGAGGAGCACGGCCGGCTCTGGGAGCTGACCGAGGCCCTCGACGGGCTGCCCCGCGGCATCGCCATGCACCCGTGCGGGGTGCTGCTCTCCGACGCGTCGCTGCGGGCCCGTACGCCCGTGGTGCCCACCAGCGGCGAGGGCTTCCCGATGGCCCAGTTCGACAAGGACGACGTGGAGGACCTCGGGCTGCTCAAGCTCGACGTGCTGGGCGTGCGGATGCAGTCCGCGATGGCGCACGCGGTCGCGGAGATCGAACGGGCCACCGGCGACCGGCTGGACCTCGACGACCCCGCGCGGGTGAGGCCGGGCGACCCGCGCACATACGAACTGATCCGCTCCGCCGAGACGCTCGGCTGCTTCCAGATCGAGTCGCCCGGCCAGCGGGACCTGATCGGCCGGCTCCAGCCCGCGACCTTCCACGACCTGGTGGTCGACATCTCGCTGTTCCGGCCGGGCCCGGTCGCGGCCGACATGGTGCGGCCCTTCATCGAGGCCCGGCACGGCCGGGCCCCCGCCCGCTACCCCCACCCCGACCTCGAAGAGGCGCTGCGCGAGACCTACGGCGTGGTCGTCTTCCACGAGCAGATCATCGAGATCCTGCGGATCATGACCGGCTGCGACCGGCACTTCGCCGACGAGACGCGCCGCGCCCTGTCGAACCCGGAGCTGCTGGGCCGGGTGCGCGCCTGGTTCGCGGCGCGGGCGGCGGAGCGCGGCTACGCCCCCGACGTCGTCCGCCGCACCTGGGAGATCGTGGACGCCTTCGGCAGTTACGGCTTCTGCAAGGCGCACGCCGTCGCGTTCGCGGTGCCGACCTACCAGTCCGCCTGGCTGAAGGCCCATCACCCGGCCGCCTTCTACGCGGGGCTGCTCACGCACGACCCGGGGATGTACCCCAAGCGGCTGCTCCTGGCGGACGCGCGGCGGCGCGGGGTGCCGATCCTGCCGCTGGACGTGAACCGGTCGGCGGCGGCCTATCGGATCGAACTGGTGTCCGGTAATTCCGGAAGGGAGCGCTTCGGCATCCGTCTCGCGCTCTCCGAGGTGCACGGCATCACCGAGGCCGAGACCCGGCGGATCGTGGCCGGCCGGCTGGAGGGTCCGTACACCTCGCTCCAGGACCTGTGGCGACGCGCCCACCCGGGCCGCCCCGTCGCCGAACGGCTCGCGCGGGTCGGGGCGCTGGACGCCTTCGGCCCCAACCGCCGCGACCTGCTGCTGCACATCGCCGAACTCCACCGGCAGCACCGGAAGTCCACCTCCCAGCTGCCGCTGATCGACAGCGCGCGGGCCGAGCCGGTGGGCCTGCCCGACCTCGACGACGGCGAACGCCTCGGCGCCGAGCTGAGCGTCCTCGGCATGGACACCTCCCGCCACCTGATGTCCGACCACCGGGCGTTCCTGGCGGAGCTGGGCGCGCTCCCGGCGAAGCGGCTGCGCGACGCGCGGCACGGCGAGACCGTCCTGGTCGCGGGCGCCAAGGTCGCCACCCAGACCCCGCCGGTCCGCTCCGGCAGGCGCGTCATCTTCACCACCCTCGACGACGGCACGGGCCTGGTCGACTGCGCGTTCTTCGACGACAGCCACGAGGCGTGCGCGCACACGGTCTTCCACTCCTGGCTGCTGCTCGTGCGGGGCGTCGTCCAGCGGCGCGGACCGCGCAGCCTGAGCGTGGTGGGCGCGGTGGCGTGGGACCTGGCACGGCTGACGGCGCTCCGGGCGGAGGGCGGCCTGGAGGCGGTGGCGACGGTCCTGGCGGAGCCGGCGCCCGCACCGGCCCCCACGGGGCCGGACCGCCGCATCCAACTGCCCACCGGCTACGCCATGCACCCGTGGGCGGACCTCCAGCCCGCGGGCGAAGGCACCGCTACGGGGCGCAAGTTGTGGCATGCGAGCCAGGGGAGTGCGGGATGAGTACGGTGCTGCGCGTGGTTCCCTCGGACGCCGGAATTCCGGCCCGTCCGGTGATCGAGGACCGGGGTCCGGGGCAGAGCCCCGGGATCCTGTACGTCCACTTCCACCCCGCCGGAGGCGCCGCCGCGATCCTCCACGAGGAGACCTACGACGGCCTCCTCGGACTGCTCGCCGAGATGACACCGATCGTCCAGGCGCTGCCCCCCGACGCCGCGCTCATGGACGTCCGCGGCGCCGTGCGCTACTTCGGCCACGATCCGGCCGAGCTCGCCGAGCTGCTGCGCGTCCGCACGCTCGCGCGGTACGGCGTGGACTGCACGGTCGGGATCGCCGGCAACCCGATGCTCGCGCGGATGGCCGCGCAGGACGGGCTGCCCGGAGCGGTCCGTGCGCTCCCCGGGGGACCGGACGCCGTGGCCGCGTTCCTGGCCCGCAAGCCGGCCGCCGCGCTGTACGGCGTGGGGCCCGCGACCGCCCGCACCCTGTGCGCGTACGGGCTCGACAGCGTCGGCCGGATCGCCGACGCGCCGCTCGGCGCGTTGCAGCGCATCCTCGGCGCGGCCGCCGGGCGGCGGATCCACGAGCGGGCGCGCGGCATCGACCCGACGCCCGTCACCCCGGGCGCGCGGGCCCGCTCCATGGGCGCCGAACACCGCTTCACCGGCGACGAACTGGACCCCGACCACCGGCGCCGCGCGCTGCTCGCGCTCGCCGACGGGCTGGGGGCCCGGCTGCGGGGGAGCGACCAGGTCGCCCGCGGGCTGACCCTCACCGTGCGCTACGCGGACGGCTCGTCGACCACCCGCGCGAAGACCTTCGCCGAACCGACCGCGCACACACCGGAGCTGACCGCCACCGCGTACGCGCTGCACGACGCGCTCGGCCTGCAACGGGCCCGGGTGCGGGCCGTGGCGCTGCGCGCGGAGGGCCTCGGGGACGGCGAGCACGCCGCGCACCAGCTGACGTTCGACCCCGCCGACGAGAAGGCGCGCCGCGTCGAGGCGGCCGTCGACCGCGCGCGGGCACGCTTCGGCGTGGCGGCGGTGGGGCCGGCCGCCACCTGGAACGTGGCCTGATTCACTCCGTCCGACGTCTGTCAATTTGCTTGACGACAACAACAAACGACCTTCAACCTACTCGCAAGTAAGTTTACGCCTCTGTAATGCGCCGGAAACATGATTTTCCGGTGCTGCCTCGGCGTGACTACCCCCCACCTGCGAGGAGTTCAGATGAAGCTGCGTCGGAGATCCCTCCGCGACCTGCTGACCGCCCTGGCGCTGACCGTGGCGGCCGCCGCGGCCCCGACGACCGCGACGGCCGCCCCGGCCCACGCCGCGGCCACCACGAGTGGCTGGAACGACCACTCCTGCAAGCCGACGGCCGCGCACCCGCGCCCCGTCGTCCTCGTCCACGGCACGATGGAGAACTCCACCAACAACTGGTTCGCCCTCGCGCCCTACCTGGTCCGGCGCGGTTACTGCGTCTTCTCCTTCGACTACGGCCAGTTGAAGGGCGTGCCCACCTTCTACGGCCTCGGGTCGGTCACCAAGAGCGCCGAGCAGCTCTCCGCCTACGTCGAGAAGGTGCTCGGCGAGACCGGCGCCGCCAAGGTCGACCTGGTCGGCCACTCGCAGGGCGGCATGATGCCCCGCTACTACCTGAAGTTCCTCGGCGGCGCCCCCAAGGTGGGCACGCTCGTGGGCATCGCGCCCAACAACCACGGCACCACCCTGTCCGGCCTCACCAAGCTCCTCGACGTGGTCCCCGGCGCCCGCGGTGTCCTCAAGGACATGACTCCCGGCCTGAACGACCAGGTCGTCGGCTCCGACTTCATGCGCCGCCTGAACGAGGGCGGCGACACCGTCCCAGGCGTCAACTACACCGTGATCGCGACCCGCTACGACGAGGTCGTCACGCCCTACACCTCGGGGTTCCTGACGGGCCCGAACGTCAACAACATCCTGATCCAGGACCGTTGCGCGGTCGACATCTCCATGCACCTCACCCTCGGCACGATCGACCGCGTCGCCTTCCACGAGACGGCGAACGCGCTGGACCCGGCACACGCGACGCCGTCGGGGTGCTCCTCGATGATCAGCTGACCGGCGTGGCGGGGGACGGCGTGCCATCGCGGTCGGCCCGGTCGATCCAGGAGAGCGAGGCGACGCCCCCCTCTCCCTCCGGCGCTCCGCCGACGACCCGGGCCGCCCACGCGCGGGCCGTCTCGACCAGCTCCGGCCAGGGTGCCTCCCAGTCGAGCTCCCCGTCCGGGGCCGGCCCGCGCAGCCAGGATGCGCCGCCGCTCGCCGTCCGCCAGAACTGCACGGACAGCACGGCCTGGCCGTGACCGGCCAGGTCGTCCACCACCGCGGCCAGCCGGTCCGGCGGCCAGGCGTCGCCGAGGCCCGGGGCACCGGCGCGCAGGGACGCCGTGAGCGACGGCATCACCGGTGTACGGGCCCCGAGCTGCGTCAAGGCGCCCCGGATGCCGTCCGGCTCGGTGGTGTCCGGCGGCGTCCGGCGCTCCTGGCACGCCCGGTAGGCGCGCCACAGCGGCTCTACGGCCTCGACGGCGCCGAAGATCCCCCAGAGCGATGGCCGACCACTCCCGGACGGTGTCGTGCTCACTGCCCAGAAGCTCCACGAGGGCGGGCACGCACCGTTCGTCCTCCAGCGCCTCGAAGACCTCGATCGCGGTCAACTGCCCGAACCGCCCGGGCCGCGTCAGCCCGCCCACGATCGCCGAAAGCACGGCCGGGCCCAAGTAGATGAGCGCGGCACGGGCGTCCATGGAGTCGCCGGCGCTTCCGTCCAGCATCCGCACGAGCTCGTCGACGTCGTACTCCGGGGGCTGTTCCATGGGTGAAGGGTCTCAAATCCTTCCGATCGCTGCGGCCCTCAGGCCCGCGGCTGGGTAGGGGGCCGACGGATGTACCCCTGCCTCGTCCCCGGCGAGCGGCCAACTCCACTTACCCCCGGACATACGGCGTCGGTACCGTTCGAGTGACGAGCTTGCGGACCGGACGGAGCCACGATGCCTTGCCGAACTCATGAGTCTTCCCGGAATGCTCCCGTGCAGGCGGGTCGGGGGGTGCGCTGATGTTGGAGGAAGCCGAGGAGATCGGCCGCCGGGTGCGTCGAGCCCGCCTGCGGCTGGGCATGCCACAGGCCGATCTTGCCACCGCCCTGGGGAAGTCGCAGGGCTGGGTGTCGAAGATGGAGCGGGGCCTGATCGAGCTGGACCGGGTCGGGTTGCTCAACCAGGTTGCGTCCGAACTTCACATCCACCCCAATGACCTCGTAGGACGGCCGTACACCAGCTCACCGGCTGAGAACCAATGGCAGGTCGCTGCCGCCTCGATCTTGCGGGAACTCCGCCGGTACGACCTGACTCCGGTGTTCGAAGGAACCCCACGTTCGTCGACGGTTCTGTGGCAGGACATGAAGCGGCTTCACCGCCTACGCGACGCGGCGGCAAACGTGGCGATCCTGCGTTGCTTGCCGGATCTGTTCCGAGAGGCCCGAGCGCTCACCGAAGTGTCCAACGGCCACGAGCGAGAGGAGGCGTTCGCCGTCTATGCGGTCTGCTGCAAGTTCGCGCACACCGCTGCTCACGCGCTCGGGCATCCGGAGTTGATCGCCATGGCGTGCGAACGCGCCGCGTGGTCGGCCCAGCTCTCCGGCGACTCCCTGATGCCGGCTGTCGCCGACTGGATGCGGGTGTGGGACATGTGGGCCACCGCGGACTGGGCCGACGCTTTGGCCTTGTCCGACAAAGCTCTGCGCAGTGTCCAGCGGGAGTACGACCAAGGCGATCCCCTCGCCCTGCGGCTGTGGGGTTCGCTGCAACTTCGCGCCGCCGTATCGGCTGCCCGTGCGGGGAACGATCACGAGACCGATGACCGGATCCAGCACGCCCGAGTGGCCAGCGACCGGGTGGACGCCTATACCGGCGGTCCTCTGTACGACCGGCATTCGCTGACCTTCTCGGCCGGCAACGTGGAGATTCACTCCATCAGCGTGGCGCTGGAGATGGGTGACCAGACCAAGGCTCTGGCCATAAGCCGACGGGTCGACACCGCGACCCTCGAAGCCTTGCCCCACTCCCGCAGGGGTCACCACCACATGGATCTGGCCCGTGCGTGGTTGTGGGACGGCAACCGGGACAAGGCTGTCACCGAGCTGGAGAAGGCCGAACGCATCGCGCCACAGCTCATCCGTAACCACCCCATTGCGCGAGCCACCCTGCGGAAGATCGTCTACGCGGAGCGAACGATCACCCGGGAGAAGCTTCGAAGGATGTCCGACCGCTTCCACCTGGACGGATAGAGGTCGTATTACTGCGGTTCATATTCGCCCCCGGGAGCGGCTCTAACTTCTCGGGGTATGACCGGACGACGCACCGAGCAAGAGCAGGGACCGCGTCCCGCGTTACCCTGCGTGGCGCGGAACTGGAAGCCCCGACTCGGCGACCTGGCCTATGACATCACTCGTGGACGCAACGGTGTTGTCGTAGGCACCCCCGACGGCGCCGCCTGCCTGACCTATCACCTTCGGACCCCCAGCGGGGGCGACGAGTGGTCTGCCGCCGCCGACTCCTCCACCCTCCGGCCCGCTTACACGGTGACTCATGCGACTCCGACGGGGCCGGCGACGTTCGGCGACCGCGCGAAGCGGTGTGCTGTGCCGATCGCGCTGCACCACGAGGACGGGACAGTCGAAGAGACGATCCTGATCATCGGCGAGGACGAGCTGAGGCAGTACGCCGGGCAGCTGGAGAAGATCTGATTACTCCCGCCCCGGAAACCACAGTGTTGCCGAGGGCGGAGTGGGACGTTTCCCACGGCACGAGTGCGCGAACGCATCCACCACCGGAGAGGGAGAGAACCGTGACATCCAACCTGTCCGATCTCTTGGCCGAATTCGAGGGGAAGACCGTCGTCGTCACCGGCGGCGGTGGGCTGATCGGCAGCCGCATTGCCGTCCGGCTTCGCGCCGTCGGAGCCCGCGTGATCTGCGTCGGAAGGCTGGATGCCTACCCGAGCGAGGTCTACTCCGAGTTGTTCGGTATCGACACCGGACACCCGGACACCGTGGTCGGAGACGTGACAGACCGGGCCCTTGTGCGGCACGTCGTCGAGCAGTCCGACTACGTCGTCCACGCGGCAGCGATGGCGGATGTGGCCGCCTGTACCCGCGACCCCCGGGCCGCGCTGAAGACCAACGTCATCGGGACCCAGGTGCTGCTGGACGAGGTGGCTTGTTCCCTCCGTATCCGGCGCTTGTGCTTCACCTCCTCCGCGAGCGTTTACGGGAACGGTCACTCCCGCTACCCGGGGGAGCCGGTGCGGTTCAGCGAGGACGACGCCACGTCGCCGCTGTCGGTCTACGGCAACACGAAGCTGTGGGGCGAGCACCAAGTGAAGATCGCCATGGAGGCCGCCCAGGTCTCGTACGCCGTGGTCCGGTACTTCAGCGTCTACGGCGAGCCGCAGACCGTGAAGCAGGGCTCACACTCGTGGGTCGTGGCCTGGCTGGCCATGCGTGCCAGTCTCGGACTGCCGCTGGAACTCAACGGTGGCGGCTACCAGGTCCGCGACTTCGTGCACGTGGACGACATCGCCGAGGGCACGATTCGCGCGCTTGCCGCTCCCGGTGCCGACGGGCAGGTGTTGAACATCGGCACCGGGCGGCCGACGACGATTCGCAGCATCGCCGACCGTGTCCTGATGCACTACCCCGAGGCCGAACTCGTGGAGCGACCGCTCCCGGCCGGTGATCCGATGGGTGGATACGCGGATACTCGGCGCATGCACCGGTCGCTGAGCTGGAAGCCGCAGATCACCATAGAGGACGGTGTGGATCGTTACGTGAAATGGATCAACGAGCGCCCGGAGGCCACGCCGGAATGGATGCGTCAGCTGGCAGCCGCATCAAGCGTCCGGGCAGTGTGAACCCGGACTAGATGATCGGCGGGCGGCCCAGCCTGGTCATGCGCCACACCGTGGCCCATCTGATCGGTTGGCGTCGCCCGCACGGCATCCGGACCCCTTCGACGAAGCCGCCGGCCCATGCCTTCAGCCCGCCGAGGGAGCGGTTCCGGGCGAGAGTGAGCAGCGCCCACACGCTCAGGTAGGCGGGCACCAGAACAGCCGGCAGATGGCGCTTGGCCAGCCACACCCGGTTACGGGCCACCATCCGGTGGTAGACCGCGTGGCGGGTCGGCAGGGTGCGCGGATGCTGGAGGACGAGCCCGGGTTCGTAGAGGATCTGCCATCCGGCGTCCAGGGCCCGCCACGCGAGGTCGGTTTCCTCGTGCGCGTAGAAGAATTCCTCCGGCCAGCCGCCGACCTGTTCCAGCATGGGCATCGACAATGCGTGCCCACCCCCGAGGAACGTGGTCACCAGGCCCCGGCGCATCGGGTCGCCGGCCCGCAGCCGGGGGACGTGTCGCCGTTGGGTATGCCCGGTCTCGTCGGCGATCCGGAAGCTTACGATGCCGAGTTGGTGGTTCTGCCGGTACAGGTCCTGGATCCGCCCGAAGACGTCCGGGCTGATCAACAGCCCGTCGTCGTCCAGGTCGACGACGATGTCGACGTCCCTGAACTCTTGCAGGATCCGCAGTGCGACGTTGCGCCCACCGGAGACGCCCAGGTTTTCGTCGAGCTCCACCGCGGTCACATTGTCGGGCAGTGGTGGCAGCGGCGAGCCGTTGCCGACCACTACGACGCGAGTCGGGGCAGCGTCCTGCTTGGCCACGGAGTCGAGGAGGGCTCGCAGCTCTTCGGGCCGGTTGCCCATCGTCAAGATGGCGACGCCTACACGCGGGTGACGCACGGGTGAACGCTCCCTTCCACACCGGTGGTTCCGCGATGCTAGCGGCTCACCGGCCGCAGCCGGACGGAAGGGACGCCTTGAGCAGTCGGAGCTTGTGCTGACCGAGGGCGTGATGCTGCGCTGGTTCCCCGGAGCAATGGTTCCCCGACTGGTCATGGCGCCGTGGGCGCGGGGCGTGATTGAGCAGTACGAGGCCAGGGCGGCCACGCTGGCTGAGCCTGAGGCCATCGACCGAGATCCGTGAATGCGGCGACTCGTGGTCAGTCCGATGAGCTGAATCGTGAGCGAGGCAGCCTGGACGGCCTCCTGCAGCACTCCCTTGAAAACCGCTGGCCCCACCGCCCGTCGCCGGGAGAGGCTGACGCGCCGATGGTTCAGGGAACAGAAGGAGACAAGGGCAGGATGAGCGAGACGTTGACGGCGGGCAGCGAGGTGGCTGTGCGGTTGGTGAAGGCGGCGCGTACCAAGGTGCGGTATCCCGCGGTCGTGGTGAGCGACGACGGTACGCACCTCGTGATGCGCGCGCCGTGGGCCGGCGCCGAGGCCCGCGACTTCGGGTTCGTGCGCTTCGAGGGCGGCGACGTGTTCACCGAGCACTACTGGCGCGACCGCTGGTACGCCGTGAAGGAGGTACGGGCCGCCGACGGCACCCTCAAGGGCTGGTACTGCGACGTCACCCGCCCCACCGACGTCGGCCCCGACGGGATCGTCGTCGAGGACCTGGATCTCGACCTGTGGGTCTCGGCGGACGGAGCCACCGTGCTCCGCCTGGACGAGGACGAGTTCGCCGCCAGCGGCATCGAGGAGCGTGACCCGGACGCGGCCGGCCGGGCCGGTCTGGCCCTGGACGAGCTGGAGGCGCTGGCCCGCGGGGGAGGCTTCGCCGAGTTGCTCGGTGCCGGCTGAGCGCTTGGCCGCAGGTTCGAGTCCTGCCGGGGGCGCTCCGTTTGTGCCGCACGCCCCTCCTGCCGGGAGGGGCGTTTTTGTTCCTCGGCCCGCCCTTTCCAGCCGCGTTACATCCGGCCGCATGTGCCGCCGCAGTCCCGTCTGCTCATTGCGGAGCACGCTCCATCTTTGCCGTCGGCTTAGCCGACTTTCGGTATATCTGCAGTCGGTGCGCGCTATACAAGGAGCGTTACTGCAGTACGGCACCCATGTGGCGCTGCGGGGGAACGGGGATTGGGCATGTCTGAGGGTCCCGATACGATCTTCATCAGCCATGCAGGGCCGGATCGTCAGTGGGCCGAGTGGGTCGCGTGGCGCCTGGAGGAGGTCGGCCACCGGGTCGAGCTCGGCGTGTGGCACTGGCGCGCCGGCGACGACTTCGTGCGGAAGATGAGCGAGGCTCTGGCGAGGGCCACAGCGGTCATAGCCTTGTTCTCGCCTGCCTACTTTGCCGCAGGGCGGTTCACCGAGGATGAGTG
Source organism: Streptomyces sp. NPDC023527 (assembly GCF_055560115.1). Lineage (NCBI taxonomy): Bacteria > Bacillati > Actinomycetota > Actinomycetes > Kitasatosporales > Streptomycetaceae > Streptomyces > Streptomyces sp. NPDC023527. The sequence continues at coordinate 79,287 of NZ_JBVHJJ010000007.1, forward strand.
GACGGCGGCCCTGGCCCGTAGGGATCGTCTCATCCCTATGGTCATCCAGCCGCTTGAGGCCAGCGAGCTGCCGCCGATCCTGGCGTCGCGAATCCGGAAGGAGCTTCACGGTCTCGACGAGACGACAGCTATCGCTGCTGTCGTGGAGGCGGTGCGTGGCCCCGCACCCCCGACCAGTCCACCCGCTTTCCCTGGCGCCCTCATCCAAGGTTCGCCCGCCGCCCCGGCGGCTCGACCCGCACAGGAGCCACGTTTTCCGTCCAGCACCGGTCTCCCTGATGTGTGGAACGTGCGTCGGCGCAATCCGCACTTCACCGGCCGCGAGACGGTTATCGACGATGTGCGGAGCAAGCTGCTTGCCGACCGACACGCCGCAGTCCAGGCACTTCACGGGCTGGGCGGGGTAGGCAAGACACAGGTCGCGTTGGAGTACGCGCACCGTTTCGCCGGGCAGTACGACCTCATATGGTGGGTCGACGCCGAACAAGTCGAGCACGTTCCACTGCGGTATGCGGAATTGGCAGCACGCCTGAAGGCAGCCAAACCCGACGCCGGCACCGAGGCCAACGCTCGTAACGCGATGCGGTGCCTGCGCACGTTGGACCGATGGCTGATCATTCTGGACAACGCCGAGGACCGAGACGCGTTGGAGGCGTGGCTGCCCGAGGGTTCCGGCCACGTCCTGATCACCTCCCGGAACCCCGCATGGAATGTGATCGTTCCTGGCCCACGTCTGGATGTATTCTCCCGCCAGGACTCCCTGACCTACCTGAACAGGCGTCTGCCCGCCCTCGCACCCGAACAGGCCGATTCGCTGGCCGACACCCTCGGAGACCTCCCCCTCGCTCTCGCCCAGGCCGCAGGTGTCTTGACCGATGGCATGCCGTTGGCACGCTACCGGCAGCTCCTGGACACCAAAACCAGTGGCCTTCTCGACCAGGGTGACACCCCGGGGTACCCCGCCTCACTAGCGGCCACCGTCACCATCGCCAGCGACCGGCTCAACGCCCGCCAGCCTGACGCGACAGCGCTGCTACGCCTCATGTCCTTTCTCGGTCCCGACCCCATCCCTACCCCCTGGCTCGCCGACGCACGTAGTCGATTGACCACCATCCCGGGCGACCACGACGACCTCATGTGGCCTCAGTCCGCCGTCAAGCCGCTCGCCCGCCTCGGCCTTGCCCAGGTTGACCACGAAACAGTTCAGATCCACCGGCTCACCCAGGCCATTGTGCGCGATCAGACCCGTAGAGGTGACACCGCCGCGATTCACGCCGACCTTGCGACGCTGCTGTCCGCTGCCGACCCGGACAACCCCGAGCTGCCTGAAACCTGGTCGCGGTGGGCCACGCTCACGTCCCATCTCACAGCAGCCCAGCTCCCGATCGGGGCACTCTCCACCCTGCGGCCCACACTGCTCAAGGCCGCCGAATACCTCATCGAAAGCGCCCAGCTGAGTGCAGCCCTCGACCTCGTCGACGCCCTTCACCATTCTTGGGCCGCCAGCCTCGGTGAGGACCATCCCGACACTCTGCGTTCCAGCCAAGCGCTCGCCGACGCCCTGCACAGCCTCGGCCACCACGCCAAAGCACGCCTTATGACCGAGGACACACTGGAGCGACGCCGACGTGTGCTGGGTGAGAATCACCCCGACACCCTCTGCTCAACCCACGACCTCGCCAATACCTTGTACGAGCTCGGGCATTACGATGAAGCCCACCGCATGCACGAGGACACACTGCAGCGACGCCAGCGGGTGCAGGGCAAGGATCACCCTGACACCCTCCAATCCGCCTGCCACCTGGCTGTCGTCCTGCATGAGCTCGGGCACCACGCCGACGCCCGCCCCATGCACGAAGACACACTGCAGCGACGCCGGCGAGTCCTGGGTGAAAACCACCCCGGCACCCTCCACTCCGCCCACGTCCTTGCCGGCACCTTGTACGCACTCGGGCACTATGACGAATCCCGTCGCATGTACGAGGACACCCTGCAGCGACGCCGACAGACGCTGGGCAAGGACCATCCCGACACCCTCCACTCCGCCCACGAACTCGCAGTCACCCTGCACCAACTCCGCCGCTACACCGAAGCCCGCCGCATGTACGACGACACACTGCAGCGACGCCAGCGGGTCCTGGGCGAGGACCATCCCGACACCCTCCGCTCCGCCCACGTCCTTGCCGGTACCTTGTACGCACTCGGGCACTATGACGAATCCCGCCGTATGGACGAGGACACACTGCAGCGACGCCAGCGGGTCCTGGGCGAGGACCATCCCGACACCCTCCGCTCCGCCCACAACCTCGCAGTCACCTTGTACGAACTCGGGCACTATGACGAATCCCGCCGTATGGACGAGGACACACTGCAGCGACGCCAGCGGGTCCTGGGCGAGGACCATCCCGACACCCTCCATTCCGCCCACAACCTCGCAGTCACCTTGTACGAACTCGGGCACCATGACGAATCCCGCCGTATGGACGAGGACACACTGCAGCGACGCCAGCGGGTCCTGGGCCAGGACCATCCCGACACCCTCCGCTCCGCCCACGAACTCGCAGTCACCTTGTACGCACTCGGGCACTATGACGAATCCCGTCGCATGGACGAGAACACACTGCAGCGACGCCGACAGACCTTGGGCGAGGACCATCCCGACACCCTCTGCTCCGCCCACGAACTCGCAGTCACCCTGCACCAACTCCGCCGCTGTACCCAAGCCCGCCGCATGCACAAGGACACACTGCAGCGACGCCGACGGGTCCTGGGCGAGGACCATCCCGACACCCTCCGCTCCGCTCGCGAACTCGCCACGTGTTGACGCGCGTTGGGTCAACGCGCCGCATGAATCCCACTCTCCAGTCCCGAGCACGCAGGGCTGCGCTCCAACCGGAACAGTCACTTCCGGTGGATACGCGCTGGCGTCGAACGCCACCTTCTCCGATGGCACTGCCCCACCGCAGGTGAGAGCGGGGATCACGGTGAACTGCCTATGCGCCTTCTGAGCGCCGCCCCCGTTTGCCGGGGCGCCCGCGGCGGAAGGCTAGCCCGTGCTGCCGAGCCCGGGAGGAACACGCATGAGACCGTCGACCACGGGGGCTGGTGGTCCGGGCCGGCTGAACGTGTTCCTCAGCCACCGCTACCACTCCCCGGCGGAGAATCAGTACTTCTGGGAGCTGCTGCGCTCCGTCGAGGACGTCTCCTTCCGGGTTGACGAGGGCGTCTCGTTCACCAGCCCCGTCCGGCTGGAGCGCATGATCAGGGACGCGGACGGGTTCGTCGGGATCCATCCGCTGATGGGCGATCCGCGGCAGACCTACCCGCTGAGCTCCCTGCGGCATCAAGCGCGCTACTTCCGGCTGGAACTGAGCATGGCCGTCCGGGCCCGCAAGCCCGCGCTGGTCTTCCACGACCGACGCCTGGACCTGGTGCTGCGGGCCCCGTCGGAGGTGCGGCTCGTCGACTACGACCCGCAGGAGATCGGTACCGAGACCCGCTCCGCACTGCCCGCCAGAGTCGAGGCCGCCTACCGCGGATTCCTCGCGGAGGCCCACACGGCGTCGTCGGCCGCCGGGGTTCGCCTGTCTCACCTCCGGCGCCATGTCGGGCTGGTCGTCTCACGGCGCAACCACGCGGTGGTGCCCGACCTCTGCGCGACGCTGCACGACCACGCCTGGGAGCCGGTGGTCCTGCCTTGGCCGCCCTACCTCAAGCTCGACCTCATCACCCGGTTGCGCCGGTGCGACTGGGTCGTCGTCGACCTCGACGACCCCGCCACCCGGCTGCTGGCGGCCTACACCCACGGCCAGTTCGTCCCGACCCTGCCGATCGCCTCGGCCACTGACGCCGAGGACGCGGTCCCGCTGGTCCCCGGCGAGGAGACCCTGTACGGGGACGCGGAGACGGGACACCGCAAGGCCATCATCCGTTGGGCTGGTCCCGAGGACCTGAGACAGTCCTTCGAGACCCACCTGGGCGTGATCGACGAACAGCCGCGCTACATCGACGGCGCGGACCGGGCCGTCGAGTACTTCCGGTCGGCCGCCAAACGCAACGAGCGTGTCTTCCTCAGCTACGCCGCGAAGGACGCGGAACCGGCCGAGGAGTTCTCCCGACTGCTCAACGACCGCTTCCACGACGTCTTCGACTACCGGTCCGCCGGGGCGTTGCGGGCCGGTGAACCCTGGATGGACGGCCTGCTCAGCGGGCTGGCGCGGTCCGCGGTCGGCGTGCTGCTCCTGTCCGAGGCGTATCTCACCAGCACGTACTGCCAGATGGAGGCGCGGGAGCTGTACCGGGCGTCGGTGGAGGGCCGGGTGAAGCTCTGGCCCGTACGCCTGGACCAGGCCGAGCTCCCCGAATTCCTCAAGAGCGTCCAGTACCGGGCGCTCTACCACCACGCGCCGCAGACCATCGTCGAGGAGCTGGTGACGGAGCTGGCCGCGGGGCGGCCGGCGCCGGAGGGGAGGTGAGCGCACATGGAGCGCGCGGGGGCGGCCCCGCGGCCCGGCTCAGCCGGAGACCAACCGGTCCGCCGCCCGCCGGCGCCGTCCCCACGCGCCGAAGCCCAGGGACGCCGCCCCCAGTGCCACCGGGATCAGCAACAGCACCCCGGAGAACGCCAGTACCCCCGCCGTGAGCAGCGCGCTGCCCACCGCCGCGTGCCAGAGGACCGTGCGGCGCGGCAGCAGGGTCAGGGACGCCAGGAGGCCGGCCAGGGTGACCGCGGCGAGGCAGGTGGACGTGGCGCGCATCAGGCGGTCCAGGTCCGCCGCGCCGAGCGCCGCCACCGTGGCGACCGCCGTGCACGCCACGGCCAGCACGGCCAGGCTGCGGCGCGGCACCTGGCCGGGTGCCGCGCCGCGCGCCAGCCAGCGGGGCGCGGCACCGTCCCGGCCGAGCGCGGCGCCCAGCCGGGAGGCGCCCGCCAGATACGTGTTGACCGCGCCGAAGGTCAGGAACAGGGCCGCCGCCGCGGCGACCGGGCGGGCCGCGGTGCCCGCGCTCCGCTCCAGCAGGGCCGTCAGCGGGGTGTCCGTCGTGGCGGCGGCCGGGCCGAGCGCGCCGATCGTCGTCACGGCGAGCGCCAGATAGAGGACGGAGACCGCGGCCAGGGTGTAGACGGTCACCCGGGGCAGGTCACGCCCGGGGTTCGCGAACTCGCCCGACAGATGGCTGGCCGCCTCCCAGCCCGCGAAGGCGAAGAAGAGGACGCCCGCGGCCGAGCCGACCGAGCCCCAGCCGTGCGGCATGAACGGGGTGAAGTGCGCGGCCCGCATGTGCGGCGCCGCCGCCAGCGCGGCCCCCAGCAGCACCGCCGCCAGCAGGGCCACGAGCAACAGCTGCACCCGCCCCGACAGGTGCAGGCCCACGCAGTTGGCGGCGAAGGACGCGGCGATGACCAGCGCCCCGACCGCCGTCGCCCCGGCCGTGCCCCAGCCCAGCGCGCCGGCCACGTAGTGCCCGCCGATGAGCGCCGCCGACACCACACCGATCGGCACGGCACCGTAGAACCACCAGCCGACCACCGCGGCAGCCCGCGGCCCCGCCGCCCGGTGCACGAAGGTCGCCACCCCGCCGCCGTCGGGGAAGCGGGCGCCGAGCGCGGCGAAGGAGACCGCCACCGGCACGCTCGTCACGAGCAGGACGAGCCACGCCACGATCGAGGCGGGGCCGGCCGCGTCGGCGGCCAGCGCGGGCAGGGCCAGCACCCCGGGCCCGAGGACGGCCCCGGCGCACAGGGCCGTGCCGCTGCCGACACCCAGCCGCCGAACGACCGGTTGCGGGGGAGCGGGAGCATGAGTGGTTCGTACGGTCATGTCGGCAGAAGCTAGCCATATCCATGACCCATTGGAGCCTCGGCCGAACTTCATTCGGTTCGTGCGCCACCATGGGGCGCATGGACGACATTGATTCGGCGATAGTGCGTGAACTCCAGCGCGACGCACGGCAGACCAACCGCGAACTGGCCGCCACGCTGGGCATCGCGCCTTCCACTTGTCTGGAGCGGGTACGGTCCCTGCGCCACCGCGGCGTGATCACCGGCTACCGCGCGACCGTCGACCTCGGGGCGCTCAACCGGCCGGTGCAGGCGCTGCTCTCGGTCCGTATCCGGCCGATGAGCCGGGAGGTCATCGAGGGCTTCAAGGCGTATGTCATCGCGCTTCCCGAGGTGCTGAACGTGTACGTGGTCGCGGGCGGCGACGACTTCCTCGTCCATGTCGCCGTCCCGGAGGTGGGTCGGCTGCACACCCTCCTGATGGACCGCTTCTCCGGGCGCCGGGAGGTGGTGGACTTCCGCAGTTCGGTCATCTACCAGCATGTGACGAAGGATGTGGTGGAACCGTTGGCTCCCTGATCCTCCGCGGCGGCGCCCGCCGTGGCAGGGTGATCACCATGACTGCGAACAGCCCCCGCTCGTCCGCCCTCGACCTCATCGGAACCGTGGTCGACCCCGGCAGCTGGACCGGCTGGGACGAGCCCGTCGGGGTGACCACGGACGATCCCGCCTACCGCGCCGACCTCCTCGCCGCGCGCGAGCGCACCGGTCTGGACGAGTCCGTCGTCACCGGCGAGGGGCGCGTCCGGGGGCGCCGAGTCGCGCTGGTCGCCTGCGAGTTCCGCTTCCTGGCCGGGTCGATCGGGGTGGCGGCGGGCGAGCGGCTCGTACGGGCCGTGGAGCGGGCCACGGCGGAGCGGCTGCCGCTGCTGGCGGCGCCTGCCTCGGGCGGTACGCGGATGCAGGAGGGCACCGTCGCCTTCCTGCAGATGGTCAAGGTCGCCGCCGCGATCACCGACCACAAGGCCGCCGGGCTGCCCTACCTCGTCCACCTCCGCCACCCCACGACCGGCGGCGTCCTCGCCTCCTGGGGTTCGCTGGGCCACCTGACGTCCGCCGAGCCGGGCGCCCTCATCGGCTTCCTCGGGCCGCGCGTCCACGAGGCCCTGTACGGGGAGGAGTTCCCCCAGGGCGTCCAGGTCGCGGAGAACCTGCTGGCGCACGGCCTGGTGGACGCGGTGCTGCCCGCCGACCGGCTCGCGGAGATCGCGGCGCGGGCGCTCGCGGTGCTGAGCGGTGAGCTTGCGGGCGCCGGGCCCGTGGATGCCGGATCCGCGCATGCCGGTCCTGCGGACGCGGGCTCCCCGGGCGCCGGACCTGCCAACGCCGGACCCGCGGAAGCGGACGCTCCGCCCTCCTCGCCCGCGCCGCCCCGCGACGTCCCCACCGCCGAATCGATTCGCCGCTCCCGTCGGCCCGAACGTCCCGGCGTCCGCGAGCTGCTGGAGGCCACCGCCACCGACGTCACCCCGCTCAGCGGTACGGGCGCGGGCGAGCGCGACCCGGGCCTGCTGCTCGCGCTGGCCCGGGTCGGCGGCGCGCCGTGCGTCGTGCTCGGCCACGACCGGGGCAGCCGCACCGCACCCGCCTCCGGTGTCCCGGCCGCGGGCCAGGCGCTCGGCCCGGCCGGACTGCGCGCGGCCCGGCGCGGGATGCGGATCGCCGCGGAGCTGGACCTGCCGCTGCTCACCGTCGTCGACACGGCCGGCGCCGCGCTCTCCCGGGACGCCGAGGAGGGCGGCCTGGCGGGGGAGATCGCCCGCTGCCTCGCCGACCTGGTGAGCCTGCCCGCGCCGACGCTGTGCCTGTTGCTGGGCCAGGGCGCGGGCGGCGCCGCGCTCGCCCTGCTGCCGGCCGACCGGGTGGTGGCGGCCCGCCACGCGTGGCTCTCGCCGCTGCCGCCGGAGGGCGCCTCGGCGATCCTCCACCGCACCACCGAGCGGGCGTTCGAGGTCGCCGACCGGCAGGGCGTACGGTCCGCCGATCTGCTGGCGAACGGCATCGTGGATCTGGTCATCGAGGAGGACGGGACGGAAGGGCTGGAAGGTGTATTTCTGCCACGCCTCGGTGTGCTCCTCGGGGCAGAGCTTTCCGCTCTCGCCGCGCGTGAGCAGGGCGAACGTCTTGCCGAACGCCGTGCACGCTATCGGCGGATCGGGCTGCCCCGATGAGTTCCGGCCAAGAATAAAAAGGGCATTGAGGGTATACGTTCGAAGGGAATTGACAAGGTAAGCCTTACCTAACCTAGTGTCTTCCTCGTGACCGAGACCGACCTCGCCCCACCCCGGCCCGCCGCCGGGCGCCCGCCCGCCCGCCGGACCGCCCTGCTGGTGGCAGGCGTCGCCGTGCTGGCCCTCTGCGCGGCGCTCAGCCTCGCCGCGGGCTCCCGCCCGGTGCCGCTCTCCACCGTGTGGCACGCGCTGACCGACGGGGACCACAGCCGCGACGGCCTGGTCGTCACCGGTCTGCGCGTGCCCCGCACGGTCATCGGGATCGTGGTCGGTGCCGCGCTCGGCGTCGCGGGCGCCGTCTCACAGGGCGTCACCCGCAACCCCCTGGCCTCGCCCACCACTCTCGGCATCAACGCCGGGGCGGGCTTCGCCGTCGTCACCGCCATCTACGCGCTGCGGCTCACCCACCCCGCGCAGTACCTCTGGTTCGCCTTCGCCGGCGCCGCGCTCGCCACCCTCGCCGTGCTGGCGCTCGCCCGCCGCGCCGGCGACCTCGACCCCGTACGGCTCGCGCTCGGCGGCACCGTCCTGGCCGCCGTGCTCACCTCCTGGACCTCCGCGGTGATGCTCGCCAGCCACCGCACCCTGGACGAGGCCCGGTTCTGGCTGGCCGGCTCCCTCGCCGGACGGCAGACCGACATCCTGCTGCCCGTCCTCGCGCCGCTGATCGTCGGCTTCGTCCTCGCCCTCGCCATCGCGCCCGCGCTCAACGCCCTCGCGCTCGGCGACGAGACCGCACAGGCGCTCGGCGTGCCCGTCGCCAAGGTCCGGGCCGCCGGCGGGCTCGCCGTGGTGCTGCTCGCCGCCTCCTCCGTCGCCGTCGCCGGGCCCCTGTCCTTCGTCGGCCTCGCCGCACCCCACCTCGTACGCCGCACCCTGGGCGCCGACCACCGCTGGCTGATCCCCGGCTGCCTGGTCGCGGGCCCCCTGCTGCTGCTCGCCTCCGACGTCCTCGGCCGGGTCGTCCTGCACCCCACCGAGCTGGAGGTCGGCATCGTCACCGCCTTCCTCGGCGCGCCCATGCTGGCCCTGCTCGCCCGGAAGGCGGCCCGATGAGCCCCCAGAGCCTGCGCACCCGGCGCACCCCGCTCGCCGCCCGGCCCGGCGCCCTGGCCCGGCAGCGCCGCCGGACCCTCCTGCTCGCCACCGGTACCGCCGTCCTCCTCCTCGCGCTGCTCGCCCTCGCGCTCGGCAGCGGCGAGGTGCCGGTGCCGCCCCTGGACGCGCTGCGCGCCCTCGTCGGCTCCGGCGACGCCGGGAACGTGATGCTCGTACAGGAACTGCGCGCGCCCCGGGCCGTCGCCGCGATCGTCGCCGGCGCCGGACTCGCCGTCGCCGGCGCGATGATGCAGCGCGTCGTCCGCAACCCGCTCGCCTCCCCAGACGTCATCGGCGTGACCGGCGGCGCGTCCCTGGGCGCGGTGGCCGTCATCGCCTCCGGCGCCTCCACCGCCTTCACGCCCCTCGGCGCCCTCGGCGGCGGGCTGCTGTCGGCGCTGCTGCTCGCGGTGCTCTCCTGGCGCGGCGGGGTCACCGTCAACCGGATCGTGCTGGTCGGCCTCGCCGTGCAGCAGGGGCTGGCCGCCGTGGTGAACCTCTTCATCGTCCAGTTCCCCGCCGAACTGGCCGCCGACGCCCTCCAGTGGACCACCGGCTCCGTCTACGGGCGCACCTGGACCGAATCGACCACCGGGGGAGCCCTGGTGCTCGCCGGGATCGCGCTGGCCCTCCTCGGCCACCGGCGGCTGTCCGTCCTCGACCTCGGCGACGAGTCCGCGGGATCGCTGGGTCTGTCACCGAACGCCGCCCGGCTCCAACTGCTGCTCCTGGCCGTCGTCCTGGCCTCCGTCGCCGCCGCCCTCGCCGGGCCCGTCGGCTTCGTGGCCCTGGCCGTCCCGCACGTGGTCCGCTTCCTCGCCGGCCCGCCCACGGTGGGCACCCTCGTGCTCACCGCCCTGACCGGAGCCGTGCTGCTGCTGGCCTCCGACCTCGTCGTCCTGCACGTACTGCCGGTGCACGGGCTGCCCGTCGGCGTGGTCACCGCCACCCTCGGGGCGCCCTGGCTGCTCGTACTGATGCTGCGTCAACTCAAGCCGAACGCTGGGAGCACCACCCGATGACCGAGAAGGCGACCCCGAACCAGCTCGCGGCCCACGGCCTGAGCCTCGGCTACGGCGCGAACGTCATCGTCGACGGCGTCGACCTGGCGATCCCCGGCGGCCGGGTCACCGCCATCGTCGGCCCCAACGCCTGCGGCAAGTCCACCCTGCTGCGCGGCCTCGCCCGGCTGCTGGCCCCCACCGCCGGCACCGTCACCCTCGACGGCGCCGACATCCACCGGATGTCCGCCCGCGCGCTCGCCCGCCGCCTGGGGCTGCTCCCGCAGCAGGCCATCGCCCCCGAGGGCGTCACCGTCGAGGCGCTCGTACGGCTCGGCCGCTACCCGCACCAGCGGATGCTCACCCCCTGGTCCAAGGCCGACCAGGCGGCGGTCGAGGCGGCGCTGGCCCGCACCGGCACCGACGCGCTGCGCGACCGGGCCGTCGACGAACTCTCCGGCGGCCAGCGGCAGCGCGCCTGGATCGCCCTCGCCCTCGCCCAGGACACCCCGCTGCTGCTCCTGGACGAGCCCACCACCTTCCTCGACCTGCGCCACCAGCTCGATGTGCTGGACCTGGTCGAGGAGCTCGACGCCGAGGACGGACGGACCGTCGTGATGGTCCTGCACGACCTCGGCCAGGCCGCCCGCTACGCCGACCACCTGATCGTCATGAGCGACGGCCGCCCCGCCGCGGCCGGACCTCCGGCGACGATCCTGACGGCCGAACTCGTCGAAAAGGTCTTCCAGGTGGAGTGCCGGGTCGTCCCCGATCCCGAGACCGGCACCCCCCTGGTCGTCCCGCGCGCCCGCTCCGGCAGACGCGCGGCCCGCTAGACACCCCCCACCGCGAGAAGCTCCCACCGCTCGAAGACAGGAATCCGCCGTGAACCCACTCCGTCCCACCCTCCTCCGACTCCGCAGAGTGATCGCCGTGTTGCTCGCCGTGCTCGTCGGCACCGCCGCGCTCGCCGCCTGCGGTGGCGACGACACCCAGCAGGACGAGAGCAAGGGCGCGTCCGACGCGGGCTTCCCCCGCACCGTCACGCACGCCATGGGCAAGGCCGAGATCAAGAGCAAGCCCAAGCGCGTCGTCGTCCTCGACACCGGCGAGCTCGACGACGTCACCATGCTCGGCATCAAGCCGGTCGGCGCGGTCTCCCCCCACATGAAGACCGAGGGCGGATTCCCCAAGTACCTCTCGGACAAGACCAAGGACACCAAGGACGTCGGCCCCATGGCCGAGCCCAACATCGAGCGCATCATGTCGCTCAAGCCCGACCTGATCCTGTCCTCCAAGGTCCGCCACGCCAAGGCGTACGACCGCCTCAAGGGCATCGCCCCCACCGTCTTCACCGAGACCACCGGTGCTCCGTGGAAGGAGAACCTGAAGGTCCACGCGGAGGCGCTCGGTCTGGAGAAGGAGGCCGCGAACGCCATGGACGCGTACGAGAAGCGCGCCAAGGCCCTCGGTGAGGAGATCAAGAAGAAGAACGACGGCAAGATGCCCACCGCCTCCGTCGTCCGCTTCGTCACCGGACCCACCCGCCTCTACCAGAAGCAGTCCTTCAGCGGCATCGTCCTGTCCGACATCGGCCTGCGCCGCCCGGAGTCCCAGGACGTCGACAAGCCGATGCTGGACGTCTCCCCGGAGCAGATCGACAAGGCCGACGCCGACCTGGTCTTCGTGACCGTCGCCGACGACCCGAAGAAGACCCAGCAGGCCGCCGTCGAGTCCAACCCGCTGTGGAAGGGCCTCGGCGCCGTCAAGAACGACAAGGTCTTCCAGGTGCCGGACGAGACCTGGATGTCCGGCATCGGCATCCAGGCCGCGAACCACGTCCTGGACGACATCGCCAGGTCCGCGGGCGTCGAGATCCCCAAGTAGCCCCGCGGGCCGCTCCTTACGAAGACACCTCACACCCCGCCGGGCCGCCGCGTGCGGTACGGCCCGGCCGGGCACCCCCTCACACCCCTGTTCACCCCGCAGCCTGCCGAAAGGCGTACCCCCATGCGGCTCTTCCTCCTCGCGCTCAACCCCACCGACTCCGTCACCGAGGGCTTCCTCCCCGCGGCCGCCCGCCTCGGTCTGCGCGTCACCCTCCTCACCGACCAGCCCGACGCGCACCGCCGCGCGTACGAGAAGGCCGTCGCCGAAGGCGGCGACCCGCTGCCCGAACTCGACGTCGTCGACTGCGACGTACGCGACTTCCGCGAGGTCATCGGACGGATCTCCCTACTCGGCCGGGCGGCACGGCCCGACGCCGTCTTCACCAACAGCGACCACCTCCAGACCCAGGCCGCGCTGGCCGCGGAATACTTCGGACTGCCCGGCAAGGACTGGAAGGCCGCGCTGCGCACCAAGAACAAGGCCCAGCTGCGCCGCAGCCTCGCCGAGGCCGGCGTCGACACCGTACGGTCCGCCGAGCTCGCCCCGCACGAGGACCCGGCCGTCCTCGAAGACCTCGACCTGCCCTTTCCCTGCGTGGTGAAGCCGCGCGAGGGCGTGGCCAGCGAGGACGTCGTCCTCGTCGCCGACGCGGACGAACTCGTGGTCCGCTGCCAGGAGATACGGGAGCGCAGGCCCGATGCCGCGCTGCTCGTCGAGGAGTACCTGGAGGGGCAGCTGTACACCCTGGAGACCCTGGGCGACGGCCACACCCTGCACACCATCGGCGCCTTCCGCACCGAGCTGTCCCCGCTGCCGTATTTCATCGAGGAGCGGCTCGACCTCCTGCCCGCCCCACCGCAGCCGCACAGCGATCAGGTCCTGGACCAGCTGCGCGCCCTCGGCGTGGGCTTCGGCGCCTGCCACACCGAGTACGTCGCCCAGGGCGACCGCGCCCGCCTCATCGAGGTCAACTACCGCGCCATCGGCGACCAGTGCGACCTGGTGCTCGCCGAACTGCTGGGTATACCTCTCTTCGAGCACATCCTGCGCACCCACCTCGGTGAGCGGCTCCCCGCCGACCTGGGCGCCCGCACGGACGGCCGGGTGCGCATGGAGTATGTCTGCGCGGAACGCGGGGGTACGCTCGAAAAGGCACCCCCGGCGAGCGACACCGAACGCGACGGCGTGCGGCTGGTCTACCGGCCGCTGCGCCAAACCGGCGAGGCGCACCCGCTCTATCGCACCAACCGCGACTACCTCGGCGTCCTGCGGGCGACCGGCACCGACCAGGGCCGGATCGACCGTGCCGTCGAGGCATTCCTGGCCGAGCGGAGCTGGGAGATCGTGTCATGAGCCTGACCAGTACGGACGTCCTGGAAGGTGAGCTCCTCCAGCGTGTCCTCAGCACCCTGCTCCGCGAGGACACCTACGGCCTGCGCAGCGGCGCCCGCGGCGAGACCCGTTCCGACGGCGACTGGCTGAGCGTCCGCGCCGGCGAGGAGACGCTGCTGCTGCCGGTCGGCCCCGACGGCTTCCAGTGCGAGATCGCCGCCCGCCGCCCCGTCCTGGAGACCGCCGACGGCACCCTCACCGGCCTGCGCCCCGTCCTCGCCCGGCTGCGCGCCGCCGCCCCGGCCGAGGACCGCGCCGGATACGACGCCTTCCTCGCCGAGTGCGACGAGGCCCTCACCGCGATCCGGCTGCACGGCGCCGTCCGCGACGACGTCGTCGCCCGGCTCGCCGCCACCTACGGCCCCCGCACCGCGAGCTGGACCGGCCTGCGCGACTCCCTCGCCTACGACGCCCTCGCCGCCTACCGCGACCACCCCGTCTACCCCACCGGCCGCGCCCGCGCCGGCCTCACCGAGGCCGAACTCCGCTCCTACGCACCGGAATTCCACCCCTCCTTCGCCCTGCGCTGGCTCGCCCTGCCCAGGGACGCCGTGCGCGGCGACACCGCCGGCCTGCCCCACTGGTGGCCCACCCCGGGCTCCCTCGGCCTGACCGGCCTCGACGCCACCCACCTGGCGATGCCCGTCCACCCGCTCACCGCCGGGGCCGCCCTCACCGAGGCGCTGCGCGCCACCGGCCTTCAGGGCTCCGCGCACCTCGCCGAGAAGCCCTGGCTGGACGTGCTGCCGACGCTCTCCACGCGCACCGTCGCCGTCGCCGACGACCCGGACACCCACCTCAAGCTCCCGCTCGCCACCGCCACCCTGGGCCTGCGCAACCGCCGCACCATCAAGCCCGGCACCCTCCTCGACGGCGAGGTCGGCCAGCGGCTCCTGGAGGAGATCACCGCCCGCGAACCGCGCTTCGCCGGCACCGTGCTCCTCGCCGACGAACGCACCCACCTCCAGGCCGACCACGAGCTCCTCGCGACCCTCGTCCGCCGCTACCCCGCCGGGCTCCACGACGCCCACGTCGTGCCCGTCGCCGCGCTCCTCGCCCCCACCCCCGGCGGCGCCCTGGTCGCCGAGGAACTCGCCGAGCGCTACTACGGCGGCTCCCTCACCGCCCTCCTCGACGCCTACCTCACCCTCCTCCTGGACTGGCACACCACCCTCTTCGGCTACGGCATCGCCCTCGAATCCCACCAGCAGAACACCTCCCTCGTCCTCGACGAACACGGCGGCACCACCCGGCTGCGACTGCTGCTGAAGGACAACGACGGGCCCCGCGTGCACGCCGTCCGCCTCGCCGCCCGGCTCGGCGGCGAGGCCGCCGACCTCCTCGGCTTCGACGACCGGCGCATCCTCGTCGCCGGCGACGCGCCCGTCGCCGACGTCTTCGCCACCATCACCGTCCACCTGTGCGCCGGCGCCCTCGCCTTCGAGCTCGCCCGGCTCGGCCGCGCCCCGCTGCCCGACCTCCTCGGCCGGCTCCGCGACCGCCTCACCGAGGCCGTCGAACGGCTGCGGACCACCGCCCCCGGCGCCGCCGCCGTCCTGCGCGCCCGCGTCCTGGAGGCCGACCGGCTGCCGGTCAAGGCCATGGTCACCGCCGGCACCCTGCTCACCAAGGAACGCTCCGGCGCCGCCGACATCAACAAGCACTACGTCGAAGGGCCCAACTACCTCCGGGGCGCCGCGCGATGACGGCCGTACTCCACAAGACCCGCACCCGCGAGGAGCGGCCCACCCTGGGCAACCGCCAGATCCACGCGGTGGCCGCCTGCTACTTCGTCGCCTCCTTCGCCGCCCTCGGCCTGCCCCCCTACCTCACCGAGATCCTGCCCTCCCTCGGCGACCGCGAGGCCCGCTGGGCCGGGCTGCTCTACATCGTCCCCACCGTCTTCGGCGCCCTCGGCGCCCCCCTGTGGGGCCGGCTCGCCGACCGCTACGGACGCAAACGCCTGCTGCTGCGCGCCCAGCTCGGCCTCGCCCTGTCCTTCCTCCTCGCCGGCTGGGCCGACAGCCTGCCCGCCTTCACCGCCGCCCTCGTCCTCCAGGGCATCCTCGGCGGCACCTTCGCCGCCTCCAACGGCTACCTCGCCGCCGCCCTCGACGGCAGCCGCCTGTCCTGGGCCCTGACCCTGATGCAGGGCAGCGCCCGGCTCGCGCTCGTCGCCGCGCCGATCCTCGTCGGCAGCCTCTCCGCCTGGATCTCCCCCCACCGCCAGTACGCGCTGCTCGCCGTCCTCCCGCTGGCCGCCGCCCTGATGCTCGCCGCCCTGCCCGAACCCCCGCGCGCCGAACCGGCCGGGCCGTCGGACGACACCGCACCGCCCCCGGAACCCGACCGCCCGGCGCTGCGCACCCTCTACGCCCTCGAATTCGCCTTCGTCCTCGCCACCGTCATCTCCTACCCGTACCTGATCACCCTGGTCGGCGAGCGCCTCCCGGGCCTGGGCCCGGCGGCGAGCGGCGTCCTCTTCGCCCTCCCGCACGTGTGCTACCTGCTGCTCGCCAAGCCCGTGCACACCGCCGTCGCCCACCGCCCCCACCTCGGCGCCGTGACCGGCTTCGCCTGCGTGGCCGTCGCCCTCGCCGGACACTGGGGCGCCGGCTCCGTGGCCTCCTTCGTACTCCTGCGGCTGCTCCTGGGGGCCGGCATGACGCTGGGCCTGGTGAGCCTGTCCGCGCTCGCCGCCGACGCCTGCCGGGGCCGCGGCCCCGGCCGGATGTTCGGCTCCCTGGAGTTCATATCCAAGGCCGGGGCCGTCGTCGCGGGAGCGGTCGCCGCCGCCTCCAACGACGCATGGGGCCCGGCCGCCCCCGTCGTCGCGGGTTCCGCCGTCGCGGCCCTGACGGCCCTCGTCAGCACCCCCACTCTCCTCCGCACCCGCTGGAGCCGCTGAATGTCCTCCGCACCCACCGCCCTCGCCGGCGTGGCCTCCGCCGACCACGTGGTCGCCCACACCCTCCTCAACTGCCTGCTCCGCGAGGTCTCCGGACCCGAGCACCAGACCGCCGTCACCGACGGCCGGCTGCTGCTGCGCCTGCCCCGCTGCGGCGTCCTGCTCCGCGCCGAACTGCGGCGCGCCTCCCTCATCGGCGCCCACCGCCTCACCGGCCCGGTCGCCGAACAGCGCGACGGCGTCTGGACCGAGCTGAGCTGGCAGCGGCTCGCCGAGTACATCCACCGCGAGCTGGAGCTGCGCACCGGCGTCCGCAACGACGAATTCCTCGGGCAGGTGGCGTCCAGCCACGCCGGCGTCAGCGCCGCCCTCGACGCCTCCCGCCCCGCCCCGGCCGGCGACGCCTACATGGACTCCGAACAGTCCCTGCTCTTCGGCCACCGCTTCCACCCCACCCCCAAGGCCCGCACCGGCGCCTCGGAGGACTGGGGCCGCTACGCCCCCGAGACCCGCGCCCGCTTCCCCCTGCACCACCTCGCCGTCCGCGAGGCGAGCGTCCGCGAGGAGAGCGCGGTGCCCGGCGCCCTGGCCGCGCTCGACCGGCAGCGGCCGGTGCCCGACGGCTACCGCCTGCTGCCCGCCCACCCCTGGCAGTACGCCATGCTGCGCACCCACCCCGCCCTGCTCGCCGCCCTCGACCGCGGCGACGTCCTCGACCTCGGCCCCGGCGGCACCCCCTTCGAGCCCACCGCCTCCGTGCGGACCCTCTACGACGGCCGGGACTTCCTGAAGTTCAGCCTCAACGTGCGTATCACCAACTGCCTGCGCAAGAACGCCGAGTACGAACTGACCGGCGCCGTCGCCCTCACCCGCCTCCTGGAACCCGTCGCCGCCGACCTCGCCGCCCGCTTCCCCGGCACCGACCTGCTGCGCGAACCCGCCTACCGCACCCTCGACCTCGGCAGCCGCGAACTCGCCGAGGGCTTCGGCGTCATCGTCCGCGAGGGCCTCGGCGCCCGCCTCGCCCCCGGCGTCACCGGACTGCTGGCCGCCGCCGTCGCCGACGAGTACCCCACCGGCGGCGCCCACCTCGGCCGCCTCCTCGACGGCGCCGGCCCCGCCGAGGCCCTCGCCTGGTGGGACGCCTACCTCGCCCTGCTCGTCCCCCCGGTCCTCGCCGCCTACTTCGACCACGGTGTCGTCCTCGAACCCCACCTGCAGAACGTCGTCCTCGGCGTCGACGCCGACGGCATGCCCCGGCAGGTCCTCTTCCGCGACCTGGAGGGCACCAAGCTGCTCCCCGGCCACCACGCCGCCACCCTCGCCGGCCTGCCCGACGACGTGGCCGGGCCCATGACGTACGACCGCGAACGCGGCTGGGACCGGGTCGTCTACTGCCTGCTCGTCAACCACATCGCCGAGATGCTCGCCGCCCTCGCCGACCGCCACCCGCGCCTGGAGCCGGAGCTGTGGTCCGCCGTCCGCCGCACCCTGGCCGCCCGGGCCGAGGCGCACGGCAACCCGCCCCTGCTGCGCGCCCTGGTCGCCGGGGTGCCGCTGCCCGCCAAGGCCAACCTCCTCACCCGCTGGGAGCGCAAGGCCGACCGCGACGCCGGCTACGTCCGCATCGCCTCGCCCCTGGTGTCGGACCTGCTGTCCGAAGCCGCCCGCACCGAGCCCTGGAGCACCACGCCGTGATCACCCCCCGCGTCGCCGCCCACGCCGCGCGCCTGCCCGCCGACGACCTGCCCGCCTACGTCTACGACCTCGCCGCGCTGGCCGAGCACGCCCGCGAGGTCCGCGCCGCCCTGCCCGGGTCCGTCGAGCTCTACTACGCGGCCAAGGCCAACCCCGCCCCCGAGATCCTCACGGCCCTCGCCCCGTACGTCGACGGCTACGAGGTCTCCTCCGGCGGCGAACTCACCCATGTCCGCAAGGCCGTCCCCGAGCTGCCGCTCGCCTTCGGCGGACCCGGGAAGACCGAGGCCGAGCTGCGCCGCGCCCTCGAACTGCGCGTCGAGCGCTTCCACGTGGAGAGCGAGAGCGAACTGCGCCTCCTCGCCGACCTCGCCGACGAACAGCCCGGGGACGCCCCCCTCGACATCCTGCTGCGCGTCAACCTCCCGGCCGGCGAGGGCGAGCTGGGCGGCGCCGCGCTGGCCATGGGCGGCCGGCCCAGCCCCTTCGGCCTCGACCCGCGCCGCGCCGAGGCGTGCCTGCCGCTCCTGCGCGGCCGGCGGCTGCGCCTGCGGGGCATCCACGCCCACCTCGCCAGCGGCCTCGACGCGGCGGCGCAGCTCGCCGTCGCCACCCGCGTCACCGACTGGGCCGCCGACCTGACCGCCCGGCACGGTCTCACACTGAGCGAGGTCAACGTCGGCGGCGGCATGGCCGTCGACTACACCCGCCCCCACACCCGCTTCGACTGGACGGCCTACGGTGCCGGCCTCGCCGAACTGGCCGCGCGCCACCCCGGATTCACGCTCCGCATCGAGCCCGGCCGGGCGCTGGCCGTCCACTGCGGCTGGTACCTCACCGAGGTCCTCGACCTCAAGCACAGCCACGGCGAGGCGTTCGCGGTACTGCGCGGCGGCACCCACCACATGCGCACCCCGGCGGCGAAGGGGCACGACCACCCCTTCACCGTGCTGCCGGTCGAGGACTGGCCGCGCGCCTGGCCGCGCCCGGCGGCCCTGGACGAGCCGGTGACCCTCAGCGGACAGCTGTGCACCCCCAAGGACACCCTCGCGAGCCGGGTGCCGGTCGCCGAGCTGAGGGTGGGGGACCGGGTCGCGTTCGCGATGGCCGGCGCGTACGCCTGGAACATCTCGCACCACGACTTCCTGATGCACCCGGCGCCGGGCTTCCACTTCCTCTCCTGAGGAGGCCCTGGGACGACTCCGCGGCGGCGCGCCTCCGAAAGTTTTACCCACCTATAGATGGTGAATGCATCTATGCGGGTCTAGCGTGATCGCCGCGGCCCGCGCGCCACCCGCGCGGCGGACCGTGACCCACGGGGGCAGAGCCGCGCCCGGGCCGGCCGGCCCCGGCGGCCTACCGAGAGGGGAGACCGCGACCATGTGCGGGATCACCGGATGGATCTCCTACGAACGCAACCTCACCACCGAGCACGGCACCCTCGACGCCATGACCCGGACCATGGCCTGCCGCGGCCCCGACGCCGCCGGGGCCTGGCTCGACACCCACGCCGCGCTCGGACACCGCAGGCTGGCCGTCATCGACATCGAGGGCGGCACCCAGCCCATGACCGTCGAGGAGGACGGCCGCACCCTCCTCGTCACCACCTACAGCGGCGAGGTCTACAATTACCGTGAACTGCGGACCGAACTGCGCGCCCGCGGCCACGACTTCCGCACCCGCAGCGACACCGAGGTCGTCCTGCGCGCCTACCTCGAATGGGGCGAGGCGTTCACCGAACGCCTCAACGGCATGTACGCCTTCGCCCTCTGGGACCCGCGCACCGAGGAACTCCTCCTGGTCCGCGACCGCATGGGCATCAAACCCCTCTACTACCACCCCACCCCCGACGGGGTCCTCTTCGGCTCCGAACCCAAGGCCATCCTCGCCCACCCCGCCGTCCGGCCCACCGTCGACGCCGAGGGCCTCGCCGAGATGATCGCCCACACCAAGACGCCGGGCCACGCCGTCTACAAGGGCATGTACGAGCTGCGGCCCGGCCACACCGCCCGCGTCCGCCGCCAGGGCCTGACCGTCAGGCGCTACTGGGCCCTCGAAGCCCACGAACACACCGACGACCTCCCCACCACCGTCGGCCACGTCCGCGAGCTGCTCGACGACATCGTCGCCCGCCAGCTCATCGCCGACGTCCCGCTGTGCACCCTGCTCTCCGGCGGACTCGACTCCTCCGCCATCACCGCCCTCGCCGCGAAGGGCCTCGCGGCCGGCGGCCGGGGCGCCGTACGCTCCTTCGCCGTCGACTTCGCCGGCCACGCCGAACACTTCACCCCCGACGCGCTGCGGCCCACCCCCGACGGCCCGTACGCCCGCGCCCTCGCCGAACACGTCACCGCCGACCACAGCGAGATCGTCCTCGACACCGCCGCCCTGATGGACCCCGTCCACCGCGAGGCCGTCCTCACCGCCCGCGACCTGCCCTTCGGCTTCGGCGACGGCGACACCTCGCTCTACCTCCTCTTCAAGGCCATCCGCGAACAGTCCACCGTCGCCCTCTCCGGCGAGTCCGCCGACGAGCTGTTCGGCGGCTACCGCTGGTTCCACACCCCCGAGGCCGTCCACGGCGACACCTTCCCCTGGCTCGTCGAGGGCGGCATCGACGACTTCTCCGGCCCGGGCGCCGGCCGCACGGCCCTCCTCGACGGCGGCCTCCTCGCCAAACTCGACCTGCCCGGCTACCGGGAGGCCCGCTACCGTTCGGCTCTCGCCGAGGTTCCGCGGCTGCCCGGCGAGAGCGGCCCGGAGCGGCGCATGCGCGAGATCGGCTATCTGCACCTGACCCGCTTCGTGCAGACCCTGCTCGACCGCAAGGACCGCGTCAGCATGGCCGTCGGCCTGGAGGTCCGGGTGCCCTTCTGCGACGACCGCCTGGTCTCCTACGTCTTCAACACCCCCTGGGCGATGAAGACCTTCGACGGCCGCGAGAAGTCCCTGCTGCGCGCCGCCGTCCGCGACGTCCTGCCCGCCAAGGTCGCCGACCGCGTCAAGAGCCCCTACCCCAGCACCCAGGACCCGCGCTACGCGGCCGCGCTGCGCACCGAACTCACGAGGGTGCTCGCCGACAAGGACGCGCCCGTACGACCGCTGCTCGACGGCGCGGCGGTGGCGGACGCGAGCGCGTACGCGGACGCGAACGCCTACCGCAGTGCCACGGAGCTCGTCCTCGGCCTCGACACATGGCTGCGCCGCTACGGCACGACCCTGGAGCTGTAGCCCCGGGGGGCACAATGGGTGGCACAACCGCCCATCAGCCAGGAGACCCACCGTGGCCTTGCACCTGACCGTCGATCCGGACGCGGCCGAACCGCCCTACGAGCAGATCCGCGCCCGGATCGCCGAGCAGGCCCGCTCCGGCGAACTCCCCGTCGGCTACAAGCTCCCGACCGTACGCGGCTTCGCCGAGGAACTGGGCCTCGCCGCGAACACGGTCGCCAAGGCCTACCGGGCCCTGGAGGCGGACGGCGTCATCGAGACGCGGGGCCGCAACGGCACGTTCGTCGCCGCCCTCGGCGACAGCGCGGCCCGCGAGGCCGCGACGGCGGCCCAGGCGTACGCGCAGCGCGCGCAGCGCCTGGGCCTCTCCCGGGAAGCGGCCCGCGCGGCGGCGGAGGACGCGCTGCGCGCGGTATACGGGTAGCGGCGGTCGGGCACCGCCGGTCCCGCCGGTGGGGGTTGCGCACCGCGGCGGCGGAAGGAAAGGTGCGACGCACCTTTCATCGGCCCCGCGCCGGGTCCCATAGGGGCAGGCCCGCCCCTATGTCCCCGCCACGACGGCGGGCAACCCCCATGGCGCAGCCCGGCGGTGCCGAACCCGCCGTCACGGGGCTACAGGTACAAGCCGGCGTCCGCGCCGTCATGCTGAGCCGGCACCGCCGCCGGCCCCGTGCCGCGCCGTAGAGCGAACAGCTCCGCGAGTGTCGCGCCCTCGCGGCCCACGCCCTCCTCCGTGCCGAGCCAGCCCGTCGCCTCCTTGCGGGTCAGCGGGCCCACCTCGATGCGGGCCAGGCAGCGGCCCGGGCGGACGACCGCCGGGTGGAGGCGCTCCAGGTCCTCGTTCGTGGTGACGCCGACGAGGACATTGCGGCCCTGGCCGAGCAGCCCGTCCGTGAGGTTCAGCAGCCGGGAGAGCGCCTGGCCCGCCGTGTGCTTGGCCTCGCCGCGGATCAGTTCGTCGCAGTCCTCCAGCAGCAACAGCCGCCAGCGGCCCTTCGCCGACCCGTCGTCCTCGCCGATCGCGATGTCCATCAGATAGCCGACGTCGTTGAACAGCCGCTCCGGATCCAGCACACAGTCCACCTGGCACCAGTCCCGCCACGACCGGGCCAGCGTCCGCAGCGCGGACGTCTTGCCCGTGCCCGGCGGCCCGTGCAGGAGCAGCAGCCGGCCCGCGATGTCGTCGGGGGTGACCTTCATCAGCCGGTCCATCGCGTCGGCGACCGGCGCCGTGTAATTGGCCCGGACCTCCTCCCACGTGCCCGCCGAGATCTGCCGCGTCGTACGGTGCGGGCCGCGCCGCGGCGAGACGTACCAGAAGCCCATCGTGACGTGCTCGGGCTGCGGTTCCGGCTCGTCCTCGGCGCCCTCGACCGCCTGCCCCAGCACCGACTTGGCCAGCTCGTCGGTGGTCGCTGTCACGGACACGTCCGCGCCGCGGTTCCAGCGGGAGATCAGCAGGGTCCAGCCCTCGCCCTCGGCGAGGGTCGCGCTGCGGTCGTCGTCCTTCGCCGAGCGCACCACGCGCGCCGCCGGCGGCAGCAGCGTCTTCCCGGACTTGACGCGCTCCACGGAACGGCTGTGCGCGTACGGCTGCTCGCCGGTGGCGAACCGGCCGAGGAAGAGCGCGTCGATGACGTCGGACGGCGAATCGCTGTCGTCCACGTTCAGCCGGATCGGCAGGGAGCTCTCCGCCGGGGTGGGGGCCGGGTCGGTGGACAGGGTCTGCCTCCTGGCTGCGGGACGTCGTTCGGCACACATGAGCCCCATGATCCGGCACCCGGGGCGCTCGCGCACCCAGGTTTTCTCCGGATCCGCCGGAGTTCGCCCGGAAGGCACCGCACACCGATTCGGTCGCGGATACCCTTGCCCGTGATGGGACGTCATCGGGTGGGGCGGGGGATTTCCGGGGCGAGGCGGTGGCGGGTCATCGCCCTGTGCGGAGTCGGCGCGGTCGCGCTGGCCCTGTTGATCACCGTGCTCGTGGGCGGCCTGCCGACCGGCGCGCCGGACGGCCCGGCGGCCCGGGTGCCCGCCGACGTCGGCTGGGGCTTCACCCACACGCAGTACAGCGCCGACCACGGCGAGGACACCGCCCGCAAGGCCGCGGAGAAGCTCCTCGCCGACGATCCCATGCCGCAGAACCAGCACATCATGGGCTGGGGCGCCGACAACCCCGAACCCCGTCCCGGCGCCTACAACTTCAAGGACCTCGACCGGCGCGTCGCCCTGATGCGCAGGACCAGCGGCACGCCCGTCCTCACCCTCTGCTGCGCCCCGGACTGGATGAAGGGCGGCGGTTCCCGTACCGACTGGTCGCAGAAGTCCCTGGAGAGAGCGCCCGACCGCGCGCACTACAAGGACTTCGCGAAGCTCGCCGGAGTGATCGCCAAGCGCTATCCGGACGTCCGCTACTTCATCGTCTGGAATGAGTTCAAGGGCTTCTTCGACGAGTCCAGGAACCGCTGGAACTACGAGGGCTACACCGAGCTGTACAACCTCGTCCACGCGGAGCTGAAGAGGCAGAACAAGGCCAACGCCGTCGGCGGCCCCTATATGAGCCTCGACAGCCATGCCCCCGGCGACAGCTCCAACGCCTCGTCCCTGCGCGGCCCCTGGGGCGCCGTCGACCAGCGGGCCCTCGACGCCATCACCTACTGGAACGACCACAAGGCGGGCGCCGACTTCGTCGCCGTCGACGGCTCCAGTTACACCCGAGACGACAACCGCCTGCTGCCCGACGAGTTCGGCGCCACCCAGAAGTTCGCCGACGCCACCACCTGGCTCCGCAAGACCACCGGCCTGCCTGTGTGGTGGTCCGAGTGGTACGTGGAACCGGGCGACGCCAACGACGACCGCAAGGGCTGGACAGAGCAGCACCGCACCGCCGTCCAGGCCACCGCCATGATGCGGCTGGCCGCCGCCGGCGCCGCCGCGGCCTTCTACTGGAACCCCCAGGAGACGACCGCCGACTGCCCCGGCTGCCTGTGGCGCAGCACCGAACTGAAGGACGGCGGCAGCGGACTGTCCATGCTGGACCTGCTGTCCCGCTTCGCCAAGTCCTTCCCGCCCCGCGCCGTCCTGCGGACCCCCGAGCTCACCGGCACCGGCCGCGACCAGGTGCACGCCCTGGCCACCGACGACACCGCGCTGGTCGTCAACACCCAGGACCGCGCCCTCACCGTCACGGTGGACGGGCGGGACGTCGACCTGGGCCCGTACGAGGTCCGCTGGCTGCCCTGACGGCCCGCGCTACGACAAGGTCGCGAGCCGCTGCACCAGCGCCGCCAGCAGAACCACCAGCAGCGGCAACGCGAACCAGTACGAGCCCTGCAACCACCGCAGCTGCCGCACCCCCGGCCCCGCCATCACCCGCACCAGCTCCCGCGCCGTCAACAGCACCAGCAGCGCCCCCGCCGCCAGCGCCCCGACCACCGTCACCGGCGTCCACGTCACCCGGGGGCCGGCCGGACCCGGCCGGGGCCGCGGGGCCTCACCGGCGGGCGGCGACTTCAGTTCGTACAGCACCGCGTCCTCATTGGACAGCACCCGCCTCAGCTCCGGCCGGCCGTCCAGGGCGCGCCGCATCCGGCCGTCCCAGTCCGGGGCGTAGCCCGCGTCGAGCTCCAGATACACCGACTGGCCGCGGTTGACCATGATGTAGGAGTGCGGACCGGCGCTCCGCAGCGCCGCGAGGAGGTCGTCCACCCGGGCCGGGTCACGCGGGGCGAGCGTCGGTTCGTACAGCACCCGCTCCATGTCCCGCGCGCCCCACGGCATGGCGGGGGTGACGCTCTTGACCGGGTCGCCGCTCATCCACAGCAGCCTTACCGTCGGCCGGTCGTGCGCGTACACGAAGTCCATGGCGGCGACCTCGCCGGGGCGCACCCGTTCGAAGGGCTCGTTGCCCCAGCGCGCCACCAGGAACCCGAAGACCAGGACCAGCCCGGCCACCAGCGCGGCCAGCGGCCCCGCGACGGCCCGCCGGGGCGCGGCGGTGCGGGGGAAGAACGCGAGCGCGACCAGCACGCAGGCGCCCGGCAGTGCGAACAGGAAGACGCGCAGGGCCACTTCGCCGCCGTAGGACTGCATGCCGAAGGCGAGGAACGGCACGGCGGTGAGCACCAGCAGCGCGACATCGCCGAACCCGGCCCGGCGCCGCCGCCACCAGCCGAACGCGGCGAACGCCAGGACACCGGCGGCCAGGGCGACCCGGACGTAGAGCACCAGCTTGTGGGTGGCGCTGCCGCCCTCGATCCGGCCCGAGACGGAGGAGGAGACATTGCCGCCCAGGGAGCCCAGCCCGCCGAACAGCTCGTCGAAGTGGCCCGACCAGTACGGCTCCGCCAGGAACCCCACCCACACCGCCAGCATCACCCCGCACAGCAGGGGCAGGCCGCGCAGCGTGGAGCGGCGCGTGAGGACCAGCGCCGTCAGGACCCCCAGCATCACGAACGGCGTGAGCTGGTGACTGGCGACCGAGGCGGCGAACAGCGCGATCAGCACCACCAGCAGCGCGCCCTGCTCCCGGCGGCCGGTCGGCGCCACCTCCGACTCGCCCGGCAGCAGCCTGCCGCGCAACTGCCGGGGCCAGCGGAACCACACCAGGAGCACGGCCACGAACAGCAGATAGAAGAGGTAATTGAGGGACTGCGGGGAGAAGTAGTCCTGCCCGACCCAGCCGCACAGGACGAACAGCCAGGCCGCCGTCCACTTCGCCCGCCAGCCCGCCCGCACGGCCCGCAGCAGCAGCGCCAGCGGTGCCAGGCACAGCAGCTGCATGACCGTCGGCCACCAGCAGATCACCTCGGTCAGGTCCACCACACCACAGGCCCTGGCCGCGAAGGCGGCGACCGCGAAGAACCCCGGCCAGCTCCAGCGCGCGTCCAGGTCCGGCGCGGCGACGCCGGTGCGGTCGATGAAGTCCAGGAAGCCCAGGTGCTGCCAGGCCGTCGCGAAGCGCGGCGCGTCCTCCAGCACCGCGGGCACGGCGTGCAGCGACACCACCGTCAGCAGCAGCACCGCCGTCAGCAGCACACGGCGCTGCGTGCCCAGCCACAGCGCGGCCGCGAACGCCACGACCAGCAGCGCGGCACCCACCAGCGTGGCCACCGGCAGCACGGACACCAGGCCCAGCCCGCCCATGGAGTCCAGATCCGCCTCGCCCATGGAGGCCAGCGGCGTCCAGTACAGCGCGAGCGCGGCCACGAGCAGCAGCCAGACGCCCGCCTCGGCGACGCGCCGCCACGGAACCGGCCGCCGGGCCGGCGCGGCCTCCGGGGCGGCCGGGCCGGGCGGCGGGGACTTCGACACGGAGACCTTCGGGGCGGACGGCGTCGGCGCGGCGGGCTTCGGCGGGACAGCGGGGGACAAGGCGACGGCCTCCGGGGCGTGACGGAGATCGGGGCGCCTCTCCAGATGATCGAAGTCCAGCCGCACCCCCAGCGGCATCGTGTCCGCGTCCAGCGCGGCCCGCAGCGCCCAGCGGGTGCCGTAGCCGCCGCCCTCGCGCTTCCCGGCGGCCGGCGGGGAGCCGGCCTCCTGCCCTAACCCCCGGCCGATGCCGCGGCGCGCCTCCCGCGGGGCGTCCCGCCGGTCACCGCGGACCGCCAGATCCGCCAGATCGCCGTCCGGCGCCACATCGGGCGCGTACGCCACCGGCGGCGCCGAGGGCGGCCCCGCATCGGCCTTCAGTGTCCGGCGCAGCCGGAACGCCGCGATGGAGGCGATCACCGTGAGGCTGCAGATCTCCGCGACGCCCGCGCCGATCAGCCCCATCCGCGGCAGGAGCAGCAGCGTCAGCCCCAACACCAGCACGCACAGCAGCCCCTGGAGATAGGCCAGCCCGGCCGTGCGGCTCTGCGCCCGAAGCACCGCGAAATAGACCTCCATCACCACCCGCAGCGCCGCCCCCACCGCGAACCAGCGCAGCAGCGGGGTCGCCGCGTCGGCGTACCCCTGGCCGAAGACCCGCAGGATGTACGGCGCCAGGAAGAACAGCAGCGCGCAGCCCGGCACCATGATCTTGGCCATCCGGCGCAGCACCGCCCGGCAGTTCTCCGCGAGCCGGGCCGGGTCGTGCGAGCTCTCCACCGTCAGGGACGCGCCCATGTTGATGGCGAGCAGGTTGATCGTGCCGCCGATGGTGGAGGCGATGTAGAAGTAGGCGTTGTCGGCGGAGCTGACCTGCGCGGCGACGATCACCGGGATGAGGTAGACCACGGCCAGCGAGAACAGCGAGCCGGTGTAGTCACCGGCGAGGAAACGCCCCACCTCGCGGTAGGACACCGGCCGCGCCGTCGCCTCCGTCGCCGCCACATGGCGGGGGACCAGCCGCCGGAACACCAGCCAGCCCAGTGGCAGCACCGATACGCCGATCGAGACGACCCAGGACATGAAGACCCCGGACGCCGGCAGCGCCGCCGCCATCCCCACCAGCAGCACCAGCTTGACCGCCGAGAAGACCGTATTGCCCACCGGCACCCAGAACGCCCGGCGCAGCCCGGTCAGCACCCCGTCCTGGAGGGTGAGCAGCGACCAGGCCACGACGGCGACGACGAACCCCAGGCCCGGCAACGGCCCGTCCAGGAGGCCGTACCCCCACGGACCCCACTGATTGAGCACCACCAGGAAGACACCGGCCGCCGAGGCGACGAACAGCGAACTCCCGGCGTACGTGCCGAAGACGAGTCGGCCCGTCCTGCGGCCCGCGACGGGGATGAACCGGGCCAGGGCCCCCGTCAGGGTGACCGCGGCGATCCCCGCCAGGAGCTTCATCATGGCGATGGCCGCCGAGCCCTGGCCGACCGCGTGCACGGAGTAGTACCGAGCGGCGATCAGCCAGTAACCCACACCGAGGACGGCGCTGATGCCGGTGTTGACCATCAGCGCGAAGGCGTTGCGGAACAGCGGGCTGCCGCCGCCCCGCCCCGGCAGCCGCAGCCTGCGGCCCACCGACCCCTCCGTCTCCCGAGCCTCGGTGCGGGTGGACGTGTCAGACACGGGCTTCGCTTGCCTTCCTGACGACCTGGCGGGTTCTGCGGACCACGGCATACCCCTTCGTCAGGGTTCTGTCCCTGACGAAGAGCCGGGCCACCCCTCGGCCCTCGACGAGCCGTTCGAACTCCGCCAGCCCGGTCGTGCGGCGCACGGTCACCCGCTCCAGGGCGTACGGCCCCTGCGGACGGGCGGCCAGGCTGTTCCCCACGGCCAGGGACACGGCGAAGCCCGCGTGGCGCACCGTGCGCCGCACCCGACGGTCGGAATAACCGTAGGGATAGGCGAACGACACGGGCGGGTCGCCCAGTTCCTCGGCCAGGATCTCACGACAGCGCTGAACCTCGAACCACAGCTCGTCGTCGGGCAGTTGATCGAGTTGCGGATGTGTGTGGCTGTGCCCGCCGATCTCGACCCCGGCCGCGGCCAGCTCCCGCACCTGGCCCCAGCTCAGCATGAGATCGAGCGCGCCACCGGCGTCGTGCTTCCCGCGCAGCCATCCCGTGGAAGCGAACAGCGTCGCCGTGAAACCATGCTCGACGAGCGCCGCGAGGGCGTGCCGGTGCACGCCCTCGTAGCCGTCGTCGAAGGTGATCAGGACCGGTTTCGCGGGGAGCCCGTGGCCGGTGCGCCACGCCTCGGCCAGCCGCCGGGCCGTCAGCGGGGTGAACCGCAGGTCGGCCAGCAGCCGCATCTGTGCCGCGAACGCCTCGGGGGAGACCGACAGCCCGTACGTCGCACGGGACGGCGAGTGCGCCACCGAGTGGTACATCAGTATCGGAACACGGTCCTCGGTCATCTCCCGACCTCTCCCGGTCTGGTCCGGTCGGGGGGTACCGTCACCTCCGCCACCGCGAACCGGCCCCCGCCCCGGTGCGCCCGAACCCGGCCGAGGGCGTAACCCCCGGCCGCCGCCGCCATCCCCGCCACGATCGCCCCGGCCCGCGCCGCGCCGCCGGGCCTGCCCAGCAGGGCGTCCCGCACCCCCCGCGCGATGCCCGCCGGCAGCACGCGCGTGGTGTACCGGCGCTCCGTCTCCAGGCCCGCGCGGGCGCCCACGCTCCGCGCCACCAGGGCCTTCGACAGGCCCTCGGCGTACGCGCGGGTGCGGAAATAGCCGAACCGCTCGCGGGCGGCCGGCACCCGGTGGTGGATCACCGACCGGTCGTCGATCAGCAGCACCGCCTCCGGCATCGCCCGGGTCAGCCGGATGCACAGCTCCGTCTCCTCGCAGCCCAGCGGCAGCCGGTCGCCGTCCCGCCCGATGCCGCTGGCGAAGCCGCCGGCGACGGCAAACGCCGACCTGCGGAAGGAGGCGTTGCCGCCGAGGACATTGCGCACCGGGACCCGCCCCGGCGGCAGCCCCCGGTAGGTGCACCCCACGACCCAGTCGAACTCCTCGGGGAACCAGACGGGCCGGCGGCGGGACTCCCAGACGGGCTGGGTCCGGCCGCCGACCGCCATGACCCGGGGGTCGGCGTACGCCTCGGCGAAGTGCCGCAGCCAGTCCCGCTCGGCCACGGCGTCGTCGTCGAGGAAGGCGATCACCTCGCCGGACGAGGCGGTGACGCCGGTGTTGCGGCCCGCGGACAGGCCGCGGGGGCCCGCGTTGGCGAGCACCCTGACCCCGTCCGCGGCCGCCCCGGCGCCGTCGTCCCCGTACCGCTTGGCGAGCCTGCGCAGCAGCGCGGGGTTGTGGTCCACGACCACCAGCGTCTCCAGCGCGGGCCACGACTGGTCGCGCACCGAGGCCACCGCGGCGAGGATGTCGTCCCAGCGGTCCTCGGTGTAGACACAGATGACCACCGAGACGTCCGGCACGGCGGCCGGGGCGGTGGGGGAAGTGGGGTTCAAGACACTTCCCCGCGGTTCGCGGCGGGTGCGATGGCCAGGTGTTGCGGCCGCCGGCGGCGCGCGCCGCGCTCCTGCAGGATGACCTTCAGGACCCGCAGTCCGTCCCGTACGGCCCGCAGATTGCTGGTGCCGTGGATGCGGACGAACTCATGGCTGGGAATCTCCTGGACGCGCAGTCCGGCCTTGACGACTCTGATGTTCATCAGGGTTTCGACCTCGAACCCGGCGCAGTCCAGGGCGATCTCGTCCAGGCAGCGCCGCCAGAAGGCGTTGTAGCCGTAGCAAAGGTCGGTGTAGCGGGCACCGAACTTGTGGTTGACGATGGAGCACAGGACGCGGTTGCCGAGCTTGCGGATCGGCGTCATGTCGTCCGTGCCGCCGCCGTTGGCGAAGCGGGAGCCCTTGGCGAAGTCCGCGCCGCCGACCAGCGCGGAGACATAGCTGACGATCTCATTGCCGTCGGCCGAGCCGTCGGCGTCGACCATGACGATGATCTCGCCGGTGCAGGCGGCGAAGCCCGTGATCAGCGCGTCGCCCTTGCCCTTGCCCAGCTGCTGGACGACCTTGACGTCCGGCCGCAGCTCCCGGGCCACCCGGAT
This sequence comes from Streptomyces sp. NPDC023527, assembly GCF_055560115.1. Classification (NCBI taxonomy): domain Bacteria; kingdom Bacillati; phylum Actinomycetota; class Actinomycetes; order Kitasatosporales; family Streptomycetaceae; genus Streptomyces; species Streptomyces sp. NPDC023527. The sequence goes on from NZ_JBVHJJ010000007.1 coordinate 110,027, forward strand.
GGTGTCGTCGGTGGAATTGCCGTCCACGAGGACCACCTCGTGGATCCACTCCGGCAGCGTCTTGAAGACGTACGGGAGGTTCTCCGCCTCGTTCATGGCCGGGATGACGACGCTCACCGGTGGCGCTATCGCGAAGTGCGATGTCACCGGGCGATAGTGGCCGGTGGTCACCGGCTCTTGATCGGCCGCAGGCCGCAGGAAGGAACTCATTCCGAAGATGTCCCTCTCGTCCGGTGGACCGCCCGCCCCGGGCGGTCCAGTGATGTATCCGGTTCGAAAAGGGGGTTTCCCGCCTCACCCGGGCGGCGACGAACTACCGCATGGGCAAGGTGAGTTGGTAACGGTTGCTGGTCGCGCGACAGCGCGACTCGGCGACTGTGGTGACCGAACGCGGCACCCCCCACCGCGCCCCGCCCCGGACACCATCGCGACGCTTGAGCCCTCCCCTTGAGCCGCTCTCATGATGGGCCGATGCGGGTGGATGTACGACGGTATTGATGGTTGAGACTGTATGGCAAGAGGTGGTGCGGTGACTCCTCCTTTGGGGGTTTTTTGGGCCCGATTCCCACGTCCGGTTGACGTTCCGCGCCATTGACGGCGCACGCCCGGCGTGGTGTGCCTCAACTCCCCTCGCGAAAGCGCCCCAACCGCTTGAGCAGCCGGTCGGCGGGCTCGAAGAGTTCGGGCCGGGCCAGCACGGTGTTGCGCAGCGCCCGCACCGGCGCACGCCGTACCCGGTGCCCCAGTGCGACGGGGTGACGCCGCGTCACCCACCCCTCCCTGACGCTGAGTTCGCGGGTCTTCAGGGAGTCCTTGTACGCCTTCTCGCCGCGCCCCAGGTCCAGGTAGGCCATGCCCGCGGCGGCGGCTCCCTCCGCCATCCGCAGGTGCAGCACCAGGCCCGGCGAGTACTTCGCGTAGGCCGGGTCGTAGGCCGGGAACCAGCAGGCCAGCACCGAACGGGAGCGCAGCCCGAAGTGGGCCGCGATCGGCCGGTCGCCGGCGTAGAGGACCGACAGCAGCCCGCCGAAGGTCTCCGTGCGGGTGTGGAAGAGCTGCTCGACCAACAGCTGTATCCACGGCCGTGCGAAGCGGTCGCTGCGGCCCGTCCTCCGGTATTGCGCGGACTTCCAGCCGATCAGCGTGCGCAGCGCGGCCGGATCGCGTTCGTCGTGCACGTACCGCACCTCGCCGATGTCGCGGCCGAGCCGGCGCTCCTTGGCGAGGGTGGTGCGGGTGAACTTCGGCGACTGCTTGCGCAGCACCGTCAGATAGGGCTCGAATCCCTGCTCGACATCGACGACGGGCGAGCTGTACGAGCCGGAGGCGCCGGTCTCGAACGGCTTCTGTCCCTCCACCAGATGATCGAACTCCCACACGGACAGCCCGCATGCGAGCAGCAGCTCGCGGGCGTCCCACTGGAAGCCGGGCCGGTGCACCAGCCCCTGGGCGTCCGAGACGCCCAGGCCGATCGCGCGCCCCACGCCCAGCGCCGACCGCTGGTACGGGAAGAAGCCGGCCGGCCGGCCGTCCTCGCGGACGACCGCTATCCGCACCCCGCTCCGGCAGCGCCCCACGGCCAGGGTGAACTCCGGTGCGAGGAACGGATTGGCGAGCTGGGGCGAGCCGTCCTCGGCCGCCCGTGACTGCAGGGCCGACCAGGCGGCCCGGTCGGCCGCCGAGAGCTCACCGGGCCGGTACACGCTGATGTCCACCTCAGGAAGCCCGACTTCTCGCCGCGCGGCCCCGATGCCGCCGCGCGTGGGCCAGCAGGAACAACAGAAGGCTGACGGCCGCCACCGCGGCGACACCGCCCCGCACCGTCCAGGCGTGCAGCGCGAGCATGATCTGGGCGACGAGTACGTCGACGGCGACGGCACCACCGGCCGCCACCACCGAGCGGCTGAGCGGATCGAGCCCCCGCAGCGCGGCCGCCACGGCGCACGCGGGCGCGACGATCAGGAAGAACAGGGTGAACGGCGCGCGCAGGGGTGAGCCGATGTCGGCGAGCGCGAGCGCGGCGCCGGCCCCCGCGATGGCCGCGGCGGCGCCCGCGACGACGGGGAGGGACTCCCCGGACGGTGCTCTCCTCCCGGTGTCACCCGAGCCGGCGGACGAAGCGGCGGCCGATGGGTCGGCTGGACTGTTGGGATCGGTGAGACCGGTGGGATCTGTGAAGCTCTGCATTGGCGACTTTGCCCCCCGAAGCGCCGGATGCCGAGCTTCAATGTCGCGCAATCGGCGGAGGCCCGTCAAGATGTGAAGGCCGTGCAAGCGGGCTCCGGTTACGCCGTCGAGCCGCAACCGGAGTCTTTCCCGTGGATGAACTTCCGCGGAAATCTGTCGGCCCGTCAGAACTCCGCTTGCACCCCCTCCGGCGTGCTGTTGAGTGTTCCACTTTCCTCACACTTTTGTCATGGACACTTCCGGAAACCCTGGGTGGCTGCTACCACGAACACAGCAGAAACCCTGGTAAAGGAGGTTCCATGAAACTGTCCTGGTTCGTGAGTTCCGTGTCCGCGCTGTCCCTCACCGCCGCCCTCGCCCTCACCGGAGCCGGCCCCGCGCAGGCCGCCGAAAAGGCCGCCGGCACCGGCTATGTGGCCCTCGGGGACTCCTATTCGGCGGGCGTCGGAGCCGGCGGCTACTACCCGGACAGCGGCAACTGCAAGCGCAGCGCCAAGTCCTATCCCGCGCTCTGGGCGGCCGCGCACACCCCATCGAGCTTCGCCTTCACCGCGTGCTCGGGCGCCCGTACGGGTGATGTCCTCAAGGGCCAGCTCGGCCCGCTGAACGCCTCGACCGCACTCGTCAGCATCAGCGTCGGCGGCAATGACGCGGGGTTCGCGGACACGATGTCGACCTGTGTCTTCAGCGGCGACAGCGCCTGCCTGAGCCGGATCGACCAGGCGCGTACGTACATCAGCGGCACCCTGCCCGGTGAACTCGACAAGGTGTACTCCGCCATCACCGCCAAGGCCCCCGCCGCGCGCGTGGTCGTCATCGGCTATCCACGCTTCTACAGACTCGGCGGCGGCTGTGTGGGTGGACTGAGCGAGACCAAGAGAACCGCCATCAACGCCGCCGCCGACCACATCGACTCCGTCATCGCCAAGCGCGCCGCCGACCACGGCTTCGCCTACGCCGACGTCAACACCACCTTCACCGGCCATGAGCTGTGTTCCGGCAGCCCGTGGCTCAACAGCGTGACCCTGCCCGTCGACGAGTCCTACCACCCCAACGCCAGCGGGCAGTCCCGCGGCTACCTGCCGGTCTTCACCTCGGCCGCCTGACCCGCCCGCGCCGCGGCCGGCCGGCGCCCCGGCCCGTACGGCGACGCCGAGCTCCCCGAGGGCGCCGGTGAGCGCGAGGGGCTCACGGAAGCGGACCCGCCCGACGAGGGCTCGCGACACACCACGGTGAAAGGAACACGATCGGACGTCAGCTTCCGCGGATCCCTGACCTCGACGGCGATCCAGTCCTCCGCCGGGTCGGAGGAGTCACGCCCGGACTCGGTGTACGCACGCGAGTCCTGCCGCCGCGCGGTGAGGTCCAGGCTCCGCCAGCGGTCGTCGGAGACCCTGCCGCTGCCCGTGACCCAGCGGTAGACGACGTGGGCCGGGGTGCGCTCGACCCGGAAGGTCGCGCGGAACGAGGGCCCCTTGCCGCCGGGCGGGCAGGGCCCGCTGTACCGGTCGCGCACCGCCTCGACCGTCACCCGCAGACCGTAGGAAGAGGGACCGGAAGAAGAGGAGAGGGAAGGGGAAGGCTTTCGCGCACCACCGGACGCGTCCGTGCCCGCGTTCTTGCCCGGATCGGCGGTGGCGGCACCGCCCTGCGGCGAGCCGCCGCTGTCGTCCCTCGTCAGCGCCCACACCAGCGCCCCGGCCAGCAGCGCGAGCACCACGGCGGCCACGGCGAACACCACCCCGGCCCGGCTCCGGCGCCCGCCGTCGGGGGCGTCCCCGGGCGCGGGACCGAAGCCCGCGTCCGGCCCGCCGTCCCCGGCCGGTGTCGCCGGGCCGGGGGTGGGCCCCCGCGAGGGGAACGCCGACAGGGTCGGGGCGTGCGGGGCGGCCACCGGGGGAGGGGCGGCGCCACCCGCCACCGCCCGCAGTATCCGCTCCGCCTCCGCCGACCCGAGCCGTTCCGCCGGTTCCTTGCGCAGCAGTCCTTCCAGTACAGGCCCGAGCGCGCCCGCCCGGCGGGGTGGTGGAAGTTCCTGTTCCACCACGGCCCGCATGGTGGACAGCGGGGTGTCCTGGCGGAACGGCGAGAAGCCCTCGACCGCCGCGTACAGCATCACCCCGAGCGACCACAGGTCGGACTCGGGACCGGGCGGGCGCCCCAGCGCGCGCTCCGGCGCGAGGAACTCGGGCGAGCCCACCAGCTCCCCGGTCCGGGTCAGCGCCGAGCTGCCCTCCACCACGGCGATGCCGAAATCGGTCAGGACGATCCGCCCGTCGTTCGCCACCAGGACGTTCCCGGGCTTCACATCGCGGTGCACCACGCCCACCCCATGCGCGGCGCGGAGCGCGGCGAGCACCTCCGCGCCGATGTGCGCCGCGCGCGCCGGAGCGACACAGCCCTCGGCTTCAAGAACTTCGGCCAGGGACAGACCGCGCACCAGCTCCATCACGATCCAGGGGTGGCCCTCCTCGGACGCCACGTCGTACACCGTGACGACATTGCGGTGCGCGATCCGCGCCGCCGCCCGCCCCTCGCGCTCCAGCCGCGCGTAGAGCTGCCGCACCTCGTGGTCGAGGAGCCCGTCGGGCGCCCGGACCTCCTTCACGGCCACCTCGCGATCCAGCAGCTCGTCCCGCGCCCGCCAGACCACGCCCATGCCGCCGTGCCCCAGCCGGTCCGTCAGCCGGTAACGGCCCGCCACCAGTCGCCCGCCCCGGTCCGCCCCGCCACCCTGTCCCGCCCCGGAATTCCCGCTCATCGCCGGGCCCCCTCCCGTAAGAGAGCGATTCGGGGTGAATCTACCGCAACGGAGCGTGATTACCCCCGGTTCGGCAGGTCAGGGCCTCGGTCAACTCGCCGAGGGTGACGGCAGGTTCACGCCAGGTTTGTCAACGCCCTTGACGTTACGGTGAATCCGCCCCGCCGATGCGTGGGTGACGCGACGGGGCGGTAGGGTTACCCTGCCTGGGCCGGGTGCCTCGTACGGGTGGGGAGTTTTCGATGGATCAGATAGCAATGCGCGGCAGAGCACGAGTGCCTGCCATCAACTGCAACAGCGGCGCGACCAGCGCGCGGCTCGACCGCCATCTCGCGGTGCTGGGCGGACCCGCCCTGCCGCAGCGTGAGGTCGAGGGCGCGACCCTGCTGATGCGTGAACTGACGGCGCGTGACCAAGCGCGCGCCAAGCAGGGCCGCACCGCCAAGGTCTCGCTCTTCGCTCCCCTGAGAAGGCTGCGCCGCTCACTGTTCGGCAACCACGGCTGACCCGGACCCCGACCCGGATCGCGGAGCCCGCCGCACCTGCTCGGACCGGCGCCGTCGGCCGCATGCCCTCTCCCCGGGGGCGGTCGCACGGCGCTGCCGCACGCCCGTCCCACCCCGAGCCCCCTCTCTCACCGCCGGCATGCCCCGCGCCTGCCGTGCCGCCCGTCCGGCTCACAGCAGCGCGAACTGCCCCTCAGGCCCCTCCTCCTGGTGCTCCAGCACGGTCGCCGGACGCCGGGCCGCAGCGGGGGGCGGCAGGACGCCGGCCCGCCGCAACTCCTCCACGCCGGGCCCGGCGCCACGGCCGACCGCCTCCGCGAGCTCGCGGAGGCTCGGGCCCAGGCCGGCCAGGAGCGCCAGGACGGTGATCAGCTCCAGGAGCTCGGAGGTCCACTCCGGCGGCCAGGCGGCCGGCCGCAGCGCCTGGAGCGTGCCGGGCTCGACCGGGCCCGTACGGGCGGTGAACCAGCTCTCCAGCACGCGCACCCCGGCCACCCGGAACTCCCAGGCCGCGGCGGGCACCGGCGCGATCCGGCCGTCGCCCACGCACAGGGTCTCCTCGGCGGCGTCGTACTCCAGGCGCGAGGGCAGGACACCGGCGGGGGAGAGGGGCGCGCGGACGTAGGGCCGTCGGCCGCCCGGCATGCGGGGGCGTTCACCCGGCGCGGGGGCGCACCGCGCGCCGTAGGTGTGCAGCCACAGCGTGCGCCGGCCCAGCGCGAGCCCCTCTTCCCACTGTTCGGGCGAGGTGGTGAGCGGCACGGTCAGCCCGGCGCGGGTGGGGCGGGCCACGGCGGCGGTCCAGGCGAGGAAGTCCTCGGCGGACACCGCCCGGCCCAGGAGCCCGGCCAGCACCTCCAGGAGGCCGGGCGCGAGGTTGGATTCGAGGCCGCCGGGGCGGCGGTGGAGCGGCCGGATCCGGCCGGGCCGTCCGCCGGGGGAGTGCCCGTCCGGCAGCAGCGCCGAGAACGCCGGGCCGTCCGTGCCGGGCGCCGGTTCCAGCAGGTGGATCTGGTGCTCGTCGGCCACCCGCCACAGCTCCGGCCGGGCCGCGTCGAGCAGCCGGTGGTCGGGCAGCAGCCACTGCCGGTCGTACGGGCCGTGGGCGACGCGCACCGGCTCCGGGCACGGCCCGGCCCCGCGCGCCAGCCGGCCCGTGGGCGTGGCCTGGCCGGGCAGCTGCGCCACCGCGCTGTGCGGCGTACGGGCACGGGTCGGCCGGAACAGCGCCGTGCGGGTGGCCTCGTCCGGGGCGTCCGCGAGCGCCGCCCAGCGGGCCCGCAGCGATCCGGTGTCGGGCGCCAGCACCCAGTCACGGCCCGGCCGCGGCGGCGCCACCGACCACGGCATGAGGTCGGCCAGCGGGGGCGCGTCGGCCCGATTCGCGGTCACGCGGCTGTCCCTCCCGGAGCCGTTCGGTCGCCGGGGGCATCGTAGCGGCGCTTCAGTGCGCTTCGAGGGTGACCGTGAACGAGAAGCGGTCGCCGCGGTAGCGGATGCGCGCGACGTCCACCACCTGGCCGCTCTCGTCGTAGGTGACGCCGGTGTAGTGCAGGATCGGGCTGAGCAGCGGCACCTGGAGCAGCCGGGCCGTCTCCGGGTCGGCCAGCCGTGCCTCGACCGTGTCCGTGATGCGGCTGATGCGGACGCCCACCGCGTCGCGCAGCACCTTCGTCATCGGCCAGCGGGTGAGGTCCGCGAGGTCGATGCGCTCGGCGAGCTCGGGGCGCACGAGGTTCTCCGCCCAGTTCGTCGGCTCGCCCGACGCTTCGTCGCAGCGCAGCCGCCGGTAGGCCACCGCCTCGTCCAGGTCCGGGAAGTGCTCGGCCAGCTCGGCCGGGACCTTCTCCGGCCCGTGGCCGAGGACGGCCGTGCGCTCGCCGGACTGCTGGGCGACGATCGTGTCGACCGAGCCGAGCAGCCGCACCGGCGCGCCCCGCCGGGCGCTCGGCTCGATGAAGGTGCCGCGTCGGCGGTGCCGGGAGATCAGCCCCTCCGTCTCCAGCTCCTTGAGCGCCTGCCGCATGGTGAGGACGCTGACGCCGTAGTGCTCGGCCAGGGCGTCCTCGGTGGGCAGCCGCAGCGGGTCGCCGGTGCGGCGCCCGAGTATCGAGGCGCGCAGCGACTGCGAGACCTGGTACCAGAGCGGCAGCTTGCGGTTGAGCGCGAGGGAGTCGGGGGCGAAGGTGGTCACGGGAACTCCCTCACTGGCGGAAATGGCGTTCCAGACCCTCCCACACCGCGTCGTAGCGCGCCTGGAGGTGTCCCGCCGTCCGCGCCCGCTCGGTCACCGTGATCGGCCAGCGCGTCTCGAACATGAAGGCCAGCCCGTCGTCCACCTTGCGCGGCTTCAGCTCCGCCGCGCTCGCCTTGTCGAAGGTGTCCCGGTCCGGGCCGTGCGCCGACATCATGTTGTGCAGCGAACCACCGCCCGGCACGAAGCCCTCCGCTTTCGCGTCGTACGCGCCCTCGATCAGGCCCATGTACTCGCTCATCACATTGCGGTGGAAGTACGGCGGCCGGAAGGTGTCCTCGCCCACCAGCCAGCGCGGCGCGAAGACCACGAAGTCGACGCCGGCCAGCCCCGGGGTGTCCGACGGAGAGGTGAGCACCGTGAAGATCGACGGGTCGGGATGGTCGTAGCTGATCGAACCGATCACATTGAAGCGGCGCAGGTCGTAGACGTACGGGACGAGGTTGCCGTGCCAGGCGACGACGTCCAGCGGCGAGTGGTCGTAGGTCGCCGTCCAGAGGTTGCCGCAGTATTTGTTGATCACCTGGACCGGGCGTTCGACGTCCTCGTACGCCGCGACCGGCGCGAGGAAGTCCCGGGCGTTGGCCAGCCCGTTGGCGCCGATCGGCCCGAGGTCGGGCAGGGTGAACGGCTGCCCGTAGTTCTCGCAGACGTATCCGCGCGCGCTCCCGTCGAGCAGCTCCACCCGGAACCGCACCCCGCGCGGGACGAGCGCCACGTGCCCGGGCTCGGCGCGCAGCACCCCGAACTCCGTGCGCAGCAGCAGCCCGCCGCGCTCGGGAACGATCAGCAGCTCGCCGTCGGAGTCGCTGAACACCTTGTCCGTCATCGAGGCGTTGGCCGCGTACAGGTGCACGGCCATGCCCGAGCGCCGGCCGACGTCGCCGTTGCCGCCCAGGGTCCACAGCCCGGCGACGAAGTCGGTGCCCTCGGGTGGCTCGGGGAGCGGGTTCCAGCGCAGCCGGTTGGGGTCGGCCACCCCGTCGGCGAAGGGCGCGCTGCCCAGCTCGCCGTTGCCGAGCCGGGTGAACGGCGGGTGCGCGGCCGAGGGCCGGATCCGGTAGAGCCACGACCGGCGGTTGCTGTGCCGGGGCTCGGTGAACGCGGTACCGCTCAGCTGCTCCGCGTACAGCCCGAGCGGCGCGCGCTGCGGCGAATTGCGGCCGTGCGGCAGCGCCCCGGGGACGGCCTCGCTGCTGTGCTCGTTGCCGAAGCCGGACAGATACGCCGGCTCCTCGGCGGACTTCCGCGCCTGCTCGTGGTCCGTCTCGCTCATCGCGTGCTCCCAGCGCCGATGGATTCCTATGGGAGACCGTAGGATTCCCGGCCCCGCGCGTCAATGGATCAGCGCCGCGGAACACCGACAGCCGGCCACAAGGGCGGAACGGGTGCCTCTGGTGCCTTCCCGCCGGTGCCCATTAGGTTGAGATCGCACGGGAGTTCTGGACGTTCGTACGTTCGGCACGGCACCGACACTTCGAGGAGATGACCTGTGATCGCGCACGACGGGATGTACATCGACGGAGGCTGGCGGCCCGCCGTCGGCACCGAGACGATCGAGGTCGTCAACCCGGCCGACGAGCAGGTCATCGCCACCGTGCCGGCCGGCACCGCGGAGGACGTCGACGCCGCCGTACGGGCCGCCCGCGCGGCGCTGCCCGGTTGGGCCGCCACCCCGCCCGCCCGCCGGGGCGCGTATCTCACCGCGCTCCGCGACGCGCTCGCCGACCGCGCGGACGAGATCGCCGCCACAGTCACCGCCGAGCTCGGCTCGCCGGCCGGCTTCGCCCGGCGGGTCCACACCGGCCTGCCCATCGCCGTCGCCGGGTCCTTCGCCGAACTGGCCGCGACGTACCCCTTCGAGGAGAAGATCGGCAGTTCGACCGTCCTGCACGAGCCGGTCGGCGTCATCGGCGCGATCACCCCCTGGAACTACCCGCTCCACCAGATCGTCGCCAAGGTCGCCCCCGCCCTCGCGGCGGGCTGCACCGTCGTCCTCAAGCCCGCCGAGGACACCCCGCTCACCGCCCGGCTCTTCGCGGAGTGCGTGGCCGCGGCGGACATCCCGGCCGGTGTCTTCAACCTCGTCACCGGGCTCGGCCCGGTCGCCGGCCAGGCGCTCGCCGAGCACCCCGGCGTCGACCTGGTCTCCTTCACCGGCTCGACCGCCGTCGGCAAGCGGATCGGCGCGATCGCGGGCGCCGCCGTCAAGCGCGTCGCCCTCGAACTGGGCGGCAAGTCCGCGAACGTCATCCTGCCCGGCGCCGACCTGGAGAAGGCCGTCGCCGCCAACGTCGCCGACGTCTGCCGCAACGCCGGCCAGTCCTGCAACGCCCTCACCCGCACCCTCGTCCACGCCGACCACTACGAGGAGGCCGTCGCCCTCGCGGCCGAGGCCATCGCCGCGTACGTCCCCGGCGACCCGGCCGAGCCCGACGTCCGCGTCGGCCCGCTCGTCAACGCCCGCCAGCACGCGCGCGTGCGCGGCTACATCGACCAGGGCGTCGCGGAGGGCGCCAGACTCGTCGCGGGCGGCTCCGAGACCCCCGAAGGCCGCGACAAGGGCTACTTCGTCCGCCCGACGGTCTTCGCCGATGTGCGCCCGGAGATGACGATCGCCCGGGAGGAGATCTTCGGCCCGGTCCTGACCTTCATCAAGTACGAGGACGAGGACGAGGCCGCCCGCATCGCCAACGACTCCGTCTACGGCCTCGGCGGCGCCGTCTGGGCCGCCGACGAGGCCACGGCCGCCGCGTTCGCCCGCCGCATGGACACCGGGCAGGTCGACATCAACGGCGGCGGCTTCAACATCCTGGCGCCCTTCGGCGGCCACAAGCAGTCGGGCGTCGGCCGCGAACTGGGCCCGCACGGGCTGGCGGAGTACCTCCAGACCAAGTCCCTCCAGTTCTGAGCGCCCCGCGGGCCCCCGAAGAGGGCCCGCGGACCCGACGAGAAGGGAACGGCATGGTCCGCGCCGCCGTACTGACCGCCGTGGGCGCGCCCCTGCGGATCACCGAGATCGACCTGCCCGCGCCGGGCCCCGGCCAGGTGCGCGTCGCGCTCGCCGCCGCCGGGGTCTGCCACTCCGACCTCTCGCTGGCCGACGGCACGCTGCGCCAGCCCGTGCCGGCCGTTCTCGGCCACGAGGGCGCCGGCACGGTCACCGCCGTCGGCGAGGGCGTCGGCCATGTCGCGCCCGGCGACCGGGTCGTCCTCAACTGGGCGCCGGCCTGCGGCGGCTGCCACTTCTGCGGGCTCGCCGAACCCTGGCTGTGCGCCGAGTCCTCCGCCGCGGCCCAGGTCCCGTACGCCACGCTCACGGCGGACGGCACCCCGCTCCACCCGGGCCTGGGCACCGCCGTCTTCGCCGAGGAGACCGTCGTACGGGCGGCCGCCGTCCTCCCGCTGCCCGACGGCATACCGCTGACGGAGGCCGCGCTGCTGGGCTGCGCGGTGCTCACCGGTTACGGGGCGGTGCACCACAGCGCGCGGGTCCGGGAAGGCGAGTCCGTCGCGGTGTACGGCGTCGGCGGCGTGGGGCTCGCCACCCTGCGGTCCGCGCGCATCGCCGGCGCGGGGACCGTCGTGGCCGTCGACGTGTCACCGGAGAAGGAGGAGCTGGCGCGCGCCGCCGGCGCCACCGAATTCCTCCTCGCGGACGACACGACGGCCAAGCGGGTCCGGGCGCTCACCGGCGGTCACGGCGCGGACGTGGCCATCGAGTGCGTCGGCCGCGCCGACACCATCCGTACGGCCTGGTCCTCGACCCGACGGGGCGGGCGCACCACGGTCGTCGGCATCGGCGGCAAGGACCAGCGGGTGACCTTCTCCGCCCTGGAGCTGTTCCACTTCGGCCGTACGCTCGCGGGCTGCGTCTACGGCAACTGCGACCCGGCGAAAGACCTCCCGGTCATCGCCGAGCACGTGCGCGCCGGGCGCTTCGACCTCTCCGCACTGGTGACCGACCGCATCGGGCTCGACGGCATCCCGGCCGCCTTCGACGCCATGCCGGCCGGGCGCGGCGGCCGGTCCCTGGTGGTCTTTCCGCAGCCCTGAACGCCCCGGGGGGCTCAGCCCGGCGGCGTCCGGTCCATCGGGAGATGGATCAGTACGAGCACGAACCCGGCCACCATGAAATTGCGCCCGGCGGCCTGCAGGCCGTTCCACTTCGCCGACTGCCACATCGCGAACCACTCGCCGCCTATGGCGATGAAGCCCATTCCGAAGAGCAGCATCAGCATCACCAGCCCCACCGTGGTGGCGCGGCGGGCCGCCCCGTACCCGGCCCGCTGCGCCCCGCGCGCGGCGAGCCCGCGCGCCCAGAGCGTGGTGGCCGCGAGGAGCGCGAGCGCGGTGAGCGTCTCCCAGACGACGATCGCGACGTAGACGACGTCCTGGAGCGTGCGATCGGTGATCGCGCGCCACATCAGGTCCTTGTCCCGGAAGGTCGTGTCCATCGCCAGGACGTGCCGGACGAACTCCCGGTTCGTGCCGAAGTCGGTCATATTGCCTATGGCGACGAACGTGATGTAGAGCGCGACGGTCGCGGTGAGCGCCGCCGCCGCGACCGGCAGCGCGCCGAGGCGCAGCGGCCCTCTGGTCCGCCGGCCGCCGTCGAGCCCGGCGAGCTCCCTGAGCCGCCGCCCCCTCCCGCCCCGGCCCTTCCGGCTGGTGGCCATCCGACCTCCCGTCCGCGCGACGCCCCTGCCCCGGACCCATGCATGCCCCCGCGGCGGTGCCCCTACGCCCGGTACGGGCCTAAGCGCTTGCTCAGCCCCGGGGTATGGTGTTCGTTCCCGCCGGCGGAGGGTCCGGGGCGGGCCGGGAGAGCGGGGCGTGGGAATGGACGCGGAGGCGAAGCGTACCGAGGAGTGGGCCGACGTCACGCCGGACGCCGCCCGGCGGCTGGTGACCGCGGCCGTGGCGGCCTTCGCCGAGCGCGGCTATCACGCCACCACCACCCGCGACATCGCCGGCCGGGCCGGGATGAGCCCCGCCGCGCTCTACATCCACTACAAGACCAAGGAAGAGCTGCTCTACCGGATCAGCATCGTCGGCCACCGGCTCGCCCTCGACATCCTGCGCCGGGCCAGGGGTGCCGAGGGCGGTCCCGCCGAGCGCCTGGCCGGCGCCGTACGGGACTTCGTCCGCTGGCACGCCGAGCACCACACCACCGCCCGCGTCGTGCAGTACGAGCTCGGGGCGCTCGGCGAGGAGCACTACACCGAGATCGTGGGGCTGCGCCGGGAGACGGACGCTGTGGTCCGCGCGATCATCGAGGACGGCGTCGCGTCGGGCGACTTCGACGTCCCCGACGTACGCGGCACCACCCTCGCGGTCCTCTCCCTGTGCATCGACGTCGCCCGCTGGTTCGACTCGGAGGGCAAGCGCACCCCGGACGAGGTGGGCGCGCTCTACGCCGACCTGGTGCTGCGCATGGTCGGGCACCCCGTCGCCTGACCGGAGCCCCGGCCGGGGCTCACCAGGCGAAGCGGCTCAGCGACTCCGCCACGCACACCGGCTTCGTGCCGCCCTCGCGCTCGACCGTCACCGCCGTCGTCAGCTGGACGCCGCCCTCGACCTCGGACACCGCCGTGATCCGGGCCCGCGCCCGCAGCCGGGAGCCGGCCGGCACGGGGGCGGGGAAGCGGACCTTGCCCAGCCCGTAGTTGATGCCCATCCGCGCGCCCTCGACCCGCATCAGCGGTGGCACGAGCGCCGCCAGCAGCGACAGGGTGAGATAGCCGTGCGCGATGGTCGTGCCGAACGGGCCCGCCGCCGCGCGCTCGGCGTCGACGTGGATCCACTGGTGGTCCCCGGTCGCCTCGGCGAACAGGTCGATCCGCTTCTGGTCCACCTCCAGCCAGTCGCCGGGCCCGAGTTCCTCCCCGACCGCCGCCCGCAGCTCCTCGGGCGAGGTGAAGATCCGGGGTTCCGCCATGCCGCCGCCTCCCGTACGCGTCCTTGCATTCCAGGGCGCCTTCTAAGCGCTTGCTCAGGGTGCGGTGCGCACGGGCCGAAAGTCAACGCCCACCCCTGGCGTAAGGTCGTGACCCGTGCCGCAGATTTCGAACAATGTCCAGGAACTCACGGTCGGTCAGCTGTCCGCGCGCAGCGGCGCGGCCGTCTCCGCACTGCACTTCTACGAGTCCAAGGGCCTGATCACCAGCCGCCGCACCTCCGGCAACCAGCGCCGCTTCGACCGTGACGCGCTGCGCCGGGTCGCCTTCATCCGGGCCGCGCAGCGCGTCGGCATCCCGCTCGCCACGATCCGCGAGGCGCTCGCCGAGCTGCCCGACGAGCGCACCCCCAACCGCACCGACTGGGCGCGGCTGTCGGAGGCGTGGCGCGGCGAGCTGGACGCCCGGATCAAGCAGCTCGGCCGGCTGCGCGACCACCTGGACGACTGCATCGGCTGCGGCTGCCTCTCGCTCGACAGCTGCGCGCTGTCCAACCCCGAGGACCGCATCGGCCAGCTCGGCAGCGGTTCGAGGCTGCTGGTCGAGCGGGAGCGCTGAGACCGCGCGCGTACCGGCTCGCGGGGTCCGTTCCCGCAGTCGCCCCCGCGCGCGTACCGGCTCCGTACGCGCGCGGTCGCCGTCACCACATCGCGGGACGGCGGTCCGCCCAGGGCCTGGCCTCCTCCAGCTGGGCCGACAGGGAGACGAGCGTGGCGTCGTCCCCGTACCGGCCGGCCAGCATGACGCCGATCGGCAGCCCCTGCGCGGTCCAGTGCAGCGGCACGCTCACCGCCGGCTGACCGGTCGCGTTGTACAGCGGGGTGAAGGGCATGAAGGGGACCAGCGAGGCGAACTCGGCGGCGGGGTCACCGTCGTCGCGCAGCGCCCCCACCGGCAGCGGTGGTCGGGCCAGGGTCGGCGAGAGGATCACGTCATAGCCGGTGCCCGGTGCCTGGAGGGCGTCGGCGACCAGCTGCCCGATCATCCGCAGCCGGTAGAGGGCCGTGGCGAACTCCACCCCGCCGACGCGCCCGCCCCGCTCCCGCAGATGCCGGGTCAGCGGCAGCAACAGCTCCTCGCCGCCCTCCGGCACGGGCCGCGTCGCCGCCATCACCTCCCATACGCGCGTGAAGGCCTCCGCGAGGGTGGGATCGGCCGGAGCCGTCACCTCCTCCACCCGGTGACCGAGGTCCCGCAGCAGCGCGGCCGCCTCCTCCACCGCCCGCAGGCAGTCCGGGTGCGCTTCCAGATCCGGTATCGGAGGCCGCGCCAGCAGTGCCACCCGCAACGGCCGGGGCGCGCGCCGCGCCTGGTCGAGGAAGGTCTCGCCCGGCGGCAGCGACGGCGCGGCGTAGGGATCGCCGGGCGCCGTGCCCGCGAGCACGTCGAGGAGCGCGGCCGCGTCGGCGACCGTACGGGCCAGGGGACCGGAGGTGCCGAGCCCGGTGACGTCGTGCAGCACCGGCCCGGAACTCACCCGGCCGCGGCTGGGCTTGATGCCGAAGAGCCCGCACGCCGACGCGGGGATCCGTATGGAGCCGCCTCCGTCACTGCCGTGCGCCAGCGGCGCGAGCCCCGCCGCCACCGCGGCCCCCGCTCCGCCGCTCGAACCGCCCGCGGACCGGGAGAGGTCCCACGGGGTGCGCGCCGGCGGCGCGATGTCGTTCTCGGTGTGCGAGGCGAGGCCGAATTCCGAGGTGTTGGTCTTCCCCAGCAGGATCGTTCCCGCATCCCGCAGCCGCGTGACCACGTGGTCGTCGACGGTCGGGACGTACCCGGTCAACGCCGCCGATCCCATCGTGCACCGCACGCCCGCCACGAAGTTGAGGTCCTTCACCGGCACCGGCACGCCGTGCAGCGGTGACAGCGCGCGCCCCTCGCGGCGGGCGGCCGACGCCTCGCTCTCGGCGTCGGCCGCCTGCTTGCGGGCGAGCTCGGGGGTGACGGTGATGAACGCCCCCACGGAGGCGTCCAGCCGCTCGACGCGCTCCAGGTAGTGCTCGGTGAGTTCGACGGGCGAGATCCGTCCCGCCCGTATCGCCTCCCCCTGCTCCAACGCGGTCAGATCGTGCAGCTGACTCATGCCGTCCGCCTTCTCGTCGCCCGATGTCGCCGTGCGGGGAATCCTCGCACCGCGCACGGGCGGCGGTCACCCCCCCGCGAAGGGCTCAGGCGACGGCGTACCGGTCCTCGAACATCCGGCGCCGCGCGGCGGCCAGCGCGCCGGTGGTGAGCACGGGCACCGGCACCACGATGCCGCAGTCCGCGCAGACGGGTCCTTCCATGGGGTAGCGCTCCAGGTCGGAGTGCCATTCGAGCCGTTCCTGCGAGCACACCGGGCAGCGGTCGCCGGGCCCGGCCTCCATCGCGGCGATCACCCGGCGCAGCACATCGGCCAGGCGCGGGGCCGGGTAGGCGGTGGGGCTGACGCACGGCACGATGTCGCAACCGCCCCAGGTGTTGCGGTGCCAGTCGTCCACCGCGCTGGGCTGGCGGATGCCGTCGTGCTTCTCGCGCTTGCGGCGGTCGGCGAAGGACGCCTCGTACGCCAGCCACACCGCGCGGGCCTCCTCCAGCTCCGTCAGCGCCGAGGCCAGCCGCACCGGGTCGGGGGCGCGGTCGGCGGGGTCGAGCCCCGCCAGCTCGCACAGATGGTTCCAGGTCGCCCGGTGGCCGTACGGTGCGAAGCGTTCGAGGCATTTGCGCAGGGAGGTCCGCCGCAAGGCGATGGTGTTCCGTGGATTGCGCACCTCTCGTGCGAGTGCTCTGAAACCTGCCACTGCATCCCACCTCCGACAGCGCGGACTCGGATCGACATGGAAGGGACGTAACGCGTCGCGATTCGGATCCCTCGGGCCGGATACCGGCGGCGCGCTACGCAGTCGACCCCGCTCTGCTACCCCGAACTCGCCCACAGATGTGAGGCGGGGGGCGAGAAGGCGCGAAGGTGGCGGATCCTCACCCTCCGCTCACCGTACGATCCGACCGGCCAGCAGGACGATACGCGCCAGCTCCTCGTGGCAGATGTCGCTGTGCGCGCCCGTGGGCGGCCCGCCGCGCGCCACGACCGCCGCCGCGTCGACATTGGCGCAGCCGTCAGCCGGCAGCCCGCCGGCCAGCGCCTCCCGGAGGGAGAGCGCCGCGCAGCCGTCCACGGCCTGGATGCCCCGGCGCCCGATGGCACCCCACCGCGTGTCGTCCAGGCCCAGCAGCGAGTCGTCGTCCCCGGCCACCCGCGACGCCAGCGGATACAGCACCTCCAGCGCCGTGTCATGGCGCGAATGGCAGCACACCACGGGACCGCGCACCCGGCGGTGCAGCCCGCGCAGCGCCCCGCCCCGGTCAGAGGCGAACGGCAGCCGGGACGCGAAGGCGTACTGCGAGAAGGCGCCCTGAATCAGGGTCAGCGAGGCGACGCACCCCGTGCCCTCCGGCAGGCCGCGCAGCGCGAACGCCACCAGCCGCGCGCCGAAGCTGTGCCCCGCCAGATGCACCCGCACGCCGCCGCCCGAGCGGTCGAGCAGCCCCAGCGCGGGACCCAGGCCGTTCTGGCCGACGACGCCGGCGCGGTGCTTCATCGTGTAGTACGACGCCTGGCGCAGCAGCTCGTAAGCGCCGTGCCAGAGCTTCTTCAGCCCGCCGAACAGCTCCGGTGGGAGCGCTCCCACGCTCGCCAGCGCCGCCGTGAACATCTCGCACACCTGTACGGCGTCGGTGGTGAGCATGTCCGGCGGCGCGGCACCCGTCTCCAGGTCGGCCACGGCTGCGGGCCGGTCCGCGGTCGCGACCAGGCCGCGGACGAGCGTGACGAACTCCTCCAGCCGTGCCGGGTCCTCGGACCGCTCCGCGAGGAGCACCGCGAGCCGGTCCGCCACCGCCTCCTCGCACGGGAGGACGTCGACGAGGGCCTGCCGGGTGGCGGCGTCCAGGACCGGCGGACCGGCGGCCGCCGCCTGCCGGTCCGGGAAGTCGGGTACCGGCTCGTCGGCGAAGTGCATCGAGGGCCAGATCACCCCGACATAGCCGACCCGGGCCCCGTCCGCGCCGCCGAGGATGCCCGGAAACGGCGCGAAGAAGCGGTCGTACAGCCGCGTCGCCCTCGGCCGGTCGTTGTTCCAGCCGTGCGCGAACACCACCAGATCGGTCACTCCCGCACGCGCGACCCCGCGTATCAGCTCCTCGCGCTCGCCGGGGTCCACGTCCCCGTCGGCGTCGAACGTCAGCTCCCAGTACGGCTCCACACACATGCCCGCCATGGCGCGTCCCTCTTGAGCGGTCCGATGTGCGCTGCATCGTCCCGCCGTCAAGGGGGCCTGTCCAGCCTCGTCGGCCCGCTTCACGCTTCCGTGGTGCGGGGCGGCGGGGATCAGGGCGCCAGGAGGTCCGCCGCCCGGACGCGGTGCAGGTGGACGAGGACGTCGTAGGACCCGCGCAGCGCGGTCGTGTACTCCGGCTCCGGCCAGGCCGTGCCGATGTTCCGGGTCGGCCGCCCGGTGTCCAGCCAGGCGCGGGCGGGCTCGGGAACCCGCCGCATGTCCAGCGCCCAGGCGCGGTACGGCACTTTGTCGAGGGTGTGCTCATTGCTGCCGGGAGCGGCCGGGCCGAGGGTGACGACCCGGGTGCGCTCCTCCTCGTCCATGGCGTTGAACGAGCCCTCGGCGAAGGTGAGCCGGACGTTCACGTACGCCGCGCCCAGCCGGTCGCGCAGGAACGCGCCCTGGGTCTTGGGATACTGCGCCGGCTTGTCGGACGCGTAGGAGACGTGGGCGTTGTGTGCCGACAGCAGGATCCGCTGCCCGGTGTGGCGGAGCCACCAGGCGGTGTTGGCGGCCATCACCTCGTCGCGGTAGCGCATGCACGCGGCGACCGACTCCGGGTCGTCCAGGTCGTAGAGGTACATGCCCGCGACCTGCGAGATGGCCCGCGCGTGCTGCACGGTCAGGGCGAACTCCCGCTCGTCGCGCCCGGGTCGCCGCGCGGCCAGCAGGTCGAGCGCCTGCCGCGCGTGCTCCGCGATGGTCCGGCGCTCGCTCATCGGCCGCTTGAAGTAGGCGTCCATATAGGCGTCGGTGCCGACGCCGGGCGCCGGTCGCTGCAGGCGGTAGAGCTCGGTGAAGCGGGGGAGCAGCTCGGGGTGGTGCTCACGGACGTACGCGGTCACCCTGTCGAAGAGCTCGGGGCCGGCATAGGCCGCGTCGTTCCCCACGAAGCGGAGCTTCTCGGCGTGCCGGGTGTTGTACGCGCGCATCCACTCGAAGAGGTCGAGGTATTCGCGGGTGTTCCACATGCGGTACGCGTTCTGGAACTCCTCCCGCATGATCTGCCGGATGTCCCCCTTGCCGTGCACCACGTAGTCGTCGATGCGCGCCCCGGCGCTCCAGTTCGCCTCCAGGGCGAAGGTGGTGAAGCCCTTCTCCTCCACGAGGTGGCGGAAGACGCGGTGCTTGTTGGTGACGAACTCGTGGGAGCTGTGCGTGGCCTCGCCCAGCCCGACGACCTTCGCGTCGCCGACCATGGCGCCCAGCGGCCGCAAGTCCCGCAGGTCACCGCCCGGTTCCGTGGTCCGTAAGGGATGTGCCGCCCGGGTCAGGGCGGGGACGGGATCGGCCGGGCCGGTCCGGGCCGTGGCCGGAGCGGCGGTGACCAGTGAGCCCAGGCAGAGCAGCACGGTGAGCAACAGGGCCGGTCGGCGGGCGTGGGGCGGGGACGCCATCGGGAGCACTCCTCGGATCGCGGTGGGTGGCTGTGGCTTCGCCGCCCACGATCGCGCGGGCGGCGGACGCGCCACCAGCCGGACGGCCCCCCGAACCGTGGGGGGACAGCCCCACCCGCCCCCTTCCGCAGGTACATACCGACTGGTTAGTCTGCCCGTGCAGCCGAGCCGAGGGAGATGCGAGCGTGGGCACAGTGCGGGACGCGGGAGTCGTGGTCACCGGAGCGGGAGGCGGCATCGGAGCGGCGCTCGCCCGCCGGTTCGCCGCCGAGGGGGCCCGTGTCGTGGTCAACGATCTCGACGTCGACAAGGCCCGGGCGGTCGCGGAGGAGATCGGCGCCACGGCCGTCCCCGGCGACGCGTCGGGCGTCGTGCCGGCCGCCCGCGAGGCGCTCGGCGGGAAGGTCGACATCTACTGCGCCAACGCCGGCGTCGCCCCGGCGGGCGGCCCCGAGGTCGAGGAGGACCTCTGGGAGGCCGCCTGGGACGTCAATGTCATGGCGCACGTACGGGCGGCGCGCGAGCTGCTCCCCGAGTGGCTGGACCGCGGCAGCGGCCGCTTCGTCGCCACCGTCTCCGCCGCCGGGCTGCTCACCATGATCGGCTCCGCCCCGTACAGCGTCTCCAAGCACGCCGCCCTCGCCTTCGCCGAATGGCTCTCGCTCACCTACCGCCACTGCGGCATCGACGTCCACGCCATCTGCCCGCAGGGCGTCCGTACGGACATGCTGCGCGGCACGGGCGCGGCCGGCGAACTGGTCCTGGTCCCCACCGCGATCGAGCCCTCGCAGGTCGCGGACGCCCTCTTCGAGGGCATGGCCGCGGGCCGCTTCCTGATCCTCCCGCACCCGGAGGTCGCCGACTACTACGCGGCCCGCGCCACCGACCCCGACCGCTGGCTGCGCGGCATGAACCACCTCCAGCGCAGGCTCGAAGAGGTGCCCGGGCAGCCCGCGGGGGGCCGCGCGTGACCACGACGGCCGCGGTGGACGGCGGCGGCAGACCGGTGCCCCGGCGGCTGCTGGCCGCCGCCACCCGCCTCTTCGCGGACCAGGGCTACGACCGGACGTCCGTACAGGAGATCGTCGAGGCGGCGGGCGTCACCAAGGGCGCGCTCTACCACTACTTCGGCTCCAAGGACGACCTGCTGCACGAGGTGTACGGGCGGGTCCTGCGCCTCCAGCAGGAGCGGCTGGACGCCTTCGCGGAGGCGGACGCGCCCGTCGAGCGGCGGCTGCGCGACGCCGCCGCCGACGTGGTCGTCACCACCATCGAGAACCTCGACGACACCAAGATCTTCTTCCGGTCCATGCACCACCTCGGCCCGGAGAAGCACAAGCAGGTGCGGGCCGAACGCCGCCGCTACCACGAGCGGTTCCGCGCGCTGATCGAGGAGGGCCAGCGCACGGGCGTCTTCACCGCGGCGACCCCGGCCGATCTGGTGGTGGACTACCACTTCGGCTCGGTCCACCACCTCGCCAACTGGTACCGCCCCGAGGGCCGCCTGAGCCCCCAGCAGGTCGCCGACCACCTGGCGGACCTGCTACTGAGGGCGTTGCGGCCATAGCGGCCCGGGAGGCCGTGTGTACGGCTCTTCGGCCGCGGGCCCGCCGTTGCCGCCTTCGGCGGCGGGCGCCCTGCGGGCGCGTCCTCGAACGCCGGACGGGCTGGTTTGCGCCGAGCTCATCCGACACCAGCCCGTCCGGCGTTCGAGGACACCGCCGCGCAGCGGTGGTGCGCACGACACGACCCGCGGCCACTGCCTAGCGATACCCCCGCAACTCCCGCCGTGCCAGCGACCGCTGATGCACCTCGTCCGGCCCGTCGGCCAGACGCAGCGTGCGGGCCGCGGCCCACAGTTCGGCCAGCGGGGTGTCCTGGCTCACCCCGGCCGCCCCGTGCAGCTGGACCGCCTTGTCGATGATGTCGACGACCGTCCGCGGCGTGGCGATCTTGATGGCCTGGATCTCGGTGTGCGCGCCACGGTTGCCGACCGTGTCCATCAGCCAGGCGGTCTTCAGCACCAGCAGCCGCAGCTGTTCCACCGCGACCCGGGAGTCGGCGATCCACTCCTGGACCACGCCCTGCCGGGCGAGCGGTTCGCCGAAGGCCGTACGGGCCACCGCCCGCCGGCACATCAGCTCGATCGCCCGCTCGGCCATGCCGATCAGCCGCATGCAGTGGTGGATCCGGCCGGGTCCGAGGCGGGCCTGGGCGATGGCGAAGCCGCCGCCCTCCTCGCCGATCAGATGAGAGGCCGGGACGCGGACGCCGTCGAGGACTACCTCGGCGTGGCCGCCGTGGTAGTGGTCCTCGTAGCCGTAGACGCGCATGGCGCGCCGGACCTCCAGGCCGGGCGTGTCACGCGGGACCAGGATCATCGACTGCTGGCGGCGGGGGTCCGCGCCCTCGGGGTCGGTCTTCCCCATGACGATGAAGATCTCGCAATGGGGGCTCATCGCACCGGAGATGTACCACTTGCGGCCGGTGACGACGTAGTCGTCGCCGTCGCGCTCGATCCGCGTCTCGATGTTCGTGGCGTCCGAGGAGGCGACGTCCGGCTCCGTCATCGCGAAGGCGGAGCGGATCTCCCCGGCGAGCAGCGGCTCCAGCCACCGCTTGCGCTGCTCCTCGGTGCCGAACTGCGCGAGCAGCTCCATGTTCCCGGTGTCCGGTGCCGCGCAGTTGAGGGCCGTGGGGGCCAGCTGCGGGCTGCGGCCGGTGATCTCGGCGAGGGGCGCGTACTGCAGGTTGGTCAGCCCGGCCCCGTACTCCCCGTCCGGCAGGCTGTGCTGGTCCACAAAGAAAAGGTTCCACAGCCCCTGCCGGCGTGCCTCCGCCTTCAGCTCCTCGACGACCGGGGGAGTGTCCCAGGGGGAGGCCGACCCCGCCCGCTGCTCCTCGGCGACGGCCTCCGCCGGGTGGACGTGCTCGTCCATGAAGGCCAGCAGCCTGCCGCGCAGCTCTTCCGTGCGCGCGTCGAATGCGAAGTCCATGCCGCTCAGCCCTCCTGCAGGGTGGTGAGACCGTTGTCGATGAAGAGCGGGACGAGCTGCCCGATGCGGTCGAAGCCCGCGCCGACCGTCTGCCCCAGGGTGTAGCGGTAGTGGATGCCTTCGAGGATCACGGCGAGCTTGAAGTAGGCGAAGGCGGTGTACCACGGCAGCGCCGAGACGTCGCGCCCGGAGCCGACGGCGTAGCGCTCGACGATCTCGGCCGGTTCGGGGTGGCCGGGGGCGTCGCGCGTGGTGGTGATCGGGGAGCCGGGGACGGGCCGCTGCTCGCTGTACATCACCAGCAGGCCCAGGTCGGTCAGCGGGTCGCCGAGGGTGGACATCTCCCAGTCGAGGATCGCCCGCACGGTGTCGTCGGCGCCGACGAGGGCGTTGTCGAGGCGGTAGTCGCCGTGCACGACGGTGGGGGCGGGGGAGACGGGCAGCGCCTTGCCCAGCGCCGCGTGGAGCTCGTCGATGCCCGGCAGCTCACGGTCGCGCGAGGCGGCCAGCTGCTTGCCCCAGCGCCGCAACTGCCGCTCCAGGAACCCCTCCGGCCGCCCGAAGTCCCCGAGCCCGGCCGCCGCGGGGTCCACGGCGTGCAGCTGTACGAGCGTGTCGGCGAGGCCCAGCACGACCCGGCGGGTGCGCTCCGGGCCGATCGCGGTGAGCTGCCCGGCCGTCCGGTAGGGCGTGCCGTCGACGAACTCCATGACGTAGAAGGGCGATCCGATGACGCTCTCGTCCTCGCACAGCAGCAGCGCCCGGGGCACCGGCACGGCCGTCGGGTGCAGCGCGCTGATCACGCGGTGCTCGCGCCGCATGTCGTGGGCGGTGGCCAGCACATGCCCCAGGGGCGGCCGGCGCACCACCCAGCGGCCGATGCCGTCGGTGACGGCGTAGGTGAGGTTGGAGCGGCCCCCCTCGATCAGCTCGGCCGTGAGCGGCCCGCGCACCAGCCCGGGCGCCTCGCGCTCCAGATGCGCGCGCAGCCGCTCCGGATCGATCCCTGGGGGCGTGCCGGGGGTGCCCTTGCTCATCGAGTGCTCCTCCATGGGGAATTGAGCCCGCGGACAGACGATTCGAGATCATCATGCCGACCAGTCGGTATGCCGTCCAGAGGGTGACGGGGCCGAACTCCCGCGGATCCGCCTCCGGGCTCGGGCCGGGGCCCGGTCCCCCCGCCTCAGGCGTGGCAGGCCATGGGCCGGCCGCCGTTCATCGTCTGCATGTCGCCGAGGACGACCGGCAGGTCGAGGGGCGACGCCAGGGGCAGGCCGTCCAGCTCGGCGTAGGCGCGGTGGAGGTTGGCGACCAGCCGCTCGCTCTCGCGCAGCTCCGCGAACTCGCCGAGGTCGGCGGCGCGGGCGGCCTCCAGCGGGGTGCGGCCGGCGGCGCGCGCGTCGCGGGCGTAGCCCTGGAGCCAGCGGAAGTAGCGCTCGACGATGTCGTAGATCCCGGGGTCGGTGACCGGGCCGTGGCCGGGCACCACGGTGTGGGCGTCGAGGCCGCGCAGGATCTCCAGGGAGCGCAGCGAGCCGCTGAGGGAGCCCATCATCAGGAAGGGGGTGCCGCCGTTGAAGACGAGGTCACCGGTGAAGACGATGCCCTGCTCGGGCAGCCAGGCGATGGTGTCGCCGACGGTGTGCGCGGGGCCCGGGTGGAGCAGCCGCATCTCGATGTCGCCGAGGTGCACGGTCAGCGCGTCGGTGTAGGTGACCTGCGGCGGCGTGATGGTGACGTCGCCGTAGTCGACGCAGGGCCAGATCCCGTGCAGCTGGAGCCCCACGGCCAGGGTCTGCTCGCGGCAGTCGGCGTGCCCGAGGATCGTGGCCTCGGGGAAGACGCAGTTGCCGTAGGTGTGGTCACCGTGGTGGTGGGTGTTGACGATCGTGGTGGGCAAGGGCGCGCCGTCCCGGGTGGCGGCGTCGCGCAGCAGCCGCGCCCGCCGCTCCGTCGCGGCCGTGTCGATCAGAGCCGTCCGGCCGCCACCGGTGACGATTCCCGCGTTGTTCAGGCACCAGCCGCCGTCGGGCTGCACGAACGCGCTCACGCCGGGGGCGAGGGCGACGGTGTACGGCTCCGTCCCCTCCTCGCCGGCGGCGGGCGTGGTGGTGCTGTCGTGGGACATCGATGGCCTCCCCTCGTCGTCCGCGCGGGGTGCGCGGATCGGACTGCCCGTCAGAATACGGGCGCGCGGAAACGCGGAGGAAAGGGGCGGTCGGGTCTCAGCCGCGGTGCTCCATGCCGGGGCGCAGCCGCTCCAGCAGCCGGTAGAGCGTGGTGCGCTCGTCCTCGTCCAGGGCGTCGAGCGCGGTGTGGGTGGCCTGCATCTCGCCCCGTACGCGGCGGATGGTCTCCAGGCCCTCGTCGGTGGCCACCACGTTCTTCACACGGCGGTCGGCCGGGTCGGGCTCGCGGCGGACCAGGCCGCGGGCTTCGAGGCGGTCGACGATGCCGGTGACGTTGGAGGCGTCGCAGACCAGCAGCGTGGCGAGGCCGCGCATGGGGACCGGGCCCTTGAGCTGGGCGAGCAGCTTGGCCTGGACGGAGGTGAGGCCGTGGCGGGCGGCGGCGGCCGCGAAGTCCTGCCACTGGGCGGTGCCGAGCGCCGCCACCAGTTCCAGGAGCTGGGCCTTGGTCGGGGTGTGGGGGGAGGCGGCGGTCATGCGTTGAAGTGTACTCAAGAGCTTGAACCCTTAAAACATTAACTTGACTACCTGAAGTATTTCGACCTAATCTGTGTCGAGTTGCTTGACCTCATCAAGCATCAACGTGATGAATCACTTCAGTCATGAATCACTTCGGTCATGAAGCAACTCGAAGGACCCCGCAACCCATGAGCTCCCCAGCCGCCACCCACCAGGGCCGGTCCGAAGGCAAGCAGGCCAACGAGACGGTCATCGTCTTCGCCCTGAGCCTCGCCGCCATGGTCGTCTCGATGATGCAGACCCTGGTCGTGCCGATCCTCGGCCTCATCCAGAACGACCTGGAGACCACCACCGCCAACGTGAGCTGGGTCACGACCGCCACCCTGCTCTCCGCCGCCGTCTTCACCCCGCTGCTCGGCCGCTTCGGCGACCAGCACGGCAAGAAGAAGACCCTCGTCGCCGTGCTGGTCGTGATGGTCGCGGGCTCCGTCCTCGCCGCCGTCACCCACTCCCTGCTGTGGCTGATCGTCGGCCGGGTCCTCCAGGGCGCCGCCACCGCGATCTTCCCGCTCGCCCTCTCCGTCCTGCGCGAGGAGGTGCGCCCCGCGAAGCTGCCCGGCGCCATGGCCATGGTCAGCGGCACCCTCGCCTTCGGCAGCGGCCTCGCGCTCGTCGCCACCGGCCTGCTCACCTCGGGCGACAACCCCGACTACCGCAGCGCCTTCTGGCTGGCCACCGGCCTCGCCGCGCTCGCCCTCATAGCCGTCGCCACCCTGGTCCCCGCCACCAAGCAGACCACCGGTGGACGCACCGACGTCCTCGGCGCCCTGAGCCTCGCCGCCACCCTCGTCCTGCTCCTGCTGCCCATCACCCAGGGCCACGAGTGGGGCTGGTCCTCCGCCCGTACGATCGGCTGCTTCACCGGCGCCGTCGTCATGGCCGCGGTCTGGACGCTCGTCGAGCGCAAGGTGAGCGAGCCGCTCGTCGACATGAAGATGTTCGCCCACCGCCCGGTGCTCTTCGCCAACGTCGCCGGTCTGCTCGTCGGCTTCGGCTCCTTCGCCCTCTTCATCGGCGTCTCCTACCTCGTACAGATGCCGTCGAAGATCACCGGCTACGGCTTCGACGCCAGCGTGCTGCGCGCCTCCGTCGAGTTCCTGCTGCCCAGCACCATCGTCTCGCTGCTCGCCGCCCCCATCGGCGGCCAGCTCGTCCGGCACAAGGGCCCGCGCCTGGTCCTGCTGCTCGCCTCGCTCATCGGCACCGCCGGCTTCGTGTGGATCGCCCTCGACCACGAGCACGCGTTCTCCGTCATCGCCGCCGGCATGTTCGTCGGCGCGGCCATCAGCTTCGGCTACGCCGCCATGCCCGCCGTGATCGTCTCCAGCGTGCCGCACCACCAGACCGGCATCGCCAACGGCATCAACTCCATCTCCCGCTCGACCGGCAGCGCCATCGGCAGCGCCATGATCACCACGGTGCTGGCGTCCAAGAGCATCGAGCACCTGCCGCCGGGCGCCCCGAAGCTGCCCGCGGAGAGCCAGTTCACGCTGACGTTCGTCATCGCGGGCACCGCGTTCCTGCTGGTCGCGTTCGTCGCCTCGCTGGGCCTGCGCAAGGTCTTCGGCCCGCGCGCCGGCGAAGTGGCGGGCCACGCCACCACGGCGGACGCTGGGACCGCACCGGCCAACGCCTGACCCTCGGCACACCCCACAAGGAGCACCCCCATGAAGGCCATCAGCTACCGCGGCTACGGCGGCCCCGAGGTCCTGGAGTACGGCGACCTGCCCGACCCCAAGGTCGGCCCCGACGCCGTCCTGATCAAGGTCAGGGCCGCCGCGGTCAACCCCGTCGACTGGAAGGCCCAGGCCGGCTACCTCGACGGCGTCCTGACCCCCGTCTTCCCCGTCGTGCCCGGCTGGGACGTCTCCGGAGTGGTGGTCCAGCCCGGGGCGGACGCCCATGAGTTCGCCGTCGGCGACGAGGTCATCGGCTACGTCCGCGAGGACTTCCTCTCCCGCGGCACCTTCGCCGAGTACGTCGCGGCCCCCGTACGGACCCTCGCCCGCAAGCCGCGGAACCTCACCTTCGAGCAGGCCGCCGGACTGCCGCTGGCGGGCCTCACGGCCTACCAGTCGCTGATCAAGGCGCTGGCCGTGCGGCAGGGCGACACCGTCCTGGTGCACGCCGCGGCCGGCGGCGTCGGCTCGATGGCCGTCCAGATCGCGGTACACCTGGGCGCACGGGTCATCGGCACCGCCAGCGAGCGCAACCACGACTACCTGCGCGGCCTCGGCGCCGAGCCGGTCGTCTACGGGGAGGGCCTCGCCGACCGCGTACGGGCCCTGGCCCCCGGTGGCGTCGACGCCGTGCTCGACCTGGCCGGCGGCGAGGCGCTCACCGCCTCCCCGGGTCTCCTCGCGGAGGGCGGCCGGATCGCCTCCGTCGCCGACCCGTCCGTACTCGGCCTCGGCGGCCGCTACGTCTTCGTCCGCCCGGACGCGGCGGACCTGACCGCCCTCACCGAACTGGCGGAGAGCGGCGCGCTCACGGTGGAGGTAGCGCAGACCTTCCCCCTGGAGAAGACGGCGGAAGCGCAGCGCGCGAACGCGGAGGGCCACACGCGCGGCAAGATCGTGGTGACGGTCGACTAGCCGCCCGTCGGCCGACACGGTGCGGCGCCCTGACGGGCTTGAACGGGCAGAGCCTGGTCAAGCCCGTCAGGGCGCTCAATCAAGCCCGTCCGGCGATTGAGGGCAAGGGCGCCCCCGGTGCCGCGCACGACCCGGACCAGCCCGATCAAGCCCGTCCGGCGATTGAGGACACCCCGCCCCGGTAGGGGAAACCGCAACTCACCCCACCGGCCACCCCCGCCGCAGCCGGCGAAACGCCTCGAACCCGTCCGGCACCCACTCCCACTCCCCGAGCCGCCCCAACAGCTCCCCCTCGGAGAGAAACCCGTACCAGGCCACCTCCTCCACCTGCGGCGACACAGCCGAGTCGCAGACGACCTCGTACACCGCCGACCACCAGGACCCCCCTTCCCCCTCGTACAGGAAGCGGAAGAGCGGCGTCGGCGCCGGCAGCCCCGAGACGCCCAGTTCCTCCTCGGCCTCCCGCAGCGCCGCCTCGTCGTAGGACTCGCCCGCCCCGACCGCACCGCCGACGAACATGTCGTAGCGGGAGGGGAAGACGAGCTTCTCCGCGGTGCGCCGGTGGACGAAGATCCGTCCCTGCCCGTCCCGCGCCAGGACGAAGACGCACCGGTGGCGCAGCCCCCGCTCGTACGCCTCGCCGCGTGGCGCCCGGCCCACCACCCGGTCGCGCTCGTCCACGATGTCCAGTACCTCGTCCGCGGGCAGCGGTCGTCGCTCGGTCATGGTGCCCATCCAAGCAGCCGCGCCGAGCCGCGGGCGGTGCGGCCCGGCGCCCCGTCAGTGCGGCTGGAGGTCGCGGACGCGAGCCGGTGGCGTCGGCCCCGACGGCATCGCCGGATGGCGGCCGATCAGCACGATGCCGACCACGATCGCCGCCAGCCCCGACGCCTCCCAGGCCAGCGCCCCGGTGGTCGTCCGCAGCCGGTCGCCGAGGAACCCCACCCCGCAGGCGATCCCCGCCAGCGGCTGGGCCGCGGTGAGCGCGGGCAGCGACATCCGCAGCGGCGCGGCCTCGAAGGCGCTCTGCACCAGCACCAGCGCCGTGATGCCGAGCACCAGCACCCCGTACGGCTGCCAGCTCGTGAGGAGCGCCGTCCAGCCGCCCTGCCCCAGGCGCTCGCCGCTGACCCGGGTGAGGGCGTCCTGCACGCCGTAGAGCAGCCCGCCCGCCACCGCCAGCAGCGCGGCCTCCGCGCTCATCCGCAGGCGCTTGGCGACCGCCGTCAGCAGCAGGGCACCGCCCAGCATCAGGCCCAGGATCAACCAGTGCCGCAGGGGGTCGGTGACGGAGTCGCCGCCGTGGGGCCGGCCCGCGACGATGAAGGCCGTCACCCCGCCCGCCAGCAGCCACAGCCCGCACCAGCCCGTCCGGCCCAGCGGCTGCCTGGTCAGCCAGCGCGAGAGGGCCATCGCGAACAGCAGGTTCGTGGCCATCAGCGGCTCCACCAGCGAGATCTCGCCGTGCCCGAGGGCGACCGCGCCCAGCACCATGCCGACGATCATCAGCCCGATGCCCACCAGCCAGCGCGGCATCCGGACGAGGTCGAGCAGCAGCCGCGGGGAGAGGAAGTCACTCATCGGGGCCCGTTGGGCGGCGCTCTGCTGGAACACGAAGCCGATGCCCAGGCAGCACGCGGCACTCACGGCGAAGGCGAAGACCATCACGTCGCGCACCTCAAGGCGGACCGGTCGTAAGGGGACTTGACAGAAAACGATAGCCGCCGCGAAGACGGAGTGACGGCCGAGTACCCGTCTTTCGGGCGTCCATCCCCACCAACGGCCGACGTCCTGGGAGAGCGCCTCGGGCGGGTCCGGGAGACGAGGGCCCGTGGAGGGGAGCGCCCGAGGTATCGAACTAAGGTACGCAATACAAGAGTGCGGGTCACGGATGGGACGGAGGTGTCGAACACCCCCAACCGCCCGGCGGTGGCCCGTTCAAGCGGATCTGACGGCCCATGAGTTGATGAAGGGTCAGTTCCAAGATCGGTCTTGACTCGGAGCCGTGACTACCGCTTTGCTGTGCGTGACTGAAGTGGATGGTTTGCGGACGCCTCGACCCGGCGCCCGGAGGGGACGTACGCCGTGGAGGAACCCCGCAGATGACGCCCCCACCCTTGGGCCGCCCCCGGAACAAGGACGGACCGACCTTCGACCCCGCCCTGGACGACGCCGCACTGGCCACTGTCCGTGACGCCCTGGCCCGCGGCCGCTGGGCGGAGGCCCGCAACCTCCTCGCCGAGACCGGCGACGACTGGGACCGCCGCGGCCACCGCCTCGTCGTCCTCGCCGAAGGCCCCACCAGCGTCGCCTGGGCCCGCGAATGGCAGCTCGCCGAACCCGACAGCCCCGACGCCGCCGCGCTCCTCGCCTGCGCCACCGTCTGCCGGGCCGTCGGCGGCAAGGAGATCCCCGACGTGGCCCGCGCCGCCTGCCTGACCGCCGCCCGGATGGCACCCGCCGACCCCTCGCCCTGGCTCGGCATCCTCATCCTCGCCCACCGCACCGGCACCGACGACGAACGCGTACGCGCCTTCGACCAGGTCCGCGCCCGCCACCGGGACCACCACCACGCGCACCACCTCATGGCCGCCTGCCTGGCCGAACACCAGAAGGGCGACCGCGACGACCCCCTGCACGAGGTCTACGACTTCGCCGCCTGGGCCGCCGAGCAGGCCCCCGCCGACTCGCCCCTGGCCGTCCTCCCCGTCGTCGCCCACGCCGAGCGCTACCGCGTCCTCGCCCGCGCCGGCGTCGAACCCCCCGACCCCGCGCGCTCCGGCCACTGGACCACCCGCCGCGCCCGCCAGGTGATGAAGGCCGCCTTCGACTGGTGGCTCGAATGGGACGTCGACGACGGTACGGCCCACCCCCGCCGCAAGGTCGACCTCAACTACCTCGCCCACGCCAAGCTCCACGAAGGCCGCCTCGCCGAGGCGGCCGCCCTCCTCACCCGCATCGGGCCGCACGCGACCCGCACCCCCTGGTCCTACCCCGACCAGGACCCCAGGAAGGCGTTCCAGGCCGCCCGCCGCGCCGCCCTCGGCTCGGCCTGAGGCCGCTCCGCCGCCTCCCGCGAACACGCCCCCCCGCTCACCCCCATGGGAAGGACGACCCCGCCATGCCGACGGGCACGACGAGCGAGATCAGCACCTTCAAAGGCCAGGACAGACGCCTGCGCGCCGACCGGATAGGGGTGGCCGGGCTGCTGCTCTCGGTCGTCGCCGCCAGCGCGCCGCTGATGGTCACGGCAGGTGTCATGCCCACCACCTACGGCACCATGGCCATCGTCGGCCAGCCCCTGCTCTTCGTCATCCTCGGCGTGGTGCTGACCCTCTTCAGCTGCGGCTACGCCGAGATGAGCCGCCACGTCCACAACGCCGGCGCCTTCTACGCCTACATCGCCCGCGGCCTCGGCGGCACCGCGGGCGCGGCCGCCTCCGTCGTCGCCCTCGTGGCCTACAGCGCCATGCAGTTCGGCATCTACGGCATCTTCGGCTTCGAACTCGCCGGCCTCCTCGACAAGCACCTCGGCGTCTCCGTCGCCTGGTGGGTGCCCGCCCTCGCCGCCGTCCTGATCGTCGGCGTCCTCGGCTGGCTGAAGATAGACCTCAGCACCAAGGTCCTCGGCGTCCTGCTGCTCATCGAGTGCGTCATGGTCGTCGTCTTCGACATCGTCGGCGTCGGCAGCCCCGGCCCGGAAGGCGTCTCCCTCCACTCCTTCAACCCCGAGACGCTCAGCGGCGGCGGGCTCGGCACCGCCCTCTGCTTCACCATCGCCGCCTTCGTCGGCTTCGAACAGGCCGCCGTCTACGCCGAGGAGACCAGCCGCCCTCAGGTCGTCGTCGCCCGCGTCACCTTCCTCGCCGTCGGCTTCGTCGCCCTCTTCTTCGCCCTCAGCTCCTGGGCCCTCAGCGTCGCCGCCGGCCCGGGCGGCATCGTCGGCCTCTCCCAGGAACAGGGCCCCAACCTCCTCTTCGCCCTCACCGAGGACCGGCTCGGCGGCGCCTTCGCCGACGTCATGCACGTCTTCTACGTGACCGGAATGTTCGCCGCCATGCTCAGCTTCCACAACGTCGTCGCCCGCTACGCCTTCGCCATGGGCCGCGAAGGGCTGCTGCCCGCCGCCGTCGGCCGCACCGCCAAGGCCAGCGGCGCCCCCGCCCACGGCTCCCTCCTGCAGAGCGTCGTCTCGCTCCTCGTCGTCCTGCTCTTCGCGATCACCGACAACAAGCCCAACGGCGACCCGACCGCGCCCGTCCAGCGCCTCTTCACCTGGAGCGGCAACGTCGGCGCACTGGGCGTCATCGTGCTGATGGCCGCCGCCTCCGCCGCCGTCATCGCCTTCTTCGTCCGGCGCGGCGCCGCCCGCGCCCAGGCGCCGCGGCTGGTCGCCTCCGGCCTCGCCGGCCTCGCCCTCCTGGTCATCGCCGTCTACGCCGTCAGGGACTTCGACGTGCTGCTCGGTGCCGATCCCGGCTCGGCCCTGCGCTGGATCCTGCCCGGCGTCATCGGCGCGGCCGTCGTCGTGGGCGTCGGCTACGGGCTCGTACTGAAGTACCTGCGTCCCGAGGTGCACAGCAGCATCGGCCTGGGCAACGAGGCGTTCCAGCTGGAGAAGGCGGCCGCCGCGATCCCGCGCCCCCGCGCGGCGAGCTGACGGATCGCCTCGGGACGGCGCGGGCGCCCGGCGCCCGCGCCTCCCGTCACTTCTCCAGCAGCGGACGCAGGTGGGCGTGAGCCCACCCGCTGAGCGGGGTGGGGGTGGTGGTGAGCAGGTCACGGGGCTGCTCGGGCACCAGGTCGCGCGATCCGGTGGTCATCCCGACCACGCCCTCCACCGCCGAGGGAGGCAGCCCCGCCGCGCGCAGCGCGTCCCGCGCCGCGTCGTCGCCGACGCGGTCGAGCCGGACCGGACGCCCGAGCGCCTCGGTGAGGATCTCCGCGACCTGGTGGAAGCTGAGGTCCTCCGGCCCGTGGACGGCCTGCACCACCCGGCCCTGCCAGGTGTCGTTCAGCAGCCGGGCCGCGACCACGTCTCCGATGTCGCGCGGATCGACCCAGGGCATCGGGTGGTCGGGATCGAACGCCGTGGTCAGGACGCCCTGGGAGAGTCCTTCGAGGTCGGACAACAGGTTGGTGAAGAAGTACGCGCACCGCAGGTGCAGCACATCCGCTCCGGTGGCGTCGAGTCGTTCCTCGATCCCGGCCAGCGCGTCGATGTGCCCGACCCCGTGCCGCTTCTCCGCGCCGATACTGCTCAACAGCACCACGCGCCCCACATCACCCAGCCGGGCGGCCTCCACCAACGGTGCCGCGGTCCGCAGCGAGGTCTCGATCGGATCCGCCGTCGTGTGGGGAGTGGGGTCCACCCAGAGGACGGTCCGCGCCCCCGCCACCGCCTCGCGGACGAACCCCGCGTCCGTCAGGTCGCCCCGGCGCGCATCGACCCGCGCGCGGGTCGCCTCGTCCAGGCGGGCCGGGTCACGGACCAGGACGCGCGGACGGACGCCGGCCTGGAGCAGCAGCCGCACCACGCGCGATCCCACGTGTCCGGTCGGTGTGGTGACCACGATGGTCATCGGCACATCCTTCTCGTCCGCTTCACCGGCATTCCCCGCAGCGTGGCCGCGGTCGCCCCACCGGGCAAGCCCACACGCGCGAATCGGCCATTTCCGAGCCGGCCTAGCCCTCCAGCGCCTTGCCCACCCGCCGCGACGCCGTGAACTCGTACAGGTCCAGCACCCCCGGCGGCTCCGCCAGGCCCGGGCCGCCCGCCCGCACCCACGCGGCGATGTCCGCCAGCGCGTCGTCGTCGTTGACCAGGCCCAGCCACACCGGCCGGCCCCCGGCGGCCCGGCCCGCCGCCGACGGCTGCACGACGATCACATTCGCCTGGTCGCACACGTCCAGGCACTCCGACGCCCGCACCTGCGCGGCACCGTCCACCGCCGCCCGCAACCTCGGTATCTGCCCGGCGTGATCGACGCCCGGCACCTTGCGGGGATCACCGCAGCAGCAGCCCCGGCAGACCGTGATCCGGCAGGGGGCGGAGGCGGGGGAGGGCACGGCGCGGCCACGGTTGGAGATCATCGGGCCGATGATACGCAGGGCCCGACGTGGCCGAACAGGCTCGGGCGGGCACGCCCCGGGGGCCACCGGCCGCCCGCGCGCAGCGAAAAGCCCCAGCCGGCTGGGGCTTTCCACGGTCCGCGACGGGATCCGTCAGGCGTGCGCCTCGGCCGTCACCGGCTTCGGGATCAGGAAGGACGCCGCGAGGGCGGCGGCCAGGATGACGACTCCGGCGATCATGCCGGAGGTGTATCCGGTGGCCGACGCCGGGTCCGAGGGCAGGGCCGCCGTCTTCACCGCGTAGAGCAGCGCGAAGCTCAGGCCCGCGCCGAGGTTGAACGCACCCGCGTTGAGGCCGGGCAGGAAGCCGGGGTTCTCGTTCGGGGACAGCACGATGCCGAGCCCGTTGAGCACGATGTTCGCCACGCCCGCGTAGGTGATGCCCACCAGGACCGAGGCCACCAGCAGCATGCCGTGCGAGTGGGCGGGGATCGTGAGGATCATCAGCACGACCGACGCGGCCGCCCCCACCAGTCCGATCCGCAGGACGCGCCCGTACCCGAAGGTCGCGGCGAGCCGGCCGGCTACCGGGCCCATGGCGAGACCGGCGATCGCGTACGGCGTCAGCGTCCACCACGCCGACTCCTCGGCCGTCATGCCGAGACCGGCCTCGGCGTCCTGGGCGAACGCCGGGATCAGACCGTTCATGACGGCGAACACACCCGTCATGGTGAGCACCGTGGTCAGCAGCGTCGCCCAGGTCGCGCGCCGACGCAGGTGCCGGGTGGCGACCAGCGGGTGGGCGGTGCGGTCCTCGGTCCGCCAGAACAGGGCGAAGGCGACGGCGGAGGCGGCGGTGAGACCGCCGACGAGCGGCCAGTTCGCGGCGCCGAGCTTGCCGGCCTCGTTGAGCGCGATGAGCAGCGACCCCACCGACGCGACCAGCAGGGCGACCCCCGGCCAGTCCATCCGGCCGGCGGCGGGCACCTTGGACTCGGGGGTCAGGACGGCGACGAGCGCCGTGGCGACGACCGCCACACCGGCCATGGCCCAGAAGACCGCCTCGAAGCCGTGGTTGTCGGCGAGGAAGCCGCCCGCGAGGGAGTCGACGCCCGCGATGCCGCCGTTGACCGCGGTGATCACACCCAGCAGGGTGCCGTACCGCTTCGGCTCGGTGACCTCGACCCGCAGCATGATCAGGCACAGCGGAACGGTCGGGCCGGAGATGCCCTGCACGACACGCCCGACGAACAGCATGGGCACGCTCTGCGCCAGCGCGGCGATGACACAGCCCACGGCCATGAGGGCCAGCATTCCGGCCAGCACCCGGCGCCGGCCGATGATGTCCCCGAGCCGGGGCAGGAAGAGCGAGAACAGCGCCGCCGACGTGAAGAACGCCGTCTGGGTGAGCCCGATCTCGGCGGAGCTCGCGCCGAGGCTGTCCTCGATGCTCTTCAGCGCGGGGCTGAGCATGCTGGCGTTGAGCTGGAAGGCGACGCAGGCCGTGAGGAGCGCGGTGATCAGCACACCCACCCGGACGGGGCGGGGGGCCACGGCGCCGGCGGGCCGGTCGGCGGTGGTGCGGTCAGCGGTGTGGTCAGCGGTGGTGCGGTCAGTGCGGGAAACGTTCATGCCTACTGGATCTCTGGGAGCGAGCACACAGAAAAACCCCAGCTCAGCTGGGGTTTTTCGTTGTGTCCGAGGGGGGACTTGAACCCCCACGCCCGATAAAGGGCACTAGCACCTCAAGCTAGCGCGTCTGCCATTCCGCCACCCGGACAAGGTGTCTGTCTTTCGGGGCCGTGCCCCTTCCGACGTGGAAAACAATACCAAAGATCTGGGGGTGCTCGATCACGCGCCCGGACCGCCGCCCGACCCCTGTGACGTGCGTATGTCGGGCGCATTGCGGCCTTGGGCTCAGCGGGGCGGAGAGAGAGGATGGCCGAGGACCCACGCCGTGCGCCCACCGTGATCCGGGCCGCGCACGGCAGCGAACCAGGAGGAGGCAGCGTGAGCGAGTCGAAGCCCGCCGGCAACGCGAAGGGCGGGAGCGCCCTGACCGCCGAGGACGAGGTGGTGGACCTCTGCCGCGATCTGATCCGGATCGACACCAGCAACTACGGCGACCACTCCGGGCCGGGTGAGCGGGCCGCCGCCGAGTACGTGGCCGAGAAGCTGGCCGAGGTCGGGCTCGAACCGAAGATCTTCGAATCCCACAAGGGCCGGGCCTCGACCGTGGCCAGGATCGAGGGCGAGGACCCCTCCCGGCCCGCCCTGCTCATCCACGGCCACACCGACGTGGTGCCCGCCAACGCCGAGGACTGGACCCACCACCCCTTCGCCGGCGAGATCGCGGACGGGTGCCTGTGGGGGCGCGGCGCGGTGGACATGAAGGACATGGACGCGATGACCCTCGCGGTCGTCCGGGACCGGATGCGCTCCGGCCGCAAGCCCCCGCGCGACGTCGTCCTGGCCTTCCTCGCGGACGAGGAGGCCGGCGGCGTCTACGGGGCCCGGCACCTGGTGGACAAGCACCCCGGGCTCTTCGAGGGCGTGACCGAGGCGATCGGCGAGGTCGGCGGCTTCTCCTTCACCGTCAACGAGAACCTGCGGCTCTATCTGATCGAGACCGCCCAGAAGGGCATGCACTGGATGCGGCTCACCGTGGACGGCACCGCCGGGCACGGCTCGATGACCAACAAGGACAACGCGATCACGGAGCTGTGCGAGGCGGTCGGCCGGCTGGGGCGGCACGAGTTCCCGGTGCGGATGACCAAGACCGTACGGTCCTTCCTCGACGAGCTCTCCGACGCGCTCGGCACCCCGCTCGACCCCGAGGACATGGAGACGACGCTCGCCAAGCTCGGCGGCATCGCCAAGATGATCGGTACGACCCTGCGCAACACCGCCGCCCCGACCATGCTCGGCGCGGGATACAAGGTCAATGTGATCCCGGGGCAGGCCACGGCGCACGTCGACGGACGGTTCCTGCCGGGTTACGAGGAGGAGTTCCTCGCCGACCTCGACCGGATCCTCGGGCCGCGGGTCAAGCGGGAGGACGTGCACGCGGACAAGGCGCTGGAGACGAGCTTCGACGGCGGCCTGGTCGACGCCATGCAGTCGGCGCTCAGGGCCGAGGACCCCATCGCGCGCGCCGTTCCGTACATGCTCTCCGGCGGCACCGACGCCAAGTCCTTCGACGACCTCGGCATCCGGTGCTTCGGCTTCGCGCCGCTGAAGCTTCCGCAGGAGCTGGACTTCGCCGGAATGTTCCACGGAGTTGACGAACGTGTGCCCGTGGATGGGCTGAAGTTCGGCGCACGGGTGCTCGATCGATTCCTCGACCAGTGCTGAAACCTCGTAAATCCGTTTCCGGTTAACCGAAAAGAGTGAATGGATCGAGGGTTGGCGTAGCCCGATTACCTCCTCGTCGTTACAGGTGTGCGGTCCGCGGCTGGGACCGTTTGCCAACGAGGAGGAATCACATGCTCAAGAAGGTTGTCGCTGCTGCGGCCGTCTCCGGTGGTGTCGTCATCGCCGGTGCGGGGCTGGCCGTGGCGAGCTCGGGTGCCCAGGGTGCCGCGGTGAACTCGCCGGGCGTCGTCTCCGGGAATGTCATCCAGGTTCCCGTGTCGGTCCCCGTGAACGCCTGCGGCAACACGATCAACATCGTCGGGCTGCTGAACCCCACCTTCGGCAACACCTGTGTCAACTACTGACGTTGTGCCTCTACCCGTAAGGGTGTGAAGGCGGCTCCGGAGCGCGTCCGCGCGACTCCGGGGCCGCTGGGTTTTCGACCTGCGGGCCCATCTGCCCGCGCGTTGTTCCGATGGCAGAAGGCAAGAGAGGCAGAACTTCAATGCGACAGGCCGGTAAGAAGAGTCTGATCACGGCGGCGGCCGCGAGTGGCGTGATCGCCATGACCGGTGCTTACGCGTTCGCCGACTCGGGCGCCCATGGTGTGGCGTCCAACTCGGCGGGCGTGGCGTCCGGCAACACCGTCCAGGTCCCCGTGCAGGTGCCGGTGAACGCCTGCGGCAACACCGTCAATGTGGTCGGTGTGCTCAACCCCGCCTCCGGCAACACCTGTGTCAACGGGTCGGGCGGCCACGGGCACGGCGGTCACGGTCACGGCGGCCACGGCGGGCAGGGCGGTCACGGGGGCCACGGCGGCTCGGCCGCCCAGGGCGCCAGCCACAACGCGCCCGGCGTGATCTCCGGCAACACCGTGCAGGCGCCGGTCAGCGTTCCGGTGAACGCCTGCGGGAACAGCGTCAATGTCGTGGGTGTCGGCAACTACACCTCCGGCAACGACTGCGCCAATGTCAGTGGTCACCACCAGGGGCACCCCGGCGGGCACGAGCAGCCCGGCAAGCCGGAGCACCACAAGCCCCACCACCCCGGTGAGAAGCCCGGCCACAAGCCGCCGGCCGGTCACCACAAGCCGGCGGAGCACACCAAGCCCGCCGGTCACCACGCCGAGCACCCGGCAGGCCACAAGCCGACCGCCGTGAGCCCGGCGCACACCACGGGTCACCACAAGTCGACCGAGGTGAAGGCCGAGCACCGCGACGCGCCGCTCGCTGCCCCGGCGGCGAAGGCCGTCGAGCTCGCGCACACCGGTGCGGGCCAGCTCGGCATGGCCGGTGCCGCCAGCGCCGGACTGCTGCTGGGCGGCGCGGTCATCTACCGCCGCGCACGCTCCGCCCAGAACTGACCGGGTCGCACCGGCCAGGACGCACATAGCACGGAGCGGGCCCCGTCGTCGCGGGGCCCGCTCCGTACGCTTTCACCACGTGGCACGCACCTGGCGAATGATCCGACGCCGCAGCCGCACTCTGCGGCTGCCGTCGGGATAGAGACGCAGTCGGTCCAACTCCCAGTGTCCGTACTCGGCATGGTCGGTCAGCAAGCGTGTGGTCGCACCTCGGGAGACCCCTCTCGGCACATACACATCACAGAATTCGTATTCCGGCATCGCATCTATTGTGCGGGAACGGGTCCGGTGCGGATAGCGTCTGCACTATGTCTGATGCTGCGCAGCCAACCGCTGCCGAGGTACGCGCCGCCGCCGAGGCGGTCAAAGCCGCGCTGGACCGCCACCTCGACGCCGTCGAACGCCGGTCCGGGGAGGACGACCCGGCCGTCTACGCCGCGTTCAACGAGCTGGCCGCGACAGCCGAGGCGTACGACGAGCTGCTGTACGACGTCTATGACGAGGTCACCCCCTTCGAGATCCCCGGTGACGACACCCTGCCCGCCTATGCCGGGCCGGAGGAGCCCAGCGCCCTGAGCGTCCTGATCCGCCGGGACTACGCGGTGATCGAACCGCAGCGGCTCCTCGCGCAGGCCCAGCGGGTCGCCGACCTCGATCCCGACGTCGACGCCCCCGCGGGCACGGGCGGCTCCGCCGGCGCGGCCGGCATCGTCGGCAGCAGCGTGCACGCGGCGCTCGGCGTGCTGTTCGGCGAGTACGAACCGGACGAGATCGCCTCCCGGCACAAGGAGTTCGGCCTGGAGGAGGGCGACTCCACGCTCTGGGTCGCCGCGGCCGACGACCCCGCGGAGCCGGGGGAGTGGCTGTCGGCCCCCTTCGACCAGGCCGATCCGCAGCGGGTGATCTGCCGCTTCGATGTCAGCGCCGTCTTCGACGAGGAGCTGGACCTCGACGACGGCGATGACGACGAAGGCGATGACGTCGATGGCCTCGACGAGGGCGGCATCGAGGGCAGGGGCCCGGGCGCGGGGGCATCGCCCCGGGGCGCCGGGCGCTGACCCTTACGGGCCGCGCCGGGCCGGCCCGGCGCGGCCCCACGCTCACTCCGAGGGGCGGCTCTGCGCCCGCAGCAGGGAACGGAGCCGGGTGCTCCGTTCCTTCGCGGGCACCTCGGCGACGGCGCGCGGCAGCGCCTCGTCCACGCCCTGCACGACCGACAGGTGCCGCTCGGCCCGGCCGAACGCCGTATAGATCCACGACCTCGTCAGCGTCCGGGCCGCGTCGCCCGGCAGCACCACCACGGCCGCCGGCCAGCGTGTGCCGACCGCCTGGTGCGCGGTCACGGCCCAGCCGTGCCGCACGGCCTCGCCCACGTGCTCCTTCGGTACGACGACGGGCACGCCCGCGCAGTCCAGGCGCAGCCCCTCCGCGTCCGCGCCGACCACGGTGCCGGGGACCATCCGGCCGGGGGCCGGGACGTACGCGACCCGGTCGCCCGGGTCGAAGCCGCCGAACCGGCCGGGGCCGGGGTTCAGCCGCTCCTTGAGCGCCGCGTTGAGCGCCCGGGTGCCGGCCGGGCCGCCATGGCCCGGGGTGATGACCTGGGTCCGCTCGGCCGGCACGCCGAGCGCGCGGGGAATGGAGTCCGCGACCAGCTGCACCGTGCGGTGCACGGCCTCGGCGGGCTCCCGCACGGGCACGATCACGACCTCCTTGCCGGGCGCGGCCGGCTCGCCCAGCTCGCCGATCCCGATCCCCGACACCAGCTCGCCGATCGGGCCGGTGTCCGGGGTGCGCGAGACGACCACCGGACAGGACTGGGCGGCCACGACGTCCGCGAAGACCCGGCCGGGCCCCGCCGACCACAGCACTCCCGGGTCGCCGCTGAGCACCAGCCGTCCGCCGTCCGCCAGCGACTCCACCAGCATCGCCGCCGTCTCGACGTCCAGCTGCGGCGCGTCGAGCACGGCGAGCACGTCGAGCGCGAACGCGCCGTCCGCGTCCCGGCCCGGCCCCTCCCGCCCGGACAGCAGCCCGGCGACGGTCACGGTCTCGACGCCGTCCGCCCGGCGCCTGCCGTCCTCGGTGTGCACGGCGACACAGGCCCGCAGGCCCAGCTCGGCCGCCGCCGCGACGACGGCGACGGGCTCGGCGCGAGCCGTCTCGCCGCCGCTGTGGGCCACGAGGCCCGCACCGGCGGTCGCACGGATCAGCTGGGCGGCGGAGGGGGAGGGCGCGGCGGCAGCGGCGGCTTCCCAGTCGGCGGCCTCGAAGTTGTTGATCAGCCGGGCGAGACCGTCGGCGAGGCTCTCCTCGGCCATGGCATAGCGGTCCAGGCCCAGCAGCAGCCGCACCGGGACCTCTTCCTCGGCCGAGGCGGGTCCGGGCTGCTCCAGGGCCTCCTGGAACACGAGCACGGCGCCCTCGGCGATGGCGGCCTGGAGCGCCTCGTCCGGGTCCGGCACCGCGTGTCGGGCGAGGGCCGAGCGCAGCACGGACGCCTCCAGCACGGTGTGCCCTTCGAGGGCGGCGCGCTCCAGCAGCCAGACGGTCAGTGCCTGGGCCCGGCGCTCGTCGCCCGGACCGCACTCCGGGCCGAGCAGGGCCCGTGCGAAGCCGTCCGCCTGCTCGGGGCGGACGCCCGCGACGGCCAGGAGCCGCCAGGGGTCCTCCCGCAGTTCCTCGGCCGCCTGCTCGCCGAGTGCCTCGATCACCGGCCCGGCGAGCTGCTCCGGAGCGCCGCCGGCGGCGAGCACGGCGCGGACTCCGTCCAGGCCCTCGGCGGTCGGCGCGGGCCGCCTGCCGGCGGGAGCGGCGGGAGCGGTGGGTGCGGCGGGAGCGGTGGGTGCGGCGGGGCCGCCCGTACGCTCCGGAGCCCGGCGGACCGGCGCGGCCGGCCGGCTGGGCTCGTTGAAGAACGCCGTCGCCGGCTTCTCCCCACTCTCCACGGCCCTCACAGCGGCGGCCAACGCCTCGGCGACAGCGGACCGCCGCTTGCCTCCGGCGGTATCACCGGTCTCCTGGGGCTCCCCGGAGCCCGCGCCGGGCTTCGGCGCGGGCGCCTTCGCTGGGATGTCGGCGGCCTCGGCGTCCGGAGTGTCCCCGTCGGGTGGGGAGCCCGGCGTGCCCGCGACGGGGTCCGTGGCGTTCCCGCCGGTCGCTGCCTCAGGCTGACCCTGCCCGAGTACCGGCTGCGGGTCGCCCTCGTTCGCCGGGATGTCGGCGGCCTGGGCGTCCGGGGTGCTGTCTCCGCCGGGTGTGGGTTCCGGCGTGCTCGCGGCGGCATCCGTGGCGTCCCCGCCGGCCGACGCTCCGGGCTCGTCGAGCGAAGGCTTCCGCGCGGGCGCCTCCGCCGGGATGTCGGCGGTCCCGGCGTCCTGGGTGCCCCCGTCGGGTGCGGATCCCGGCGCACCCGCCGTGTCCCCGCCGGCCGCCGGCTCAGGCCCGCCCGGACCGGGCTCCGGCCCCTCCGCGGACGCCGGGCCCGTCTCGGGCTCCCGCGCCTGCGCGGCAGCGCCGCCCGCGCCGGGCTCCCGCTCCGAGCCGCCCGCGGCCACCGCCTCCGCGGCCGGCGCGATGGAGCCCCCCTGCGCGGTCGGAGTGCCCTCCTCCGAGGGCGTGGGGGCGGCCTCGCCGGTGAGGCGGTCGGTAGTCACAGGGTGCTCCAGTCCTGATCGGGATAGCGGTGCACGGGCGCCGACACATCGTCGAGCGCCCGGCAGATCTCGTCCGGAAGCGTAAGGGCCTCCACTGACAATGCCGCGCCGAGCTGCTGCGCGTTGCGCGCGCCGATGATCGGGGCGACGACTCCGGGGCGGTCGCGCACCCAGGCCAGCGCCACCTCCAGCGGCGTCGTCGCCAGGCCGTCCGCCGCCGTGGCGACGGCGTCCACGACGCGGCGCGCGGTCTCGTCGAGATACGGGGCGACGAAGGGCGCCAGGTGCTCGGACGCGCCCCGCGAGTCGGAGGGCGTGGCGTGGCGGTACTTGCCGGTGAGGACGCCGCGGCCGAGCGGGGAGGACGGCAGCACCCCGATGCCCAGGTCGAGCGCGGCCGGCAGCACCTCGCGCTCGATGCCGCGCTGGAGCAGGGAGTACTCCATCTGCGTGCTGGCCAGCCGGGTCCGTACGCCCGGCCCGGCCAGCTGCCACGTGGCGGCCTTGGCGAGCTGCCAGCCGCAGAAGTTGGAGACGCCCGCATAGCGGGCCCGTCCGCTGCTCACCGCGATGTCGATGGCCTGGAGCGTCTCCTCGACGGGCGTGTACGGGTCGAAGGCGTGTATCTGCCACAGGTCGACGTGGTCCGTGCCGAGCCGCTCCAGGGACGCGTCGAGCGCGTCGAGCAGATGGCCCCGGGAGCCGTCGAACCGCCGGTCGGGGTCGGGCACGCTGCCGGACTTCGTGGCGATGACCAGATCGCGGCGCGGCACGAGGTCCTCCAGCAACTGCCCCAGCAGATACTCCGCGCCGCCGTCCGCGTAGACGTCCGCCGTGTCGACGAGCGTGCCACCCGCCTCCCAGAACGTCTTGAGCTGATCGGCCGCGTCCGTCTCCCCCGTGTCCCGGCCCCACGTGAGCGTGCCGAGCCCGATCCGGGATACCCGCAGGCCCGTGCGGCCCAGATGCCTTAGCTCCATGAGCGCTGAGATTACTGGCCGCGGCGCACACCGTGGCGGCCTGTGGACAACGCCCTGTGGACAACTCACCGATGACGGACGCCGGGTCAGCGCGCTACAGTCCCCGGAACAGCGACGTTACTGATCAGTAAGGGGAGTCCGGATGAGTCGAATGAGGCTCGGAATCAACCTCGGCTACTGGGGCGCCGGGATGGACGCCGACAATCTCGCGGTCGCCCGCGAGGCCGACCGGCTGGGCTACTCGGTCTGCTGGGCCGCCGAGGCGTACGGCTCGGACGCCCCCACCGTCCTGTCCTGGGTGGCCGCGCAGACCGAGCGGATCGACGTCGGCTCCGCCATCTTCCAGATCCCCGCCCGTACGCCCACCATGACGGCGATGACCGCGGCCACCCTCGACTCGCTCTCCGGCGGCCGCTTCCGGCTCGGCCTCGGTGTCTCCGGCCCCCAGGTCTCCGAGGGCTGGTACGGCGTGAAGTTCGACAAGCCGCTCGCCCGCACCCGCGAGTACGTCGACATCGTCCGCAAGGCCATGTCCCGCGAGCGCGTCACCCACGACGGGGACCACTGGACCCTGCCGCTGCCCGGCGGCCCCGGCAAGCCCATCAAGCTCACCGTCCACCCCGTGCGCGAGCGCATCCCGCTGTACATCGCCGCCATCGGCCCGAAGAACCTGGAGCAGACCGGCGAGATCGCCGACGGC
This sequence comes from Streptomyces sp. NPDC023527, assembly GCF_055560115.1. Lineage (NCBI taxonomy): Bacteria > Bacillati > Actinomycetota > Actinomycetes > Kitasatosporales > Streptomycetaceae > Streptomyces > Streptomyces sp. NPDC023527. Next base: position 153,831 of record NZ_JBVHJJ010000007.1, read on the forward strand.
GCCCTCGTCGTCTTCTTCGCCCCCGAGCACGCGGAGGAGACCACCCTCGGTGCCCTGCGCGCGGGCCGCGCCAAGGCCGGCAAGGACCTCGACGGGTTCGACCTCGCCCCGACCGTCCCGATGGCCCTGGGCGACGACGTCGACGCCCTCGCCGACCTCTTCCGCCCGTACACCGCCCTCTACGTCGGCGGCATGGGCAGCGCCAAGCAGAACTTCTACAACAAGCTCGCCCAGCGCATGGGTTACGAGAAGGCCGCCGCCGAGATCCAGGAGAAGTACCTCTCCGGCGACAAGGCCGGCGCCGCCGCGGCCGTACCCCGCGAGCTGATCGACTCCACCGCGCTGCTCGGCCCGGTCGAGCGCGTCGCCGACCGCATGCAGGCATACGCCGATGCCGGTGTCACCACACTGTCGCTCGCCCCGGCGGGCTTCACCCTCGAGGAGCGGATCGCGAGCCTGCGGGCCGGCGTCGAGGCGCTGGAGCGGGCCGGGCTGGCGTAGCGGAGGAACGAGGGGCAAATCTACGGCCGTGGTGGGGGCTCGGGGTGTCTTCCCCGCCACGGCCGGTACTGAAGACAACGCCCGGGCGGGCGTGTGGTTACGCGCCGGGCGCACCTTCGGTCGCGCGCATTCGGCCGAGTGCGCACCGCCCTCTGTTGCCGCCCCCCGGCCATGGCACTTGAGTGCTTGTCCTCGTCCGCGCCGTGCCATCGGCCCCGCCCACAGCCTGCTGCGCGGCGAGACGCGGCTGACCGGGCGGGACATCGTCGTCCACCTCGCGCACAGCCGGGTCACCGAGCAGCGCGCCGCCGACCAGATGGACATGCTCGCCGGGCACTTCGGCGAGCACCCCGAGGTCGGCAGGGCGATCAGGATGATCTCCCACGGCGAGGCGAACCACCTCGCCTACTGCCACGAGGAACTGCTGCGGCTGTCCCGCGAGGGGCACGCCGACGTCATCCGTACCGTGCTGCGGGAGAGCGCCCTGGCCGGGATCCGCGTCCACCGGGACGTCGGCCTGGCGGTGATGGCCCGCATGGGCGCCATCCTGGGCTGGTCCCGCGCCAAGTCCCTGGCGCTTTCGCTGGGCATCCGGGCGGCGTGCCTCCAGGACCGGCTCATCGGCCGGCGGCGCATGGTCACCCTGCGCCCGCCGCGGCTCCGCGACCCGCTGGGCGGGCCCACCACCGCCGCCGAGTTCGCCTGATCCAGCACCGGCTCACAGCCAGCCGCGCCGCTTGAAGTAGCGGTGCAGCCAGACCACCACCGCGGCCATCACCACGACAGCCGCCGGATAGCCCCACGGCTGCCGCAGCTCCGGCATGTGGTCGAAGTTCATCCCGTAGATCCCGGCGATCATCGTCGGGACCGCCGCCATCGCGGCCCACGCCGAGATCTTGCGCATGTCGTCGTTCTGCTGGACGCCCATCTGCGCGAGGTGCGCGGAGAGTATGTCGGTCAGCAGCCGGTCCAGCCCGTCCACGGACTCGTTCGCCCGCGTCAGATGGTCGCTCACATCGCGGAAGAACGGCTGCGACCGCTGCGGTACGTACGGCACGCCCGCCCCCGCCAGCCGCGTCATCGGCTCGGTCAGCGGCCCCGAGGCCCGCCGGAACTCCATCACCTGCCGCTTGAAGTTGTAGATTCGCGAGGCGGTGTTGCGGGTGTCCCCGCCCACCGGGGCGAACACCTCCGCCTCCAGCTCCTCCAGGTCCACCTGGAGCTCGGCCGCCACCTCGATGTACTGGTCCACGATCGCGTCGCTGACCGCGTACAGCACCGCCGTCGGCCCGTGCCGGAGCACCTCCCGCTCCCGCTCCAGCCGCTGACGCACCTGCGCCAGGGGGCTGCCCTCGCCGTGCCGGACGGTCACCACGAAGGAGTCGCCGACGAACAGCATCAGCTCGCTCGTGGTGACCTTGTCCGCGTCGTCGTCGTAGGTGACGGGCTTCAGGACGATGAACAGCGAGTCCTCGTACACCTCCAGCTTCGGTCGCTGGTGGGCCTTGAGGGCGTCCTCCACGGCCAGCGGGTGCAGTCCGAACTCGCTGGTGACCAGCTCGAACTCCTTCTCCGTGGGCTCGTGCAGCCCGATCCACAGGAACGAGTCGCCCTGGGCGCGCGCCTCGTCCAGCGCGTCGGAGAAGTCGGCGGGGCCCTCGGTGCGGCGTCCGTCCCGGTAGATAGCGCAGTCCACGATCACGCAGGGCATTCTGCCGCCGATCGGCCCACCGAAACATCACCGGGCGCCGCCGACCGGCCGCGACGGCACCGGTGAGGACCGCCGGAGGGCGACGTAGGCTGGCGGCCATGCCCACGCTGATCCTGGTCCGGCACGGCCGGTCCACCGCCAACACCGGGGGCGTGCTCGCCGGCTGGACCCCCGGCGTCGCCCTGGACGAGCGCGGCGCCGCCCAGGCGGCCGCCCTCCCGCGGCGCCTCGACGGGCTGCCCCTTGTGACCGCCGTCACCAGCCCGCTCCAGCGCTGCCGGGAGACCCTGGCCCCCCTCCTCGCCGCCCGGCCCGGCCTGCCGCTGCACACCGACGAGCGCCTCGGGGAGTGCCACTACGGCGACTGGTCGGGCCGCAAGATCGCCGAGCTGACCGACGAACCGCTGTGGGAGGTCGTCCAGCGCCACCCCTCCGCCGCGGCCTTCCCGGGCGGCGAGTCCGTACGCGCCATGCAGGCGCGCGCGGTGGAGGCCGTACGCGACTGGAACGCCCGCGTCGAGGAGGAGCACGGCCCCGACGCCTGCTTCCTCGTGTGTTCGCACGGCGACATCATCAAGTCCCTGGTCGCCGACGCCCTCGGCCTGCACCTCGACCTCTTCCAGCGGATCGCCGTCGACCCCTGCTCGGTCACCGCCATCCGCTACACCCGCCTGCGCCCCTTCCTGATGCGCCTCGGCGACACCGGCGAGTTGCGCGGCCTGGCACCGCACCCCGAGGCGCCCGGCGTCGCGGCCGGTGCCGAAGGGGCCGAGGAGGACGGCGTCGTGGGAGGCGGGGCGGGAGCACCGTGATCGCGGTCCGCAGTAGGGTGGTGACGCGGCTCCGTCCGCCTCACCACGCGTGACCGGCACTCGGAGCGGTTACTCCACCACCGAACCAAATGGAGCAGGACGTTGTCCCGTCAGGTGTTCCTCTATGACCCACCGGACCGTTTCGTCGCCGGTACGGTCGGGCTGCCGGGCCGCCGCACTTTCTTCCTCCAGGCCACCGCGGCCGGCCGGACCACCAGCGTCGCGCTGGAGAAGGCCCAGGTAGAGGCGCTCGCCGAGCGCATCGACGAACTGCTCGACGAGGTCGTCCGGCGCACCGGCGGCAATGCCCCGGTGCCCGCCGTCGCCCCCGCCGAGCTCGCCGACACCGAGCCGCTGGAATCCCCCGTCGAGGAGGAGTTCCGGGTCGGCACCATGGCCCTGGCCTGGGACGGCGAGGGCCAGCGCATGATCGTGGAGGCGCAGGCGCTCGTCGAGCTGGAGGCCGACACCGACGAGGACCTCGTCGAGGCGGAGGAGCGCCTGCTCCAGGACGAGACCAACGGCCCGCCGATGCTGCGCGTGCGGCTGACCGGCACCCAGGCGCGCGCGTTCGCCAAGCGCGCCCTGGAGGTCGTCAACGCCGGCCGTCCGCCCTGCCCGCTGTGCAGCCTGCCGCTCGACCCGGAGGGACACGTATGCCCGCGCCAGAACGGATATCGCCGCGGAGTGTGACCCCGCACGAACTGCTCGCCCGCGGTGAGCTGACGGTGCGTGGGCGGGTCCGCGAGGCGTCCAACGCGGTGCTGTACTGCACGGTCGAGTACGAGGGCGTGAGCGCGGCCTGCGTCTACAAACCGGTCGCCGGGGAGCGACCCCTGTGGGACTTCCCCGACGGCACGCTCGCCCAGCGCGAGGTCGCGGCCTACGAGCTGTCCGAGGCCATGGGCTGGGGCCTGATCCCGCCCACGGTGCTGCGCGACGGCCCGTACGGCCAGGGCATGTGCCAGCTGTGGATCGAGCCGTCCGTCGAGGAGGACTCCGCGGGCGCGCTGCTCGCCCTGGTCGAGGGGGAGGAGCCGGGGCCGGGCTGGAAGGCCGTGGGCTTCGCCGAGGTGGGGGAGGAGCGCACCGCGCTGCTCGTCCACGCCGACGACGTACGCCTGCGCCGCCTCGCCGTGCTCGACGCGGTGATCAACAACGGTGACCGCAAGGGCGGCCACCTCCTGCCCGCCGCGGACGGTCGGCTGTACGCCATCGACCACGGCGTGACCTTCAACGCCGAGGACAAGCTGCGCACCCTCCTGTGGGGCTGGGCGGGCGAGCCGCTACCCGAGGAGGCCCTGGAGGCCCTACGGCGACTTTCGGCCGATCTGGCCGAGGACCGCCCGCTCACCGCCCGACTGGCCCAGCTCATCACTCCGGCCGAAATCCAGGCCCTGCGGGAGCGCGTCGCCGACCTGCTGCGCACCGGACGGCACCGTGAGCCCAGCGGACAGTGGCCCGCGATCCCCTGGCCACCGGTCTGATCCGCCCCCGATGCACATCGGGGGTGGCAGACGCAAGAGTGCCTATTGGGCCAACAGCCCGGTCCGGTTCGTATCCGGAACACGCGTCCGGTTACGCTTCAAGACATGCATGCCTGGCCCGCTTCTGAGGTACCCGCCCTGCCTGGCAGTGGCCGCGACCTCCGGATCCACGACACCGCGACCGGTGGACGGGTGACCCTCGTCCCCGGCCCCGTCGCCCGTATCTATGTCTGCGGCATCACGCCGTACGACGCCACCCACATGGGGCACGCGGCGACCTACAACGCGTTCGACCTCGTGCAGCGCGTGTGGCTCGACACCAAGCGGCAGGTTCACTACGTCCAGAACGTCACCGACATCGACGACCCGCTGCTGGAGCGGGCGATCCGGGACGGCGTGGACTGGACCGCCCTCGCCGAGCGTGAGACCGCCCTCTTCCGCGAGGACATGACCGCCCTGCGGATGCTCCCGCCGCGCCACTACGTGGGCGCCGTGGAGTCGATACCCAAGATCGTCCCGCTGGTGGAGCGGCTCCGCGACGCCGGAGCCGCCTACGAGCTGGAGGGCGACATCTACTTCTCCGTCGCCTCCGACCCCGCCTTCGGCGGCGTCTCCGGCCTCGACGCGGAGGCGATGCGCCTGCTGTCCGCCGAGCGCGGCGGCGACCCCGAGCGCCCCGGCAAGAAGAACCCCGTCGACCCCATGCTGTGGATGGCCGCCCGCCCGGGCGAGCCCAGCTGGGACGGCGCCTCCCTCGGCCCCGGCCGCCCCGGCTGGCACATCGAGTGCGTCGCCATCGCCCTCGACTACTTCGGCATGGGCTTCGACGTCCAGGGCGGCGGCAGCGACCTCGTCTTCCCGCACCACGAGATGGGCGCCTCGCACGCCCAGGCGCTCACCGGCGAGCACCCCTTCGCGCAGACGTACGTCCACGCCGGCATGGTCGCCCTCAACGGCGAGAAGATGTCGAAGTCCAAGGGCAACCTCGTCTTCATCTCCAAGCTCCGCCGCGACGGCGTCGACCCCGCCGCCATCCGGCTGGCGCTGCTCGCCCACCACTACCGCGCCGACTGGGAGTGGACCGACGACGTCCTGACCGAGGCCGTCGAGCGCCTCGCCCGCTGGCGCGCGGCCGTCTCCCGGCCCGACGGCCCGTCCGCCGACGCCCTGGTGGAGGAGGTCCGCGAGGCCCTCGCGGACGACCTCGACGCACCGCGCGCGCTCGCCGCCATCGACCGCTGGGCCGCCGCCCAGACCGCCGACGGCGGTACGGACGAGGGCGCGCCCGGCCTGGTCTCCCGGACCGCCGACGCGCTGCTCGGCATCGCCCTGTAGGCGACCGGCGACAGCTGATCCCGCACCTCCGACAGGGGGCGCTCCCCACCGGGAGCGCCCCCATTCGTTTGTGCAGATCCTTGTGTGCTCCGTGTGGCGGTCCGCGGCGCTGTGCTTCGGTGAGCCGGTCACTCTCCCACGGCCCGGAAGGACGCACACCATGGCAGGTTCCCTGGCACGGCGAAGACTGCTCGGGGCGGGCGCCGCACTCGGCGCGGCAGCGGTCGTGGGGCCGCCGGGCCCCGCGGCCCACGCCCATGCCGCGCACGACTGGCCCACCGCCTTCCCCCTCCCCGACGGCTTCCGCCCCGAGGGCATCGCCACCGGCCCCGGCCCGTACGCCTGGTTCGGCTCGCTCGGCGGCGGCGCGCTCCACCGCGTGAGCCTGGTCACCGGCAAGGGCGTCACCATCCCGACGGGCACCGACGCCCCCACCGTGGGCCTCAAGAGCGACGCCCGCGGCCGGATCTTCATCGCGGGCGGCCCCAGCCGGCAGCTGCGCGTCGTCGACGGGCGCGCCGGCCGGATCCTCGCCACGTACGAGGTAGGCAGGGCCGCCACCTTCGTCAACGACGTGGTGCTCACCCCACGGGCCGCCTGGTTCACCGACTCCGCCCAGGCGCAGCTCTACGGCCTGCCGCTCGGCCCGCGCGGCGAACTGCCGCCCGCCCGCGACGTGGTGACGCTGCCCCTGAAGGGCGAGTGGGCCGAGGCCCCCGGCGACGCCTTCACCACCAACGGCATCGAACGCACCCCCGACGGCAGGGCGCTGCTGGTCATCAACGTCTACGCGGACGGCGGCACCCTCTTCCGCGTCGACCCGCGCACCGGCGACGCGCGCCGCGTCGACCTCGGCGGCAAGAAGCTCCCCGACGGCGACGGCGCGCTGCTCCTGGGCCGGACGCTCTACATCGTCCAGCAGGTCCAGAACGCCGTCGACGTCTTCCACCTGGACGCCACCGGCCTGCGGGGCCGAGCCGTGGCCCGCATCACCGACCCGCGCTTCCGGATCCCGACCACGGTGGCCGCGTACGGCGACCGGCTCTACCTGCCCAACTCCCGCTTCGACGTGCAGCCGACGCCGACCACGCGGTACGACGCGGTGGCGGTGGACCGGGTGCGCTGAACCCCGGCGACCGAGGCGACCGCCTCAGCCCGGTACCCCCGGATCGACCAGCCCCGGCAGCTTCCGGGCGGTCTCCTCGTCCGCCGGCATGCAGGCGAACAGCTTGACGCCCGGCGCGTCCAGCGCCGCCAGCTTCACGTAGTCGAAGGCGAGGAGACCGGCCCGGGCATGGCGGAACTCCCGCCGGTTGGACCGGAAATCGGCGACGTCGTGCGCCTCCCACCACCTACGGAACTCCGCGCTCTCTTCCCGCAGCTCGCCCGTGAGACGGTCCAGGCGGGGATCCCCCACGCGGTGCTCCGCGTCCGCCCGGAACTGCGCGAGGAGGTGCCGCGCCTGCCCGGCCCAGTCGACGGCGAGCGTACGCATCGCCGGATCCGTGAACATCAGCCGCAGCAGATTGCGCCGCTCCGGCGGCAGCAGCGCGGGATCGCCGATCAGCCCGGCCTCGGCGCGGTTCCACGCCACCAGGTCCCAGCCGGCGTCGAGCAGATACGCCGGGTGCGGATCGAGCGCGTCCACCAGCCGCTGGAGCGCCGGCCCGGGGCCCTCGGCCGGCGGACGTTCCGGCAGCGGCTCACCGGCCAGCGCGAACAAATGCCGCCGCTCGGCCGCGTCGAGCGACAACGCCCGCGCCAGGCTCTCCAGCACCTGCCGGCTCACCGTGATCACACGGGCCTGTTCCAGCCACGTGTACCACGTGACGCTGACACCGGAGAGCTGCGCGACCTCCTCCCGGCGCAGACCGGGCGTACGGCGGCGGGGCCCGGCCGGAATGCCCACGTCGGCGGGGGTGATCCGCTCGCGCCGTGACCGCAGGAACTCCGCGAGGGACCGCCGGCGCGCGGCGTCCGCGGGGGGCTTCGGGGGTGGTCCGGATACCAGCATAAGTGGCCACTGTATGCCCGGACCCGACCGCCCGAGGATCGAGGTCATGACGCACACCCCACGCCCGGCCCCCGCACCGCCGTCGGCGCCCCCGGCACCCGAGGAGGGCGGCCCGTCGCCGTGGCGGGCCCTGTCCGTGGCGCTCGTCGGGGCGTTCATGGCCGTGCTCGACACCTTCATCGTCCTCGTCGCGGCCCCCGCCATCCGGGCCGACCTGAACGCCTCCGCCGCCGACATCCAGCTCGTCCTGGCCGGCTACCAACTCACCTACGCCACCGGCCTGATCACCGGTGCCCGCCTCGGCGACCTGTTCGGCCGCAAGCGGATGTTCATGACCGGCATGGCGCTCTTCACCCTGACGTCCGTGGCCTGCGCGGTCGCCCCCGGTGCGAACGGCCTGATCGCCGCCCGGCTGCTCCAGGGGCTGAGCGCGGCCGTGATGTTCCCGCAGGTGCTCTCGATGATCCAGGTGCTGGTCCCGGACCGGCAGCGGCCGAAGGCGTTCGGCGCCCTGGGAGCGGTCATCGGGGTGTCCGGGACGGCCGGCCAGCTGCTGGGCGGCGTGCTCGTCGCCGCCCACCTCTTCGGCTCCTCCTGGCGACCCGTCTTCTGGGTCAACGTACCGATCGGACTGCTGACCCTCGCGCTGGCCGCCGTGCACCTCCCCGAGTCACGGGTGCCCGGGGCCCGGCGTCTCGACCTGCCCGGCGCGGCGGTGCTGACGGCCGCGCTGTTCCTGCTCGTCGTGCCGCTGATCGAGGGCCGCGAGCGCGGCTGGCCGCTGTGGACCTGGTTCAGCCTGGCCGGCAGCGCCGTCGCCTTCGCCGTCTTCGCCGCCGTGGAGCGCCGCGTCGACGCGCGGGGCGGCTCACCCCTCGTACGGCTGCGGCTGCTGAGGGAACGGCCGTTCGCCGTCGGCATGGCCCTGGTCCTCCTCACCTACGCGGGCATCAATTCCTACGTCCTCGTCCTCACGCTCACCTTGCAGGACGGCCTGGGGGCGAGCGCGCTGGGCGCCGCCTTCGTCTACGTCCCCTTCGCTGCCGCCTTCTTCGCCACCAACCTCCTGGCCCAACGCCTCGCCCGGTACGGCCGGCGCGTACTCCAGGCCGGAGCACTCGTCGGCGCCACGGGCTACGGGCTCACGATCGCCCTCGCCCTCGGCACCGGGAACGGGCTGAGCGCCTGGCAGTTGGCCCTGGCCCTGATCCTGATCGGCGCCGGCAACGGGCTGCTCGTACCCCCGCTGCTGCACGCCGTCCTCTCCCGGATCGCGCCCTCGGAGGTCGGCATGGCCTCCGGCGTCCTGTCCACCGGCCAGCAGGTCGGCGGCGCGGTCGGCGTCGCCCTGGTCGGCATCCTGTACTTCGGCCGCCTGGGCGGTGCGACGCACCACGACGTCGGCGCGTACGGGCACGCGCTGGCGGTCGCCACGGTGTTCCACCTCGCGCTGACGCTCGTCCTCGCGGTCCTGCCCGCGCTGCTGCCGGACGCCGGGCGGGCGGCACGCCCCGCGGCATGACAGTGCCCGGGGCGCCCGCGCGACGCGGGTGCCCCGGGCACCGTGCGGAACCGGCTCCGGACTCAGCTCTCGCCGTCCGGCCCCTCCTCCTCCGTGTCCTCCCCGGCGGCGGACGGGGGCGCGGCCCCGTCGTCCTTGGCCGGGGGCCGCGGCGGGCGGGTGCGGCCGCTCGTGGTGTCGCGGAGATACGAGCCGTCCCGGCCCTCGGTCAGGCCCGGTTCGGCCGCGAGGCCGCCCGGCTGGCCCGGGGCCGGCGGCTGGTCGCGGCGGCGCAGATAGCGCTCGAACTCGCGGGCGATCGCCTCGCCGGACGCCTCCGGCAGGTCGGCGGTGTCGCGCGCCTCCTCCAGCGACTGCACGTACTCCGCGACCTCGCTGTCCTCGGCCGCCAGTTGGTCCACGCCCAGCTGCCAGGCCCGCGCGTCCTCGGGGAGTTCACCCAGCGGGATGCGCACGTCGATCAGGTCCTCCAGGCGGTTGAGGAGCGCCAGGGTGGCCTTCGGGTTCGGCGGCTGGGAGACGTAGTGCGGGACGGCCGCCCACAGGCTCACCGCCGGCACGCCCGCGTGGCTGCACGCCTCCTGCAGGATGCCGACGATCCCGGTCGGGCCCTCGTAGCGGGACTCCTCCAGATCCATGGTGCGGGCCAGGTCCGGGTCGGAGGTCACACCGCTGACCGGCACCGGCCGGGTGTGCGGGGTGTCGCCGAGCAGCGAGCCCAGGATCACCACCATCTCCACGCCCAGCTCATGGGCGAAGCCCAGGATCTCGTTGCAGAACGAGCGCCAGCGCATGCTCGGCTCGATGCCTCGCACCAGGACCAGATCGCGCCCCGTGCCGCTGCCCTTGCCGTCGCCGCCGCCCGTGCGCACCACGGACAGCCGGGTGGTCGGCCAGGTGACCTTGCGGACCCCGCCGTCCAGCCAGACCGTGGGGCGGTTGACCTGGAAGTCGTAGTAGTCCTCGGCGTCCAGTGCGCCGAAGACCTCGCCCTTCCACTCCCGGTCCAGGTGCGCGACCGCGCTGGAGGCGGCGTCCCCGGCGTCGTTCCAGCCCTCGAAGGCACAGATCATGACCGGGTCGATCAGCTCGGGAACCCCCTCAAGCTCGATCACCCAGCGCCTCCTTCCGACCGGTGCGGACAGGTCCGTGGCACCGGTTGCCGTTCTGTGCAGTGTTGTTCCTGGCAGCGTTCTTTCTGCCGTGCGACCCCAAGACTACGACTTCCGCGCCCCCCCTTCGCAGCCCCTGTACGAGCACTCCTCACCCTCTCCTCACGTTCGGGCGCCCCAGCCCCGCCGGTAGGCGCGCCAGTCGTCCTCGGTGGCGGCGAAGTCGACGTACAGCGCCAGGCCGAAGCGCTGCCGGCCGCGGTCCTCGCGGCCCAGGCCCAGCCGGGCGCCGCGGACGGCGGCCGCCGCCGTCTCCGCGTGACCGTGGTGGCCGAGATCGTCGGTGTGGTAGAAGGGCAGGCCCATCAGCAGGTCGGTGCCGGTGGAGGTGGCCTGGAGGGCGAGGGCCGTCTGGCGGGCCACATAGCCGCCGTAGAGGCTCTCCACGGGCAGCGCGGTGTCGTAGGACATGACCGCGATCTGGTCCACGCGGCGGGCGACCTGGCCGAAGTACTTCTGCGTCCACCACTTGGGGCTGCCCAGCACGTGCGCCGCCCGGTGCATCGAGGGCAGCGGGTCGATCTGCTGCGCGGCGACGGAGAACACCCCGCCGCCGGCCCGCACCGCCGGGCGCAGGGCGTCCAGCAGCGCGAGGAAGGAGGCGTCGCCGGTGCGTACGGGCTCGACGTCGAGGTGGACGCCCTCGAACCCGGCCCGCAGCACCTGGCGGGCGCTCTCCACCACCGCCGTGCGCGCGGACACCGAATCCAGCCGCAGTCCGCCGTCGCCCTCGCCGCGGCGGACGACCTTGTCGCCCAGCCAGGCGTGGACGCGTACGCCCGGCAGCTCGCGGTGCACGGACTCGACCAGCCACTTCGCGCGCGGGTAGGCCGAGGCGGGCAGCGTGCCGTCGTGCTCCAGCGGCCCGGCGTGCACGTACAGGTCGCGCATGCCCGTGTCGGCGATCTTCCGCTTGAGGCCGGCCAGTTCCGCGGGGCCCTTGCGGCCGTCGACCCAGGCGTGGCCCAGCCAGATGGCGTCCCGGCCCCGGGTGACGGCGTCGTCGGCGGGCGCCCCGGCGTAGGCGGCCCGCAGCGCGCTGCCGGCCAGGGCGGGCGGCAGCAGCAGGATCACGGCCAGGGCGATCGCGATGCGGATCACCACTCGTCGGCGCGGCCGCCAGCCGCGTACTTTGGACAGGATTTTGCGCGGATCCGGCCGTTCCATATAGAGAATCGCTCCTTCTTTTCCTGAAGTGACGCGATCGCGGTCCGGCCGGTTGCCGGGAACACACCGACGCGGACACACCGAGGGGAGAGACGCGCGGAGCGTCTCTCCCCTCGGGGCGCACGGGCGGTGCCGGGTGTCAGCCCTTGTCGTTCAGCATGCCCTTGACCCGGGCGCGCACGTCCTCGGTGTCCAGACCGCGGATCGTGAGCGTCGTACGGCGGCGCAGCACGTCGTCGACCGTCTCGGCCCACTCGTGGTCACGGGCGTAGACGACCTGGGCCCAGATCTCCGGGCCGTCGGGGTGGATGCGCTCGCCGAGCTCCGGGTTCTCGTTGACCAGGCGCGCGATGTCGAAGGACAGCGAGCCGTAGTGCGAGGCCAGGTGACGGGCGGTCAGCGGGTCCATGCGGCTGCCGGGCTCGCGGTCCACCAGCAGGCGGTGCGCGACGGCGTTGGGGTTGGCGACGCCGGGCAGCGGGGTGCGGCGGACCAGGCTGGAGATGGGCTCCATGTCCTCGGTCAGCGGGCTGCCGGGCAGCTTGGCGAGCTTGCTCATGACCGTACGGCCGATGTGGCGGTAGGTCGTCCACTTGCCGCCGGCGACGGAGAGCATGCCGCCCTTGCCCTCGCTGACGACCGTCTCGCGCTTGGCCTGGGCCACGTCGCCCGGACCGCCGGGCAGCACCCGCAGGCCGGCGAAGGCGTACGTCATCAGGTCGCGGTCGAGGTCGGCGTCTTGGATGGAGAACGCGGCCTCGTCCAGGATCTGCTGGATGTCGGCCTCGGTGGCGCGCACGTCCGCCGGGTCGCCCTCGTACTGGGTGTCGGTGGTGCCCAGCAGGAGCTGGTCCTCCCACGGCAGGGCGAAGGTGATGCGGTACTTGTCGATCGGGGTGGCCATGGCGGCCTTCCACGGCGACTTGCGCTTCATCACGATGTGCGCGCCCTTGGAGAGGCGGATCGACGGGTCCGCGCCCTTGTCCTCCATCTTGCGGAGGTGGTCCACCCACGGGCCGGTGGCGTTGAGCACGACGCGCGCGTCGACACCGAACTCGGTGCCGTCGGTGCGGTCCTTGAGCTCCGCGCCCGTCACCTTGCCGTGCGTGAAGCGCAGGCCGGTGACCTCGGCGTGGTTGAGGACGACCGCACCGGACTCGACGGCCGCGCGGACCGTCATGACGGCCACGCGCGAGTCGTTCATCTGGTGGTCGTAGTAGACCGCGACGGCCTTGAGGTTGTCCGTGCGCAGACCCGGGTTGTCGGCCTTGGCCTTGGCCGGGGAGATGACCTTGCCGACGCCGTCGCCGAAGGCGGACAGCGCGGAGTAGGCGAACACACCGGCGCCGAGCTTGGCCGCGCCCACCGGGCCGCCCTTGTAGACCGGCAGGTAGAAGGTGAGGGGGTTGACCAGGTGCGGAGCCACGTCCTTGGCCAGCACCCGGCGCTCGTGGTGGTTCTCCGCCACCAGCTTGACCGCGCCGGTCTGCAGGTAGCGCAGACCGCCGTGGACGAGCTTGGAGGAGGCGGAGGAGGTGGCGCCGGCGAAGTCGCCGGCGTCCACCATCGCGACCCGCAGACCGGACTGCGCGGCGTGCCAGGCCACCGAGGTGCCCAGGATGCCGCCACCGATCACCAGGAGGTCGTATGTCGCGTTCGACAGTCGGTCCCGGGTCTCGGCGCGGCTCGGGTTGGAACCGGCAGCCGGGTGCGTTCCCAGCGTCGGAACGCTCTGCGGGGTTGTCATGATTACTCCTCGTCCTCGATCCAGCCCATGGTCCGCTCGACGGCCTTGAGCCAGCTCTTGTACTCGCGGTCACGCGTGTCCGCGTCCATGCGGGGGGTCCACTCGGCGGCCCTGCGCCAGTTGGCGCGCAGCGCGTCGGTGTCCGGCCAGAAGCCGACGGCCAGGCCGGCGGCGTAGGCGGCGCCGAGGCAGGTGGTCTCGGCGACCATCGGGCGCACCACAGGGGCGTCCAGGAAGTCCGAGAGCGTCTGCATCAGCAAGTTGTTGGAGGTCATGCCGCCGTCGACCTTGAGCGCGGTCAGCTCGACACCGGAGTCCTTCGTCATGGCGTCGGTGATCTCGCGGGTCTGCCAGGCGGTGGCCTCGAGCACGGCGCGGGCGATGTGCGCCTTGGTGACGTAGCGGGTCAGACCCGCGATGACACCGCGCGCGTCGGAGCGCCAGTAGGGGGCGAACAGGCCGGAGAAGGCCGGTACGAAGTACGCGCCGCCGTTGTCCTCGACGGAGCTGGCGAGCGTCTCGATCTCGGCCGCGCTCTTGATCAGGCCCATCTGGTCGCGCATCCACTGCACGAGGGAGCCGGTGACGGCGATGGAGCCCTCGAGGGCGTAGACCGGGGCCTGGTCGCCGATGCGGTAGCCGACCGTGGTCAGCAGGCCGTTGTAGGAGTTGACGGGCTCGCTGCCGGTGTTCATCAGCATGAACGTGCCGGTGCCGTACGTCGACTTGGCCTCGCCCTCGGAGAAGCAGGTCTGGCCGAACAGGGCCGCCTGCTGGTCGCCGAGCGCGGAGGCGACCGGGACGCCGTCCAGGGCGCCGCCCTTGGCGGTGCCGTAGACCTCGGCGGAGGAACGGATCTCCGGCAGCACGGCGACCGGGATGCCCATGGAGTCCGCGATGCGCTCGTCCCAGGCGAGGTTGCGCAGGTTCATCAGCATGGTGCGGGAGGCGTTGGTGACGTCGGTGACGTGCACGCCGCCCTCGGTGCCACCGGTGAGGTTCCAGATGACCCAGGAGTCCATGGTGCCGAAGAGGATGTCGCCGCGCTCGGCGCGCTCGCGCAGGCCCTCGACGTTGTCGAGCAGCCAGCGGACCTTCGGGCCGGAGAAGTAGCTCGCCAGCGGCAGGCCGGTCTCGCGGCGGAAGCGGTCCTGGCCGACGTTGCGGCCGAGCTCCTTGCAGAGACCGTCGGTGCGGGTGTCCTGCCAGACGATGGCGTTGTGGACGGGCTCGCCGGTGTTCTTGTCCCACAGCAGCGTGGTCTCACGCTGGTTGGTGATGCCGATCGCCTTGACGTCGGCGGACGTGATGCCCGCCTTCTCGACGGCGCCGGCCACGACCTGCTGGACGTTGTTCCAGATCTCGACGGCGTCGTGCTCGACCCAGCCCGGCTTCGGGAAGATCTGCTCGTGCTCCTTCTGGTCGACGGAGACGATGCGCCCGTCGCGGTCGAAGACGATGCAGCGCGAAGAGGTGGTGCCCTGGTCGATCGCCGCGATGAACGGGCCCTGGCCGTGGGTGCCGGTGGTGGTCATGTGTGGTGTGCTCCTGGAATTCTGAAGGTCTCGGCGGATGCTCAGAACGCGATCTTGTGGATGCCCGCGGCGAGCGCGGCACCGACGAGCGGGCCGACCACCGGGATCCAGGCGTAGCTCCAGTCGGAGCCGCCCTTGTTCGGCAGCGGCAGCAGCGCGTGCACGATTCGCGGACCGAGGTCGCGGGCGGGGTTGATCGCGTAACCGGTCGGACCACCGAGCGAGAGGCCGATGCCGACGACCACGAACGCGGTCATCAGGACACCGGTGCCGCTGACGGCCAGGCCCTTGGTGAGCCCCTGCGTGAGGATCGCGAGCACGAGCACCGTGGTGGCGATGATCTCAGTGGCGAGGTTCTGCACGACGTTGCGGATCTCGGGGCCGGTGGAGAAGATCCCCAGCACGGGCCCGGCGGTGGGGGAGGCGGACTTGTCCACCATGCCCTCGTGGCCGCTGGTGGCGGCGACGATCTCCGGGTCGGTCATGTGTGCCTTGAACTGCCCGTAGTACGTGACCCACACCAGCGTCGCGCCGATTATCGCGCCGAGCATCTGGGAGCCGATGTAGAGCGGTACGTCGCTCCACGGAGTGCCACCGTCGATGGCCAGGCCGAGGGTGACGGCCGGGTTGAGGTGCGCACCGGACGGGTTGGCGATGTACGCGCCCGTCAGTACGGCGAAACCCCACCCGAATGTGATGGCGAGCCATCCCGCGTTGAGCGCCTTGGAGCGCTTCAGGGTGACGGCGGCGCACACGCCACCGCCCAGCAGGATGAGCACGGCGGTACCGATGGTCTCGCCGATGAAGATGTCGGAGCTGGACACCCGCGACTCCTTTGTCCTTCGTCCAGGGGAAGGCGAACCCCGGGTCCCTCCGGTGGTCCGCGCCCTCCGAGAGGGCTGTGATCGGCCCGCGGCGTACCCCACCATAGCGAATATTGTCGTTAGGTGTTCGACAATGCCGACCGATGAACGGCAGTTTTCTCCACGGTCAAAGGTGCGTCAAGGGTTCTGTGACCGAAAAGTCCCGGCCAAGAGGCTGGAAGTAGGCGATCGATACCCGGCAGTAACCTAACCGCGACCTACGGGCCCGACCGGACGGAATCCGGCGTGATCGTCCGTGTTCAGAAGCGGCCGGCACCCAGGTCGCGGGAGACGGCGCGCGCACAGTCCCGTACGGCCGCGACCAGCTGCGCCCGCAGCTCGCCGTTCTCGCACACCCGCTCCACGGCGCCGGTGATGCCCACCGCGCCCACCGGCATCCGCCGCCGGTCGTGGATGGGGGCGGCGACCGACGCCACACCCGCCCAGGTCTCCTCGACGTCCGCCGCCCAGCCGCGGGCCCGGGTCAGGTCCAGGATCCCCTCGAAGTCGGCCAGGCCGGTCACGGTGTGCGGGGTGAACGCCTCGCGGTCGGCCTCGGCCACCTCGCTGTGCGCCACCGGGTCGTACGCGGAGATCACCTTGCCCAGCGCCGTGCTGTGCAGCGGCTGCATCGCGCCGACCTCCAGCACCTGGCGGCTGTCGTCCGGCCGGAAGACGTGGTGGATGATCAGCACGCCCTGCTGGTGGAGCACGCCCAGATAGACGCTCTCGCCGCTCGACCGGGCGAGGTCGTCGGCCCACACCAGAGCGCGGGCCCGCAGCTCGTGCACGTCCAGGTAGCTGTTGCCCAGCCGCAGCAGCTCGGCACCGAGCTGATAGCGCCCGGACGCCGGGTCCTGCTCGACGAAGCCCTCCTGCTGCAGGGTCCGCAGAATGCCGTGTGCGGTGCCCTTCGCCAGCCCCAGCGCGGAGGCCACGTCGGACAGCCCCAGTCGCCGCTCGCCCCCCGCGAGCAGCCGTAGCATCGCCGCCGCCCGTTCGAGCGACTGGATGGTCCGTGCCATCGCGCAACCTCCTCCACATGCCGTTCGGCAATGCTGAACACTATCGGCCGATGTCGACCGAGAGATAGCTGACCGCCGACCCTTCCATGATCGCTCAGAAGTGGCCATGCCCAGGTCACGCGCGTATGGCGTACGTATCAAGCGGTGGGACACCCGTTGCTCCGTCGGCGTCGCCAGCTACGCTGACGGCGTGCGCCCTCTGCCGGAGGGCGCAAAGCCGACAGCCGTCGCAACCCCGGGAGCACTTCCATGGCCTCGTTCACGCCATCGACCGCACACACCGCCCGAGCCTCCGAACTGCGGGAGGCCCTCGCCTCCCGGGTCGTGGTGGCCGACGGGGCGATGGGCACGATGCTCCAGGCGCAGGACCCCAGCATGGCGGACTTCCAGCAGCTGGAGGGCTGCAACGAGATCCTCAACGTGACCCGCCCCGACATCGTGGCCGCGGTGCACAGGGAGTACTTCGCGGTCGGTGTGGACTGCGTGGAGACCAACACCTTCGGCGCCAACCTCGCCGCGCTGGGTGAGTACGACATTCCCGAGCGGATCTTCGAGCTGTCGGAGTCGGGTGCGCGCATCGCCCGCGAGGTCGCGGACGAGTTCGCCGCGGGCGACGGCCGCACCCGCTGGGTGCTGGGTTCGGTGGGTCCGGGCACGAAGCTGCCGACGCTGGGCCACGCCCCGTACACCAAGCTGCGCGACGCCTACCAGCAGAACGTCGAGGGCCTGATCGCCGGCGGCGCGGACGCGGTCCTGGTGGAGACCACCCAGGACCTGCTCCAGACGAAGGCGTCGGTCATCGGCGCCCGCCGGGCCCTTCAGGCGGCCGGCGCGGACCTGCCGCTGCTGGTCCAGGTGACCGTGGAGACCACCGGCACCATGCTCCTCGGCTCGGAGATCGGCGCCGCGCTGACCGCGCTGGAACCGCTGGGCATCGACATGATCGGTCTGAACTGCGCCACGGGCCCGGCGGAGATGAGCGAGCACCTGCGCTATCTCTCCCGGCACGCCCGCACGCGCGTGTCGGCGATGCCGAACGCCGGTCTGCCGGTCCTGGGCAAGGACGGCGCCCACTATCCGCTCTCGCCGCAGGAGCTGGCGGACGCGCACGAGACGTTCGTGCGGGAGTACGGGCTGTCTCTGATCGGCGGCTGCTGCGGTACGACCCCGGAGCATCTGCGGCAGGTCGTCGAGCGGGTGCGGGACATGCGCCCCGGCGAGCGGAACCCGCGCCCCGAGCCCGGCGCGGCCTCGCTTTACCAGACCGTGCCCTTCCGCCAGGACACCGCCTACATGGCGATCGGCGAGCGGACCAACGCCAACGGCTCGAAGAAGTTCCGCGAGGCCATGCTCGCGGGCCGCTGGGACGACTGCGTGGAGATGGCCCGCGACCAGATCCGCGAGGGCGCGCACATGCTCGACCTGTGCGTGGACTACGTCGGCCGCGACGGCGTGGCCGACATGGAGGAACTGGCGGGCCGCTTCGCCACCGCGTCGACGCTGCCGATCGTGCTCGACTCCACCGAGGTGGACGTCATCCGCGCCGGCCTGGAGAAGCTCGGCGGCCGCGCGGTCATCAACTCCGTGAACTACGAGGACGGCGACGGGCCCGAGTCGCGGTTCGCGAAGGTCACGGCGCTGGCCGCCGAGCACGGCGCGGCGCTGATCGCGCTGACCATCGACGAGGAGGGCCAGGCCCGTACGGTCGAGAGCAAGGTGGCCATCGCCGAGCGGCTGATCGACGACCTCACCGGCAACTGGGGGGTGCAGGAGTCCGACATCCTCATCGACTGCCTCACCTTCACCATCTGCACCGGCCAGGAGGAGTCCCGCAAGGACGGCATCGCCACGATCGAGGCGATCCGCGAGCTCAAGCGCCGCCACCCGGACGTCCAGACCACGCTGGGCCTGTCGAACATCTCCTTCGGCCTCAACCCGGCCGCCCGAGTGGTCCTGAACTCCGTCTTCCTCGACGAATGCGTCAAGGCCGGCCTGGACTCGGCCATCGTCCACGCCTCGAAGATCCTCCCCATCGCCCGCCTGGAGGAGGAGCAGGTCAAGGTCGCCCTCGACCTCATCCACGACCGGCGCGCCGAGGGCTACGACCCCCTGCAGAAGCTCATGGAGCTCTTCGAGGGCGTCAACATGAAGTCGATGAAGGCGGGCAAGGCCGAGGAGCTCCTGGCCCTGCCGCTGGACGAGCGGCTCCAGCGCCGCATCATCGACGGCGAGAAGAACGGCCTGGAGACCGACCTCGACGAGGCGCTCCGGGACCGCCCCGCGCTCGACATCGTCAACGACACGCTGCTGGAGGGCATGAAGGTCGTCGGCGAGCTGTTCGGCTCCGGCCAGATGCAGCTGCCGTTCGTCCTCCAGTCGGCCGAGGTGATGAAGACCGCCGTCGCCTACCTCGAACCCCACATGGAGAAGTCGGACTCCGAGGGCAAGGGCACCATCGTGCTGGCCACGGTCCGCGGCGACGTCCACGACATCGGCAAGAACCTCGTCGACATCATCCTCTCCAACAACGGCTACAACGTCGTCAACCTCGGCATCAAGCAGCCGGTCTCCGCGATCCTCGAAGCGGCCGAGGAGCACCGCGCCGACGTCATCGGCATGTCGGGCCTCCTGGTGAAATCCACCGTGATCATGAAGGAGAACCTGGAGGAGCTCAACCAGCGCAAGCTGGCCGCCGACTACCCGGTGATCCTGGGCGGCGCCGCCCTCACCCGCGCCTACGTCGAGCAGGACCTGCACGAGATCTACGAGGGCGAGGTCCGCTACGCCCGCGACGCGTTCGAGGGCCTGCGCCTGATGGACGCCCTCATCGCCGTCAAGCGCGGCGTCCCCGGGGCGGCGCTGCCGGAGCTGAAGCAGCGGCGCGTGCCGAAGCGGGCGACGCCTGTGCCGGAGGCCGAGGAGCCGGAGGGTTCCGTCCGTTCCGATGTCTCCGTCGACAACCCCGTCCCGACGCCGCCGTTCTGGGGCACGCGGGTGGTCAAGGGCATCCCGCTGAAGGACTACGCCTCCTGGCTGGACGAGGGCGCGCTCTTCAAGGGCCAGTGGGGCCTGAAGCAGGCCCGCGCGGGCGGCCCGACGTACGAGGAACTGGTCGAGACCGAGGGCCGCCCCCGCCTGCGCGGCTGGCTGGAGAAACTCCACACGGAGAACCTCCTCGAAGCAGCCGTCGTCTACGGCTACTTCCCCTGCGTCTCCAAGGGCGACGACCTGATCCTCCTCCACGAGGACGGCACCGAGCGCACCCGCTTCACGTTCCCGCGCCAGCGGCGCGGGCGCCGGCTGTGCCTGGCGGACTTCTTCCGCCCGGAGGAGTCCGGCGAGACGGACGTGGTCGGCCTCCAGGTCGTCACGGTCGGCTCCCGGATCGGCGAGGCCACGGCGGAGCTCTTCGCGGCGGACGCGTACCGCGACTACCTCGAACTCCACGGCCTGTCCGTCCAGTTGGCGGAGGCCATGGCCGAGTACTGGCACGCCCGCGTACGGTCCGAGCTCGGCTTCGGCGGCGAGGACCCGGCGGACGTCGAAGACATGTTCGCGCTGAAGTACCGCGGCGCCCGCTTCTCCCTGGGCTACGGAGCGTGCCCCGACCTGGAGGACCGCGGCAAGATCGCCGCCCTCCTGGAGCCGGAGCGGATCGGCGTCCACCTGTCGGAGGAGTTCCAGCTCCACCCGGAGCAGTCGACGGACGCGATCGTCATCCACCACCCGGAGGCGAAGTACTTCAACGCGCGGTAGCGCCGGGCGCTCGCCTTGGCGGTCCGGCTCAGCGGCCGGGCCGCAGGGCGACCCGGAAGTCCTCGCCGCCGTACAGCGACTCGTAACGGACCTCCAGGGTGAGCCGCCGCTCGACCAGCTCCTTGAACCCGGCGTGCGCACGCGGGTCGTAGGCGTCGACGCTCAGCAGGTACTGCGCGTAGGCGGTCGGGACGACCTCCCGCTCGCCGAACGTCACGGCGTCGGGGTGCACGGGCAGCGCGTCGCGCAGGGTGTCGACGTCGTGCCGGTGCCACGCGCCGATGACGTGGCCGTCGAGCTTCACCACGGTATGGACGACGACGGCCGGCCCGAGCCCGGAATTCGTCAGCCGTATCCCCGCCCTCCCGCCGGGCGGCCAGCCCTGATGCAACTGCAGGATGGGCCGCACGGCATGCCGGTTGTGCTGCCGCGTGGCCCGCACCTCGAAGACGGAGACGGCAAGGGAGGCGACGGCGATCACGACGGCGCATATGGCGGTGACGGTCTCGGTGTTCATGGCCCCCGCTACGAGCCGGCCTGGTCTATCGGGATCTCGTAGGCGATCTCCCAACGGGCGTCCGGCACGACGATATCGGCCGTCTCGACGGGCCGTCCCTCGACGTCGAAGTACGTCCGCTCGATCTCGGTGATGAGGTCGCCGAGGCTGATGCCCAGCAGATTCGCCTGCGCCTGCGTGGCCCGTGCCGGGCGCGGGACTTCCACGGCGGTTTCGATGACGACCCCGATGGACCGCATCCGTTCGACGACCCCCGTCCCGGCGAGCGGCCCGAGCTCCGGCAGGACCACGGGCGTATCACCGGTGATGGCCATGGGCTCCCAGCTCTCGGAGAGCTGCACGGGACGGCCGTCCGCCAGGAATTCGTAGACGGTCCGGACGCAGGGGTCGCCGGGCTCGATCGCGAGGCGCTGGGCGATGCGACCCGGTGCCGCGACGCGCGCCTCGGAGTGCGAATCCCACGTGCCGCGCCGCCCCTGCTCCCGCATGTCGGAGCGGAAGGGCGAGTCACCGCGCGGCTCGCGGTGCCGGGAGCGCACCATGCGCAGCCGCTCGCGCGGTTGCCGCACGTAGGTGCCGGACCCGGCGCGGCCCTCCAACAGGCCCTCGATGATGAGGCGCTCCTGCGCCTTCTGGAGAACGTTGGGGCCCACGTCGTAACCGGCGGCCAATTGGGCACGCGAGGGCAGACGCTCACCGACACCCCACTCACCTGCGGCGATCCGACGGCGTAGGTCTTCGGCCACGCGCATGTACGGCGGCTTCTGTGCGGCCATGCGGCTCTCTCCGTGCTGTACCGACGAGGCGTCTCCTGCTGGGGAATTGACAACCTAATGCATCAGGTGGATTCTAATGCATTAGAAATACGTTACGTGATCACCTGCTCACTCGGGGACATCTGTGCGTACTGCAAGGGTCCAGGCCATGGTGCTCGCCGCCCACTTCGAGGCGGCGACACGGCGTGAGCCGCGTACCGACGAGAACTCCGAGCGCGTCCGCGTCGAGGTCGACCTCCCGCCGGAACTGAGCGACAAGGCCCGCCGCACCGTCCTCGCCGCGCTCGCGGGTGCGGACCGGTACGGACACGACTGCACCCAACAGGGCGCGATCGTCTGGGCGGAACTGGACCAGAGGAGAGACAAGTGACCGCTCGCCCCGACGCGAAGCACTGGCTGGCGCAAGCCGCCGCCGATCCCCCTGCCGTCACCCGCCTCTGGGCCGTGGGCCATCCCGCGCCCCTCATGGTCGGGCGCCAGTGGGACCTCGTACGCCTCGACTTCGCTGTGGCCACCGCCGCCATCACGCAGCTCAAGACACGCGGCGACCACATCGGCCCGTACGTCATGGGCGGCGTCGAGCGCGCGATGTGGTGGCTGCTTCCGCTCGGGAGCGGCAAGGGCTTCAGGGACGTGCCCGGCGTGACCCCGTACCGCCGGGGCGCGGAGCTGTTCACCCCGCCGCCGGGCAGGTACGCCGGGGAGCGGGTGTGGGTCCTGCCGGACGGGGACGACGGCCGGGCGCACATCCTCACCTCGGCCGACGAGCTCCGCGCCGCACTCGAAGTCGCCCATCGCCGCCTGGCCGGAAGGGCCACCCCGTGCCCGTGACGCGGGAGCCCCGGCCGTACACGACACCCGAATGCCGGCTCGGCCGGCACTCGGCCTGCCCCGGGGGCACCGGCATTCGTCGCATCGGCGCGCGCCCGGGCCGTCACCTCGTCGAGCGGCTGCGTTGCGCCTGTCCGTGTGGCCACAGGCCGTAGCCGTCGGCCCGGATATCGAAGAGACGTCCCGCGCCCGCCGCCGTAGAATTGTCGGTCCGGTGAAGGCCGGTCCGGCGGACCCGTAAGGGTTTGCCCGGGCCGGCCTTCGTGTCCCCCAGGAGGTGTGCACGGATGACCAGCAGCATTCCCGCGGTCGCGTCCCGTCCGACCGCAGGTTCGGCCCTGCAGGCGGTTCTGCTCGACATGGACGGCACCCTCGTCGACACCGAAGGGTTCTGGTGGGAGGTGGAGGTGGCCGTCTTCGCCGAGCTGGGGCATCAGTTGCTGGAGGAGTACCGCCAGGTGGTCGTCGGCGGGCCCATGTCCCGCAGCGCCTCGTTCCTCATCCAGGAGACCGGCGCGAAGATCGCGCTGACCGAGCTCACCGTCCTGCTCAACACCCGCTTCTCCGAGATGATCGGCGGCGGGGTGCCGCTGATGCCCGGCGCCCGCAGACTCCTCGCCGAGCTGGCCGCGCACTCCGTGCCGACCGCACTGGTGTCCGCCTCGCACCGGACGATCATCGACAAGGTGCTCAGCACGCTGGGACCCGAGAACTTCGCGCTGACCGTCGCGGGCGACGAGATGGAGCGTACGAAGCCGCACCCGGACCCGTATCTGCTGGCGGCGGCCCGGCTCGGGGTGGAGCCGGGGCGGTGCGCGGTGGTGGAGGACACCCTGACCGGCGTACGGGCCGCGGAGGCGGCCGGCTGCCGGGTCGTGGCGGTGCCGTCCGTCGCGCCGATCCCGGCCGCGGCCGGGCGCACGGTCGTCGGCTCGCTGGAAGAAGTCGATCTCCGATTTCTCCGCGGGCTGATGAAGGGCTGATGAAGGGCTGATCCTGGGGTCCATGACCCGAATGCACCGACGCGTGCACCGAGCGTGGCCGCCGGAAATGTTCATGGAACTCTCGGCGTCGGGGCGATTGTTTTCCGTGACGAAAGTCCCGGCTGAATTCCGGCGGTCTTCGAAGGACCCCGCGAACGACCCGTGAGTGAGTTTCGTCACCGGGTCAAGGGGTGGCGGGTGGGGAATCGATCACGCCATGGCATTTTTATGCCGTGGAAGCGCACCCTTGTGTCCTGATTGATGATCTCGTGCGTGAATCGTTCCCGCGTCCGGATATCGGTGAATCGGCACCGTTATCGCCGCGTGATATTGCGTCAACTTCACCGTGTTCCGGGGGGAGTGGCCCCGCGCACTAATCTTTTCGCGAGAACTTCATGGCTGCCCGGTGGGCCGACGCGTCAGACGTCGGTATGGTCCCGGGAACCGATCGCATCACAGGGAGTACCCCACACAATGAATCGCAAGACGTTGGCGCTGCCGACCCTGGCAGCCCTCCTCGCCCCCGTGCTCGTCGCTTGTGGCGGGAGTGACGGAGCGGGGAAGGGCAGCGGCGCCATCGTCATCGGCACCACCGACCGGTTCGAGGAGACGACCGACGCGCCCGCGCCGTTCGACCCGGCCGCCGCGTACGACATCGGCGCGTGGAACGTCCTGCACAGCACGTTCCAGACGCTGCTGCGGCTGCCCCGCTCCGGTACGGCGCCGGTTGCCGACGCGGCCTCCAAGTGTGCCTTCGGGGACCGCAAGAACGAGCAGTTCCGCTGCACCCTGCGCAGTGGCCTGAAGTTCTCCAACGGGCACGCGCTCACCGCGGAGGACGTGAAGTTCTCCATCGACCGGGCCCGGACCATCAACTTCGAGAACGGCCCGGTGTCGCTGCTCAGCAACATCGACTCGGTGGAGACCCCGAACGACCTCGAGGTCGTCTTCCACCTCAAGTCGCCGGACGCGACCTTCCCGCAGAAGATCGCCACCCCGGCCGCGGCCATCGTCGACAGCGAGACGTACGCCAAGAACAAGCTCGACAACGGCTTCAAGGTCGTCGGCTCCGGCCCGTACACCCTGGACACCCAGGAGAAGGACGGCCGCGTCGTCAAGGCCGTCTTCTCCCGGAACAAGCAGTACCAGGGCGCGGTCGAGGTGCGGAACGACAAGGTCGAGATGCG
The DNA here is from genome assembly GCF_055560115.1 of Streptomyces sp. NPDC023527. Taxonomy (NCBI): domain Bacteria; kingdom Bacillati; phylum Actinomycetota; class Actinomycetes; order Kitasatosporales; family Streptomycetaceae; genus Streptomyces; species Streptomyces sp. NPDC023527. Next base: position 178,772 of record NZ_JBVHJJ010000007.1, read on the forward strand.
CTTCTTCGACGACGCGAAGTCGATGGAGGGCGCGCTGAAGTCCGGCGACATCGACATCATGAACCGCACCCTGACTCCCGAGCAGCTCGGCCGGATGCGCGCCGCCTCGGACAAGGGCGTCCGCCTGCTGGAGGCCCCCGGGCAGGAGATCAGCTTCCTGGCCTTCAACACCGACGACCCGACGGTGAAGAACAAGGCCGTGCGCCAGGCGATGGCGCAGCTGGTCGACCGCCAGGCGCTGGCCCGTGACACCTACGAGCGCACCAGCGACCCGCTGTACTCCCTCGTGCCCAGCGGCATCACCGGCCACCAGAACTCCTTCTCCAACAAGTACGGGGAGCCCAGCGCCGACAAGGCGCGCGCCCTGCTGAAGGGCGCGAACATCACCACGCCGGTGTCGCTGACCCTCACGTACACCGACGACCACTACGGCGAGACCACCGCCAAGGCGTTCCAGGCGCTCCAGAAGCAGCTCAACGCCAGCGGGCTGTTCAACGCCAAGATCAAGGGCGTGAAGTGGTCGGACTTCCGGCCCGAGGCCGCGAAGGGCAAGTACGCCGTCTACGGCATGGGCTGGTTCCCCGACTTCCCGGACCCGGACAACTTCGTCGCCCCGTTCTTCGGCAAGGACAACTTCCTCCGCTCCCCGTACCAGAACGCCAAGATCAGCTCTCAGCTGATCCCCGACTCCCGCGAGGCGGCGCAGCGCGATACCGCCGCCAAGTACTTCCAGCAGGCCCAGGACATCGTCGCCGAGGAGGTGCCGGTGCTGCCGCTGTGGCAGGGCAAGCAGTACGTGGCGGCCCGGGACAATGTCACCGGCGCCGAGTGGGCTCTCAACTCCGCCTCCGAGATACAGCCGTGGGAACTGGGCCGCGGCGTGTGAGGCATCAGCTCGTCAGACCGGTTCTGCCGAAGATCTCATCGGACGATCAAGGAAACTGTGAGGAACGTGCACGTGAGGAAACGTGACCAGTGGCTTGCCGCCCCGCTCGGTGCGGGGCTCGCCGCCGCCCTGCTCACCGGGTGCGGTTCGGAAGACGGCAAGGCCGGCGGCACCGGTGAGTCGGTGGTCATGGGGATGTCCGACGACGTCCTGGCCACCGACCCGGCATCGGGTTACGACCCGGGCTCCTGGCTGCTGTTCAACAATGTCTTCCAGTCGCTGATGAGCTTCCCCAAGGGGAGCACCACTCCTCAGGCGGAGGCCGCGAAGACCTGCAAGTTCGAGAACGAGAGCAGCACGACGTACAAGTGCGAGCTCCGGGACGGGCTGAAGTTCAGCAACGGCCACGACCTCACCTCCGAGGACGTCGCCTACTCGTTCCGCCGGACGATCAAGATCCATGACAAGAAGGGTCCGGCCGACTCGCTGCTGTCGACCATCAAGGACATCCAGACCCCGGACAAGTCCACGGTCGTCTTCCACCTCAACCGGTCCGACGCCACCTTCCCGCAGAAGATCGCCTCCGGTGCCGGTTCCATCGTGGACAGCGAGGAGTACCCGGCGGACCGGCTGCGCACCGACGGCAAGGCCATCGGCTCCGGCGTCTACAAGCTGGACTCCTTCGACAAGAAGAAGGCCAGCTTCTCGGTCAACACCTCCTACCAGGGGTCGGCCGGCACCGTGAACAACCGCGGCGTCACGATGAAGTTCTTCCACGGCAACCAGTCGGAGCTGAAGACCGCCGTCCAGGACGGCAGCGTCGACCTCGCCTACCGTGGTCTGGCCATGAAGGACATCGCCGACCTGGACGCCGCCTCCGGCAAGTACCACCTCAAGGTCGTCGAGGGCACCAGTGCCGAGGTCCAGCACCTGGTCTTCAACACCAAGGACCCGGTGGTCGGCAAGGTCGGCGTCCGCAAGGCCATCGCCTACCTGGTGGACCGCGGCACGCTCGTACGCGATGTCTACAAGCGCACCGCCGAGCCGCTGTACTCCATCGTTCCCAGCGGCATCACGGGCCACAAGACCCCGTTCTTCGACACCTACGGCGACCAGCCGCAGCGCGACAAGGCCGCCGCCGCCCTCAACTCCGCGGACATCAAGGGCAAGGTCAAGCTGACCCTGTGGGCCACCCCGATCCGCTACGGACCGGGCACCGTGCCGGCGTTCCAGGAGATCGCCCGCCAGCTCAACAAGAGCGGGCTCTTCGAGGCGGACGTCAAGAGCGTCCCGCTGGAGGAGTACGAGAAGGGCATGGAGGCCGGCAAGTACGGCGTCTACGTCAAGGGCTGGGTTCCCGACTACCCGGACCCCGACAACTTCACGGCCCCGTTCTTCGGTGAGGGCAACGTCCTCTTCAACAACTACGACTCCAAGGACATCACCGAGCGCATCCTGGCCACCGCCGCCGAGGGCAACCGCCCGGCGACGATCCCCAACTTCGCCAAGGTGCAGAGCACCGTCGCCCAGGACCTGCCGATCCTGCCGCTGTGGCAGGGCAAGCAGTACGCCGTGGCCAACGAGCGCATCTCCGGCCTCCAGTGGACCCTCGACGCCTCGACCGTCTTCCGATTCTGGGAGATCAGCAAGGCCGCCAAGGGCTAGCCGCCGAGGCACCACCGCCGAACGCCGTGTGGCCCCGACCCTTCACCAAGGGTCGGGGCCACACGGCCTTCTCGGCGTCGGCTCACTGCGCGCCGGGGCGCACCAGACCGCTCTCATAGGCATAGACCGCGGCCTGCACCCGGTCCCGCAGGCCCAGCTTCGTCAGCACGTGCCCGACATGCGTCTTGACCGTCGTCTCGCTGACGAACAGGTCGGCCGCGATCTCCGCGTTCGACAGCCCGCGCGCGACCAGCTTCAGCACCTCGACCTCACGGTCGGTCAGGGTGTGCAGCGTGTCCGGCAGCGGCTCCTCGCCCGACGGCAGGTGACCGGCGTACTTGTCGAGCAGCCGCCGGGTGATGCTCGGCGCCAGCATCGCCTCGCCGCCCGCCACCACCCGGATCGCCTGCACCAGCTCATGGGCCGGCGCGTCCTTCAGCAGGAAGCCGCTGGCCCCCGCCCGCAGCGCCTCCACCACGTACTCGTCGAGGTCGAAGGTGGTGAGCACCAGCACCTTCGCCGGGCCGTTCCGCTCCGGCCCGGTGATCTGCCGGGTCGCCTCCACCCCGTCCATCCGCGGCATCCGGATGTCCATCAGCACCACGTCGGGCTGGAGCGCCCGCACCTGGTCGAGCGCCTGGAGACCGTCCCCGGCCTCACCCACGACCGCGAGGTCCTGTTCCGCCTCGAGGATCATCCGGAAGCCGGTACGCAGCAGCGGCTGGTCATCGACCAGTAGGACGCGGATCGCCACGGGAACTCCTTCGTTAGACCGCGTCCATTCTGCCCTGGCCCGCCCCCTCGGAGGTCACCCGCCCGTCCCGCTGCGCCACGACGGGCGCCACGGCCTCCACGGGCACGACGGGCAGGGGATACGGCGGGGGAGTGCCGCCGAACTCGGGGCAGACGGCCTGGTGGTCGCACCAGCCGCACAGCTTCGTGGGGCGGGGCCGCCAGTCGCCCGTGTCCGTGGCCAGCTCGATGGCCTCCCACAGGGCCCTCAACTTGCGCTCGACGACCAGCAGCTCCGCCTCCGCCGGGTCGTACGTCAGCACATCGCCGCTGCCCAGATAGACCAGCTGGAGCCGGCGCGGCACCCGGCCCCGCAGCCGCCACATCACCAGGGCGTAGAACTTCATCTGGAACAGCGCCTCGGACCGGAACTGCGGCGCCGGGGCCTTGCCCGTCTTGTAGTCCACGATCCGCACATCACCGCTGGGCGCCACGTCGACCCGGTCGATGAAGCCGCGCAGCGTCAACCCCGACGCCCCGCCGGCCCCCGCGCCCTCGATCACCGTCTCCACGTACAGCTCGCGGTCGGCGGGCTCCAGGCGCGTCGGGTCCTCCAGCGTGAACCAGCGCTCGACCAGCCGCTCCGCCTCCGCCAGCCACGTCGCCAGCCGGTCCGCGTCGTGCGAGCCGTCGTCCTGGAGGAACAGCTCCGCCAGCTCCGGCCGGGCCGCCAGCAGCTTCTCCCACTCACCCGGCACCAGGCCCTTGGCCCGCGGCGCGGTCCGCTCGGCCGCCGGGGCGTCGAAGAGCCGCTCCAGCACCGCGTGCACCACCGTGCCCCGCGTCGCCGCCGCGCTCGGCTTCTCCGGCAGCTTGTCGATCACACGGAAGCGGTAGAGCAGCGGGCACCGCATGAAGTCCCCGGCGCGCGAGGGCGACAGCGCGGCGGGCCGCGCCGCGGGCCGCGCACGCCGCTCCCCGGCCTCCGGCGGGGCGTCCCCGGCCGGTGCGGGCGCGGACGGAGCGGGCACGGACGGCGCGGACGCGGGCGGAGCGGCGGGCTCGACCGTGCCGGCCGGATCGGCCTGCCCGGCCGATCCGAGCGGCACGGACGACCCGGCCGCGTCCCCGGCGCTTTCCTCAGTGGCGAATCCCATGACAGGAACCCTACGGCCCGTCACTGACAGTCGGCCGCATACCATCGACGACAGACCCCCTCGCACTGCATGATCGAGACAACGCACCTGGGGTGCGGGGGCCGCATCCGACGAGGGGACACCGTGGACGACAGCGGGCAGGGCCGGTCCGGCAGCGGGGGCGCCGGGACCCAGGGCGAGCCCGGGGAGCGCAAGCCGAGAAGGCCGCGCGAGAGCGGCGGCGGCATCCTCATGGGCCGCCCCTTCGGCGTGCCCGTCTACGTCGCGCCCAGCTGGTTCCTCGTCGCCGCCCTCATCACCTGGGTCTTCGGCGGCCAGCTCGACCGCGTCCTGCCCGAGCTCGGCCGCGCCCGCTATCTGGTCTCCCTCTTCTTCGCCATCGCCTTCTACGCCTCCGTGCTCGTCCACGAGCTGGCGCACACCGTCGCGGCCCTGCGCTTCAAGCTGCCCGTGCGCCGCATCCAGCTCCAGTTCTTCGGCGGCGTCTCCGAGATCGAGAAGGAGAGCGAGACCCCGGGCCGCGAATTCGTCCTCGCCTTCGTCGGCCCCCTGCTCTCCCTGATCCTCGCCGGGGTCTTCTACCTCGCCCTCCTCGCCGTCGAGCCCGGCACCGTCCCCGGCGTCCTCCTGGGCGGCCTGATGGTCTCCAACCTCCTCGTCGCGGCCTTCAACCTGCTCCCCGGCCTCCCCCTGGACGGCGGCCGCATGCTCCGCGCGGTCGTCTGGAAGATCAGCGGCAAGCCCATGACCGGCACCGTCGCCGCCGCCTGGATCGGCCGCGCCCTCGCCGTCGCCGTCCTCGTCGGCCTGCCCCTGCTCACCCGGGCCGGCGGCGTCGGCGACGACTCCGAGAGCTTCGGCGGCGTCGACTCCCTCACCGACGCCCTCCTCGCCGCGATCCTCGCCGCCATCATCTGGACCGGCGCCGGCAACAGCCTGCGCATGGCCCGCCTGCGCGAACGCCTCCCCGACCTCAGGGCCCGCACCCTCACCCGCCGCGCCGTCCCCGTCGAGGCGGTCACGCCCCTGTCCGAGGCCCTGCGCCGCGCAGGCGAAGCCGGCGCCCGCGCCCTCGTGGTCGTCGACGGCCTGGGCACCCCCACCGCGCTCGTCCGCGAGTCCGCCATCGTCGGCGTCCCCGAGCACCGCCGCCCCTGGGTCGCCGTCAGCGCCGTCGCCCAGGACATCAAGGACGGCATGCGGGTCTCCGCCGAGCTCTCCGGCGAGGACCTCCTCGACGTCCTGCGCACTACCCCCGCCAGCGAATACCTGGTGGTCGAGGACACCGGCGAGGTCTACGGAGTGCTCTCCACCACCGACGTCGAACGCGCATTCGTGGCAGCGATGGCGCGACCCCAGCCCCAGGGCCGGTAGGCTGGTCACATGTCCGAACCGACCGGTGCCGCCCGCCGACGCGGCCCCTTCCAGGTCGGGGACCAGGTCCAGCTCACCGACCCCAAGGGACGCCACTACACCTTCACGCTCGAAGCCGGGAAGCAGTTCCACACCCACAAGGGTGCCTTCCCGCACGACGAGCTGATCGGTGCTCCCGAGGGCAGTGTTGTCCGTACCACGGGAAACGTCGCCTACCTCGCGCTGCGCCCCCTGCTCCCCGACTACGTCCTGTCCATGCCGCGCGGAGCCGCGGTGGTCTACCCGAAGGACGCGGGGCAGATCCTCGCGATGGCCGACATCTTCCCCGGCGCCCGCGTCGTGGAAGCCGGTGTCGGCTCCGGCTCCCTGAGCAGCTTCCTGCTGCGCGCCATCGGCGACCAGGGCATGCTGCACTCCTACGAGCGCCGCGCCGACTTCGCCGAGATCGCCACCCAGAACGTCGAGCGCTACTTCGGCGGCCCCCACCCCGCGTGGCAGCTCACCGTCGGCGACCTCCAGGACAACCTGTCCGACACGGACGTCGACCGCGTGATCCTCGACATGCTCGCCCCCTGGGAGTGCCTCGAGGTCGTCCGCAAGGCGCTCGTCCCCGGTGGCATCCTCTGCTGCTACGTGGCGACCACCACCCAGCTCGCCCGGACCGTCGAGTCCATCCGCGAGATCGGCTGCTTCGCCGAGCCGTCGGCCTGGGAGACCATGGTCCGCACCTGGCACGTGGAGGGCCTGGCCGTCCGCCCGGACCACCGCATGATCGGGCACACCGGCTTCCTGCTCACCGCCCGCCGCCTCGCGGACGGCGTCGAGCCGCCGCTGCGCCGCCGCCGCCCCGCGAAGGGCGCCTACGGCGAGGACTACGACGGTCCCGGCAGCCAGAGCGGCTCCGCCGAGCGCTGAGTCCACTCCCGGCCGCACCCTCACCCCGGCGCCGCCGCCGAGAACCGCATCGCGGAACTCGGCGGCGGCGCCCGTTCGTTGAGCTCCACCACGGGCAAACCCCCTGTTCCCCGGCGCCCCGCCGTATGGCACGATGCGGATCGACCCCGCAGTCACCGCCCACAGGAGTCAGCGCGCGTGCAGTCACCGGCAGGACCCGGCCCGACCGTGACCCCCGAGGTATCCGACCCGCTCCCGCACTCCCGCCCCCGCGCGGCGCACTGGGCGGTCACCGCCGCCGCGCTCGCCGCCGTGATCACCGCCACCGCGCTGTCCGGCCCGGCTGACGACACCGCCACCGCCTCGGCGCCCGCGCCCGTCGCCGCGCCCGCGGCGGCGCCCGACCCGGACGCCGCGCGCTATCCCCTGGACTGCGGCGACGCCGGCGTGGACGTGGTCCGGCGGGCCGCCGCCGACCTCGACGGCGACGGACGCCCCGAGACCACCGCCGTCGTCCGCTGCCGCTCCGGCGCGGGCACCCCGCCCAGCGGCGTCTACGTCCTCGGCCCGGCCGCCGGACCGGGCGAACCGCCGCGCGTCCTGGCGACCCTGGTCGACCCCGGCGAGAGGATGAGCGTCACGCGCTTCGCGGTGACCGGCGGGACCATTTCGGCCACCCTGCTCGGCTACTCCACCCCGAAGGTGCCGCGTTGCTGCCCGGACCGCAGCCGAACCGTCGAATGGCGGTGGAAGGGCGGCAAGTTCGTCCTCACCGCCCTGCCGGTCGCGGGGAGTGTGTGAGGGGTCACTCGGCGTCGGGGCCGTAGACCTCGACCTTGTCCGAAACCCGGCGGACGTGGATGCAATCGCCGGGGCAGTCCTTCGCCGACTCCCGCACGTCGGCGAGCAGCGGCAGCGGTACGGGCGTGGTGGCACCCTGGGCCTGGAGCAGCTCGTCCTCGGGGCTCTTCACATACGCCAGACCGTCGATGTCCAGCTCGAAGACCTCGGGGGCGTACTGGGCGCAGATTCCGTCGCCGGTGCACAGGTCCTGGTCGATCCAGACCTCGAGGTCGCCGAGTCCTTCGTCCTGCACGGTCATCTCGCCTGCCGTTTCCTACGTACGTGAACCAATTGGAGCCAGCCCTGACGGGTGTTGACCGACTCGACGATACAACCGCCCGCTTTCCGATGTTGATGGGTGGGTATTCCCCTGCTGTGAGGACGTGCGCAAGGGTGAAGATCGGACACACTCCGACCGGGTTTGTGATCTAGGGGTTTCAACCTGCACCGGCCCAGGTAGGGTCAGGAAGCGTCCAGCTCCCCTTGGAGGAGGTGAGGACCGTGGCAGCCCACGACGACGACATGAACCGCGGCATCCGGCCGGGACGAGGGTCTGACGACCTCGCGAGCCAGGTTGCCTATTTCGAGCAGGAGATCGCCGTCCTGCGACGCAAGCTCGCCGACTCTCCGCGTCACACGAGGATTCTCGAAGAGCGGATCGTCGAGCTCCAGACGAACCTGGCCGGCGTGTCCGCTCAGAACGAGCGGCTCGCCAATACCCTCCGTGAGGCCCGCGACCAGATCGTGGCACTCAAGGAGGAGGTCGACCGGCTCGCACAGCCGCCGGCCGGCTTCGGGGTCTTTCTGCAGGCGAACGAGGACGGCACCTGCGACATCTTCACCGGAGGCCGCAAACTCCGGGTCAATGTCAGCCCCAGCGTCGAGCTCGAGGACCTCCGGCGAGGCCAGGAGGTCATGCTCAACGAAGCCCTCAACGTGGTCGACGCCATGGAGTACGAGCGGGCCGGGGACATCGTCACCCTCAAGGAGATCCTTGAGGACGGCGAGCGCGCCCTGGTCATCGGGCACACCGACGAGGAGCGGGTGGTGAGGCTCGCCGAGCCGCTGCTGGACATCACCATCCGCCCCGGCGACGCCCTCCTGCTCGAACCCCGCTCCGGCTACGTCTACGAGGTCATCCCGAAGAGCGAGGTCGAGGAGCTCGTCCTCGAAGAGGTCCCCGACATCGACTACACGAAGATCGGCGGCCTGGGAAACCAGATCGAGCTGATCCGCGACGCGGTCGAGCTCCCCTACCTCTACCCCGACCTCTTCAAGGAGCACGAACTGCGGCCGCCCAAGGGCGTGCTGCTGTACGGCCCGCCCGGCTGCGGCAAGACGCTCATCGCCAAGGCCGTCGCCAACTCCCTTGCCAAGAAGGTCGCCGAGGTCACCGGACAGCCCGCGGGGAAGAGCTTCTTCCTCAACATCAAGGGCCCCGAGCTGCTCAACAAATACGTCGGCGAGACCGAGCGGCACATCCGGCTGATCTTCCAGCGCGCCAGGGAGAAGGCGAGCGAGGGCACCCCCGTCATCGTCTTCTTCGACGAGATGGACTCCCTCTTCCGCACCCGCGGCTCCGGAGTCAGCTCGGACGTGGAGAACACCATCGTCCCGCAGCTGCTCTCCGAGATCGACGGCGTGGAGGGCCTGGAGAACGTCATCGTCATCGGCGCCTCCAACCGCGAGGACATGATCGACCCCGCGATCCTGCGCCCCGGCCGCCTCGATGTGAAGATCAAGATCGAGCGTCCGGACGCGGAGGCCGCCAAGGACATCTTCTCGAAGTACCTGACCGCCACCCTGCCCATCCACGTGGACGACCTCGCCGAGCACGCCGGCGACGCGAAGTCCGCCGTGGCCGGCATGATCCAGTCGGTCGTCGAGCAGATGTACGCGGAATCCGAGGAGAACCGCTTCCTGGAGGTCACCTACGCCAATGGTGACAAGGAAGTCCTGTACTTCAAGGACTTCAATTCCGGCGCCATGATCCAGAACATCGTGGACCGGGCCAAGAAGATGGCCATCAAGGCATTCCTCGACCACAACCAGAAGGGTCTGCGCGTCTCCCACCTGCTCGCCGCCTGCGTGGACGAGTTCAAGGAGAACGAGGACCTGCCCAACACCACCAACCCGGACGACTGGGCCCGGATCTCCGGCAAGAAGGGCGAGCGGATCGTCTTCATCCGTACCCTCGTCACCGGAAAGCAGGGCGCCGACACCGGTCGCTCCATCGACACGGTGGCCAATACCGGTCAGTACCTGTAAGAACGTCGTCCGGCCGCGAATGCCCTGTCCACCCGCCCCGGCGGGAGGACGCCCGGGGCGTCCGCGGCCGGACGTGTTTTTCCGGGCAGCCGGGCCGCATTTCCGCCAGGATTCCGGCACGGGGGCATTGATCGACCGGGTACGGCACGAACCGGAGCAATGACTGTAATGATCTCCCCACCGCCGCAAAGCCGTTCTAGGCTCTTCGATACCGCCGCGATGCGCAGTGGGGGATCGGGGACCGGACACGGACCGGATGCGCAGCGGTACTTGAGCGCCGACCCCACCAGGGGGCGCCGCCGGGCAAGGAGGGCCGCATGACCGTACGGCGAGTAATGGGCATTGAGACGGAGTACGGGATCTCCGTCCCCGGTCACCCGAACGCCAATGCCATGCTCACCTCGTCCCAGATCGTCAACGCCTACGCGGCGGCGATGCACCGGGCGCGACGAGCCCGCTGGGACTTCGAGGAGGAGAATCCGCTGCGGGACGCCCGCGGCTTCGACCTCGCCCGTGAGGCCGCCGACTCCAGCCAGCTCACGGATGAGGACATCGGCCTGGCCAATGTCATCCTCACCAATGGCGCGCGGCTCTACGTCGACCACGCGCACCCCGAGTACAGCTCCCCGGAGATCACCAACCCGCGGGACGCCGTCCTGTGGGACAAGGCCGGCGAGCGGATCATGGCCGAGGCCGCCGAGCGCGCCGCCCAGCTGCCCGGAGCCCAGCCGATCCATCTCTACAAGAACAACACCGACAACAAGGGCGCGTCCTACGGCACCCACGAGAACTACCTGATGAAGCGGGAGACCCCCTTCTCGGACATCGTGCGGCACCTGACGCCCTTCTTCGTCTCCCGGCAGGTGGTCACCGGCGCCGGCCGCGTCGGCATCGGCCAGGACGGCCACGAGCACGGCTTCCAGCTCAGCCAGCGCGCGGACTACTTCGAGGTCGAGGTCGGCCTGGAGACCACGCTCAAGCGCCCCATCATCAACACCCGCGACGAGCCGCACGCCGACGCGGAGAAGTACCGCCGCCTGCACGTGATCATCGGCGACGCGAACCTGTCGGAGATCTCGACGTATCTGAAGCTGGGCACCACGGCCCTGGTGCTGTCGATGATCGAGGACGGCTTCATCGCCTCCGACCTGGCCGTCGAACAGCCGGTCCGCACCCTCCACCAGGTCAGCCACGACCCCACGCTGAAGCGGCTCATCACGCTCCGCAGCGGGCGCACCCTCACCGCCGTGCAGCTCCAGATGGAGTACTTCGAGCTGGCGCGCAAGTACGTCGAGGACCGCTTCGGGGCCGACGCGGACGAGCAGACCAAGGACGTCCTCACCCGCTGGGAAGACGTGCTGGGCCGCCTCGAACACGACCCGATGAGCCTGTCCGGCGAGCTGGACTGGGTCGCCAAGCGGGAGCTCCTGGAGGGCTACCGCCGCCGCGACAGCCTGGACTGGGACGCGGCCCGGCTGCACCTGGTCGACCTCCAGTACGCGGACGTACGCGCCGACAAGGGCCTGTACAACCGCCTGGCGGCCCGCGGCCGGATGAAGCGGCTGCTGGACGAGACCGAGGTCCAGCGGGCCCGCACGGCCCCGCCGGAGGACACCCGCGCGTACTTCCGGGGCCGCTGCCTGGAGCAGTACGCCGACGACGTGGCGGCCGCGTCCTGGGACTCGGTCATCTTCGACCTCCCCGGCCGTGACTCCCTGCAACGGGTCCCCACCTTGGAGCCACTGCGGGGCACCCGCAACCACGTCAAGGAGCTCCTGGACCGCTGTCGCACGGCGGAAGACCTGGTACGGGTCCTGTCGGGCGGCTGAGCGGTGACCGGCGAGGGGTCTGAGAAGGCTGCGTTCTGGGAATCATCACGGTGGTTCCGGGACGTTGTAGCAAGTACAGGGCCGATGTCGGACCCTGCTTGTAGGGTCGGATCTTGTAGGGCCGAGCACGTCTGAACTACCTCTGATCTTGTACGTCGAAGCGAGCGGGGTGAGGGATATGGCGACCAAGGACACCGGCGGCGGGCAGCAGAAGGCCACGCGATCCACGGAGGACGTGGAGGAGCAGGCCCAGGACGCACAGGTCTCGGAGGACCTCAAGGAACGACAGGAGAAGCTGTCGGACGACGTGGACTCCGTACTGGACGAGATCGACGACGTCCTCGAGGAGAACGCCGAGGATTTCGTGAGGTCATTTGTTCAGAAAGGCGGGGAATAGCAAATAATGTCCGAATTGCATCAAGGGAAGAAATGTTCTCGATGCAAGCGGACATTGCCTCGCGATGCGTTTGCCTCCAACCAATCGCTGAAGGACGGCCTCCAGTCGTACTGCCGGGTATGCGCTGCCGAGTACTACAAGCAGCGTCAGGAGGCGAAGGGCTGCGTGGTGCGGGTGAGGGTGCCTGTGCCGCGCGGGCACAAGCGTTGCCCGGACTGCGAGCAGGTGAAGCCTCACAGCGAGTGGGAGAAGAACAAGACCTCGTCCGACGGATGGGCGAGCTACTGCCGGGAATGCCGTGCGGAGCGCAATCGCGACAGCTATTTCCGACGCAGATATGGTCTGACCCTGGATGAATTGCGTGATCTCGTGAAACAGCAAGGCGGCGTGTGCGTCATCTGTCTCGACGCCCGCCCCGAGCACGTGGACCATGATCACGAGACGGGTAAAATCCGGGGCGTACTGTGCTTCAGCTGCAACGCGGCGTTGGGGCAGTTCAAGGATCGGGCGGACGCGTTGAGGCGGGCCGCCGCATACGTGGAAGGAAACGTGTGGAAGCCAACACTCGTAGCACCGGGCGTCTACCAGCTGCCTTCCTGACACCCGGCTCCTCGTCGTTCATGGATTTCCTCGGCGCGCACTCCCCGGAGCTCCTGCCGGGCAACCGGGTGCTCCCCCCGGTGCAGGGCGCCATCGAGATCCCGCACGGCACGACCATCGTCGCGGCCTCGTTCCCCGGCGGTGTGGTGCTGGCCGGTGACCGGCGGGCGACGATGGGCAATGTCATCGCGCAGCGCGACATCGAGAAGGTCTTCCCGGCCGACGAGTACTCGGCCGTCGGCATCGCCGGCACGGCCGGCCTCGCCGTGGAGATGGTCAGGCTCTTCCAGCTCGAACTGGAGCACTTCGAGAAGGTCGAAGGCGCCCAGCTCTCCCTGGAGGGCAAGGCGAACCGGCTGTCCACGATGATCCGCAGCAACCTCGGCATGGCCATGCAGGGCCTCGCCGTGGTGCCGCTCTTCGCGGGCTGGGACGTCGACCGGCAGAAGGGCCGCATCTTCTCCTACGACGTGACCGGCGGACGCTCCGAGGAGCACGGCTTCGCGGCCACCGGCTCGGGTTCGGTCTTCGCCCGCGGTGCCCTGAAGAAGCTCTTCCGGGAGAACCTCACGGAGAGCCAGGCCACCACGCTCGTCGTCCAGGCCCTGTACGACGCCGCCGACGACGACTCCGCGACGGGCGGCCCCGACCTGGCGCGCCGTATCTACCCGATCGTCACCGTCATCACCGACGAGGGATTCCGCAGGCTCACCGAGGCCCAGTGCTCCGAGATCGTCCGCGCGATCCACGAGCGTCGGCTGGAGGAGCCCGACGGCCCGCGGGCCGCGCTGCTCTGAGGGCCGTCCGATGCCTTGTGGAATTGACTCGTCACTGACAGAAAGGGACGGATAGCCGGTGTCGACGCCGTTCTACGTCTCACCCCAGCAGGCCATGGCCGACCGCGCCGAGTACGCCCGCAAGGGCATCGCGCGCGGGCGCAGCGTCGTCGTGCTCCAGTACACCGACGGCGTTGTCTTCGTCGCCGAGAACCCGTCCCGCGCGCTGCACAAGGTCAGCGAGATCTATGACCGGATCGCCTTCGCGGCGGTCGGGAAGTACAACGAGTTCGAGAATCTGCGGATCGGCGGTGTTCGCTACGCCGACCTGCGCGGCTACACCTACGACCGCGAGGACGTCACCGCGCGCGGGCTGGCCAATGTCTACGCCCAGACGCTGGGCACCATCTTCTCCAGCGCCGGCGAGAAGCCGTACGAGGTGGAGCTGATCGTCGCCGAGGTCGGGGCAGGCCCCGAGGACGATCAGATCTACCGCCTGCCGCACGACGGCTCCATCGTCGACGAGCACGGCTCGGTCGCGGTCGGTGGCAATGCCGACCAGATCAGCAGCTATCTCGACCAGCGGCACCGGGACGGGATGACCCTGTCCGAGGCGCTCAAGCTCGCGATGGAGTCCTTGACCCGGGACAGCAACGGCGGGGAGGCGCGCACGCTGACCGCCGAGCAGCTGGAGGTCGCGGTCCTGGACCGTACGCGGCCGCAGCAGCGCAAGTTCAAGCGGCTGCTGGGTCGGCAGCTCTCCCGCCTGCTGGAGGAGGACGCGGCCGGTGGCGCAGCCGATGCCGCGGCTTCCGAGGCGGAGGGCTCCGGGGACGCGGAGGAGTAGTCGGGGTCTCCCCAAGAAACGCCGGACGGGCTGGGATCTGCATTTCCCAGCCCGTCCGGCGTTTCTATGACGGTTTTCAGCCGCTGACGACCGCCGTCGCCGTCGTGCCGCGGCCGACGAGCTCCACCGGCAGGGCCACCGCGGTCGGCGGCCTGCCGTCCAGGACGGCCATCAGCGCGCGCATACCGGCCTCTCCCACGGCCTCGGCCGGCAGTCGGACGGTGGTGAGCTCCGGCTCGACCGCGGTGGCCAGCGACAGGTCGTCGAATCCGGTCACCGAGACGTCGTCGGGGACGCGCAGTCCCAGGCGTCGGGCGGCCTTGCACGCACCTGCGGCGAGGATGTCGTCGTCGCAGATCAGGGCGGTGGGGCGGGGGCCGGGCCGGGTGAGGGCGCGCTCGGCGGCCCGCAGCCCGTCGGGGACGGTGAGGGCGGCGGGTTCGGTGCGCACGTCCGTGCCGGCGGCCCCGCGCAGTGCCTCGGCCAGGGCGCGGGCCCGGACGTGGAAGGTCCAGGAGTCGATGTCGGCCGCGAGGTGGACGAAGCGGCGGTGGCCGAGGGCGAGCAGGTGCTCGGTGACCTGGCGCATGCCGTCCGCGATGTCGAGGTTGACGGTGGCCGACGCCTCGGCGCGCCGGGGGTCGCTGTCGAGCATCACCAGTGGCAGGCCGCCTTCGCGGAGGGCGGTCAGGGCCTCGGCCGCCATGGAGGACGCGATGACGCCGTCGAGGGTGGCGCGGGCCGAGGCGAAGGGGTCGCGGGCGGGGCCGACGCCTTCCGGGGAGGGGTAGAGGACGACGCCGACACCGTGCTCGGCGGCGACGCGGGCGGCGCCCGTGTAGACACGGGCGAAGAACTCGTTGGTGAGGGCCGGCACGACCATCAGCGCGGTTCGGGTCCGGCCGAGGCGGAGGTTGCGGGCGGCGAGATTCGGCCGGTAGCCGAGGCTCCGGGCGGCGGACCGCACGGCCTCCGCGGTGCGCTCGGAGACCCGGCCCCGCCATTTCTCGCCCATGACGAGCGAAACAGTCGCCTGCGAGACCCCCGCGACGCGCGCGACGTCCCGGCTGGTGGCCCGGGCCCCGGTCCGGGGCCCGCGAATGCTGGGCCAGCGGTCCCCTCCGGGTGTGTCGAGCGGGACGGTCCCGTCGGTCGCGGATGGCCGGGCGCCGGGGCCGTCGTGCGGGTGGTCGGGCACGCCGGTGCGGCCGCCGGGTGTGCCCTCGGCTCGGTCGTCGTGCTGGATGTCCCGTGCGGAACCGGGCTGGTGGCCCGGCCCGTCCTCGGGGGCGCCGCGGCGGTCGGTCGGCTTACCGGGCTCGTCCCCGGCGGTGAGGGCTGCCTCGCCCTGGTCGGCGTCGTCCCGCTGTGCCGACCCGGCTCCGCTGCCCGGCCCGTCCTCCTTGGGCGTCCGCGCGTCCGCGCGTCCGCGCGCGCCCGAGTCGTCCGGACCCCGGTCCTCGCCCGTCGCGCGCCCGGCGACGGGCCCCGCGGCCACCCCCGCGGTCCCGGTCTCTCCGCCGCTGGTCACTGGCTGCCTCCCCTGTACCGGCCCGCGACGGTTGGACCCGCGGGCTGCGGCCATGGTACGTATAACGGCGCTAGTTATACGTAAAACCGTACTGGCTCGGTCGAAAACGACCCGGGTCGAACGAGAGGCGGACCATGGCAGGGGCGGGCGGCGGATACGTCGAGATGCTCAGGACGCGGCATGCGGCGCGGCTGCTGACCGGCACGCTGGTGGGGCGGCTGCCGAACGCGACCGCCGCGCTGGCGATCGTGCTCTTCGTCCGCGCCGAGGGCGGCAGCTACACCCTCGCCGGTGCGCTCTCCGCCGTCTACGGCGTGGCCAACGCCTTCGGCCAGCCGCTGCTCGGCCGGGCCGTCGACCTCTTCGGGCAGCCGCGCGTGATCCTGCCCTCGGCCGTCCTGGCCGCACTCGGCATGACGCTGTTCACCGTGGTCGGCACGGACCCGCTGCCGCTGTCCTACCTCGCCATGATCGTGGCCGGCTTCTTCACGCCGCCGCTGGAGGGCGGGCTGCGGGCCCTGTGGCCCTCGGTCCTCAAGAGCGAGGACGACATCCACGCCGCCTACTCCCTCGACGCGATCGCGCAGGAACTGATCTACGTGGTCGGTCCGCTGATCGTCATGCGGATCGTGGCCTACTGGTCCGAGGCCGGCGCGCTGTTCGTCCTCAATGTGCTCGGTCTCCTGGGCGCCCTCGCCGTGGTCACCTCGCCGCCCTCGCGGAAGTGGCGCAGCGAGGCCCGCGAGGCGCACTGGCTGGGCGCGCTGCGCTCGCGCGGGCTGCTGGTGCTGCTCGGTTCGTTCTTCTTCATCGGCTCGGCCCTGGGTTCGATCGCCGTGGCGGCGGTCGCCTACGGTGACGGCCACGGTGGTGGCGACGTCGCCAGCTACCTGCTCTCGGCCCTCGGCGTCGGCGCCCTCATCGGGGGTTCGATCTACGGTGCGCGGCAGTGGCCTGGGAGCCCGGAGCAGCGGCTGCGGGTGCTCGTCGTCGGTCTCGCGGTGGGGTACGTGCCGCTGCTGCTGGTGCCGGGCGTCGTCACCATGGTGATCCTCGCCGGGGCGGCCGGTGTCTTCCTGGCGCCCGCGCTGGCCTGCGCGTTCGTCGTCGTGGACCGGCACGCGCCGCGGGGCACCGTCACGGAGGCGTTCTCGTGGCTGGTGACGTCCTTCGGTGTCGGTGCGGCCATCGGTACCGCCTTCGTGGGCCCGGCGGTCGAGCACGGCGGCGCGCGGGCCGGTTTCATGGTCGCGGTGGGCGGCGGTGCGGCCGCCCTGCTCGTCCTGGTGCTGGCGCGGCGCTCCCTCGGAGCTCCCGATGCCCGGTCGACGGTCGTGGCCCGGTCGGAAAATGATCGGAACGGTGCTGTCGAACCCGGTTTCAGAGCAGGGCATCAGGCGTAATGTTCAGTCATGGATCGCCGCATTTTCGGGCTGGAGAACGAGTACGGCGTCACGTGCACGTTCAGGGGACAGCGCCGACTGTCACCTGACGAAGTGGCGCGCTACCTCTTCCGCCGTGTCGTTTCCTGGGGGCGCAGCAGCAATGTCTTCCTGCGCAACGGTGCTCGTCTCTACCTGGACGTGGGTTCGCACCCGGAATACGCAACTCCCGAGTGCGACAGTGTGATCGAGCTGGTCACCCACGACAAGGCGGGCGAGCGCATTCTTGAGGGCCTGCTCGTCGATGCCGAACGCCGCCTGCATGAGGAGGGCATCGCGGGCGACGTCTATCTGTTCAAGAACAACACGGACTCGGCGGGAAACTCCTACGGCTGCCATGAGAACTACCTCGTGGCCCGCCATGGCGAGTTCTCCCGGCTCGCGGACATTCTCATCCCCTTCCTCGTGACGCGGCAGTTGCTGTGCGGTGCGGGGAAGGTGCTGCAGACCCCGCGGGGCGCGGTCTACTGCGTCAGTCAGCGTGCCGAGCACATCTGGGAGGGCGTCAGCTCCGCGACGACGCGGTCGCGTCCGATCATCAACACCAGGGACGAGCCGCACGCCGACGCCGAGCGGTACCGCCGGCTGCATGTGATCGTCGGCGACTCGAACATGTCCGAGACGACGATGCTGCTGAAGGTCGGCGCCACCGACCTCGTCCTGCGCATGATCGAGGCGGGCACGGTGATGCGCGACCTGACCCTGGAGAACCCGATCCGGGCGATCCGCGAGGTCAGCCACGACATCACCGGCAGACGAAAGGTGCGCCTGGCCAGCGGCCGCGAGGCCTCCGCCCTGGAGGTCCAGCAGGAGTACTACGAGAAGGCCGTGGACTTCTGCGAGCGCCGGGGGATCCGTACGGGCACGGTGGAGCGGGTCCTGGAGCTGTGGGGCCGCACGCTGGAGGCGATCCGGGAGGAGGACCTGGACCGGATCCAGACCGAGATCGACTGGGTGATGAAGTACCGGCTCATCGAGCGGTACCGCGCCAAGAACAACATCACCATGTCCCATCCCAGGGTCGCGCAGATAGATCTGGCGTATCACGACATCCATCGTCGCCGGGGGCTGTATTACCTGCTGGAGAAGCGGGGTCAGGCGGCCCGGGTGTGCAATGACCTCAAGATTTTCGAGGGCAAGTCGGTGCCGCCGCAGACCACGCGGGCCCGGCTGCGCGGTGATTTCATCCGCCGGGCGCAGGAGCAGCGCCGTGACTTCACGGTCGACTGGGTGCATCTGAAGCTCAATGACCAGGCGCAGCGGACGGTGTTGTGCAAGGACCCGTTCCGGTCGGTGGACGACCGGGTGGAGAAGCTGATCGCCGGGATGTAGGAGCGGTGGGCGGCCGCCGTACGGGCGGACGGCGGTGGGGCCGGTGAGCACGGGCTCCACCGCTGTCGCGTGCCATGGTTAGAGTGGCCCCGTCCAATGTGTCCGACCGCCGCCCGTCTCGAGGGAATTCCGTGCGCCGAATCGCAGCCCTGCTGATCGCCCCCCTTCTGCTAGTCACCGCTTCGGCGTGCGGCAGCGACGACTCCGGCAAGTCCGGTGAGCCACCCGCGGTCAGTGGTGCGGAGGGTCAGAAGCCCAAGATCGAAAAGGGGAAGGGCGACGCCCCCAAGGATCTGAAGATCAAGGTCCTCAAGGAGGGCGACGGCGCCACGCTGAAGAAGGGCGACGCCCTGACGGCCAATTACCTGGGTCAGCTGTGGAACGGCAAGGTCTTCGACAACAGCTGGGACCGCGGCCAGCCCGCCACCTTCGAGATCGGCACCGGCAAGGTCGTCAAGGGCTGGGACGAGGGCCTGGTGGGCCAGAAGCTCGGCAGCCGTGTCGAGTTGGTCATCCCGCCCGACAAGGGTTACGGCGACCAGGGCCAGGGCGAGACGATTCCCCCGAAGTCCACCCTTGTCTTTGTCGTGGACCTCAAGAGCGTCACGCCGAACAAGCCCGAGGGCAAGGTCGTCGAGCAGAAGGACGACGCGCTGCCGAAGGTGGGCACGAACACCGACGGCAAGGCCCCCTCGGTCACGATTCCCAAGGGTGACGCCCCGTCGAAGGCGGTGTCCGAGACGATCATCGAGGGCAACGGCAAGGCCGTCGGCAAGGACGACAGCATCAAGACGCACTTCGAGGCCTTCCTCTGGAAGGACAGCAAGCCGCTGGACAACACCTGGACCCAGGGCGGCATCCAGTCGGTGGCGCTGAAGAGCCTGCCGGGCTGGCAGGAGGGGCTGGCGGGCAAGAAGGTCGGCAGCCGCGTGATGATGGTCGTGCCGAAGAGCGCGCTCACCGAGGAGCAGCAGAAGCAGTTCGACTCGCCGGTGGTCTTCGTCGTCGACATCCTGGGCGTCGGCTGACCGTCCCTGCCGAGGGATGCGCCGAGGAACGCGCCGAGGGGCCCGCTGAGGGATCCGCTGATCGCGTCGAGTGACCGCGTCGGCCGATCCCACCTCCGGACATCTGCCAGACTTGCACGGTTGTCTACAAGATTCTTTCGTAGGAGCAATTTCGTGAGCATCGACAAGCCCGAGATCGACTTCCCGGGTGGCGAGCCGCCGACCGACCTGAAGATCCGGGACATCTGGGAGGGCGACGGCGCCGTCGCCAAGGCCGGCGACATGGTCAAGGTCCACTACGTGGGCGTGGCCTTCTCCACCGGCGAGGAGTTCGACGCCAGCTGGAACCGTGGCGCCCCGCTCCAGTTCCAGCTGGGTGTCGGCCAGGTCATCGCCGGCTGGGACCAGG
This sequence comes from Streptomyces sp. NPDC023527, assembly GCF_055560115.1. Classification (NCBI taxonomy): domain Bacteria; kingdom Bacillati; phylum Actinomycetota; class Actinomycetes; order Kitasatosporales; family Streptomycetaceae; genus Streptomyces; species Streptomyces sp. NPDC023527. The sequence continues at coordinate 198,761 of NZ_JBVHJJ010000007.1, forward strand.
GTGTCCAGGGCATGAAGGTCGGCGGCCGCCGCGAGCTGATCATCCCCGCCCACCTCGCCTACGGCGACCGCGGCGCGGGCAACGCCATCGCGCCGGGCGAGACGCTGATCTTCGTCTGCGACCTGGTGTCCGTCTGACACCTCGGGGAACCCCGGGCCGAGGGCCCATGCCTACGGGCATGGGCCCTCGGCTTTTGCCGGAGGAGTCCGGAGCGGTACGGTCAACGGTTGAGAGCACAAGTAGAGAGGGCGTCGATGGCGATTGCCAAGGCCGAGCGGCTGATGAACCTGGCGCTGTGCCTGCTGGGCACGCGTCGTCCGCTCAGCAAGCGGGAGTTGCGGACCTCGATCGAGGCATATCGGGAGGCCTTCGGGCTGTCGGACGCCGCGACCGGAAGCGATGACGCCTTCAACCGGATGTTTGAGCGCGACAAGGACGATCTGCGCGAGCTCGGCCTGATCATCGAGACGGTCGAGAGCCTCGACGGCGAGACCGGCTATCTCGCCCGCCGGGACAGCAACCGCCTCCCGCCGGTCACCCTCGACGTCGAGGAGGCGGCCGCGCTGGGCCTGGCGGCCAAGGTGTGGCAGCAGGCCCGCCTCGCCGGTGCCGCCAGCGGCGCCCTCCAGAAGCTGCGCGCGGCCGGCATGCCGCTCGCCGACGACCCGTACGAGAGCCACAGCGCCCTCGAACCGCACATCCCGGTCCACGAGGCGGCCTTCGAACCGCTGATGCTCGCCGCCCGCGACCGCCGCCCGGTGATCTTCGACTACCGCAAGGCCAACGCCGCCCGCCCCGAGCAGCGGCACGTCGAGCCCTGGACCCTGGAGTGCTGGCGCGGCCACTGGTATCTGGCCGGCTGGGACCGCGACCGCGGCGCCGAGCGGGTCTTCCGGCTCTCCCGGATCACCGGCAAGGTGCGCTCCCGGGGCATCCCGTTCACCGCCCCGGTGCCCGACCACGTCACCGTCCGCGAGACGGTCGAGACCTGGGCGGGGGAGACCGCCACCGGCACCGCCCGGATCAAGGTCCGGGCCGGCCACGGCTATCCGCTGCGGGCCCGCGCCCTGTCCGCCCGTGACCTCGGTGACGGGTGGGACGAGCTGGAGATCCCGTACGGGCACGGGCTGGACGCCTGGCTGGTGGAGTTCGGCCCCGATGTGATCGTCCTCGAACCCGCCGAGCTGCGGGCCGATGTGGTCGACCGGCTGCGCGCCGTGGCCAAGGGCTGACCCGGGCGGACGCCGACCCGAGCAGAGCAGATCAGACGAGAGCCGGAAGGGAACGGAACCGACTTCTTATGGCCGGAAACGCCATCGACCAGACGCGGCGGATGCTGTCGCTGGTCACCTATCTGCGGGAGCGCCCCGGTGCCCGGGTCGCCGATGTGGCACGCGCCTTCGGCATCACCGAGGACGAGCTCATCGGTGACCTGGATGTGCTGCCGATGTGCGGCACCAGCTTCCGCGGCGGCGATCTGCTGGACATCGACACCGACGGCGACCGCATCTGGTGGCACAACCCCGATGCCTCCGGCACCAGCACCGGCGAGCCGCTGCGGCTCGCCGCGGACGAGGCCACCGCGCTGCTGGTGGCCGCCCGGGCCGTCGCCACCCTCCCGGGCCTGCGGGAGAGCGACCGGCAGGCGCTGGTGCGCGCCACCGCCAAGATCGAGACCGCGGCCGGAGAGGCGGCGGGCGCCAGCTCCCGGCTGTCGGTCACCTTCGAGTCCGAGGGCGGCGTCTTCGCCGACGTCGACCGGGCCATCGCCGAGCGCCGCCGGGTCTGGCTGCGCTACTACTCTCCCGCCCGCGACGAGCTCACCGAGCGCGAGGTCGACCCCATCCGGCTGTTCGCCGTCGGCCACACCTACATGGAGGCGTGGTGCCGCCTCTCCGAGGCGCGGCGCACCTTCCGCCTGGACCGGGTGGCCGAGATCCGACTGCTGGACGAGCCCTCCGACCCGCCGCCCGTGGAGCTGCGCGACCTGTCCGAGGGGCTGGTGCAGCCGGCCGCGGAGGACCCCGAGGTCGTCGTCGAGGTCGGGCCCGGCGGCCGCTGGGTCGCCGAGTACTACCCGCACGACGAGGCCGAGGAGCTGCCCGAGGGCGGCCTGCGGATCACCCTGCGCACCCCGGAGCCGGCCTCGCTGCGCCGGCTGGCGCTGCGCCTGGGCCGGGACGGCCGGATCGTCACCCCGCCGGAGCTGGCGGACAGCGCCCGGGACGCGGCGCGTGAGGCGCTCGCGGCATACGGCGAGTGAGGGGGCCGACCATGGACACGGGAACGACGACGGACACGCGCATGACCACCGCCGCGACCTTCATGGCGGCCTGCCCCGACTGCCGGGGCCGCTTCGAGCTGGCCGCGGCGGCGCTGCGGCTGGCGATCGGGGCGAGCGACCGGACCACGTTCTACTCCTTCACCTGCCCCGACTGCGGCTCGGCCGTCCGCAAGCCGGCGGGGGAGCGGATCGTGGAGCTGCTGACGGGCGGTGGGGTGAGCACCCTGCGGCTGCACTCCTCGGTGTGAGCCGCGCCGTGCCCCGCGCCCGTACGGTGTGACTCGTACCGTGCCCCGCGCCCGTACGGTGTGATCCGTACGACTCATGGAGCTCCGGTCCGATCCACCGCGACCGGCGCAATCCGGCCATCTCCCCCCGCCCCGATAGGCTCGCCCCCATGTTCTGGCCCATGCTCGCCATCGCCCTCGCCTTCTGCGGCATCGCCGTGCTCGGTGTGCTCGCCGCCCGGGTCCTGGTGGAGGTGCGGAGACTGGCCGGACAGGTGTCCGAGAGCTCGCGGCGTATCACCCGTGCGGCCGAGGACCTCGAACGGGCGGCGACCCCGCTGGCCGCGCACGTCGCGCACACTTCGCGCCAGGACTGAGGGGCCGGGGCCGACTCGGCCGGCCCTGGGCGGTCCCGGCCTTTCCTGGGGTCCGGGGCCTGGCGGTACGCTGTTTTGGGTGACCCTGCTGACGAGGCGGAGGGTCGCAGCCGGGCGTACGCACAGGGATTGCCCAGCGTTTACCCCTGCGCGTTACGATCGCTGCCGTACGACTGATGGACAAATGTCCGATCAGGTGGCAGTACCCACACTCATGCCGCTTCGGTGAGAAGGTAAACGCATATGTTCGGAAGGCTCGGCGCCCCCGAGATCATTCTTATTCTCGTCGTCATCGTCCTGCTGTTCGGTGCGAAGAAGCTTCCGGACATGGCGCGCTCGCTCGGCAAGTCCGCCCGCATCCTCAAGAGCGAGGCCAAGGCCATGAAGTCGGAGGGCCAGGACAACGCCTCCGCCCCGGCCGACCCGCCCGCCTCCGCCCAGACCCCTCGTACGATCAAGGCCGCCCCCGGTGATGTCGCCGGTGCCCGCCCGGTGAACGAGCCGAGCGACCACACGACGCAGCAGCACTGACCCAGGGATGATCGGGCGGCCGCCGATGGCGCCGTCTGCCGCACGAGATAGGGATGTGGGTTGCTCAAGCCTGCCCGCAAGAAGGAGAAGGACCCCGAGGGGCGGATGCCGCTCGCGGAGCACCTGCGTGAACTGCGCAACCGCCTGGCGAAGGCCGTCCTGGCCATCGTCGTGGTGGCCGTCGTCGCCGCGTTCTACAACAAGCAGATCATGGACTTCCTGTCCGCCCCGGTGCCCAAGTGCCCCGGCCGGGACCTGAGCCAGAGCCGCGGCGGCAACTGTGCGGTCCTGGTCTTCAACAGCCTGGCGTCGCCGTTCACCACCACGGTGAAGGTCTCCCTGCTGGCCGGCGTCACCGTCTCCGCGCCGGTCTGGCTCTACCAGCTGTGGGCGTTCCTGGCGCCCGGCCTGCACAAGAACGAGAAGAAGTACACGGTCGCCTTCGTGGCCACGGCCGCGCCGCTGTTCGTCGCGGGCGCCTACCTCGCCTACGTGATCATGCCCACGAGCATGCGGGTGCTGCTGAGCATCACCCCCGACTCCGCGGCCAACACCCTCAACCTGGACGACATCCTCGACTTCACCGTCCGGATGATCCTCGTCTTCGGCCTGGCCTTCGAGCTGCCGCTGATACTGGTCATGATGAACATCGCCGGCATGGTCACCGGCCGGACGATGATCAAGTGGTGGCGCGGCGTCGTCATGGGCGTCTTCGTCTTCGGCGCGGTCGCCACGCCGAGCACCGACCCGCTGGGCATGTGCGTCCTCGCCGTGCCGATCATCATTCTCTACTTCGGCGCCGTCGGGTTCTCGCTGCTCAACGACAAGCGCCGCGCGCGGCGCAACCCCGACCGTCTGCTGGACGACGACGAGGCCGCACCGCTGGACCTCACCCCGGAGCCGGTCGGTGACTCCCAGCCGCTGCCCGCCCTGAGCGAGCGGCCCGCCCGGCGCACCGGCTACGACGACGTGACCTGACGCGTCACGCACCTCCTTTCCGCCGTGGGGCGGCCGCTTCCCGGCGACCGCCCCAAGGCGTTCCCCGACCCGGTATCGTCCCCGGGTGACCAGCGAAATCACCCTCTTCGTCAACCCGACGGCGGGCCGTGGGCGGGGCGCGCGCGCCGCGCAGCCGGCGGCCCGGGTGCTGCGCGACGCCGGCTTCTCCGTCCGTACCGTCCTGGGCGAGAACGCCCCCGACGCGCTGCGCCGGGCCCGCGAGGCCGTGGCCGCCGGCACGGGCGCGCTGATAGCCGTGGGCGGCGACGGCATGTCCTCGCTCGCCCTCCAGGCGGTCGCCGGGACACCGACGCCGCTCGGCGTGGTGGCCGTCGGCACCGGCAACGACTTCGCCCGCGCGGCCGGCCTGCCCGTCCGCGACCCCGCGGCGGCCGGCCGGGTCATCGCCGAGGCGCTCAAGGGCGACGGCGGCCGGGCCGTGGACCTCGGCAGGGCCGGTGACACCTGGTTCGGCACCGTCCTCGCCTCCGGCTTCGACTCACGGGTCAACGACCGCGGCAACCGGATGCGGTTCCCCACCGGACGACTGCGGTACGACGTGGCCCTGCTCGCCGAGCTGGCCGCCCTGCGGACGACCGCGTACCGGATCACCCTCGACGACGGGCCCGAGCTGGAGGTCGAGGCGACGCTCGTCGCGGTCGGCAACAGCGGCTCGTACGGCGGCGGCATGCGCATCTGCCCCGGCGCTCGCCTGGACGACGGGAAGTTCGACGTCACCGTCATCGGTCCGTGCAGCCGGACCACGCTCCTGAAGGTCTTCCCGAGGGTCTACAAGGGCACCCACGTCGGCCACCCCGCCGTGACCGTGCACCGGGCGGCCGCGGTGCGGCTCGCGGCGCCCGGCGTCACCGGCTGGGCCGACGGCGAGCCGCTGGGCCCGCTGCCGCTCACCGCCGTCACGGTGCCGGGCGCCGTGCGGCTCCTGGGAGCTCGATAAAGATCGGGTGCGGTGTCGGACCTCCCCGGTAGGCTCGTACACAAGATGACCGACGACATGTCCCCTGCTGAGCGCTACGCCCTGTCGAGGGTGCGCGCCGCCGAGCAGGCCACCGCACTCGCTCCCTTCCGCGAGATGTACGAATTCGAGCTCGACCCGTTCCAGATAGAGGCCTGCAAGGCACTGGAAGCGGGCAAGGGCGTGCTGGTCGCGGCGCCGACCGGATCCGGCAAGACCATCGTGGGCGAATTCGCCGTCCACCTGGCCCTGACCCAGGGCCGCAAATGCTTCTACACCACCCCGATCAAGGCGCTGTCGAACCAGAAGTACAGCGACCTCGTCAAGCGCTACGGTGCGGCCAAGGTCGGCCTGCTGACCGGTGACAACAGCGTCAACGCGGACGCCCCGGTGCTGGTGATGACCACCGAGGTCCTGCGCAACATGCTCTACGCCGGCTCGCCGGCCCTCATCGGCCTCGGCCACGTGGTCATGGACGAGGTGCACTACCTCTCCGACCGCTTCCGCGGCGCCGTCTGGGAGGAGGTCATCATCCACCTCCCGGAGTCGGTGACCCTGGTCTCCCTGTCCGCCACCGTCTCCAACGCCGAGGAGTTCGGCGACTGGCTGGACACCGTGCGCGGCGACACCGAGGTGATCGTCTCCGAGCACCGGCCCGTGCCCCTGTGGCAGCACGTGCTGGCCGGCCGGCGGATGTACGACCTCTTCGAGGAGAAGCACAACCGCGAGGGCACCCCCGGGACCGGCCGCCGCGAGGTCAACCCCGACCTGGTGCGGCTGGCCCGCATGGAGAACAGCCGCCCCTTCGGCGGCCGCGACCGCCGGCGCGGCAATCTCCGCGAGGCCGACCGCGAGCGCGAGCGGCGCCAGCGCAGCCGGATCTGGACACCGAGCCGCGTCGAGGTCATCGAGCGGCTCGACGCCGAGGGCCTGCTGCCCGCCATCACCTTCATCTTCAGCCGCGCCGGCTGCGAGGCCGCCGTGCAGCAGTGCATGTACGCGGGGCTGCGGCTCAACGACACCGAGGCGCGGGCCCGGGTCCGGGAGATCGTCGAGGAGCGCACCTCCTCGATCCCCGACGAGGACCTGCACGTCCTGGGCTACTTCGAGTGGCTGGAGGGCCTGGAGCGCGGCATCGCCGCCCACCACGCGGGCATGCTGCCGACCTTCAAGGAGGTCGTGGAGGAGCTGTTCGTCAAGGGCCTGGTCAAGGCGGTCTTCGCCACCGAGACACTGGCGCTGGGCATCAACATGCCGGCCCGCTCGGTGGTCCTGGAGAAGCTCGTCAAGTGGAACGGCGAGCAGCACGCCGACATCACCCCCGGCGAGTACACCCAGCTGACCGGCCGCGCCGGGCGGCGCGGCATCGACGTCGAGGGCCACGCGGTCGTGCTGTGGCAGCGCGCCATGGACCCGGGCGCCCTCGCCGGTCTGGCGGGCACCCGCACCTATCCGCTGCGCTCCAGCTTCAAGCCGTCGTACAACATGGCGGTCAATCTGGTCTCGCAGTTCGGGCGGCACCGCTCGCGGGAGCTGCTGGAGACGTCCTTCGCGCAGTTCCAGGCGGACAAGTCGGTCGTCGGGATCTCCCGGCAGGTGCAGAAGAACGAGGAGGGCCTGGCGGGTTACCGCGAGGCCGTCACCTGCCACCTGGGCGACTTCGAGGAGTACGCCCGGCTGCGCCGCGACCTCAAGGACCGCGAGAACGAGCTGGCCAAGCAGGGTGCCACCCAGCGCAGGGTCGCGGCCGCGGCGGCGCTGGAGAAGCTCAAGCCCGGTGACGTCATCCATGTGCCGACGGGGAAGTTCGCGGGCCTGGCGCTGGTGCTGGACCCCGGCCTGCCCGCGGGCCGCACGGACCGCCACCGCGGCTTCGAGTCGCAGGACGGCCCGCGCCCGCTGGTGCTGACCGCCGAACGGCAGGTCAAGCGACTGGCGTCGATCGACTTCCCGGTGCCGGTCGAGGCGCTGGAGCGGATGCGGATCCCCAAGTCCTTCAACGCCCGCTCCCCGCAGTCGCGGCGCGACCTCGCCTCCGCGCTGCGCACCAAGGCCGGGCACCTGGTGCCCGACCGGCAGCGCAAGCGCCGTTCGGAGGCCGCCGACGACACCGAGATCACCCGGCTGCGCACCGCGATCCGCGCGCATCCGTGCCACGGCTGCGACGAGCGCGAGGACCACGCCCGGTGGGCCGAGCGCTATCAGCGCCTGCTGCGCGACACCCGCCAGCTGGAGCGGCGCATCGAGGGCCGGACGAACACCATCGCCCGCACCTTCGACCGGATCTGCGCGCTGCTGACCGACCTCGGTTATCTGCGGTCCGACGAGGTGACCGAGGACGGCCGTCGGCTGGCCCGGCTCTACGGCGAGCTGGACCTGCTGGCCTCCGAGTGCCTGCGCGACGGTGTCTGGGACGGGCTGAAGCCCGCCGAGCTGGCGGCGTGCGCGTCGGCGCTGGTGTACGAGTCCCGGGCGGCCGACGACGCGGCGCCGCCCAGGCTGCCCACGGGCCCGGCCCAGGAGGCGCTCGGCGAGATGGTCCGCATCTGGGGCCGGCTGGACGCCCTGGAGGAGCAGCACAAGATCAACCAGGCGGAGGGTGTCGGCCAGCGCGAGCCGGACCTGGGCTTCGCCTGGGCGGCCTTCCGGTGGGCCTCCGGCCACGGGCTGGACGAGGTGCTGCGGGAGATCGAGATGCCGGCCGGCGACTTCGTGCGCTGGTGCAAGCAGCTGATCGACGTCCTCGGCCAGATCGCGGCGGCCGCGCCGCAGGGCAGCCCCGTCACGCGCAACGCCCGCAAGGCGGTCGACGGGCTGCTGCGCGGCGTGGTGGCGTACTCCTCGGTGGGTTGATCCCACCGCATCCCCGGTCAGGGGCGGTCCGTGTCCTCCGTGGCGCGGGCCGCCTCGGCGCGGGTGCGGCGGCGTAGGAGGGTGTAGGTGCCCAGGGCGGTGAGGACGGCGGCGGCGAGCGCGGAGCCGGCGCTCACGGCGATCACGGTTCCGATGCCGAAACCGTCCTCCTCCTCATCCTCGTCCTCGTCCGCCAGCGCGGCCTCGCTGGTCTTGTCGACGACATCGTCGTAGCTCTTGGGGCCGGCGCAGAAGTCGCGGTTGCCGGGGTCCATCTCCGGCACCACGGTCAGTTCGACGGTGTCCAGGGCCTGGCCCTCGCCGTGGTCCTTGAGCGCCACGGGGTAGGTGCCGGGGGTGATGTCGCAGAGGACCATGCCGGCGGCCTGGGCGTAAGGGACGCCGTTCTTGCCCTCCCGGAACCGCTTCGCCTTGATGGTGATCTTCTTGACGAAGGCGGGCGATTCGAGGGTCACATAGCCGTTGGCGTCGTCGAGCGTGCCGTCGTCGATCGTCACGGTGAACGTGGCCTCGCGGCCGCGCTGTGTCGGCGCGGCCGCGGTGACCGACCAGGAGGGGTCCGCCCAGGCGTCGGCGGTCGTCGTGAGGACGAGCGCGGCGGCCGCCGCGCTCGTCAGGGCTATGCGGGCACGGGTCGTCATGGGCCCGAGGGTATCGATGTCCCGCCCGGTGCCCGGCGCGGAACCGCCCCGGGGCTAGGCGGCCGGTGTGTCCGCGGACGCGGTCTCCTGCTCAGCCTCCACCTGCTTGTTCCACTCCGGCTTCGACGCCTGCCAGCCGTCCTCGTCGTGCCCCCGGCGCCAGTAGCCGGAGATCGACAGCCGCTCCCGCGGGATCTCGCGCTCCACCCGGAGATGGCGGCGCAGCTCCTTCACGAAGCCCGCCTCGCCGTGGACGAACGCCTGCACGTCGCCGGCCGGGAAGTCGAGCGAGCACACGGCCTTGACGAGGGCCTCGCCGACCGGCGCGCCGCCGCGGTGCAGCCAGGTGATCCGGACGCCCTCGGGCAGGTCGAGCCGCTGCTCCTCCGCCGCGTCCGCGACCTCGACGAAGGCGTGGACGACCGCGCCCGCCGGCATCCGCTCCAGGGACGCGGCGATCGCCGGCAGCGCGCTCTCGTCGCCCGCGAGCAGGTGCCAGTCGGCGGCCGGGTCGGGGGAGTAGGCGCCGCCGGGGCCGAGGAAGAACACCTCGGTGCCGGGCTGCGCGGCCACGGCCCACGGCCCGGCCAGCCCCTCGTCGCCGTGGACGACGAAGTCGATGGCCAGCTCGCGCGCGGCACGGTCGAAGGAGCGCACGGTGTACGTGCGCTTCACCGGCCACTGGTCGCGCGGCAGGTCGCGCTGGATGACCTCCATGTCGAAGGGCTCGGGGTAGGCGACGCCCTCGACGGGGAAGAGCAGCTTCACGTAATGGTCGGTGTGTTCGCCGGCCCCGAAGTCCGCGAGCCCCTCCCCGCCCAGGACGACCCGCACCATGTGCGGCGTCAGCCGCTCGGTGCGCACCACGCGCGCGCGGTTGAGCTGGGGCTTCTTCCGGACGGGACGGTCTGCCATGGCTGTCTCCCCTGGTAACTTAAGTTAGGCACACCTAACTTAACAGCTCAGCCGGCGAGAACGGCGAGCAGTCGCTGCAACGAACCGCCCAGTCCCCAGCGCTCGGCCAGCTCCTCCAGCGTCATGGGGTCGCGCGGCTCGGCGGGCAGCGCCGCGTCGAACGGCGCCAGCGGCACATCGGAGGCGACCCGCACCACCTTCGGCGCCACCGCCAGATACGGGCCCGCCTCCACCAGGCGCCTGCGCTGCGCCGGCGTCAGCTTGGACGCCGGGTCGGCGGCGGCCGCCATGATCCCGGCCAGATCGCCATGGGCGGCCAGCAGCTTCGCGGCCGTCTTCTCGCCGACGCCCGGCACCCCCGGCAGGCCGTCGCTGGGGTCGCCCCGCAGCAGCGCCAGATCGGCGTACCCGGCGCCGTCCACGCCGTACTTCTCCCGCAGCAGCGCCTCGTCGACGACCTGGAGGGAGCCGACGCCCTTCAGCGGATACAGCACCCGCACCCCCCGCCGGTCGTCCACGAGCTGATAGAGGTCGCGGTCGCCGGTGACGATGTCCACCGGCCCCCGCGCCCGCCCCGCCAGCGTGCCGATCACGTCATCGGCCTCGTAACCCACGGCACCGACACGGGCGATACCGACCGCGTCGAGCACCGCCTCGATCACCGGCACCTGCGGGGAGAGGGTGTCGGGGGTCTCCTCCTCGTCCGGGCCGGCCTCGACCTCCTCGGCCACCCGGTGCGCCTTGTACGAGGGGATCAGCTCGACCCGCCACTGCGGCCGCCAGTCGAAGTCCATGCAGGCCACCAGGTCGTCCGGGTGGTGGTCCTGGACCAGGCGGGCGATGAAGTCGAGCAGGCCGCGCACCGCGTTCACGGGCGTGCCGTCCGGGGCCCGCACGGTGTCCGGCACACCGAAATAGGCGCGGAAATACAGAGAAGCGGTGTCGAGGAGCATCAGGCGTCGCGTCACGCCCCCGATCATGCCGCATCCCACTGACACGCCCCGGCGGACATGTGAAGTGGATCACTGTTCCGTTTGCCCCGAATGATCGAGGGCAGGCGCGGCACCGGAGCGGACCCCGCCACCGCGCCCTCGCGGCGCGGCGGGCACGCGGACCGAAACCGCACCGCTCCACGTCCCGGCCCGATGGGGGGTGTCGGGGCAGTGCTGAGTTCGACCCGAGAGGTTTATGTGTCCAGGCTCCAGGCCGAGCACTTGTACAAAGTGTTCGGCACCCGACCCGAAGCCGCCGTCAAACGACTCGAAGGCGGCGCGGGCCGCGACGAGCTGCGCGCGGACGGCACCACCGCCGCGGTCATCGATGCCTCCTTCGAGGTCGAGGCCGGCCAGATCTTCGTGGTGATGGGTCTGTCCGGATCCGGCAAGTCCACGCTGCTGCGCATGCTCAACGGCCTGCTGGACCCCACCGCCGGACGCGTCCTCTACGACGGCCAGGACCTGACCGCCCTCTCCCCGCGCGAGCTGCGCGCCGTGCGCTCCCGCGGCATCAGCATGGTCTTCCAGCACTTCGCGCTCTTCCCGCACCGCAGCGTGCTGGAGAACGCCGGCTACGGCCTCGAAGTACAGGGCGTACCGCGCGAGGAGCGCGAGCAGCGCGCCGCCGAGGCCCTGGAACTCGCCGGCCTGGGGGGCTGGGAGGCCTCCTGGCCCGACGAGCTGTCCGGCGGCATGCAGCAGCGCGTCGGCCTCGCCCGCGCGCTCGCCACCGACGCCGACCTGCTGCTGATGGACGAGTCCTTCAGCGCCCTGGACCCGCTGATCCGCCGCGACATGCAGGACCAGCTGCTCGACCTCCAGACAAGGCTGAAGAAGACCATCGTCTTCATCACCCACGACCTCAACGAGGCCATGCGCCTGGGCGACCGCATCGCCGTCATGCGCGACGGCCGCATCGTCCAGAACGGCACCGCCGAGGACATCCTCCTGCGGCCCGCCAACGACTACGTCGCCTCCTTCATCCAGGACGTGGACCGCTCCCGGGTCCTCACCGCCGGATCGATCATGGACGCGCCGGGTGGCGGCCACAGCGCGCGCGAGATCCTCGCGGCCGCGCCCGCCACCGTCGCCAGCGGGACGCCGGTCTGCGAGCTGTTCGCCCCCTTCGCCCGCAGCGGCGCCCCCGTCGCCGTCGTCGACGACCGCGGCGAGCTCGCCGGGATCGTCACCCGCGACCGGATGCTGGCCGCGCTGGGCGACGAGCCCGCCGTCGCGCCGACCGACGAGCCCAAGGAAGACGAGCGCAAGGAAGCAGTGATCGCCGGTGCCTAGGATCCACTTCGGCCAGTGGGTCGAGTCGGCCGTCAGCTGGCTCCAGACCCACCTGAACTGGCTGTTCGACGCCATCAGCACCGTCCTCACCGGTGCCTACGACGGTGTGAACGCCGTGCTCGGCGCCCCCCACCCGCTGCTGATGGCCGGCATCCTCGCCGTCGTCGCCTGGTGGCTGCGCGGCCTGGCGGCCGCCGTCGTCACCTACGCCGGTCTCGCGCTCGTCGACTCCTTCGGCCTGTGGGACGAGGCGATGGCGACGCTCTCGCTCGTCCTCGTCGCCAGTGTGCTCACGCTCCTGATGGCCGTGCCCCTGGGCATCTGGGCGGCGCGCAGCCGGGCCGTCAGCGGTGCGCTGCGGCCCGTACTGGACGTCATGCAGACCATGCCGGCCTTCGTTTACCTGATCCCCGGCGTGATGTTCTTCTCGATCGGACCCATGCCCGGTCTGATCGCCACCGTCGTCTTCTCCATGCCGCCGGGCGTGCGGATGACCGAGCTGGGCATCCGCCAGGTCGACGGCGAACTCGTCGAGGCCGCGCGCGCCTTCGGCACCACCCCGCGCGACACCCTCGTCCGCGTCCAGCTGCCGCTGGCGCTGCCCACCATCATGGCGGGCGTCAACCAGGTCATCATGCTGGCCCTGTCCATGGTCGTCATCGCGGGCATGGCCGGCGCGGGCGGCCTCGGCGAGGCCGTGTACGCGGCCGTCACCCAGGTCGACATCGGCGGCGGCGTCGAGAGCGGCCTGGCCGTCGTCATCCTCGCCATCTACCTGGACCGGATGACCGGCTCCCTCAACGAGCGGGTCTCCCCGCTCGGCCGGCGCGCCCTGGCCAAGGCCGCGGCGACCGCGCGCGGCACCGCCTACGCCACCTTCCTGCGCTACCGCCCCGGCACCGCGGTCGCCACCGTCGGCGTCGTCGTCCTGGCGCTGATCGCGGGTGGCATGAACCTCGCCGGGGGCGGCGACAAGGACAGCGTGGCCGCGGGCAAGAACGTCGGCCAGGGCAAGCGGATCAAGCTCGGCTACTTCCCCTGGGACGAGGCCGTCGCCACCACCTACCTCTGGCAGAACATCCTGGAGGACCGCGGCTTCAAGCCCGAGGTCAAGCAGCTCGACCCCGGCCCGCTGTACACCGCGCTCGCCCAGGGGCAGATGGACGTGCAGTTCGACTCCTGGCTGCCCACCACCCACAAGCGCTACTGGGAGCTCTACCGCGACCGGCTCACCGACCTGGGCACCTGGTACGGACCCACGTCGCTGGAGCTGACCGTGCCCGCCTACATGAAGGACGTCAACTCGATCGACGACCTCAAGGGCAAGGGCGGCCAGTTCGGCGGCAAGGTCGTCGGCATCGAGTCGAGCGCCGGCAACATGGGCATGCTCAACAGCAAGGTGCTCAAGGAGTACGGACTGGACGGCGAGTACAAGGTCGTCTCCTCCACCACCTCCACGATGCTCGCCGAGCTGGACCGCGCCTACAACAAGAAGGAACCGATCGTCGTTCCGCTGTGGTCCCCGCACTGGGCGTACGCCAAGTACGACCTGAAGAAGCTCAAGGACCCCAAGGGCGTCTGGGGCGCCGGTGAGCAGATCCACACCATCGGCAAGAAGGACTTCGCCAAGGACTTCCCCAAGGCCGCCGGCTGGATGAAGGACTTCAAGATGTCCGAGAAGGAGCTCGCCTCCCTGGAGGCCGAGCTGCAGAACGGCGGCAAGGGCAAGGAGAAGGAGTCCGCCCGCCGCTGGCTGGACGCCCACCCGGACATGGCCGACAAGCTCGCGCCCGTGGACGCGTAGGCACCGCACGGCCCCGGGCACGGGCCCCGCATACCGTCTCGCGACGGTATGCGGGGCCCGTCGCCGCTCCACGAGCGCACGGACCGGGGCGCGCCGTCCGCGCCGAGTACGGTGTGATCATGGCCATTCACCGTGCCGTACGCCGTGTGGTGTCCCTCGTCCCCTCGCTCACCGAGGCCGTCGCCGCGACCGAACGCGGGCTGCTCGTCGGCGCCACCGACTGGTGCGACCACCCCGCCGGGCTCGACGTCGCCCGCGTCGGCGGCACCAAGAACCCCGACCCGGCCCGCATCGCGGCCCTCGCGCCCGACCTCGTCCTCGCCAACGAGGAGGAGAACCGCGCACCCGACCTGGCCGCGCTGCGCGCCGCCGGGCTGAACGTCCTGGTGACCGAAGTACGCACCCTCCAGCAGGCCTTCACCGAACTGGAGCGGGCCCTGGTGGACGGCTGCGGCCTGCCCCGGCCCGGCTGGCTCGCGGACGCCGAGGACGCCTGGCGCGACGTCCGGGCCGGCGCGCCGTCCGTACGAGCCGTGGTGCCCATCTGGCGGCGGCCCTGGATGGTCCTGGGCCGGGACACCTTCGCCGGCGACGTCCTCGCCCGGCTCGGCGTCGACAACGTCTACGCCGGGCACGCCGAACGCTATCCGCGCGTGCCCGTCGAGGAGTTGAACGCGTCCGGCGCCGGGCTCGTCGTCCTGCCCGACGAGCCCTACCGCTTCACCGCCGACGACGGCCCGGAGGCGTTCCCCGCCCTGCCGTACGCGCTCGTCGGCGGCCGGCACCTCACGTGGTACGGACCGTCGCTGACGGAAGCACCGGCCGTACTGGGCGCGGCCCTTCGAGCAGCCGGCCGCTGACCAGCCCGCGCACCGTCCGCGCCCCGGCCACCGCCCAGGCCGCGACCAGCAGCCCGTACAGGCCCACCGCCAGCCAGGAGAAGGCGTGCAGACCGGTGTGGCGCGCAAGACCCGCGGCGCCCGTGACGCACGTGCCCACAGGGAAGGTGAACGCCCACCACGTCATCGTGAACCCCATGCCGCGCCGGAACGCCCGCACCACCATGGCCCCCGCCAGCACCAGCCACAACAGCGCGAAGCCCAGCACCGGAACGCCGTAGAGCACGGCGAAGGCCCCCATCGCGTGCGCGTACGGGGCGACGGCGCCCGGCGCGGCGTCGGCGAGGTTGTTCACCGCGGTGGTCGACTGTCCCAGCGGTCCCAGCACGAGGAAGAGCGCCGGTGTCAGCGCGAGCGGCAGGGGCCCGTGGTGGACGAGCCGGGAGAAGATCAACGGCAGGACGATCAGCGTCGCCAGCAGACTCATCCCGAACAGCGCGTAACAGCCCAGCACCATCGCCTCCCGCCACTGCCCGGCCGGAAGGTGCGGTACGAGCGCGGGACCCACCGCGGCGGACACCATCGGCGCGACCACGGGCAGCAGCCACACGGGGGAGGCGCCGCCGGCGTCGATCTTGTGCCTGGTCACCATCAGATACGGCACGACCGCCGCCGCGCCCAGCCCGAGCACGGTGCCGGCCACCCACAGCACGGCGGCCACGGCCACGCCCGCCCGCACGCCGACGACCCCCGATCCGACGGACAGGGTCGCCCCGCCGACCGCGAGCAGGGCCATCGCCAGGCAGCCGTAGAACGGCGCGACGGCCGGGTCGGCGAGGTGCCGGCGGGCCTGGTCGGGGTGGCGCGCCCAGTGCGTGGCGCGTGCCGCGAGCAGGACGAGCAGGGCGATGGCGGCCAGCGCCCATACGGCCTCGTACGCGCCGCGCGGGGTGTCTCCCGGCAGGGAGGAACCGGCGGTCGCGACGATGGCGGTGCCCATGACGGTGGCGTACCAGTTGGGGCCGAGGTGGCGGACGGTGCGGGTGTTCATGTGCCCACGGTCGCCCGGCGGGCGGGCGCGCACTAGGGGCCATGGGTCTATGCGGGCATAAACTGGGTTTATGACCCCCTCGCCGTCCCTCGCGCACCGGGTCCCCGACCTGGGGGCGCTGGAACTGCTGCTCGCCGTGGCACGGCTGGGCAGCCTGGGGCGCGCCGCGCGGGAGGTGGGCATCACCCAGCCCGCCGCGAGCAGTCGCGTCCGCGGCATGGAGCGGATGCTGGGCGTCGCCCTCGTCGAACGCTCTCCCCGCGGGTCCCGGCTGACCGAGGCGGGTGTCCTCGTCACGGACTGGGCGCGGCGCGTCGTGGAGGCCGCGGAGGTCTTCGACGCCGGGGCGCAGGCGCTCCGCAACCGCCGGGACTCCCGGCTGCGGGTCGCCGCGAGCATGACGACCGCGGAGTACCTGCTCCCTGGCTGGCTCATCGCGCTGCGGGGGCTGTTGCCGGACACGGCGGTCTCGCTGAGCGCCGGTAACTCCACGGTGGTCGCCGCGCGGGTGCTCGCCGGCGAGGCGGACCTCGGCTTCGTCGAGGGCCTGGACGTACCGGCCGGCCTGGACGGCACGGTCATCGGCCACGACAGGCTGGTGGTCGTGGTGGCCCCGTCCCATCCGTGGGCCCGCCGCCGGGCGCCGATCGACCCCGCCGAGCTGGCGTCGACACCGCTGATCCTCCGGGAGCGTGGGTCGGGCACGCGCCAGGTGCTGGACGCGGCGCTGGCCGGTGGCCTGGCCGAGCCGTTGCTGGAGCTGGCGTCCACGACCGCGGTGAAGGGGGCGGTGGTCAGCGGGGCCGGACCGTCCGTGCTGAGCGAACTGGCCGTCGGGGACGAGCTGGCCGGCCGCCGGCTGGTGGAGGTCCCGGTCCGGGACCTGTCGTTGCGGCGTGCCCTACGGGCGGTCTGGCCGCAGGGCCACCGGCCCTCCGGGCCGGCGCGGGAGCTCTTGGGGTTGACCCGGGGATAGGCGGGGGTCCGTTTCCCGCGGCGGGAAACGGACCCCATCGGCCGATCGTCAGATCGACGCCACCAGCCCCTCGATCAGCCGGAGATCCTCCCCGACTTCCGGGTGCCACTGCACCCCCACCGCGAAGCGCGGGCCCTCCACCTCAAGGGCCTCCACCGTCCCGTCCTCCGCGTACGCCGAGGTCACCAGCCCCTCGCCCAGCCGGTCGACCGCCTGGTGATGGTGCGTGGCGACGGCCACCGCCTCAGGGATGAGACGGCCCAGCCGGCTGTCCGGGGACGGTTTGACCAGGTGGTCGGAGAACACCCCCGCCCGCGGGTTGTGGGCCTCGTGGCCCACGATGTCCGGCAGGTGCTGGCACAGCGAGCCCCCCGCGTGGACGTTCATCAGCTGCATGCCCCGGCAGATCCCGAGCACCGGGATCCCCCGGTCCAGCGCCGCGTCCAGCAGCGCCAGCTCCCACCGGTCGCGTTCGGGAACCGGTGTTCCCGCGCGTTTGTGCGGGGTCTCGCCGTAGAGCGCGGGGTCGAGGTCCTCGCCCCCGGCGAGGACGAGCGCGTCCAGGCGCCGCACGATGGACGCGGCGACCGCGGGCTCGTCCGGGGGCAGGAGCGCCGCCAGCCCACCCGCCCCCTGCACGTAGGAGGTGTACGCCGCGGGAAGCAGAGCCGCCGGCAGGTCCCAGGCCACCCCCCAGCGGGCCCGGGTCAGATACGTGGTGACGCCGATCAGCGGCTGCACAGCCATGCGCGTCGGATCCTTTCTGTCGTCGTTCTCAGGTCAGTTCCGCCTCCGCCGCGGCCAGCGCCGCGAACTCCTCCTCCGGCGCGCTCGCCACCAGCCGGTGCCGGCTGTAGAGGGCGAAGTACAGGGCGGCGACCACGTACACGCCCAACGCGACGAACGCGGCCTTCATGTCCACCAGGAACGTCGCCACCAGCGCCGCGCACGCCAGCACGAAGGCGACGATCGAGGTCACCACGCCGCCAGGCGTACGGTACGGCCGCGGCAGGTCCGGTTCGCGGCGGCGCAGCACAACGTGGGAGAGCGACATCAGCGCGTACGAGATCGTGGCGCCGAAAACCGCGACGTTGAGCATCAGCGCGCCGTCGCCGGTGGTCGCGGCCAGGGTGAAGCCCAGGGCGCCGGGGACCAGCAGGCCGAGGTAGGGGGCCTTGCGGCGGCTGGTGAGGGAGAGGAAGCGGGGGAGGTAGCCGGCCCGGGACAGCGCGAAGAGCTGCCGGGAGCCGGCGTAGATGAGGGAGAAGAAGGAGGCCACCAGGCCCGCGAGCCCGGCGTAGTTGACGACGCGGCCGAGCGTGGTGGGCCGGCCGTCGTTCTGAAGGGCGGCGACCAGGGGGTTGCCGGCGTCCTTCATGGCGTCGGCGCCGCCCGCGCCGGTGGCGGCGAGGAAGGTCAGCAGGGCGAGGACGAGCAGGATGCCCATGGAGGTGGCCATGGCCTTCGGCAGCGAGCGTGCCGGGTCCTTCGTCTCCTCGGCCGCCAGGGGGACGCCCTCCACGCCGAGGAAGAACCACATGCCGAACGGGAACGACGCCCAGATGCCCAGCACCCCGAACGGCAGCCACGACGAGGCGCCGAAGGCGTCGTGGTCGACGGCGATGTCGTTCAGCCGGCCCGAGTCGAAGTCGGTGAAGGCCCCGGCCGCGAAGATCAGCAGCGCGGCGACGGCGATGCCCGTCACGATGAAGCTGAACCGCAGCGCCTCGCCCACACCCCACAGGTGGATGCCGATGAAGACGACGAAGCAGGCCAGGTACACCGGCCAGGAGGACGTGAGCCCGAACAGGTGCAGCGATTCGACGTAGTCGCCGATGAAGAGGGAGATCGCCGCCGGCGCGAGGACGTACTCGATGAGGATCGCGGTGCCGGTCAGGAAGCCGCCCCAGGGGCCGAGCGCCCGGCGGGCGAAGCCGTAGCCGCCGCCGGCCGTCGGCAGGACCGCGGCCATCTCGGCGAGCGCGAAGACCATACAGGTGTACATCAGCCCCATCAGGACGGCGGCGATGGCGAGCCCGCCGAAGCCGCCCTGCGCGAGGCCGAAGTTCCAGCCGGAGAAGTCGCCGGAGACGACGTAGGCCACGCCGAGGCCGGTGAGCAGGAGCGGGCCGGCGCTGCCCCGGCGCAGGGTGCGCCGGTCGAGGTAGTCGTCGGGGCCGTCGGCCGGAGGCCCACCGGCGGAGCGGGGTGGTGCCGTGGGTGTCTCCGTGCGATCGGCCATGGACGGCTCCTGCCCTCGGGGGTTAAAGGTTGTGCCGCATACCTTTGCCATGGTGGCGGGACCAAAGCAACCCTCTTGCGTAAAAGACTGGTTACTTACGAGAGGAACCCCCGCAGCAGCGCGGCCGTGCCGCAGCAGTGCTCGCGCATCACACCGCGCGCGCCGTCGGCGTCACCGGCCAGGACCGCCCCGACCAGCGCGGTGTGCTGGGCCTGGGAGTGTTCGAGGTTGCGCACCAGCAGCGGGATGCAGTCCAGCAGGTCGTTGACCGTCGCCCGGACGGCCGCGTACTGCGCCGCGAGCGTGGGGGAGCCCGAGAGCTCCGCCAGCGTCAGGTGGAAGAGCGTGTCCAGGCGCCGGTAGTCGGCCAGCGGCGCGTCGTGGGTGGCGGCCAGCGCCGCCCGCAGCCGCTCCACCTGGTCCTCCGCCAGGCCGTGCGCCGCACACAGCCCGGCCGCTCCCACCTCCAGCACCTCGCGGAACCGCAGGATGTCCTCGACGTCGACGGCGGCCACCCGGCGCCGCAGCTCCGCGGTGCCCGACGTCGCCGTGACCGTGCGGCCGCGGACGAACGTACCTCCGTACCGGCCGCGCCGGCTCTCCACCACGCCCTCTTCCTGGAGCACCTTCAGCACCTCGCGCAGCGTCACCCGGCTGATGTGCAGCCGGTCCGCCAACTCCCGCTCCGAGGGCAGCCGTTCCCCGTCCGGGACCAGCCCCAGCCGGACGATCTGGAGTATCTGCTCCAGGGCCTCCTCGAAGCCGTTGCCCGTCCGGACCGGTCGCAGCACCGGCGCAAGCAGGTCCGCCGAATCCTCGTCCACGGCACCCCTTCCCAATCAAAGGTCTGTACGCATACCTTATGACCTCCGGTTGCGCAGACAGGAGGCTTTCCCGTGGCAGACCGCACACCCCCGCTTTCCGTCGACGAGCTGCGCAGGCTCGTCGACGCCGGGGAGATCGACACAGTCGTCCTCGCCTTCACCGATATGCAGGGAAGGCTCCAGGGCAAGCGGTTCGCCGCCCGGTACTTCCTCGACCAGGTGCTCGACCACGGCACCGAGGGCTGCAACTACCTCCTCGCGGTCGACGTCGACCTCAACACCGTGGACGGCTACGCCATGTCGTCCTGGGAGCGCGGCTACGGAGACTTCGCCCTGCACGGCGACGCCGCCACCCTCCGCCGCACCCCGTGGAACCCCGGCACCGCGCTCATCACCGCCGACCTCGCCTGGCACGACGGCTCACCGGTCCCGGCCTCCCCGCGGCAGATCCTGCGCGGCCAGCTCGACCGTCTCGCCGAGCGCGGCTGGAGCGCCTACGCGGGCACGGAGCTGGAGTTCATCGTCTTCAAGGACACCTACGAGGAGGCGTGGGGCCGCGCCTACCGCGGCATGACCCCCGCCAACCAGTACAACGCCGACTACTCCGTCCTCGCCACCGGCCGCGTCGAGCCGCTCCTGCGCCGCATCCGCAACGAGATGGGCGCCGCCGGCATGACGGTGGAGTCCGCCAAGGGCGAGTGCAACCTCGGCCAGCACGAGATCGTCTTCGTCTACGACGAGGCCCTCGCCACCTGCGACCAGCACTCCGTCTACAAGACCGGAGCCAAGGAGATCGCCGCCCAGGAGGGCATGGCGCTCACCTTCATGGCCAAGTACGACGAGCGCGAGGGCAACTCCTGCCACATCCACCTCTCGTTGCGCGACGAGGCCGGCGCGCCGGTGCTGGCCGACGAGGCGGGCCCGTACGGCATGTCGAAGACCATGCGGCACTTCCTGGCCGGACAGCTCGCCGCCCTGCGCGACTTCACCCTGCTGTACGCGCCGAACATCAACTCCTACAAGCGCTTCCGGCCCGGCTCCTTCGCCCCCACCGCCGTCGCCTGGGGCCCCGACAACCGCACCTGCGCCCTGCGCGTCATCGGCCACGGCCCCTCCCACCGCTTCGAGAACCGGCTCCCCGGCGGCGACGTCAACCCCTACCTCGCCGTCGCCGCCATGGTCGCCGCCGGGCTCCACGGCGTCGAGAACGAGCTGGAGCTGCCCGAGGCGTGTACCGGCAACGCCTACAGCGGTGACGCCGCGCACGTCCCCACGACACTGCGCGAGGCCGCCGACCTGTGGGAGGCCAGCCCCATAGCGCGTGCCTCGTTCGGGGACGAGGTGGTCGAGCACTACCTCCACATGGCGCGCGTCGAACAGCAGGCGTACGACACCGCCGTCACGGACTGGGAGCGCTTCCGCTCCTTCGAGCGGATGTAAGGACCCTACGTTGCACGAGATCATCAATCCGGCGACCGAAGAGGTCATCGCGACCGTTCCCGTCGCCACCCCGGGGGACGTCGACGCCGCCGTCGTACGGGCCGCCAAGGCCCAGATCGGGTGGGCGGCGCTCGCCCCCGGCGACCGGGCCCGGCAGCTGCGCCGCTTCGCCGCCGTCGTCGACCAGCACGTCGAGGAGCTGGCGCTGCTGGAGGTCCGGGAGGCCGGTCACCCCATCGGCAACGCCCGCTGGGAGGCGGGCAACGTCCGTGACCTGCTCGACTACGCCGCGGGCGGCGTCGAGCGGCTCACCGGCAGCCAGATCCCCGTCGCCGGCGGGCTGAACGTCACCTTCCACGAACCGCTCGGCGTCATCGCCGTCATCGCCCCGTGGAACTTCCCGATGCCCATCGCCGGCTGGGGCCTCGCCCCCGCGCTCGCCGCGGGCAACGCCGTGCTCCTCAAGCCCGCCGAGACCACCCCGCTCACCGCCCTGCGGCTGGCCGAACTCGCGCTGGTGGCCGGGCTGCCCGAGGGCCTCTTCCAGGTCCTGCCGGGAGACGGGCCCGTCGTGGGCGACGCCCTCGTGGAGCACCCCGGCATCGCCAAGGTCGTCTTCACCGGCTCCACCGCCGTCGGCAAGCAGATCATGGCCAAGTGCGCGGCGAACGTGAAGCGCGTGACCCTCGAACTCGGCGGCAAGAACCCCAACATCGTCTTCGCCGACGCCGACATCGAACAGGCCGCCGCGGCCGCCCCCGGCTCCTTCCTCGACAACACCGGGCAGGACTGCTGCGCCCGCAGCCGCATCCTGGTCCAGCGGAGCGTCTACGACCGCTTCATGGAGCTGCTGGAGCCCGCGGTGAAGTCCTTCGTGGTCGGCGACCCCACCGACCCGGCCACCCAGATGGGGCCGCTCGTCTCGGCCGCGCACCGCGAGCGCGTACGGTCCTTCGTCCCCGAGTCCGCCCCCGCCGCCATCCGCGGCGAGATCCCGGCCGGGAAGGGCTTCTGGTACCCGGCGACCGTCCTCGAAGGCGCCCCGGACGACCCCGCCGCCGTCGAGGAGGTCTTCGGGCCGGTGGCCGTCGTGCTGCCCTTCGAGGACGAGGCGGACGCGGTACGGCTCGCCAACGCCACCGACTACGGCCTGTCCGGCTCGATCTGGACCCGCGACGTCGGCCGCGCCCTGCGGGTCTCCCGCGCCGTCGCGGCCGGCAACCTCTCCGTCAACTCCCACAGCAGCGTCCGCTACTGGACGCCCTTCGGCGGCTTCAAGCAGTCCGGCCTCGGCCGGGAGCTGGGCCCCGACGCGCTCGCCGCCTTCACCGAGACCAAGAACGTGTTCATCAGCACCGAGGAGACCAAGTGACCGACCAGACCCCCGTCTGCCGCCGACTCGTCGGCCGTACCGCCGTCATCACCGGTGCCGGCAGCGGCATCGGCCTGGCCACCGCCCGGCGCCTCGCCTCCGAGGGTGCCGACGTCGTCTGCGCGGACATCTCCGAGAGCGCCGGCAAGGCCGCCGCCGAAGAGGTCGGCGGGCTCTTCGTCAAGGTCGACGTCACCGACCCGGAGGAGGTCGAGGCGCTGTTCAAGACGGCGTACGACACCTACGGCTCCGTCGACATCGCCTTCAACAACGCCGGCATCTCCCCGCCCGACGACGACTCCATCCTCACCACCGGGCTCGACGCCTGGAAGCGCGTCCAGGAGGTCAACCTCACCTCCGTCTACCTCTGCTGCAAGGCAGCGCTGCCCTACATGCAGCGGCAGGGCAAGGGCTCCATCATCAACACCGCCTCCTTCGTCGCCAGGATGGGCGCCGCCACCTCGCAGATCAGCTACACCGCCTCCAAGGGCGGCGTGCTCGCGATGTCACGCGAGCTGGGCGTGCAGTTCGCCCGCGAGGGCATCCGCGTCAACGCCCTGTGCCCGGGGCCGGTGAACACCCCGCTCCTGAAGGAGCTGTTCGCGAAGGACCCGGAGCGGGCCGCGCGCCGCCTCGTGCACGTCCCCGTCGGCCGGTTCGCCGAGCCCGAGGAGATCGCCGCCGCCGTCGCCTTCCTCGCCAGCGACGACTCCTCCTTCGTCAACGCCGCCGACTTCCTGGTCGACGGTGGCATCGCGGGCGCCTATGTGACCCCGTTGTAGGGTCCATGATCAGAGCCGGGACCGGGCGGCCATGTCGGTGGTCCGGCCCCGGCGCACGTCCTGCCCCACCCGTACGCACCAAAAGAGATCCCATGCGCAAGAAGTCCGCCATCGTCGTCGGCCTCCTGGCCGCCGCGGCCCTCGCCACGTCGGTGCCCGCCACGGCGGCCCCCGCCCACGCGAGCCGCGCCAAGTGCCCGCAGCTCGACAAGAGCCTGAAGTGGTACGGCGACAACCGCGCCAAGCTCCAGAAGATGATCGACGAGCGCGGCACCTGTTCCGGCGACCGCACGGGTGCCCGCCCCGTGGCGGCCTTCGACTGGGACAACACCGTCGTCAAGAACGACATCACCGACGCCACGCTCGCCTGGGCCCTGCACCACGACAAGATCCTGCGGCCCAAGACCTGGACGTCCACGAGCAAGTGGCTGACCCCGGCCGCCGACCGCGCCCTGACCAAGGCGTGCGGCACGTCCGTCCCCGTCGGCAAGCCGCTGCGCACCTCGACGAACACCGCCTGCGCCGACGAGATCTTCGAGATCCGCGAGAAGTCGCAGACCATGGGCGGCGAGCCCGCCTTCGCCGGCGACTGGAACCACCGCCGCACGGTGCCCGCGTACGCCTGGATCCCGCAGCTCTTCGCCGGCCACACCCCGGACGCCCTGACCTCCTTCGCCAAGAAGGCGCGCGCCGAGCAGCTCGCCGCGCCCGTCGGCACCAAGCAGACCGTCGGCACGCACACCATCGCCGGCTACGTCCGCTACTACGACCAGCAGAAGGACCTCATCCGCACGCTCAAGGCGGCCGGCTTCGACGTCTACATCGTCTCCGCCTCCTCCGAGCCCATCGCGGAGGCGTGGTCCAGCGGTGTCGGCCTCGACCGCAAGCACACCATCGGCATCCGCAGCATCACCGAGCACGGCCGCCTCACCACCGCCATCAAGGGCTGCGGTGACGTCACCGGCACGGGCGGCGAGGCCCTGCCGTACATGGACGGCAAGCGCTGCATGATCAACCAGGAGATCTTCAAGATCAAGGGCGCCAAGGCCTGGAAGCAGCAGGACTTCGCGCACCGCATCGCCCTGGGCGCGGGCGACGCCGACACCGACGTGACGTTCGTCAACGACGCCACCGGCGCGCACGTGGCCATCAACCGCAACAAGCCCGAGCTGATGTGCCGCGCCCTCGACGACGCGGACGGCCGCTGGGTGGCCAACCCGATGTTCATCGACCCGATGCCGCGCAAGTCCGGTGCGTACCCCTGCGCGACCACCGGCGCCACCAACCCCGACGGGACCCACGCCCCGGTCCGGCGCGCCGACGGCTCGATCATCCCCGACCAGGCCGACCTGGCCTGACGGACGGGCGGCACCGGGCCGCGCGGTCAGACGAACGTGCGGCCCTCGCCCCGGTAGGTGGGGACCGTGTCCACCACACGGTCCCCGTCCACCAGCCGCAGCGCCTCGAAGCGCTCGCACAGCTCACCGGCCTTCGCGTGCCGGAACCACACCTTGTCGCCCACCAGCAGATCGTCGGCGGGCTGACCGATCAGCGGCGTCTGCACCTCGCCGACGCCCTCCCGGGCGTCGTAGCGCAGCCCCGGCGGAAGGTAGGGCTCCGGGAGCCGGTCGCGGCCCACCGCGCCCGAGGCCGGATAGCCGCCGCCCATCACCGTCACCACGCCGACGCCCGGGCGGCGCACCACCGGCAGCGCGAACAGCGCGGCCGGGCGGCCCCGGAACGAGGTGTAGTTGTCGAACAGCCGCGGTACGAACAGCCCCGACCCGGCGGCGACCTCCGTCACCGCCTCCTCCGCCGCGGTGTACTGCACGCTGCCCGTGCCCCCGCCGTTGACGAACTCCAGCTCCGCGACCTCCCGTACGGCCCGCACGGCCTCCGCCCGGCGCGCCGCCAGTTCCTTGCGGGCCGCCGCCTGCATCAGCCGGATCGCCCGCGACAGTACCGGCCGCCCCGCGACCGAGTCACCCACGCCCGCCACATGCGCCTCGTACGCCATGAGGCCCACCAGCCGGAACCCGGGGCGGCGCACGACCAGCCCGGCCAGCTCCGCCAGCCGCACCGGGTCGCGCAACGGCGACCGCAGCGCGCCGACCCGCACCCGGCCGGCCAGCAGCCGCAGCGAGGTGTCCAACTCCAGGCAGACCCGCACCGTTTCGCGCCCGGACCGGGCCGCGTCGATCAGCGCCAGCTGGGCCGGGTCGTCCACCATCACCGTCACCGCGCCCGCGAGCTTCGGATCGGACGTCAGCTCCGCGAACCCCGCCCGGTCGACCGACGGATACGCCAGCAGCACGTCCCGGACCCCCGACCGCGCCAGCCACAGCGACTCCGCCAGGGAAAAACTCATCACCCCCGTGAACCCGTCCCGCGCCAGCACCCGCTCCAACAGCGCCCGGCAGCGCACGGACTTGCTCGCCACCCGGACGGGCTTGCCCCGCGCCCGCCGCACCAGATCCGCGGCGTTCGCGTCGAACGCCTGGACGTCCACCACGGCCAGGGGCGCGTCGAGGGAAGCGGTGGCCCGGTCGTAGCGGGCCCGGTCGAACGAACGGGCGGGAAGAGCCAGCATGGGCGCAGCCTGCCAGAGCGCCACCGCCACGGGTAGGGGCCCGGCGCGAGATGGCTCCCGCACGCGTCCGCCCCGTAGAGTGGCGGCCACGCCGTGGGCCGAGCGCCGGTGGCGGGATGTCCGGATACGAACCGGCCCGCCCCGAAGGCGATCGGGCGCGGTACGGCGAGCCAGCTCGCGAGGGAGAGCGCAGGGTTGAGCACCGAAGCGGATGCCATGCCGCCGTCGGCTCCCACGCTGCCCGCGCGGAGACCGGCCGTTCCACCGCAGCTGCCGCCGATGCCCGCGACACCTCCACCGCGCGCCGCCGCCCCACCGCCCACCGCGCCGCGCGGCCCGGTGCGCACCGCCACGGCCGCCGCGTGCCTCGTCCTCGGCGTCGGACTCATCGGCGGCGCGCTGGCCGGGAGTTGGCTGGCCGGAGCGCCGGACCGGTTCTCGGCGACACAGCGCGCCTTCACCCAGGGCCGCGCCCTGTGGCGCACCGTCCCCGTGGACCAGCTCTTCCCCAGCACCCTGCACGCCCCCGGCGCGGGCCCCGGCGGCGCGGACCGCGACTGGATCCGCGTCGGCGTCGCCCCCGACAGCGACTGCGCGGACGCCTTCGACCCGCTCCTGGCGAAGGCACTGGCCCCCGCGGGCTGCGAACGCCTGCTCCGCGCCACCTACATCGACACCACGTCCACCACCGTCACCACCGTCGGCCTCCTCGTCACCGCCACCGGCGACGAGGGCATGCGCACCCTCCGCCGACGCTTCGCCGCCGAACACCTCGACGACCGCGCCGACCTGATGCCCCGCCCCTACGCCCCACCCGGTACCGTGGCCGAACGCTTCGGCGACGCCCAGCGCGCCAGCTGGCGCATCACCGTCCTCACCGACGCCCCCGCCGTCGTCTACGCCGTCACCGGCTTCGCGGACGCCCGTACGGGCACCCCACCGCAGCCCGCCGCCCGCGCCCTCGCCCCCGGCGCCACCACCGCCCCCGCCCAGGCGGGCCTCGGCCACGAGGCGACGGCCCTGGCCGACCGCCTGGACCGCACCTTCCACGAGGCGCTGCGCGCGGCGACGAAGGAGAGCGAACGATGAGGACGGCCCGCACCGTCGCCGCCCTCGCGACCGCCCTGGCCCTCACGCTGCTGCCCGCCGGCCCCGCCCGGGCGGACGACATACGCGTACAGGAGTGGGCCCTCGACACGCTGCACACCGAGGACGCCTGGCGGACCACCAAGGGCGCGGGCATCACCGTCGCCGTCCTCGACACCGGGGTCGACGACGGGCACCCCGACCTGAAGGGCCAGGTCCTGCCCGGCAAGGACCTCGTCGGCTTCGGCGCCGGCCCCGGCGACCGGGCCTGGGCCCGCCACGGCACCGCCATGGCCGGGATCATCGCCGGCCGCGGACACGGCCCCGACGGCGCCGACGGCGTCCTGGGCGTCGCGCCCGAAGCGAAGATCCTCCCGGTGCGGGTGATCCTGGAGGACGGCGACCCGTCCCGCCCCAAGGCCCGCGGCGCCCGGGGCTCCGCCCTCGCCGACGGCATCCGCTGGGCCGCCGACCACGGCGCCGACGTGATCAACCTGTCCCTCGGCGACGACAGCGACACCGCCCACCCCGAACCCCGCGAGGACGCCGCCGTGCGGTACGCCCTGAGCAAGGGCGCCGTCGTCGTCGCCTCCGCCGGCAACGGCGGCGAACAGGGCGACCACATCTCCTACCCGGCCGCCTACCCCGGCGTCATCGCCGTCACCGCCGTCGACCGCTACGGCAACCGCGCCGCGTTCTCCACTCGCCGTTGGTACGCGGCGGTCAGCGCACCCGGCGTCGACGTCGTGATCGCCGACCCCGACCGCCGCTACTACGAAGGCTGGGGCACGTCCGCGGCCGCCGCGTTCGTCTCCGGAGCCGTCGCCCTCGTACGGTCCGCCCGACCCGGCCTGAGCCCGGCGCAGGTCCGCCGCCTCGTCGTCGACACGGCCCACGGCACGCCGCCGGGCGGACGATCCGACGCGGTCGGCGCCGGGGTCGTGGACCCGGCCGCGGCGATTGCGCTGGGCGCGCGGGTTCCGGGCGAACCGGCGCCGCCGCTCGGCCATCCGGCCCGGTACTTCGGTCCTGGCCCACACGAGGTGGGTACCTCTGCCCCGGGTACGGGGCCACTCGCCGTGGGGGCTGGGTGTCTCGGAGCGGTGCTCCTGGTGACCTCGGCGGTGCTTTTGCGGCGTAGCCGCAGGTCTTGACGTCGTTTCGGGGTTCTCCTGTTTGCCCTCGTGCGGGCGCGTTGTCCGCTGCGCGGGGCTGTCAATGGTGCGGGGTCGGGCCTCCGCGGGTGCTTGTCAGGGCTGCTTCGCTTTACGCCCTGACAAGCACCCGCTCCGACCCGCCCCCTCCCGTGGAGGGTGGGAGGAAAACCAGTTGGTGGTTTGGGTGCGCTGTCGCGTTGCCGGTCACTACCGGTCTTTTCTTCCACCCACCGGCAGGAGGGGGCGGGTCGGAGGGGGTGGTGTGTCGGGCGTAAAGCGAAGCAGCCCGACACACCACCCCCGCAGGCCCGACCCCGACCAGCCACAAGCCCCGCGCAGCGGACACCGCAGCGGGAAACGCGCCCGCATGAGGGCAACCGTGCGCACCCAGAATCCCGACCCGCCCCGCGCAGCGGACCCGCACGAGGGGTGATAGGGGGGCCGAACCCCCAAAAGCCCGGCCGGTAGGCTCACCCCGTGCTGAAGAACATCCCCGACCCAGGTTTCTCGGACGACGACGGCTCCGCCGACGTAGCCCTCACCAAGGCGCTCGCCGCCTGGGCGGCGGATCCCGCCGCGGAGGCCGAGGTCCTGGCCGCCCTGCGAGCCGCACGGCTACTCGTGCCGGTCGTGGCCGTGCTCGGCGAGGTGGAGACCGGGCCGGACGGCCTGAAGCGGGAGAAGACCAGCGACATGGCCGTGCCGACGCTTCAGGCGCCGGACGGGCGCAAGGCGCTGCCCGCGTTCACGTCGATCGAGACGCTGGCCCGCTGGCGCGCGGACGCGCGCCCCGTGGCGGTGCCGCTGCACCAGGCGTTGCAGGCGGCCGCGCACGAGAAGGCGGACACGATCGTCCTGGACCTCGCGGGGCCGGTGTCGTACCAGCTGACGGGCCCGGCGCTGCTGGCGCTGGCCGAGGGGCGGACGAGCGTCGACCCGCTGGCGGACCCGTCGGTGGCCGACGCGCTGCGGAGCGTTCTGGCGGCGGAGCCGGGCGTCCTGCGGGCCCACCTGGGCCCGTCGCGGGAGGCGGACGGCACGCTGGCGCTGACGCTGGTCGAGGACTCGGCACACCACGAGGTGGTGCAGCGGGTGGCACAGGCACTGGCGGCGGACGACGTACTGCGCGCCCGGCTCGTACAGGGGCTGGACATGGCCTTGGTCCCGGCCGGGACCGCCCTGCCGGGAGAGCCGCTCTTCCAGCGCTGAGCGCAGACCGCAAAGCAGGCCCGGCGGGGGCCGACCTCACCGTTCGAGCGCCGGCCGCAAGGACACCCGGCGGGGGCCGACCTCACCGTTCGAGCGCCGGCCGCAAGGCCAGAACGCGCGGGGGGAACGGGATCGTCCGACAATGCGAGGACAGTCCACGAGATCCCCGGGAGGACCCATGGACGCCGTGAAAATGGGATCTTTGCAGCTCGACTCGGTGCAGATGAGAACCGTCGTGGCGGAATTCGCCGGCACCGCGCTGCTGGTCTTCTTCGCCGTCGGCTCCGCGGTACTCGCGGCCGACTACATCGGGGTCCTGGGTATCGCCCTGGCCTTCGGCTTCACTCTTCTGGCCCTGGCGTACGCCCTGGGGCCGATCTCGGGCGCCCATGTGAACCCCGCGGTGACGCTGGGCTTCCTGGCGCAGGGCCGCATCACGCTGCGTACGGCGATCGAGTACTGGATCGCACAGCTGCTGGGCGGCATCGTCGGCGCGGCGGTGCTGTTCCTGCTGGCCAAGCAGGTGCCGGGGCTCAAGACGCACGGCGCGTTCGGCAGCAACGGCTACGGTGACCGGTCGGCGGTGCACATCAACACCGGCGGCGCGTTCCTCGCGGAGGTCGTCCTGACGTTCCTGCTGGTCTTCGTCGTGCTCGCGGTGACCCACAAGGTGGCGGTCGTCGGCTTCGACGGGCTGCCCATCGGCCTGGCCCTCGCCGTGATCCACCTGGTGGGCATCCCGCTGACCGGCACGTCCGTGAATCCGGCGCGGAGCCTGGGCCCGGCGCTGTTCGCGGGTGGTGCCGCGCTGTCCCAGCTGTGGCTGTTCATCGTCGCGCCGCTGGTCGGCGGGGTGCTCGCAGCCCTGGCGCACGAGTGCACGCACCCGCGGATGGGGCCGGCCAACGTCGCGGACGAGCGGTCCACGGCGCCGCACCCGGCCCCCTCGGCGCGCCCGGGGACCAGGCCGCGCCCGGACGCCACGCCGCCCCCCGACACGCTGCCCCCGGAGGGGTGAGACTCAGCCGAAGACGGGCCCGGTGTACTTCTCGCCGGGCCCCTTGCCGGGCTCGTCCGGTACGACGGACGCCTCGCGGAAGGCCAGCTGCAGCGATTTCAGACCGTCGCGCAGCGGTCCCGCGTGGAAGTTGCTGATCTCGGTGGCGCTGGCGGTGACCAGCCCGGCGAGCGCGGTGATCAGCTTGCGGGCCTCGTCGAGGTCCCTGTGCTGCTCGCCCTCCTCGGCCAGGCCGAGGTTGACCGCCGCCGAGCTCATCAGGTGCACCGCGACCGTCGTGATCACCTCGACCGCGGGGACGTCCGCGATGTCACGGGTCATGGTGTCGAAGTCCGGTGTCTCTTCGGTGGGGGTCGCGTCGCTCATGGGGCCCACGATACGGCCCGGCGCCGAATCGGTTCGCCACGGGTTGGCACCCCACGCTCGCACGCTGCTAAGGTGGTGCCTACGACCGGCTGGACACTCACGTGCCCGGCCCGCAAGTGGAGGCTCCGAACTCCCACCTCGTCGATCCACGATCGGCAGGTCTCCGGTCAGGTAGCGCCCATCGTTCCGTACGGACGATGGAGCTGCCCGATAGCCCCGCGGCTCACACCGTGGTGGTTCCGGTTTCATGGAGCCCCGCCTGTGTCCCGTCCGGGGCATTTTTTGATGCATCGGCGCGGTTGGTACGAAAACAGACGTTACGCGGCTGTCCGCCAGACAACCGTGTGGTGCAACCTAGGAGGCCCCATCAGCACCGAGCCCCGCATCAACGACCGGATTCGCGTCCCCGAGGTGCGACTCGTCGGTCCGAGCGGCGAGCAGGTGGGCATTGTGCCGCTCGCCAAGGCCCTTGAGCTCGCGCAGGAGTACGACCTCGACCTGGTCGAGGTCGCCGCTTCCGCCAGGCCGCCGGTCTGCAAGCTCATGGACTACGGCAAGTTCAAGTACGAGTCGGCCATGAAGGCCCGTGAGGCGCGCAAGAACCAGGCGCACACGGTCATCAAGGAGATGAAGCTCCGGCCGAAGATCGACCCGCACGACTATGACACCAAGAAGGGTCACGTCGTCCGGTTCCTCAAGCAGGGCGACAAGGTCAAGATCACGATCATGTTCCGTGGTCGCGAGCAGTCCCGCCCCGAGCTGGGCTACCGACTGCTGCAGCGGCTGGCGGAGGACGTCCAGGACCTCGGTTTCGTCGAGTCGAACCCGAAGCAGGACGGCCGAAACATGATCATGGTTCTCGGTCCTCACAAGAAGAAGACCGAGGCGATGGCCGAAGCCCGCGAGGCGCAGGCCGCTCGCAAGGCGGAGCGCCAGGGTGTCTCCGCCGAGCAGGAGCAGTCCGCCGAGCAGGAGCAGTCCGCCGAGGAGCCTGCAGAGGCGTGATCCCGGGGCGTTCGCGCCCTGGCTTCACCCCCGGGGCAGCCGCCCCGGACAGCAACCGAACACAGCTGACGCTCCCGTGTGCCCGTTCGCGGGCCCGGGGAGCGCCACCGACGAGGAGATACGGCGCGATGCCGAAGAACAAGACGCACTCCGGTGCCAGCAAGCGCTTCAAGATCACTGGCTCCGGCAAGGTCATGCGCGAGCGCGCCGGCAAGCGCCACCTGCTCGAGCACAAGTCGTCCAAGCTGACGCGCCGCCTCACCGGCACCGTCGAGCTGGCCCCGGGCGACGCCAAGAAGATCAAGAAGCTTCTCGGCAAGTGACGCTCCGCACCCCGTTCGCACGGGGTGCGCGTCGGACCGGGACCCATTCGAATTCGGGCCGCGTGAGAACGCACCGCGGCCCCGCTACAAGGAGTTAAACAAGTGGCACGCGTCAAGCGCGCAGTCAACGCGCACAAGAAGCGTCGGGCGATCCTCGAGGCGGCCAGCGGCTACCGCGGCCAGCGGTCGCGTCTGTACCGCAAGGCCAAGGAGCAGGTCACCCACTCCCTGGTCTACAACTACAACGACCGCAAGAAGCGCAAGGGCGACTTCCGTCAGCTGTGGATCCAGCGCATCAACGCCGCTGCCCGCCAGAACGGCATGACGTACAACCGCCTCATCCAGGGTCTGAAGGCCGCCAACATCGAGGTGGACCGCAAGATCCTGGCCGAGCTCGCGGTCAACGACATGAACGCGTTCGCCGCGCTCGTCGAGGTCGCGCAGAAGGCGCTGCCGGCCGACGTGAACGCCCCG
Source organism: Streptomyces sp. NPDC023527 (assembly GCF_055560115.1). Classification (NCBI taxonomy): domain Bacteria; kingdom Bacillati; phylum Actinomycetota; class Actinomycetes; order Kitasatosporales; family Streptomycetaceae; genus Streptomyces; species Streptomyces sp. NPDC023527. Next base: position 231,431 of record NZ_JBVHJJ010000007.1, read on the forward strand.
AAGGCCGCCTGACCCGGCGCCCCAAGGCTGTGCAACGGACCCGCAGGCCCCCGCGGCCTGCGGGTCCGACGCTTTTCGTACCACCGCACACGACCGCACCCGACCGACCTACGAAGTGAGCCGCCGCCCATGGGCACCCCCGAGCTGATCTCCCCGCGCTCCCCCCGCGTCATCGCCGCCCGCCGGCTGGCCAAGCGCAGTTTCCGGGTCAAGGAGCGCCGGTTCATCGCCGAGGGCCCCCAGGCCGTACGCGAGGCGATCGAGCACCGCAGCGCCGGTGAGCCCACCCTCGTCGAGCTCTTCGCCACCGTCGAGGCCGCCGGGCGGCATGCGGAGATCGTCGAGGCCGCGCACGCCGCGGGCGTACGGGTGCACACCGCGGACGACGACGTCGTCGCCGACCTCTCGCAGACCGTCACCCCGCAGGGGCTGGTCGGTGTCTGCCGCTTCCTCGACTCGCCCTTCGAGGAGATCCTCGCCGCCCGCCCCAAGCTGGTCGCCGTCCTCGCGCACGTACGCGACCCCGGCAACGCCGGTACGGTCCTGCGCTGCGCGGACGCCGCCGGCGCGGACGCCGTCGTGCTGACCGACGCCTCCGTGGACCTCTACAACCCCAAGTCGGTCCGCGCCTCCGTCGGCTCCCTCTTCCACCTGCCCGTCGCCGTCGGCGTGCCCGTCGAGCAGGCCGTGCGCGGCCTCCAGGGCGCCGGCGCGCGGATCCTGGCCGCCGACGGGGCGGGCGAGCGGGACCTGGACGGGGAGCTGGACCGGGGCACCATGGGCGGTCCCACCGCCTGGATCTTCGGCAACGAGGCGTGGGGGCTGCCGGAGGAGACCCGCGCCCTCGCGGACGAGGTCGTACGGGTACCGATCCACGGCAAGGCCGAGAGCCTGAACCTCGCGACGGCCGCCGCGGTGTGCCTCTACGCCTCGGCTCGTGCGCAGCGTGCACCCGGAGGGTGCCGCTCCGTGACCTTCAGCTAGTAGGGTTGCCCTCCGGGGGCTCGGGAGGGGGTGCGGATGATGAACGTCAGGACTTCCGGAAGCGTGGCCGACGCCTGCTCGGACGCTTCCCGCGAGGCCCGGGACGTCCGCGATCCCCGCGGCTCGCGCGAGGCGCCGGGAGCGGCGCTCGGCGGCCTCGGACTGGACCCCGACGACCTGCCCGACGGCCTGGTCGTGGCGGACGAGAACGGCCGCGTGACCTGCTTCAACGCCGCCGCCGCCCGGATCACGGCGGTGCGGCCGCACGACGCCCTCGGCCGGTCGCTGGAGAGCGCGCTGCCGTTCGAGGACCTGGAGGGCCGCCGCTGGTGGCCGCTGACCGACCCGTACGGCGGCCTGAGCACCCGGGTCGGCCAGCCCGAGCGCAATCTGCTGCTGCCGGGCGGCCGCGAGGTGCTCGTCTCCGCCCGTTACGTCCGCGAGCGGCCCAACGGCCCCGTGCGGCGGCTGGTGGTCCAGCTGCGCGGCACCGAGGCGCGCCGCCGCACCGAGCGCAGCCACGCCGAGCTGATCGCCACCGTCGCCCATGAGCTGCGCTCGCCGCTGACGTCCGTCAAGGGCTTCACGGCGACGCTGCTGGCGAAGTGGGAGCGGTTCACCGACGACCAGAAGCGGCTGATGCTGGAGACCGTCGACGCCGACGCCGACCGCGTCACCCGCCTCATCGCCGAGCTGCTCGACATCTCCCGGATCGACTCCGGCCGGCTGGAGGTGCGCCGCCAGCCCGTGGACATCGTCGCCGCCGTGCGCCGGCACATCCAGGCGCACACCGCCGCCGGGCAGCCCGAGGAGCGCTTCGCGGTGCGGGTCGTCGAGCCGCTGCCGCAGCTGTGGGCCGACCCCGACAAGGTCGACCAGGTGCTCGGGAACCTCCTGGAAAACGCGGTGCGCCACGGCGCCGGAAAGGTCACCATAGAGGTGTCACCGGCGTTGCTGAAGTCCCGGACGGAGGGTACGGCGGTCACCGTGAGCGATGAGGGGCCCGGGATCCCGGAGGAGTCGATGAACCGCGTCTTCACCCGCTTCTGGCGGGGCAGCAAGCGCGGCGGCACCGGCCTGGGTCTGTACATCGTCAAGGGCATCGTCGAGGCGCACGGCGGGACGATCACCGTGGACCGGGCCGCCCGCGGCGGCGCCCAGTTCCGATTTACGTTGCCCGTGGGCGCCCCGGCCTTTCTCTCCCAGGGTTGAGAGCGGACCGGCAGCCCGCGGGCCCACCCCACCACACGCGCCCTTTAGACTCGACCTTTGGCACCTTTGGCACGACCTTGGCACCAACACAGTCGGGCAAAGCCGCTCCCAGCGGTAGCTGGGGGACAATCGGAAGCACGGGAAGAGATGTCCGCACCCAATAAGTCGTACGACCCTGTCGAGGTCGAGGCACTGAAACCGGAAGAGATCGAGCGCATGCGGGACGAGGCGCTCGCCGCCTTCGCCGCCGCCGGCGACCTTGACGCGCTCCACGGCGCGAAGATCGCCCACACCGGTCCCACCTCGCCGCTGTCCCTCGCCAACCGCGAGATCGGCGCCCTGCCGCCGCAGGCCAAGGCCGAGGCGGGCAAGCGCGTGGGCATGGCCCGCGGTGCCGTCAACAAGGCCCTCGCCGCCCGCCAGGCCGAGCTGGAGGCCGAGCGCGACGCCCGGGTGCTGGTCGAGGAGGCGGTGGACGTCACGCTGCCGTACGACCGCACCCCCGCCGGCGCCCGGCACCCGCTGACCACGCTCTCCGAGCGCATCGAGGACGTCTTCGTCGCGATGGGCTACGAGGTCGCCGAGGGTCCCGAGGTCGAGGCCGAGTGGTTCAACTTCGACGCCCTGAACTTCGAGCCGGACCACCCGGCGCGTGCGATGCAGGACACGTTCTTCGTCCAGGGCAAGGACGGCAAGGCCGACTCCGGCGTCGTGCTGCGCACCCACACCTCCCCGGTGCAGGTCCGCTCCATGCTCGACCGTGAGCCGCCCATCTACGTGATCTGCCCGGGCCGCGTCTACCGCACCGACGAGCTGGACGCCACCCACACCCCGGTCTTCAACCAGGTCGAGCTCCTCGCCATCGACGAGGGCCTGACCATGGCGGACCTCAAGGGCACCCTCGACCACATGGTCCGGGCGCTCTTCGGCAGGGACATGTCCACCCGCCTGCGGCCGAACTACTTCCCGTTCACCGAGCCGTCCGCCGAGATGGACATGCAGTGCTACGTCTGCCGCGGTGAGTCGGTCGGCAACCCCGACCGCCCCTGCCGCACGTGCTCCAGCGAGGGCTGGATCGAGCTGGGCGGCTGCGGCATGGTCAACCCCCGGGTGCTGATCGCCGCGGGCATCGACCCGGAGAAGTACAGCGGATTCGCCTTCGGGTTCGGCATCGAACGGATGCTGATGTTCCGCCACAACGTCGAAGACATGCGAGACATGGTCGAGGGTGACGTGCGCTTCACCCGGCCGTTCGGGATGGAGATCTGATGCGGGTCCCGCTTTCTTGGCTGCGGGAATACGTCGACCTGCCGGCCGGTGAGACCGGTCGCGACGTGCAGGCCAAGCTCGTCGCCGCCGGCCTCGAGGTCGAGCGTGTCGAGCAGCTCGGCACGGGCCTCAAGGGCCCCCTGGTCGTCGGCAAGGTCCTCACGATCGAGGAGCTGGAGGGCTTCAAGAAGCCCATCCGCTTCTGCACGGTCGACGTCGGCACGGCCAACGGCACCGGCGAGCCGCAGGAGATCGTCTGCGGCGCCCGCAACTTCTCCGTCGGCGACAAGGTCGTCGTGGTCCTGCCCGGCGCCGTGCTGCCCGGCGACTTCGCGATCGCCGCGCGCAAGACGTACGGCAGGACGTCCCACGGCATGATCTGCTCCGGCGACGAGCTGGGCATGGGCGACGACGGCACGCACGGCATCATCGTGCTGCCGCAGGAGTACGAGCCCGGCACCGACGCCATCGAGCTGCTGGAGCTCGTCGACGAGGTCCTCGACATCGCCGTCACCCCCGACCGGGGCTACTGCCTGTCGATGCGCGGCGTCGCCCGCGAGGCCGCGATCGCCTACGGCCTGCCGCTGCGCGACCCGGCCCTGCTGGACGTGCCGGCGCCCAACGGCTACGGCTACGCCGTCAAGGTCGCCGACCCGGCCGGCTGCTCGCGCTTCACCGCCCGTACGGTCACCGGTGTCGACCCCGCCGCGCACTCCCCGATCTGGCTCCGGCGCCGCCTCCAGAAGGCGGGCATGCGCCCGATCTCGCTCGCCGTCGACGTCACCAACTACGTGATGCTCGAACTGGGCCAGCCGCTGCACGCCTACGACCGGTCCCGCCTCGACGGGCCGATCGGGGTGCGCCGCGCCGAGCGCGGCGAGAAGCTCACCACCCTCGACGGCGTCAAGCGCACGCTGCACCCCGAGGATCTTGTCATCACCGACAACCGCGGCCCGATCGGCCTCGCGGGTGTCATGGGCGGCGCGGACACCGAGATCGCCGACCACGCGGCGGGCCACGGCTCCACCGAGGTCGTCGTCGAGGCCGCGCACTTCGACGCCGTCGCCATCGCCCGCGCGACCCGCCGGCACAAGCTGTCCTCCGAGGCGTCCAAGCGCTTCGAGCGCGGGGTCGACCCCAACGCCGCCTCCGCGGCGGCCCAGCGCACCGTCGACCTCCTGGTGCTGCTCGGCGGCGGCACCGCCGAGGCCGGCGTGACCGAGGTCGTCGCGCCCTCCGGGCCGCGCACGATCCAGATCCGCGCCGACCACCCGGACCGCGTCGCCGGCGTCGAGTACGGCCGCGAGACCGTCGTCCGCCGCCTCCAGGAGGTCGGCTGCGACGTCTACGGGCAGGACGAGCTGATCGTCACCGTGCCCAGCTGGCGCCCCGACCTCACCGACCCCAACGACCTCGCCGAAGAGGTCATCCGGCTGGAGGGCTACGAGAACCTGCCCTCCACCCTGCCGCAGCCGCCCGCCGGGCGCGGCCTGACCGAGCGTCAGCGCCTGCACCGCCGCGTCGGCCGCGCGCTCGCCGGCGCCGGATACGTCGAGGCCCCCAGCTACCCCTTCCTCGGGGACGCCGCCCTCGACCAGCTCGGCCTCACCGCCGACGACCCGCGCCGCACCGTGGTGCGACTGGTCAACCCGCTGGCCGACACCGAGCCCGCGCTGCGCACCACCCTGCTGCCGGGGCTGTTCGCCGCCCTGCGCCGCAACGACGGCCGTGGCGAGCACGACCTCGCGCTCTTCGAGACCGGGCTGGTCTTCCGGCCGACCGGTTCCGAGACGGACTCGGTCCGGCTGCCCGTCGACCGCCGCCCGACCGACGAGGAGATCGCCGGCCTGAACGCCGCGCTGCCCCGGCAGCCGCGGCACGCCGCCGTCGTCCTCGCCGGCGCGCGCGAGCAGGCCGGCTGGTGGGGCAAGGGCCGCCCGTCGACCTGGGCCGACGCCATCGAGGCCGGCCGCGCGGTCGCCCGCGAGGCCGGCGTGGAGCTGATCGTCCGCCAGGACCAGCAGGCGCCGTACCACCCCGGCCGCTGTGCCGCGCTGTTCGCCGTCGTCGACGGCGAGCGGCTGCCAGTCGGCAACGCCGGCGAGCTGCACCCGCGCGTCATCAAGGCGTTCGGCCTGCCGGAGCGCACCTGCGCCATGGAGATCGACCTCGATCTCCTGGGCCGGGCGGGCACCGGAGCCGTCGAGGCACCGCACGTCTCCACCTTCCCGGTGGCCACCCAGGACGTCGCGCTCGTCGTCGACTCCTCGGTCCCCGCCGCCGACGTCGAGGCCGCGCTGCGGGCCGGCGCCGGTGAACTCCTGGAGTCGCTGCGCCTGTTCGACGTCTTCACCGGCGAGCAGCTCGGCGAGGGCAAGAAGTCGCTGGCCTACGCGCTGCGCTTCCGCGCCGCCGACCGCACCCTGACCGCGGACGAGGCGTCGGCCGCCCGCGACACCGCCGTCGCCTCGGCGGTCGAGCGCACCGGCGCGGTGCTGCGCGGGGCGTGAGCCCACCGCATCCCCGCGAGGCGGTGAAAACCGCTGACCACACGAGGGGCGCATCCGGTTCACCGGGTGCGCCCCTCGCGCGTGCCATCGTTCCGGAGTGTCCGAATATCACTCAATAGGGTGGAATTGAAGGCCCAGGTCGTTACTTGGCGGTGAGTGCTCGCGAGAATCGAGCGCGTCATTGCTGCTAGGGGGGCCGACGGCATGATCCGGACAAAGGCGGTGCGCTGGCGGAAGGGCGCGGTGTTCGCCCTCCCCGGACTCTGGGTCCTGGCCGTCATGGCGTGGGAGCTGCTGAGCCCCCGCGGCACCCAGGCCGCCCAGCTGCTCGCCGCCACACCCGCCATCGCCTGCGCGGGCAGCGGCCGCCGCCAGTGCGTCGTGCTCGCCGGGGGCTGCGCCCTGGTCGCGCTCGTCCCTCTCGGCTCGGCCGGCCGCGTGGACGCCCCCGGCAGGCTGGCCACCTGCTGCGCCACCGTCGCCGTCGCCGCGGCCGCCTATGCCATCACCCGCCGCAGGCGCCGGCTCGTACGCGACCTGGAGCGGGCCCGGGAGATCGCCGCCACCGCGCAGCGGGTCCTGCTGCGGCCGCTGCCGCCCCGGCTCGACGGCATGACGCTCGCCGGCGGCCATCTGTCCGTCAGCGAGGGCACGCTCGTCGGCGGGGATCTCTACGAGGCGCTGGCCACCCCGCACGGCGTCCGCGTCGTCATAGGGGATGTGCGCGGCCACGGCTTCACCGCGATCGGCACCGTCGCCGCCGTCCTCGGCAGCTTCCGCGAGGCCGCCCACGACGAGCCCGCGCTGCCCGGCGTGCTGCGCCGCCTGGAGCGCGCGCTCCAGCGCCACGTGGGGGAGCGGTCCTGGGCCGAGCACCCGGCGAGGTCAGAGGCGGAGCCGGAGCGTTCGGCGGGGGAGGAGTTCGTGACCATCCTGCTGCTGGAGGTGAGCGCCGACGGCGTGGTCACGGCGCTCAACTGCGGCCACCCCTGGCCGTACCGCCTCTCCGGATCGGCCGGCCGCCGCGCCCGGGCCGCCGCCGTCGGGCGCGGCGAACCGCTGCCCCCGCTCGGACTGTTCCCGCTCCCGGCCGAGCTGCCCGTGGCCCGGCTGACCCGGCTGCTGCCCGGCGACGCGCTGGTGCTCCACACGGACGGCGCGGAGGACGCGCGCGACGCCCGGGGCGCGTTCTTCCCCCTGGCCAGGACCCTGGCCGAGGCCGCGCACGGCGCGCCCATCGTCCCCGCCGCGGTGATCGAGCGCGTCCAGAGCGCCCTGTTGCGCCACACCGGCGGCCGGCTCTCCGACGACATCGCCCTGCTGGTGCTGCGCAATGACCAACGCCACGCGCCCGACCGGAGACCCTGTGGACACCTGGCCCGGTCGGGGCGGTCACCGCGGTAGGAACCGGGGCGCCGAGGGCGCGTACGCCCGGCGCGGGCCGGGATGAGTGCACCGTTCCGCTCTGACGCAAAGCGACGGCCGGTTCACACCCCGTGCGAAGGGATCTCCATTACGCTGACCTCACCGAGCTCATCGGAGGGCACGATGGAGCCCAACACACTGCTTGACGCCATCCTTGACGAGGCGGGGATATCCCACGCCGGACTGGCCGCCCATGTCAACGCGGCGGGCCGGGCCCGAGGTCTGGCGCTGCGCTACGAACACACCGCCGTCGCCCGCTGGTTGCGCGGCCAGCGGCCCCGCGGCCAGGTGCCGGACCTGATCTGCGAGGTCCTGGGCGAGCGGCTGCACCGCGCGCTGACCCTCGACGACATCGGCCTCGGCACCCCCGGCAGCCCCAGGGTGCCGGGCACCCCGCTCTCCGGCTTCGTCGAGCGCGCCACCGCCCTGTGGCGCTCCGACGAGCAGCAGCGCGAGCACGTCGTCACCGCCCCCGCCGTCACCGGGACCCCCGCCGTCATCCCGGTCTGGGAGTGGGAGAACCCGCCCGAGGACGCCGACGTCTCCCGGCGCGGCCTCACCCGGGTCTCCATGGACGACATCGAGATGCTGCGCGCCGCCCGCTCCCACTACGAGCAGATGTACCGCAAGGCCGGCGGCATCGCCACCCGCGCCCGGGTAGTGGGCTTCCTCAACGCCGAGGCCGCGCCCCTGCTGCGGGGCAGCTACCCCGATGAGACGGGCCGTCAGCTGCACCGGGCCACCGGCGGGCTGGTCGCCGTCGCCGGCATCTGCGCGTACGACTCCGACGCGCACGGCCTGGCCCAGCGCTACTTCCACCAGGCGCTGCGGCTGGCGAAGGCCAGCGGGGACCGGGGCCTCGGCGCGTATGTGATCGCCCTCCTCGTCAACCAGTCGCTGTTCATGCGGGAGTACCGGCAGGCGGTCGCGTTCGCCGAGTCCGCGCTGCGGGCCGGTGGCGAGGAACTGACCCCGGCGCTCGCCGCCGACCTGTACGCCATGCAGGCCAAGGCGTACGCACGGCTGGGCGACGGCGCGGGGGCGCTCGCCTGCATCCGCCGCGCCGAGACCGCCGCCGACCGCATCCGCCGTGGTCAGGAACCCGCCGAGACCGGCTATGTGCAGCCCGGCCTGGTGAACGTACAGGTGGCCGAGGCGCTGCTCAGCCTCGGTGACCTCGGACCCGCCCGTGAGCACGCGGACCGGGCCGTCGACACCCCCGCCCACGACCGGGGCCGTGTCCACCGGCTCGCCATGCTCACGCACATCGAGCTGCGTCAAGGAGACGCGGACAAGGCGGTGGCCACCGCACGGGAGATGACCGAGCAGGCGAGAGGCATGGAATCGCAGCGCTTACGGGATCGGCTCCGGGCGGTGCGCGAGCACCTGATCGAGAGTGGGTGTGCGGCCACTGCCGAGGCCGCCGAGATGATCGACGGGGCGTTGCGCGTGCCCCTGTGAGGACAGCGCCCGGTGAGGTGGCCACCTCGGCGGAAGGTGGCAACACGTGCGTTGGAAGAATCTCAGGGAACGGACCGTCTACGCGAACCGATGGTTCCGGGTCAATCTCGCGGACGTCCAACTCCCCGACGGCCGCCACCTCGACCACTTCCTCATCCGGCTGCGGCCCGTCGCCGTGGCCACGGTGGTCAACGAGGCCAATGAGGTCCTGCTGCTGTGGCGGCACCGCTTCATCACCGACAACTGGGGCTGGGAACTGGCCGCGGGCGTCGTCGAGGACGGCGAGGACCTCGCCTTCGCGGCCGCCCGTGAGATGGAGGAGGAGACCGGATGGCGGCCCGGCCCCCTGCGACACCTGATGTCCGTCGAACCGTCCAACGGCCTCACCGACGCCCGGCACCACATCTACTGGTCCGAGGAGGCGGAGTACATCGGTGAGCCGGAGGACGACTTCGAGTCGGACCGCCGCGAGTGGGTGCCGCTCAAGCTGGTGCCCGACATGATCGGCCGCGGTGAGGTGCCGGCCGCCAACATGGCGGCCGCGCTGCTCCTGCTGCACCACATCCGGCTCGGCTGAGCGTCCCGCGCGCGGCGGGGTCAGGTCTGTCCCGCGCTCATCGGCCGACCGCCTGCCAGACGGTCAGCGCCAGGGCGGCGAGCCCGGTGAGCGCGGCAAGCGACGGCAATGGCCACCTGCCGTGTTCCAGGACCCGTACCCGCCCGGCCAGTTCGCTGATGTCGCGCTCCGACTGTTCGCCGCGTTGGGTGAGGAGGGCGAGGTGGCCGTCGATGCGGACGATGCCGACATCGAGGCTACGACGAAGCTCCGCGAGCTCAGCCGATTTGACGGCCTGCTCGGGATGGATGGTCACGGTCCGTACCCCTTCCGGAAGGCTCTCCGTGTGTGTCCGACGAGGTGAGTGAACCGCGTGAGCAGGCCGAACGGGAGCGTGTGCGGGGGGTATATGCGAGTCACCGCCGCACACCCCGTGTGAACACGGGTGTGCGGTGGTGACGTTGCGTAGCTGTCGGGCGTCTCAGTACGTGTAGAAGCCCGAGCCCGTCTTGCGGCCGAGGCGGCCCGCGTCGACCATGCGCTGGAGCAGCGGGGGAGCGGCGTACAGCGGCTCCTTGTACTCGTGATACATGCTGTCGGCGACCGAGGCGACCGTGTCCAGGCCGATGAGGTCGGCCAGCTTGAGCGGGCCCATCGGGTGGGCGCAGCCCAGCTCCATGCCGTTGTCGATGTCCTCGCGGCTGGCGATGCCCGACTCGAACATCCGGATCGCGGAGAGCAGATACGGGATGAGGAGGGCGTTGACGACGAAGCCGGAGCGGTCCTGGGCGCGGATGGCGTGCTTGCCCAGCACCTGGGCGACCAGCGTCTCGGCGCGCTTGATGGTCTCCTCGCTGGTGGTCAGCGCGGGGATCAGCTCGACGAGGTTCTGCACCGGCGCCGGGTTGAAGAAGTGGATGCCGATGACCTGGTCGGGGCGGGAGGTCGCCACGGCCAGCTTCACCAGGGGGATGGAGGAGGTGTTGGAGGCCAGGATGGCGTCCGGGCGGGTGATCACCTGGTCGAGGACCTGGAAGATCTCCGTCTTCACCTGCTCGTTCTCGACGACGGCCTCGATGACCAGGTCCCGGTCGGCGAACTCGCCCAGGTCCGTGGTGAAGCTCAGCCGTGCCAGGGTCGCGTCGCGCTCCTCTTCGGTGATCTTGCCGCGCTCGGCGGCCTTCCCGAGGGAGTTCGTCAGGCGGGTACGGCCCAGCTCCAGAGCCTCGCCGGTGGTCTCCGCGACCTTGACGTCCAGGCCGGCGCGGGCACACACCTCCGCGATGCCCGCGCCCATCTGGCCGCAGCCCACCACTCCGACGCGTGCCACGTCTGCCACAGTGTCCGTCACATCGTGCCTTTCGCTGATCTTGGTCGACCGGCGGGTGCCCTGTCCCGCACCGGGTCCGCACCGAAGGTGCCGGTGGAGGCCCCCGGCTCCCGCCTCGTTCCAGACGTTACTCCGCGACAGGCGGTGCTGATGGGGCCGGGGCGGGCATGCTGTGGCCGTATGGTGTGACCGATCCGACAAGGAGTGGGCCGCATATGGGGCGAATCAGTCGAAGAGGGTTCACCGTCGCCGCCGCGGGAGTGATGTCCGCGATGCTCACGACCGGCGAAGCGGGCGCCCTGGAAGCACCTGATCGGGAAGACGCTCCGGAACGCGCTCCGGAAGGGCTCCCGCGGAAGCGCGAATTCCGGGGCATGTGGATCGCCACCGTCGTCAACATCGACTGGCCCTCGAAGCCGGGCCTCGGCCCCGACCGCCAGCGGGCCGAGCTGATCACCCTGCTCGACACCGCCGTGGCGCGGCGGCTCAACGCCGTGGTCCTCCAGCTCCGGCCCACCGCCGACGCCTTCTGGCCCTCACCGTACGAACCGTGGTCGGAGTACCTGACGGGCACTCAGGGCAAGGACCCCGGGTGGGATCCGCTGGCTTTCGCGGTGCGCGAGGCCCACAAGCGCCGCCTGGAGCTGCACGGCTGGTTCAACCCCTACCGCATCGCCAACCACACCGACCCCAGCAGACTGATCGCCACCCATCCCGCGCGCATCCACCCGGAGTGGGTGGTGCCCTACGGCGGCAAGCTCTACTACAACCCCGGCCTGCCCGAGGTGCGCCGCTTCGTGCAGGACGCGATGCTCGACGCCGTGGCGCGCTACGACCTGGACGGCGTGCACTTCGACGACTACTTCTACCCGTATCCGGTGGCCGGGCAGCGCTTCGACGATGACGCGGCGTACGAGCGCTACGGCGCCGGCTTCCCCGACCGGGCGGCCTGGCGGCGCGCCAACATCGACCGCCTCGTACGGGAGATGGGCGAGCGCATCAAGCGGCGCAAGCGGCACGTGCGGTTCGGGATCAGCCCGTTCGCGGTGTGGCGCAACAAGACCACCGACCCGCTGGGCTCCGACACCCGGGCCGGCGTGCAGACCTATGACGACCTCTGCGCCGACACCCGCAAGTGGGTGCACGAGGAATGGATCGACTACATCGTCCCGCAGGTCTACTGGCACATCGGCTTCGCCGCCGCCGACTACGCCACGCTCGTGCCCTGGTGGGCGGAGGCCGTGCGCGGCACGGACGTGCACCTCTACATCGGCGAGGCCCTCTACCGGGCCGGCGACCCGGCGCAGCCCGCCCCCTGGCAGGACCCGGCCGAGCTCTCCCGGCACCTCACCCTCGCCCGAAACCATCCCGAGGTGCTCGGCCACATCTACTTCTCCGCCAAGCAGGTCGTCTCCGACCCCATCGGGGCGATGGCGCGCGTCGTCGAGGACCACTACCCCCGCCGCGCGCGCCCGCCGCGCTGAACCGCGCAGGCACCCTCAGGCGCGGCGCCCGCGCGGTCAGCAGGTGCCGCGGTTACCCGATGTCCTGGGACTTGCGGTGATCCACGCTGGTGTCCGGGCCCGGCGACATGATCGACTCGTGTCCGTTCGCGGCCCGGACGCGGAAGGGCGGGGTGCCATCGGGGCCCAGCACTTCCACGATCTCCACGACCCGATCGTGCTCTCCGACCACCCGGCCGTGCGTGACCAACCGGTCGCCCTTGCTCGCATGCATTGGCGGTGCCCTTCCGCTTCGAGGTCCGATTTCGTGATCCGACACGTGCGCTGGAAGACACTGCCAAGTCTACGGTCGGAGGAGGTGGATGGCCCCTCCCCGTGACCATTCGGGCGAGAGGCGAGGTCAGCGGTGCGCCCGCTGCGTCACCCCGATGCAGATGAGCACGGCGACGGCCGCGACCGGCGCCGCGGGCGTCAGCCGCTCGCCGAGCAGCAGCACCGACCAGACCAGGGTGAGCAGCGGCTGGGCCAGCTGGAGCTGGCTGGCCCGGGCGACGCCGATCGCGCCCATCCCCCGGTACCAGATCCACATGCCCACGAACTGCGACCCCACGGCCACCCACAGCAGCCCCGCGACGGTGTGCCCGGTGAGCTCGACGGGCTCGTGGCACAGCGCGACCGCCGCGCCGGACACCGACATCGGCAGGCACAGCACGAGCGCCCAGCCGATCACCTGCCAGCCCGGCATCTCCCGCGCCAGCCGGCCGCCCTCCGCGTAGCCCGCCGCGCACAGCAGCAGGGAAGCGAAGAGGTAGAGGTCGCTGACGGACGGCCGGCCGCCGCTCTGCTGCACGGCGAAGGCGATCACCACGGCGGCGCCGGTCAGCGCCGCCGCCCAGAAGGCGCGCGAATGCCGGGTGCGGGTCCGCAGCGCCGAGTACGCGGCGGTGGTCAGCGGCAGCAGACCCACGACCACGGCGGCGTGCGAGGTCGTCGACGTCCGCAGGGCGAGCGTGGTGAGCAGCGGGAAGCCGATCACGGCACCACCGGCGACGGCGAGGAGCCCGGCCCAGTGGCGGCGGGCGGGCGGTGTCACGCGCCGCGCGAGCAGGCAGCCACCGGCGACCAGCCCGCCCAGCACGATCCGGCACGTGGTCACCGACCACGGCCCGAGACCTTCCAGGGCCCAGGCGGTGGCGGGGAACGTGAGGGAGAACGCGGCGACGCCGAGCGCGGCGAGGAGGAGGCCGCCGTCGAGGCGACGGGGCGAGCGGGCGGCCGCGGGGGGCGCCACCGGGTCGTGCACTGCTATCGTCGCGCGCCCAGTAGCGCTATCTTTCACTCTCATGCATGAGCGTAACAGCGTCGCCGACCTGGCCGGGATCCTGCGTGGTGAACTCGACCGCTACTCTCCGGGTGAGAAGCTGCCGTCCAGCCGGGCCCTGGTCGACCGCTTCCGCGTCAGCCCCGTCACCGTCTCCCGGGCCCTCGCCGGGCTGGCCGCCGAGGGCCTGGTCGTCACCCGCCCCGGCGCGGGAGCCTTCCGCGCCGAGCCGCACGCCGCCCCGGCCCGCCCCGGCGACACCTCCTGGCAGCAGGTCGCCCTCAGCGTCGAGAGCGCGGGCGAGGCCGTCCCCCGGTCCGTCGACGCCTCCGGGGTGGTCACCACGCTCGCCGAGCCGCCGCCCGGCGTCATCGAGCTCAGCGGCGGCTACCTCCACCCCGTCCTGCAGCCCGAGCGCGCCCTCGCCGCCGCCCTCGGCCGGGCCGGCCGGCGCCCCGGCGCGTGGGGCCGGCCGCCCATCGACGGCGTGACGGAGCTCCGCGCCTGGTTCGCCCGCGAGATCGGCGGCCCGGCCGGCACCCTCGCCGCCTCCGACGTCCTGATCACCGCCGGCGGCCAGAGCGCGCTCACCGCCGCGCTGCGCGCCCTCGCCCCGCCCGGTGCGCCCGTCCTCGTCGAATCGCCCACCTACCCCGGCATGCTCGCCGCCGCCCGCGCCTCCGGGCTGCGGCCCGTGCCCGTACCCACCGACGCCCGCGGCGTGCGCACCGACCTGCTCGCCGAGGCGTTCCGGGCCAGTGGCGCCCGCGTCTTCGTCTGCCAGCCGCTCTTCCAGAACCCCACGGGCGCGGTGCTCGCCGACGACCGGCGGCGCGAGGTCGTACGGGTCGCCCGCGAGGCCGGGGCCTTCGTCATCGAGGACGACTTCGCGCGCCGCCTCGCCCACGAGGACGCCCCGCCGCTGCCGCCCGCCCTCGCCGCGGACGACCCCGACGGGATCGTCGTCCACGTCTGCTCGCTCACCAAGGCCACCTCGCCCAGCCTCCGCGTGGGCGCCCTCGCCGCCCGCGGCCCCGTCCTCGAACGCCTGCGGGCCATCCAGGTCGTCGACAGCTTCTTCGTCCCGCGACCGCTCCAGGAGGCCGCGCTCGAACTCGTCGGCTCGCCCGCCTGGCCGCGCCACCGGCGCACCATCGCCGCCGAGCTGCGCACCCGGCGCGAGGCCCTGCTGACCGCGCTGCGCAGGGAACTCCCAGGGTTCCGCGAGGAGTTCGTGCCGCCCGGCGGCTTCCATATCTGGGTGCGCCTGCCGGACGGCACCGACGAGAGCGCCCTAGCCGCCGGTGCCCTGCGCGCCGGGGTCGCCGTCACCCCCGGCCGCCCGTACTTCGCCGCCGAGGCCCCCGCCCCCCACCTGCGGCTGAGCTTCGCGGCGGTCGCGGGCACCGCGGAGCTGGCGGAGGGCGTCGCCAGATTGCGCACGGCGTACGAGGAACTGCCGGAGTGAACCCGGCGGCCGCGCGGCGCGGATCGACGCCGCACCGTAAAAGTCCGTGGGGCGACGCGGGGGCGGGTACTAGAGTCGGGAGCATGGCTGCAGACGAGGGTGGGCCCGTGCGGGTCGACAGCTGGATCTGGTCCGTACGGCTCACGAAGACACGCTCACTGGCCGCGACGGCCTGCCGCGCCGGGCACGTACGCGTCAACGGCGAACGCGCCAAGCCGGCGCAGACGGTGCGTACGGGCGACGAGGTGCGGGTGCGCCTCGAAGGGCGCGAGCGGATCGTCGTCGTCTCGCGGCTGGTCCGCAAGCGGGTCGGCGCGCCCGTCGCCGCCGAGTGCTACGTCGACAACAGCCCGCCGCCACCGCCGCGCGAGCAGATCGCGGTGGCCGCCGTCCGCGACCGCGGCGCGGGCCGCCCGACCAAGCGCGACCGGCGCGAACTGGAACGGCTCCAGGGACGCGGCGGGCCCGCGGCCCCGTGACACCGGCCGCGGCCCGCCCGCACCCTCAGCGGAACTCGTGGACGACCTCGATCGGCCCCACGATGTGCGCGTTGAACTCGTCGAGCTCCTCGGCCGGCACCCACAGTTCGAGGATCGTGCGGCCGCCGGCCTGCTGGACGGGGTAGCGGGCGAGGAAGCCGGACTCGACCTCGAAGCGCGTCACGAAACCGGCGCCGTCGAAGCGGACGTTCCAGTCCCGCGCGATCCGGATCGCGTAGTCCTCGTTGAGCACCGGATAGAAGATCGGCTGCTCCGGCAGCCGGGGCGGCCACGCCCGCCACGCCGACTTCCGCACCAGATCCAGCTCCTCGGGCCCGGTGGGGCGCCACAGGGTCGTCGTCATGGGCCGGCTGGTCATGGCTGAGCTGCTCTCTGACGGACGGACCGTCGCGATCGGCGGGTCGGGGAGCGTGGACGATAGCGGGCGCCGGGGGACGGGCGCCAAGGAATTTCTTCCGGGTGGGCTCGTGTGGGGTGGGCGCGCTCCTACAGGGGCGCCAGGAACATGAGCACCTCGTCGCGGTCGTCACCCGGCGCGAGCCGCAGCGCGCCGGGGCGGCGGCCGATCTCCTTCCAGCCCAGCCGGCCGTAGAAGTCCTCCAGGCCGACCCCGCCCCGGGCGGCGAGGTGCAGCTGTTCGAGACCCATCTCCTCCCGGGCGACCTCCCGCGCCCGCCGCATCAGAGCCGCGCCGATGCCGCGCCCGCGCACGCCCGTACGCGTCTGTACGTGGTGGACCGTGCCCCAATGCCTCGTCAGGGGACCGGGGTCGCGGCGTATGTTCAGCCAGCCCGCCAGGTCCCCCTCGGCCGTGGCCGTCAGCAGCCGGCTCCGGTCGGGCGCCAGCCCGGCGACGATCGCGTCCGCGGCCGGGGCGACGTGCTCCGCGTCGACGGGCGGGAACGGGAAGCCGGCCGCGCCTCCCGCGTTGGTGACCTCCACCCAGCAGTCGATCAGTGAGCGACGGAGTTCGGGAGCGACGTCCCAGGGGTGGGCGAACTGCTGGATACGGACGTCAACGGTGCTGGTCATGGTGGCAGTCTGACAAACGTCGCCGGCCGTACCCGATGGCGCCCTCAGGTCGCGAAGCGGCGTACGTAGCGCCGTTGCCAGGGCGTCTCGACGGCGCGGCGGTCGTAGTGCCGGCGCACGAAGTCCACCGCCCGGTCGGCCGGCACGCCGTCGAGGACGGCCAGGCAGGCCAGCGCCGTCCCGGTCCGGCCCCGGCCGCCCCCACAGGCGACCTCGACGCGCTCGGCGCCCCCGGCGCGGGCCCACGCCTCGCCGAGGACCTCCCGTGCGCGCGCGTGGCTGCTGGGCAGCCGGAAGTCCGGCCAGCGCAGCCACTCCGCCTCCCAGGGCACCTCCGGGGGCCGCTTGCCGAGCAGATGGACGGCGTACGTGGGCACCGGCCCGGCCGGCAGTGGCCGGCGCAGCGCGCGGCCTCGGACCAGACGGCCGGAGGGAAGCCGCAGAACGCCGACGTCGGTGGGCTGCCAGTTCTCGGTCACGCCCTCACGGTATTCGGCGCGGGTGCGATGGGGCGAGAGACCGGCCCCGGCGACGGCCTCGACGCCGCCCGTGCCGGGTCGGGAACGGCCGAGGACCCGGGTGAGCGCGGGTCCCTCCGCCGCCGAGGAGATCTTCGCCCTCCTCGAACAGGGCTGGGCGGCCGCCCACCCCGGCGCCCGTACCTGATCGGTCAGACGGCCGGGGCCGGGGCGCGGCGGACGCGCAGGACGTCCTGTGCGTGACCGATGTCGTACGTGCCGTCCGGCCGGGCGAAGTGCTTCTCCACGTACGCGGCCAGGTCGGCCCTGGTGGGCAGCGGGTCGAGCTCGCCGAGCGTGGGCACGTTGACCGC
This sequence comes from Streptomyces sp. NPDC023527, assembly GCF_055560115.1. Taxonomy (NCBI): domain Bacteria; kingdom Bacillati; phylum Actinomycetota; class Actinomycetes; order Kitasatosporales; family Streptomycetaceae; genus Streptomyces; species Streptomyces sp. NPDC023527. The sequence continues at coordinate 248,794 of NZ_JBVHJJ010000007.1, forward strand.
GAACTCGGCCACGTCCAGGGCCTCGTCGGGGCGAGCGGTCCGGTAGTGGACGTCGAGGGTCTCGATGGACCAGTCGGACACCCGGTCCGCTTCCCGCTCCTCCAGCCGGCGGGCGAGGGGCCGCAGGTCGAAGCGCGCACCGGTGAAGTGCCGGACCATCCGCATGCACGCGTTGTCCGGATTCTGGAGCATGACCACGAGCGTGCCGCCCGGCGCGACCCACCCCAACACGCGCCGCAACATGGGCATCACGCTCTCCTCGGGCACGTAATACAGCATGTGCGAGAGGAGGGCCAGGTCCGCCCGCTCCCCGGGCTCGGCCCGGTCGACGGGCTCGGATACGACGACGGCCCCGGGACACGCCCGGCGGAGCCTCTCCCGCATCGCCGCACTGGGCTCGACGGCCACCGTCCGCTCGAAGTGCCGCCCCAGGTGAGCGGTGGTCGTGCCGTCACCCGCGCCCACGTCCAGGAACACCCGCCGTCGCCCGAGCCCGGTGACGAGCCCGGTCAGGTAGGCGTGCGTGACGGCCTTCTCGTCCGTACCGGCCAGGAACAGCTCGAAGGCCCGCCGGTACGCGGCACCCGACACGTCCAGCACCCGCACCGGCCCGGAACCCGCGGACAGCGACGACACCCGGCACCAGCCCTCTCGACGATTCCCGTGACCGAGCCATGCCATCCCGGCGCGGAGCGGCCGGCGGGCAAAGACGTTCCTGCCCGCGTGTCGCGTCCGACCGGGGCGCCGGCCGGCCGCCGCCGGAAGATGTCACTTCCGCCCCACCCGCAACCCACATCCCAGCTCACGCGTCGCATCACGCATGGAACGTGAATGGCTCTTCTCCCTCATCCCTCTGACGATCGGCCTGGCCTTCCTCGGTGTCGGCGTGTACGGCCTGCGCCGCTCCGCCGCGCTCCGCCGCACCGGTGTCACGGCCCAGGCCCGGATCGTCCGCCACGAGATCACGAAGGGCGACGAAGGTGCCAAGTTCAAGCACCCGGTCGCGGCCTGGACGGCCCGGGACGGGCACACGTACGAGCACTCGTCCAGGCTCGGCCGCGGAGCCGTCGGAAACAACTTCGGCGTGGGGGCGTACGTCGTGGTCCGATACGATCCGCGGGCCCCGCACCGGTTCGAGATCGAGGGCTGGGACACGAAGGCGGTCGACCTGCTGTTCACCGTGCTGGGGTCGGTATTCACAGCGGGCACGACGATCGCGTTGCTCGTCCGGCTGCTCACCCTCTGACCGCGGCCGGCTCCCGGCGGCCACCGTCACCCATCACTTCACGGAGCACCTCGTGCTCGTCACCTGCCTCCATGGGCTCCGCGGCGAGCCGGACCCGGGCGCGACCTGAACACGGGTATGTGAGGGCCGTTCACCGGTGACCAGTAAGCTGACGATGTGTCAAAGCCGGGCCCGAGGCCTGGATCGAGTGGAACACATCAAGAGAACAGGGTGCTCAGGTTGAACAGATTCAAGGCCGCCGTTGTCGCCATCGCCACCATGGCCGGACTGGCCGTGGCCGTCTCACCGGCCCAGGCAGCCGACACCTGCACCGCGGGGGGCGGCGGCAAGTACATATGTGATTACGGCGTGGAGAAGCACGCGCTTCCGAACGGCGAGAAGGAACAGTTCCTGGTCGGCCTCGACTATGCGGTGTGGACGCGCTGGACCATCAGCAAGCAGTGGACCGGATGGGTGTCCTTGGGCAAGCCCGATCCTCTCGGTTCCGCCCGCGCCACGAGCGATATCACCGTGACGGATCAGCAGTGGCAGGGCGACTTCCGAACGACGATCACCCTCCGCAACAGCAACGGCGCCCTCGTGGGCAAGACGCGCCTCGCCCTCGGGTCGGGCTGGCTGCCTTGGGACTTCCCCAACTGCTGCTGACCGGGTGTTCCGCTCTCTGGATCGTGGGTGACCCCATGGTCGGCCGCCGCGCCGGACCGGGGTGGTTTCGCCGGTGATGCGGCAAGTCATGAGGCCGGTCGTGGCGATCACGGCCTCGGAGCGGTGCGGGCGGGTTTCGTGGCCACGGGCCGGGCGGGCCCGGTCGGCCTCGCTGTCAGTGCTCTGTGTGATGATGCGGACGCGTCCCGGGGGAGTGGGCCGCGGTCTGCTGATTGCCAGGGGGTTGGGGATGGGCGCGGGTACGGAGCCGGACGGTTCGTCCAGGTCGGACGAGGAGTGGGAGCGGTTTCTGCGCGAGTCGGTGGCGGGTGTCGCCGACGCGCCCAAGGAGCCGTCGGCGCGGGCCCGCGACGTGGCGAAGCGGCTGCGCGCGGAGCCCGGCGGCGGCCTGGAGGGCTGGCGCGGCTACACGCCCGCGCGGCCCAAGCGGCGCACGGGCTGGTACGTGGTCGGGCTGCTGGCCTCGCTGGTGCTGCTGGTGGTGGCGCTCGCGCCGGGGCGGATAGTGGACCTGTTCGCAGGCGCCGACTCCCCGCCGTCGGCGGCCGAGACCGCCCGCCCGACCCAGGCACCCCCGGCGGAGGCGGCCCGACGCCCCACCATGGACGAGCCGTTCCGCGGCTCGCCGGCGGCGAGCTGGGCGAACGGAGCGGCGGGGATCGCCGTGCCGAAAGCCGGGGCCGTCGGCTGGATGAGCGCGGCCGAGGTCGAGCGGGCCCTCGCCCGCAGCCGGGACTTCCTCGTCGCGTCCGGCCTGGACCGCGGGGTGCTGCGGGGCGAGCGCCCCGAGAAGGCGATCGCGCTGATCAACCCGCACCAGAAGGACGTCCAAGACCTTCTGAAAACCGCTTTCCGAACCCCGGGCGAGAAGAACGACCCCCTCCTCCTCTTCAGTCGCTTCCAGCCCTCCCGCACCCACCTGGTCGGCGACGTCGTGAAGACCCGGGGCCGGCTCACCTACCGGGAGGGCGAGCGCGGCGCGCTCCAGGTGACCGCCGACGTCACCTTCGTCTACCCGGTCACCCGCGCGGAAGCGGGCGGCGACGGCGAGATCGTGCGCACGATCGTCCGGCGCGAGCTGGTCCTGAGCTGGGACGACCCTGGCAAGGTGATCACCGAGCCGGGCACGTTCTCGATCGTCTCGTACAAGTACGACATGACCAACGGCGGCTGCGGCGCCCCCACGGGCTACTTCACCCCGCCCTTCGGCGCGGACCGCCGGGCGGACGGAGCCGGCGCGGAGGTCGACCCCTACGACCGCAGCGCGCCGGTCGGGCGGGGCGAGTCCTCTGGGGACGAGTGCGGGAGGGCGACGCGGTCCTAGCGGGCGTTACTCGCTGTTACTCGATGGAGGCCACCTCACACCTCATTGCATAAAACTTCATTGCTTCGTATAGTCATGCCATCGACCAGGAGGGGCCCGATGGCAATCCGTGCGGCAGTGGCAGGTGCGAGTGGATACGCAGGCGGTGAAGTGCTGCGTCTGCTGCTCGCGCACCCCGAGGTGCGCATCGGCGCTCTGACCGGGAACTCCAACGCCGGGCAGCCCCTCGGGGCGCTCCAGCCGCATCTGCCGGCGCTCGCCGACCGGGTGCTGGAGGCCACCTCGGCCGACGTGCTCGCCGGGCACGACGTCGTCTTCCTCGCGCTGCCCCACGGGCAGTCCGCCGAGGTCGCGGCGCGGCTCGGGGACGACGTGCTGGTCATCGACTGCGGCGCGGACTTCCGGCTGCGGGACGCGGGGGACTGGGAGCGGTTCTACGGCACGCCCCACGCCGGGACCTGGCCCTACGGGCTGCCGGAGCTGCCCGGCGGGCGCGAGGCGCTGCGCGGGGCCAAGCGGATCGCCGTCCCCGGGTGCTTCCCGACCGCCGTCTCGCTCGCGCTGCACCCCGCCTACGCCGCCGGGCTCGCCGAGCCCGAGGCCGTGATCGTCGCCGCGTCCGGGACCTCCGGCGCCGGCAAGGCCGCCAAGCCGCACCTGCTCGGCAGCGAGGTCATGGGCTCCATGACCCCGTACGGCGTCGGCGGCGGCCACCGGCACACCCCGGAAATGATCCAGAACCTCTCCGCCTCGGCGGGGGAGCCGGTCTCGGTCTCCTTCACCCCGACCCTGGCGCCCATGCCGCGCGGCATCCTCGCCACGTGCGGCGCCAAGGCCCGGCCGGGCGTCACCGCGGAGGCCGTACGGGCAGCGTACGAGAAGGCCTACCGGGACGAGCCGTTCGCCCGCCTCCTGCCCGCCGGACGGTGGCCGTCCACCGGCGCCGTCAACGGCTCCAACACCGCCCTGATCCAGGTCGCCCTCGACGAGGCGGCCGGCCGCATCGTCGCCATCAGCGCGATCGACAACCTCACCAAGGGCACCGCCGGCGGCGCCGTGCAGAGCATGAACGTCGCCCTCGGCCTCCCTGAGGAGCTGGGACTGCCGGCCGACGGATTGGCGCCATGAGAGCCCGGAGCACCCGCAGCGCACGCGGCGTCCGCCGCGTCCTCGCGACCGTACTCGCACGGCTGACACCGTGCGACACCCCCCAGGACACCACGACCGAGCCAGCCGACGAGGAGTCGCAGTGAGCGTGACCGCAGCAAAGGGATTCACCGCGGCGGGCATCGCCGCCGGGATCAAGGAGAGCGGCAACCCCGACCTCGCCCTGGTGGTCAACGAGGGCCCCCGCCTGGCCGCCGCCGGCGTCTTCACCTCCAACCGCGTCAAGGCCGCCCCCGTCCTGTGGTCGGAGCAGGTGCTCAAGGGCGGACAGGTCTCCGCCGTCGTCCTCAACTCCGGTGGTGCCAACGCCTGCACCGGACCGCTGGGCTTCCAGGACACCCACGCCACCGCGGAGAAGGCCGCCGAGGTCCTCGGCGGCAACGCCGGCGAGATCGCCATCGCCTCCACCGGCCTCATCGGGGTCCGGCTGCCGATGGACAAGCTGCTGCCCGGCATCGGCAAGGCCGCCGCCGAACTGTCCGCGCACGGCGGCGAGAAGGCCGCCATCGCCATCAAGACCACCGACACCGTCCACAAGACCGCCGTGGCCGAGGGCGACGGCTGGACCGTGGGCGGCATGGCCAAGGGCGCCGGCATGCTCGCGCCGGGCCTGGCCACCATGCTCGTGGTCCTCACCACCGACGCCGACCTCGACGCCCCGGCGCTCGACCGGGCGCTGCGCGACGCCACCCGCACCACCTTCGACCGGGTCGACTCCGACGGCTGCATGTCCACCAACGACACCGTCCTGCTGCTCGCCTCCGGCGCCTCCGGGGCCACCCCCGCCCACGACACCTTCGCCGAGGCCGTACGGACCGTCTGCGACGACCTCGCCCGCCAGCTCATCGGCGACGCCGAGGGCGCCTCCAAGGACATCCGCATCGAGGTGATCAACGCCGCGAGCGAGGACGACGCCGTCGAGGTGGGCCGCTCCCTGGCCCGTAACAACCTCCTCAAGTGCGCCATCCACGGCGAGGACCCCAACTGGGGCCGGGTGCTGTCCGCGATCGGCACCACCTCCGCCGCCTTCGACCCCGACCGGCTCAACGTGGCGATCAACGACGTGTGGGTCTGCCGGAACGGCTCGATCGGTGACGACCGCGACCTCGTCGACATGCGGTACCGGGAGGTCCGTATCACCGCCGACCTGGCCGAGGGCACCGAGTCCGCGATCATCTGGGCCAACGACCTCACCGCCGACTACGTCCACGAGAACAGCGCGTACTCCTCATGAGCCTCATCGACCGGACCGACCAGATCGGTCAGCCCCAGGAGCCCGGTGCCACGAGCACCACCCGCAAGCACACCGCCCTGCCCAAGGCCCGCACACTCATCGAGGCGCTGCCCTGGCTGACGCGGCATCACGGCAAGACCGTCGTCATCAAGTTCGGCGGCAACGCCATGGTCGACGAGGAGCTGAAGTCCGCCTTCGCGCAGGACGTCGTCTTCCTGCGCCACGCGGGCCTGCGCCCGGTCGTCGTGCACGGCGGCGGGCCGCAGATCAGCGCCCAGCTCGACCGGATGGGCCTGGTCTCGGAGTTCAAGGCCGGGCTGCGGGTGACGACTCCCGAGGCGATGGAGGTCGTACGGATGGTCCTCGCCGGCCAGGTGCAGCGCGAGCTCGTCGGGCTGCTCAACCGGCACGGTCCACTCGCCGTCGGCATGACCGGCGAGGACGCCCGGACCATGACCGCCACCAAGCACTACGCCGAGATCGACGGCGAGCGCGTGGACCTCGGCCGGGTCGGCGAGATCACCGGCATCGACACCGGCGCCGTCCAGGCGCTGCTGGACGACGGCCGGATCCCGGTGATCTCCTCCATCGCCCGCAGCGCCGACGACGGCGACGCCAACGGCGTCTTCAACGTCAACGCCGACACCGCGGCCGCCGCGCTCGCCGCGGCCCTCGGCGCCGAGACGCTGATGGTCCTCACCGACGTCGAGGGCCTCTACGAGGACTGGCCGCACAGCGACGAGGTCATCAGCCGGCTCACCGCGAGCGAGCTGGAACGGCTGCTGCCCGAGCTGGCCAGCGGCATGGTCCCCAAGATGGAGGGCTGCCTGCACGCCGTGCGCAACGGCGTCACCACCGCCCGCGTCATAGACGGGCGGGTCCAGCACGCGATCCTGCTGGAGATCTTCACCGATGAAGGCGTCGGAACGATGGTCGTGCCGGACGACGCCGCGACGGCCACCGGCGTCACAGACGAGGGGGACACACCATGAACACCAACACCGCGCTCACCGGGCGCTGGCAGGGCGCCCTGATGGACAACTACGGCACCCCCCGCCTCCCCCTCGTCCGCGGCACCGGCAGCACCGTCTGGGACGCCGACGGCAACTCCTACCTCGACTTCGTCGGCGGCATCGCCGTCAACTCCCTCGGCCACGCACACCCCGCGATCGTCAAGGCGGTCTCCGACCAGATCGCCACCCTCGGCCACGTCTCCAACCTCTTCGTCGCCGAACCCCCGGTCGCCCTCGCCGAGCGGCTGCTACACCTCGCCGGGCGGCCCGGCCGGGTCTACTTCTGCAACTCCGGCGCGGAGGCCGTCGAGGCGGCCTTCAAGATCGGCCGACGGACGGGCCGCCGGCACATGGTGGCCGCGACCGGCGGCTTCCACGGCCGCACCGTGGGCGCCCTCGCCCTCACCGGACAGCCGGCGAAACAGGAGCCCTTCCTGCCGCTGCCCGGTGACATCACCCACGTTCCGTACGGGGACGTCGAGGCGCTCCGCGCGGCGGTGACCACCGACACCGCGCTGCTCGTACTGGAGCCGGTGCAGGGCGAGAACGGCGTCGTCGTGCCGCCGCCGGGCTATCTGGCGGCCGCCCGGGAGATCACCCGGGCCACCGGAACGCTCCTCGTCCTGGACGAGATCCAGACAGGTATCGGTCGCACCGGGCACTGGTTCGAGCATCAGGCGCAGGGCGTCGAGCCCGATGTCGTCACCCTCGCCAAGGGCCTCGGCGGCGGGCTGCCGATCGGCGCGACGCTGGCCTTCGGAGCCGCCGCCGACCTGCTGACACCCGGTCAGCACGGCTCCACCTTCGGCGGCAACCCCGTCGTCTGCGCCGCCGCCCTGGCCGTACTGGACACCCTGGAGAGCGAGGGAATCCTCGCCGGCGTCCGGCGCGCGGGCGAGCGGCTGCGTGACGGGATCGCCGCCCTCGGCCACCCCCTCGTCGACCGCGTCCGTGGTACGGGCCTGCTGCTGGGTATTGTCCTTTCCAAGCCCCTCGCACCGAAGGTGCAGCAAACGGCACAGGACGCGGGTCTCCTGGTGAACGCGGTCGCACCCGACGTGGTGCGGCTGGCTCCTCCACTGATCATCACCGAAGATGAGGTGGAAACGTTCCTCCAGGCGCTGCCCGGCGTCCTGGACAGCGCTGTTGCCGCTGACGCCGCCGGCGGCGAGGGGGCGTAGGAGGCCGACGGGGCCACGGGGAACGACGATGCGGAGACTGACGAGACGATGACCGAGGCGCAGGAGCCCGAGCCGATCCACGGCGGACAGGCCGTACCGCAGACCCGCACCGCCCGCCACCGCAGGATCGTGGACATCCTCAGCCGGCAGCCGGTGCGGTCGCAGAGCCAGCTCGCCAAGCTGCTCGCCGACGACGGACTGTCCGTCACCCAGGCGACGCTCTCCCGCGACCTCGACGAACTGGGCGCGGTCAAGATCCGCAACACCGGTGGCGAGCTCATCTACGCGGTGCCCTCCGAGGGCGGCGACCGCACCCCCCGCGCCCCGCTGGGGGAGTCGGCGACCGAGGCCCGCATGGGCCGCCTCGCGGGTGAGCTGCTGATCTCGGCGGAGGCGTCCGCCAACCTCGTGGTGCTGCGCACCCCGCCGGGCGCCGCCCAGTTCTTCGCCTCGGCCATCGACCAGGCCGGCGTCCACGAGATCATCGGCACCATCGCGGGCGACGACACCGTCATGCTCATCAGCCGCGACCCCAAGGGCGGCCAGGCCCTGGCCGACCACCTGTTGAGGCTGGCGCAGAAGGAACGCTGAGCCCTGCCGCGGCCGCCCGCCGCCGTGCCACTGTGGACCAGGGTGTCCGGCGGCAGGGAGGGTGTCGATGCTGGCAGTACGCGCGCGATCGCTGTTCGACGGGGTCTGTGCCGAGCGCGTCGAACGGCCGCTGGTGCTGATCGACGACGGGCGGATCATCGCCGTCCGGTCCGGCGGTGAGCCGCCGGCCGGTGCCCGGACGGTCGACCTGGGCGAGGCGACGCTGCTGCCCGGCTTCGTGGACACCCACGTCCACCTGGCCTTCGACGCGAGCGACGACGTCGTCGGCCGGGTGCGCCGGGCCGACGACGAGGAACTGCTGGAACGCATGCGGGCCGCGGGCCGGGCGGCGCTGGCCGCGGGCGTGACGACCGTACGGGACCTGGGCGACCGCGGCTATCTCGCGCTGCGGCTGCGCGAGGAGACCGCGAAGGACCCCGCGGCCGGACCGCGGGTGCTCGCCGCCGGACCGCCGATCACCACTCCGGGCGGCCACTGCTGGTTCCTCGGCGGCGTCGCCGAGGGCGTCGAGGGCGTACGGGCGGCCGTACGCGAACGCGCCGCGCGCGGCGTCGACGTGGTCAAGGTGATGGTGACCGGCGGCGATCTGACCACCGGCTCGGACCCGTACCGGCCGCAGTACGGGCCCGCCGAACTCCGCGCCGCCGTGCGCGAGGCGCACCGCCACGAGCTGCCGATCACCGCCCACGCCCACGCGGCGACCGGGATCGCCGACGCCGTCGCCGCCGGCTTCGACTCCGTCGAGCACTGCTTCTTCCTCACCGACGACGGCGTCGACTACGACCGCCGCGTTCTCGACGAGATGGTCCGCGCGGGCGTCGTCGCCTCCCTCACCCTGGGCGCGCTGCCGGGCGGCCCGCCGCCCCCGCCGCACATCGCCCGCCGGGTCGCCGGCCTGGCCCCCGGGCTCGCCGCGATGCGGCAGGCGGGCGTGACCATGGTCTGCGGCAGCGACGCCGGGGTCTTCCCGGTCAAGCCGCACGGCGGCTACGGGTACAGCGTCGCCGCGATGGTGGAGATGGGCTTCACGCCCCTGGAGGCGCTGCGCGCCGCCACCTCCACGGCGGCGCGGATGTGCGGCGTCGCCTGCCACAAGGGCTGCGTCGCCCCCGGCTACGACGCCGACCTCGTGGCTCTGGCCGGCGACCCGCTCACCGACATCGCGGCCGTGCACGCGGTGACGGCGGTCTTCCGGGCGGGGGTACGGGTGGGCTGAGCGGGCCGGGGACGGCTGACGCGGCGTCGAACGATCGGCGGTGCCGCCCGCCGGATGCCGCCGACGTGATCCGCGCGCCGCCGTGACACGGCGGGCGCGGCGGATCCCGTACCCCCTGCCCTCGTTCAGGCGGCGGTCCGCGCGACGGCGTCCGCGACGACCGCCCGGAGTTCGCCCGTGCGGTCGAACGTCTCACGCTGCCTGCCGGCTCCACCGCCCCGGCCGAGCAACCGGGCCACCGACTCCCGTACCAACTCCAGGTCCCCGGCGTCCGAGAGAGCCTCGTGGACGTGGCTCAGCAGCGCCTTCACCACCGTCTCCGCGGGAGCGGGGGCCCACGTCAGCGGATGGACGAGATGGCCCGACACACCGGACCGCGCCGCGCGCCAGTTCGCCAGCCGCAGCAGCCCCACCGTGGCCGGCGCCGGCGGCTCGCCCGCGCGCCAGGCGCGGGCCGCCGTCTCCACCAGGGCCCTGACGAGCGCCGCGATCAGCACGGTGTCATCGGCGTCCAGGCAGACGTCCGCCACCCTGATCTCCACGGTGGGGTAGTTGCGCGACAGGCGCGCATCGAAATAGATCATGCCCTGGTCGAGCAGCGTCTCCGTCGCCAGGAGCGCCCGCACCTGCGCGTGGTACGCGTCGGCCGAACCGAACACCTCCACCGGCCCCGCCGACGGCCACCGGCCCCAGACCAGACTGCGGTAGCTGTCGTAACCGCTGTCGTTCCCCTGCCAGAAAGGGGAATTCGCGCTCAGTGCGAGCAAGGGGGCCAGCCACGGCCGGATCCGGTCCAGGACCGCGACCCCCTCCTCGTCCGACTCGACGCCCACATGGACGTGGCAACCGCACGTCAACTGCTCCTGAGCCGTCAGCCCGAACTCCTCCGCCACCTTCCGATAGCGCCGCCCGGTGCTCAGCGAGGGATCGACGGGCAGGGGCGAGGTGGCCAGCGCCGCCACTTCCGCCCCGGCGCGCCGCGCCTGCTCCGCGGCCGTGCTCCGGCCCCTTCGCACCTCCGCCGCCAGCTCCGCCAAATCGGTCGTCGGCCGGGTCGCGGTCTCCAGCTGTTCCCGCTGCAACTCCTTCTCCAGGGCCGCCTCGTCCTCGCCCCCGGCCTCCGCCCGGGCCAGGACCGTCCCCGCGACCGCACGGGGATTCCGGGTCTCCGGGTCCACGAGGAGCAGCTCCTCTTCCACACCGACGCTGCGCATTGCGGCCGCTCCTTCCAGTGGTCCGTCGGACATGCTGGTTCCCGGAGCCGGACGGAATACTCCGCCGGGGACCGGGCGGCGCCGCTGCCGGAGAGCCGGCCATGGGACGGCGGGCGCGGGGTAGCCGTCCGCCCATGGCGAAGATTCTGGTGGGCACGTGCTCCTGGACCGACCCCGCCCTCGTGGCCTCCGGCTGGTACCCACCCGGAGCGCGGGGGCCCGAGGGCCGGCTGCGCCACTACGCGGACCGCTTCCCCGTGGTGGAGGTCGACGCGACGTACTACGGCCTTCCCAGCACCCGCAACAGCCGGCTGTGGGTGGAGCGGACGCCCCACGGGTTCACCTTCGACGTCAAGGCGTTCGCGCCCCTGACCGGCCACGCCGTACGAGCCGGCGCGCTGCCCGCGGACCTCCGGCCGGCGGGCCCGGCGCAGCGCCGGGTGGCGTGCGACGAACTCCCGTCCGGGGTAGTGGACGAGTTGTGGGAACGCTTCACGGGCGCACTGCGCCCCCTGCGGGAGTCCGGCCGGCTGGGCGTTGTGCTGTTGCAGTTCCCGCCGTGGCTGCGCCCGGGCGCCCGGGCCCACGCCGCTCTGGCGGAATGCCGTGAGCGCGCGCCGGGGCTGCCGCTCGCGGCCGAGTTCCGCCACGCCGCGTGGCTGGTGCCCGACGAGCTTCCCCGCACCCTCGACGTGCTGGGCGCCCACCGCATGTCCCTGGTGGCCGTCGACACCGCGCAGACCGTCCCCGCGGCTCTGCCGCCGACCGACGACGTCACCCACCCGGACCTGGCGGTCGTCCGCTTCCACGGGCGCTCCGGCGCCTGGGGGACGGGCGGCAAGGAGGACCGCTTCCGCCACCGCTACACGGCCGCCGAGCTGATCCCGTGGACGGAACGGATCCGGCGGCTGGCCCGCCGCGCGAAAGAGGTGCACGTCCTGTTCAACAACTGCTGCGCCGACGCCGCGGTCAGCGCCGCCGCGACCATGCGGCACCTGCTCACGGACACCCCGGATCTCGCGGAAGCGGTGACCGTTGCCGGCCCCGCGAGGTGACCCGGCCGGGCCGGCGCCGGGCTCACATACGAAAGGCGGGCCCACCTCATACGAAAGATGGGCCCCTCATACAAGAAAAAAGCCCCTGATCTGCGGTTTCCCGCACATCAGAGGCTTCTTTCCACCGTCGGGGCGGCGGGATTTGAACCCACAGCGTGACACGTCGTCATGGCAGGTGTTCGGTCTATGGGCCCAAGAAGGTGTGCACGTGGTTTGGAGCGCCCACAGCGAACTGACTCATGAACACTTGTCGCGAGCTGGTGTCTGCAGTGTGTTCACACCACTCGAAAGCGTTTATGGGTACAAGTTCAGGAAAGCCGTCGCGCCATTCTTTCCCATCCGCCGAGTGGGCGTAGGTGTACCAATACGTATTTACATCCAGGACGTTACCGCCATAGACGACGGCGGACTGACCTGCTTCGATTTGCCACCAGCCCTTTTTGATCCAGTCGCCCCCGTCAGGGCAATTGGGCCGGTACCACTCCACCATCGCCCATATGAGCGAGTTGTGTTGATTCACAAGTTTCAGCGACATCATGCTTCCTTACCCGAAGCCGGTTCCTTGCGGACCGCTGTGCCGGTGCTCTTCGACCGAACCGACGTCTCTGACTTTTCGGCAGGGCGGGATTGGCTTGTCGTGGTACTCGACTCGACCCCTTGTGCAGCCGGCTGTCCGTAGGACAGTGCGCGATCCAGGTTATTTTCGTCCGCATTGGTTGTCGGATCCACGTGTTCGAACCGGTCACGAGACATTGGGCACTCCTGCTTGTGTGGTCCGTGGAGAGCGCTGGCCTACAGGAAATGTAGGGACTGTATTTTTCCCTTGACCTCATTGACCAGGCCAAGCGTGGCATCACCATTATCGCCCGCAGCCATAACCTGTTGGAAAAAGCTTCGGTCGCCTATGAAGAGATGCAGGATCGACAGACGCATACCATTGCGGTTTCCTGCGACTTCGGCTTGGTTGTTGATGACGTCACTGAAGCCGTCATTCTTCAGCTCATTTGCGATTACGCCCTTCAGTTCTCCAATATTGCCCAGCGCTTCGCTGAGCTCCATGCGGCGTGTATCAGCGAACAGGGCTACCATTACGCACCTCCGATGGTGATTATCGCCCGAAGTGCTTTCTGTGATCAGTCTGACACGGCAAGGAGCCCAACGCATGTCGAAGAAATTGCAGGATCGACGACTGAAAAAACAACTATTGACTTGGCAACGGTGAGCCCTCGATAAAATCAGGGATTCACCTGGCGCGACGCGCCTGCTCGGTGGATTCACGTGGCAGCAGTTGATGAAGCAGGCCGGAGTCCGTCGGGTTCGTCTGTACGAGGCCCGTCACGCCTGCCTCTCCCGGATGGCCGGCAACGGCGTGCCCGACACGGTGGTCTCGGTCCGGGCCGGACGCGGCGACCTGTCCTTCACCGAGCGGGTCTACGTCCATCCGGATCCGAAGAGCCTGCGGGCCGGCTTGGACAAGCTCGGCGAGCTGCTGACTGCCGGCTGGCCAAAATCTACAGCAACCATGACAAATCGTGACAAGATCGCCCGAAGCAACGACGAAGGCCCTGCCTCACCGAAGTGAGACAGGGCCTCTGATCTGGGCCTTCGCCCATCTGCACCGTCGGGACGGCGGGATTTGAACCCACGACCCCTTGACCCCCAGTCAAGTGCGCTACCAAGCTGCGCCACGTCCCGGTGCCGTGTCCCTCCGGGTGTTCCCGGCGGGGCGTGCAAGAAGAAAATATCCTGTTTGGCGGCGTGATCCAAATCCGGGCCCCCGCGCGAGCGCTCGCGCCCGGACCCCCTCCCTCATTCACCCGTACCGGGGATTGACGAATCATACGGCCCAGTGCATAGTTATGCCTATCACCGAATGCACCCCCGTAAGGAGAACCCCGTGACCGAGCGCGTCGTACTCGCCTACTCCGGCGGTCTGGACACCTCCGTCGCCATCGGCTGGATCGCCGAGGAGACGGGCGCCGAGGTCATCGCCGTTGCCGTGGACGTCGGTCAGGGCGGCGAGGACCTGGACGTCATCCGCAAGCGCGCGCTCGCCTGCGGGGCGGTCGAGGCGGAGGTCGCGGACGCCAAGGACGAGTTCGCCGAGGAGTACTGCCTCCCGGCGATCAAGGCGAACGCCCTCTACATGGACCGGTATCCGCTGGTCTCCGCCCTTTCCCGGCCGACGATCGTCAAGCACCTCGTCGCCGCCGCCAAGAAGCACGGCGCGACCACCGTCGCCCACGGCTGCACCGGCAAGGGCAACGACCAGGTCCGCTTCGAGGCCGGCATCTCCTCCCTCGCGCCGGAGCTCACCTGCATCGCCCCGGTCCGTGACTACGCCATGACCCGGGACAAGGCCATCGCCTTCTGCGAGGCCAAGAACCTCCCGATCGCGACCACCAAGAAGTCGCCGTACTCCATCGACCAGAACGTCTTCGGGCGGGCCGTGGAGACCGGCTTCCTTGAGGACATCTGGAACGCCCCGATCGAGGACGTCTACGACTACACCGCCAACCCGGCCACCCCCCGGGAGGCCGACGAGGTGATCATCAGCTTCGAGCAGGGCGTCCCGGTCGCCATCGACGGCAAGCCGGTCACCGTGCTCCAGGCCATCCAGCAGCTCAACGACCGGGCCGGGGCGCAGGGCGTCGGCCGGCTCGACATGGTCGAGGACCGGCTGGTCGGCATCAAGTCCCGGGAGATCTACGAGGCGCCCGGCGCGATCGCGCTGATCACCGCCCACCAGGAGCTGGAGGCCGTCACCGTCGAGCGCGAGCTCGCCCGCTACAAGCGGCAGGTCGAGCAGCGGTGGGCCGAGCTGGTCTACGACGGCCTGTGGTTCTCCCCGCTCAAGCGGGCCCTGGACGGCTTCATCGCCGAGGCGAACGAGCACGTCACCGGCGACATCCGGATGACCCTGCACGGCGGCCGGGCCGTCGTCACGGGCCGGCGGTCCCAGAAGTCGCTGTACGACTTCAACCTCGCCACCTATGACACCGGCGACACCTTCGACCAGTCCATGTCGAAGGGGTTCATCGAGATCTTCGGCCTGTCCTCGAAGATCGCCGCCAAGCGCGACCTGGCGCAGTAGCCCGCGGCTCGCATCGACGACCCACTCCTCCCGCCCGGCCGCACGGGCGGGAGGATCACCGCCCGGCGCCGTGCGCCACGGCAGACCAGGAGCTATTCCAAGATGACCACCGGATCGCAGTCCCCCGCCGGAGGCGACGGCGTACGGCTGTGGGGCGGCCGGTTCGCCGACGGCCCCGCCGAGGCGCTCGCCAAGCTCTCCGCCTCCGTCCACTTCGACTGGCGGCTCGCCCCGTACGACATCGCCGGCTCGCGCGCCCACGCCCGCGTCCTGCACAAGGCCGGGCTGCTCGACGACGGCGAGCTGCGGCGGATGATGGAGGGGCTCGGGCTCCTGGAGGCCGATGTCGCCGCCGGCACCTTCGTCGGCACCATCGCCGACGAGGACGTCCACACCGCCCTGGAGCGCGGTCTGCTGGAGCGGCTCGGCCCCGACCTCGGCGGCAAGCTGCGCGCCGGGCGGTCCCGCAACGACCAGGTCGCCACGCTCTTCCGGATGTATCTGCGCGACCACGCCCGGATCATCGGCGGGCTGATCGCCGACCTCCAGGAGGCCCTCGTCGGCCTGGCGGAGGCCCACGCGGACGTCGCCATGCCCGGGCGCACGCACCTCCAGCACGCCCAGCCGGTGCTCTTCGCCCACCATGTCCTCGCCCACGTCCAGGCGCTCGGCCGGGACGCGGAGCGGCTGCGGCAGTGGGACGAGCGCACGGCCGTGTCGCCGTACGGCTCGGGCGCGCTCGCCGGATCCTCCCTCGGGCTGGACCCGGAGGCGGTCGCGGCCGACCTCGGTTTCGAGCGCGGCTCGGTGGGCAACTCCATCGACGGGACGGCCTCGCGGGACTTCGTCGCGGAGTTCGCCTTCGTCACGGCGATGATCGGCGTCGACCTCTCGCGGATCGCCGAGGAGGTCATCATCTGGAACACGAAGGAGTTCTCCTTCGTGACCCTCCACGACGCCTTCTCCACCGGCTCCTCGATCATGCCGCAGAAGAAGAACCCGGACATCGCCGAGCTGGCGCGCGGCAAGTCCGGGCGGCTGATCGGCAATCTCACCGGCCTGCTGGCGACGCTCAAGGCGCTGCCGCTCGCCTACAACCGCGACCTCCAGGAGGACAAGGAGCCGGTCTTCGACTCCTGCGACCAGCTGGAGATCCTCCTCCCGGCGTTCACGGGCATGATGGCGACCCTCACCGTCAACCGCGCCCGGATGGAGGAACTGGCCCCCGCCGGTTTCTCCCTGGCCACCGACATCGCGGAGTGGCTGGTCAGGCAGGGCGTGCCGTTCCGTGTGGCGCACGAGGTCGCGGGGGAGTGCGTCAAGGAGTGCGAGGCGCACGGCATCGAGCTCGACCAGCTCACGGACGAGCAGTTCGCCGCCATCTCGCCGCACCTGACGCCCGAGGTCCGTGGCGTCCTCGACGTGGCCGGCGCGCTCGCTTCGCGCAGCGGGCGCGGCGGCACGGCGCCCTCGGCGGTCGCCGTCCAGCTGGCCGAGGTCAAGGCCGACCTCGCGGTCCAGCGCGAATGGGCGGACGCGAAGCGCTGACCCCTCCTCGCTGAGACGTCGAAAACCCGGATGAGACATCACTGTCTCATCCGGGTTATCGTCGTCTCATGAGTGTCGACCGTGACCATGTGCTCGCCGAGGCGGCCGCCCTGCTCACCCGCAAGGCGACCGCCTCCATGGACGAGATCGCCAAGGCCGCAGGCATCAGCCGCGCCACCCTCCACCGCCACTTCGCCGGGCGCGACGCGCTCGTACGCGCCCTCGAACAGCTCGGCATCCAGCAGTTCGAGCAGGCCCTGGACGAGGCCCGGATCGAGGAGGGCGACGCGGCCGAAGCCGTCCGCCGGCTGATCGCGAAGACCGAGCCGGTCGCGGGGATCATGGCCTTCCTCTTCACCGAGAACCAGCTCTACGAAGCCGGCGTCGACGGAGGCTGGAACCGTCTCGACGCCCGCGTGACGGCCCTGTTCCGCCGGGGTCAGGAGGAGGGCGTCTTCCGCCTGGAGCTGTCGGCCGCCTGGCTCACCGAGGCGCTCTACGGACTGATCGGCGCCGGCGCGTGGGCCGTGCAGGACGGCCGGGTCGCCACCAAGGACCGCACCCGGATGGTCGCCGAGCTGCTGCTCGGCGGCGCGCAGCGGAGGATGAAACAGTGACCAGCGACGCCGCCCGCCCGCCGTACGAAGCGCCGCGCCCCGGACGCTGGCTCGCGCTGGCCGTCCTGGTGCTGGCCGTCCTCCTCGTCGCCGTCGACGCGACCGTCCTCGGCCTCGCCACCCCCTTCCTCAGCGAGGACCTGCGCCCCTCGGGCACCCAGCTGCTGTGGATCGGCGACATCTACTCCTTCGTCATCGCCGGGCTGCTGGTGTCCATGGGCAGCCTCGGCGACCGCATCGGCCGCAAGAAGCTGCTGCTGTGCGGCGCGGTGGCGTTCGGCGCGGTGTCCGTGCTCAACGCCTACGCCACCAGCCCCGAGATGATGATCGCCGCCCGCGCCCTGCTGGGTGTGGCGGGCGCGACGCTGATGCCGTCCACCCTCGCGCTCATCCGCAACCTCTTCCACGACCCCAGGGAGCGCAGCTTCGCCATCGGCATCTGGGGCGCGATGGCCTCCGCCGGCGCGGCCGTCGGTCCGGTCGTCGGCGGCTTCCTGCTGGGGCACTTCTGGTGGGGCTCGGTCTTCCTGATCAACCTGCCGGTGATGGCCGTCCTCGTCGTCGTCGGCGTCAAGCTGCTGCCCGAGTCCCGCGACCCGGCCCCCGGCCCCTGGGACCTGCTCAGCGTCGTCCTGTCCATGGTCGGCATCGTGGCCATCGTCTACGCGGTCAAGGAGACGGCGGCCTACGGCCCGCGCTGGGAGTACGCCCTGGCGGGTGTCGTCGGCGTGCTGGCCCTGGTGTGGTTCGCCCGGCGGCAGCTGAGGCTGCCCAAACCGCTGCTGGACATGCGGCTCTTCCACCACCGGGGCTTCTCCGGCGCGGTCCTCGCCGACCTGCTGACCATCCTCGGCCTGTCCGGGCTGGTCTTCTTCCTCTCGCAGTTCCTCCAGCTGGTGCAGGACCGCAGCCCGCTGGAGGCGGGCCTGGCGGAGCTGCCCGCCGCCGTCGGAGCGGTCACGGCGGGCCTGCTCGCCGGGCGGGCCGCCCGCCGCTGGTCGGTGCGGTCGGTGGTGGCCGGCGGGCTCGCGGGCATCGGGATCGCGCTCGCGGTGCTGGTCTGGCTCCAGGCCGGCACCGCCTACCCCGCGCTCGGCGCCGTCCTGCTGGTCGTCGGCGTCGGAGCAGGCTTCTCCTTCACCGTCACCGCGGACGTGATCCTCTCCAGCGTGCCCAAGGAGCAGGCGGGCGCGGCCTCGGCGGTCTCCGAGACGGCGTACGAGCTCGGCGCGGCGCTCGGCATCGCGCTGCTCGGCTCGATCGTCACCGGCGTCTACCGCGACTTCGTGACCCCCGCCGACGTGCCGGCCGGCGCGGCCGCCGACGCGCACGACTCCCTCGGCGGCGCGGTCGAGGCGGCCGCGGAGCTGCCGGGCGGACAGGGGGAGGCGCTGCTCACCTCCGCCCAGGACGCCTTCGTCGACGGCCTGCGGATCGCCTCCGGCGTGGGCGCGGTCGTGCTGCTCGCCACGGCCGTGGCGGCGTGGTTCCTGTTGCGAGGCCAGAAGCTGGAAGAGGGCGCCCAGGATCACTGAGCTCCCAGGAAGCGTCGCTGAGCACGATGTGGCTCAAGTGAGCAGCAAACCTCACCACGGGCCGGGGCGGCAAGCCCCGGCCCGTGTGACATTTCCCGGAAACAATCGTCCTTGACGACATCCTTATGCACAGGGAACGATCTCGACCACTGGTCGACATTGTCGAACATGGTTCGGACGAGAGTCCGTGCACCTAAGGAATCCCCCACCATGCGTATGCGCAAGACAGTCAGGTTCCTGCTGGCCGCGGCGGCCACCGCGACGCTCGGTCTCACGGGCCTCGCGACCCCCGCCTCCGCCTCCGTCCTCGACATCCCGCCGCGCGGGGCCAACGACTGGTCCTGCAAGCCGGACTCGGCCCACCCGCAGCCCGTCGTGCTGGTCAACGGCACCTTCAAGCTGATGGCCGAGAACTGGGCCAAGCTCTCGCCGAAGCTCAAGGAGGCGGGCTACTGCGTCTTCGCCTTCAACTACGGGCACCTGGAGACCGACCCCATCCCGCAGGCGGCGGCCGAGCTCAGGGACTTCGTCGAGGCCGTGCGGGGCGCGACGGGCGCCGAGAAGGTCGACATCGTCGGCCACAGCCAGGGCGGCATGATGCCGCGCTACTACGTCAAGTTCCTCGGCGGCGCGGACAAGGTCGACGACCTCGTCGGCATCGTCCCCTCCAACCACGGCACCAAGAACCCCCTGGCCATCCCCGCCGGCTGGACCATCTGCCCGTCCTGCGTCGACCAGCAGGTCGGCTCGCCGCTGCTGCGCAAGCTCAACGAGGGCGAGGAGACCCCGGCCGGCCCGGACTACACGGTCATCACCACGCGCTACGACGAGGTCGTCATCCCGTACACCAGCGCGCTGCTGACCGGCCCGGCCGAGCACCTCACCAACATCGTCCTGCAGGACAAGTGCCCGCTCGACCTCTACATGCACGACCAGGCCACCAAGGACCCGGTCGTCGCCCAGTGGGTGCTCGACGCCCTGGCGCACAAGGGCCCGGCCGACCCGGGCTTCCAGCCCCAGTGTGTCGGCCGGGCCTAGTGGTCCCGGATCAGGAGTGCGGTGGACGGGCCGCCGTCAGGCGGCCTTGGACTCCCGCGCCTTGGTGGCGTAGACGTCCACGTACTCCTGGCCCGACAGGCGCATGACCTCGCTCATGACCTCGTCGGTGACGGCGCGCAGCACATAGCGGTCGCGGTCCATGCCCTCGTAGCGGGAGAAGTCCAGCGGCTCGCCGAAGCGCACCGTCACCGGCGCGAGCCGGAGCATGCCCTTGCCGCCCGGCTGGACCTTGTCCATGCCGATCATCCCGAACGGAACCACCGGCGCGCCCGTCATCAGTGCGAGGCGGGCGATGCCGGTCCGGCCGCGGTAGAGGCGGCCGTCGGGGGAGCGGGTGCCCTCGGGGTAGATCCCGAAGACCTTGCCCTCCTCCAGCACCCGGCGGCCCGTCATCAGCGCCGCGACACCGCCGCGGCCGCCGTCGCGGTCCACCGGGATCATGCCGGACGAGGTGAAGAACCACGCCATCAGCCGGCCCTTGATCCCCTTGCCCGTGACGTACTCGTCCTTGCCGATGAAGAACACCTGCCGCTTGACGACCAGCGCGAGGAAGAGCGAGTCGACGAACGTGACATGGCTGCCGGCCAGGATCACCGGCCCGCTCCCGGCGATGTGCTCGGTGCCCTCGACCTTGGGGCGGTACAGGACGCGCATGAGCAATCCGAGGAACGCCTTGAGCAAGATGCGGGACAACGGGCCCTCCGGTCGTGGTGGTCGTGAGGCGCATGCCTGCGCAGGGGCTGACCATACTCGTCGGTACCCGTGGTGCGCACACCGGGTTCATGCACCTGATACGCAGTGTTGACGTGAGTTTGGACCCCGTTTGACCTTCGTCCTCCCACAGGTAAGTCGTACGTGTCTACGATCGGCGCGTCTGACAGGTGCCGGACAGGCACCGGAGCAATACACGCTAGGAGCGTTCATGGAGCACGAGCACCGGCCGGGCAGGCGCACCCTTCTCGGGGCGGCGGCCGCCCTCGGAGCGGGAGCGGCCGTCCTCGGCGGCGGAGCCGGCCCGGCGGCCGCCGCGTCGCGCGGCAACGCACACGGGCACGGGGACTCCGGCTCGTACAAGGACCTGCCGGTCCCGACCGTCATCGGACACCGCGGCGGCTGCGGCTACCGGCCCGAGCACACCCTCGGCTCCTACCAGTTCGCCCTCGACAACGGCGCGGACGTCATCGAGCAGGACGTCGTGCCCACCAAGGACGGCCACCTCGTCTGCCGGCACGAGAACGACATCACCGCCACCACCGATGTCGCCGACCACGCGGAGTTCGCCTCCCGCAAGACGACGAAGACCGTCGACGGCGAGGCCCACACCGGCTGGTTCACCGAGGACTTCACGCTCGCCGAGCTGAGGACGCTGCGCGCCAAGGAGCGCATCCCCGGCACCCGGCAGCACAACACCCTCTACGACGGTCACTGGCAGGTCCCCACCTTCGAAGAGGTCCTGAAGTGGGCCGACGAGCAGGGCCGCAAGCGCGGCCGCCGCGTCTGGCTGCACGTCGAGACCAAGCACCCCACCTACTTCCGCAAGGCGGGACTGGGCCTGGAGGAGCGTCTGGCCAAGCTGCTGCGCCGCTACGGGCGGGCCGGCCGCAACACCCATACGTTCCTGCAGTCCTTCGAGCCCAGCAGCCTCCAGCGGCTGAACAAGCTCGGCGTCGACTGCCCCAAGGTGCTCCTGCTCGACGACCTCACCACCCGCCCCTGGGACTTCACCGAGGCCAAGGACCCGCGCACGGTCGCCGACCTCATCACCCCCAAGGGCCTGAAGTGGGTCTCCGGCTTCGCCCAGGGCATCGGCCCGTGGGTGAACCTGATCATTCCCCGGGACAAGAACGACAGGCTCACCAAGCCGACCACGCTGGTGCGCGACTCCCACGCGGCGGGGCTGATCCTGCACCCGTACACCATGCGCAACGAGAACAGCTTCCTGCCGGCGGACTTCCGCCGCGGCACCGACCCCAACGCCTACGGCGACGCCCTCGGCGCCTTCCAGGTCTACTTCGCCACCGGCATCGACGGGATCTTCTCGGACAACTGCGACACCGCGGCGATAGCCCGCGCCGACTTCGTCAAGAAGTAGCCGCCACGTCAGGGCCGGGCGCGCGTTCTCACTCGGACGAGTGACCGCGCGCCCGGACGGCAACCGGCGGGACGGGCGGCCACGTCCCGCCGGTCATGACACCCAACGATCTTCTTACCGCGCTCCGCCCGCTGCTGGCGGCCGAGTGCGCGGCGGAGGCGCCGGCCGCCGGCGTCGAGGCCGCCGACCTCGAACAGGCCGTGTGGGTGCGGCTGCTGAGCGACCGGGCCACCACCCGCAGCCGCCCCGCCGTCGCCGCCCTGCGGATACGCGCCGCGGTACGGGCCGAGGCCCGCGTGGCGCGCCGCCTGGCCCGGCGCGAGGTGCTCTACGACCCGACCGCCGGCGAGCCGTCCGGCGGCTCCGGCTCCTGTGTCGAACAGGCGGTGCTGGCCGCCGAGGAGGGCCGGGTGCTGCGGGCGGCCGTGCGGCGGCTGCCCGGCCGGTGCCCCCGCCTGCTGAGCGCGCTGCTGTCCCGCAGCGACCCGACGTACCGAGAAATCGCAGGCGAGTTGGGAATGTCACAGGGATCTTTGGGGCCCGTACGTTCCCGTTGCCTTGGTTGCCTGCGCAGAATGCTCACGGCGGAGGTTGCGGCTCCTGGACGTTGGGGAAAGGAGCGGTAGACAACCGGTGCCATGGAGACGACGTGCATCCGCGACGGCTCCTGTCAGGGCGGACCGAACCGAAAAGGGGAGGCGTGCGCACATGGGCATGAGCGTGACCATCTCTGCGGCGACCGAAGACGATGCCGAGCGGATCCTCAAACTGCAGTACCTCTGTTACCAGGGGGAGGCCGAGCTGTACGGCGACTACTCCCTCGCCCCCCTCACCCAGAGCCTCGCCGAACTGCGCACCGAACTGGACGCCGGCCTGGTGCTGGTGGCCCGGCTCGGCGACGAGGTCGTCGGCTCGGCGCGCGGCACCGTCGACGGCGACGGCACGGGCGTGATCTCCGGGCTGATGGTCCACCCGAGGATGCGGCGGCACGGCCTCGGTGGACGCCTGCTGACGGCCATCGAGGAACGGCTCGCGGTCGAACGCTCCGCCAGGCGGTACCGGCTCGCCGCCGGCCACCGCAACGAGGGCAATCTGCGCCTGTACCGCAAATGGGGTTACGAGCGGGTCGCCGCCGAGCAGCTCACCCGCAAGCTCACGCTGGTGACCCTGGAGAAGAGCCCCGCCGAGGCGGCTGCGAACGACGGCGACCCGGAGGCCGCCTTCGCGAGGAGCGCCTAGCGCGCGCCGCCCGGGACCGCTCGGCGCAGCCAGATCATGGCGGTCACCGGCAGGATCACCGGGATGAAGAGATAGCCCATCCCGTAGTCGGACCACACCGTCGCGTCGGGGAAGTCCGACGGCGCGACGAGGGTCCACGTCCCGACGACCAGGACACCGGCCAGCTCGGCGGCGCAGCACACCAGCGCCGGCCTGCGGGCCGCCGGTCCGCCGCGGACCAGGGAGTACGTGATGAAGGCGTACACCACCGCGGCGATCGCCGACAGCACGTAGGCCAGCGGCGCCCGGCCGAAGTCCACGATCATCTGGACGATCGAGCGGGACGCCGCGGCCACGGTGAAGACCCCGTAGAGCCAGACCAGCAGGCGGCCCGGCCCCTCGCCGAGGTTGAACGCGGGCTTGTCGCCCGCCACGGGTCCGGACATGGTCAGCCTCCCCAGATGTCGTACAGCCGCACTTCGAGCACGGCCAGGATCACGCCGCCCGCCGCCACGGTGGCCGAGCCCCAGCGGGTGCGCTCGGCGAGCGACATGAAGCCGGCCGCCGGGACGGCGGCCGCCGAGCCGAGCAGATAGGCCACGAAGATCGCCGTGCCCTGCGCGGGCCTGTCGCCGCCGCCCAGGCGCACCACGCCGATGACGAGCTGGACGAGTGCCAGGACGGACACCACGGCCATGCCGATGAAGTGCCAGTCCTTGGTGGACTGGTCGCGCGAGAAGGCGAAGCCGCACCAGGCGGCCAGCGCGAAGGCGGTCACACCGACCGCGAGCGTCAGCGCGTCGATCACCGTGGCCCCCGCGCGGCGCGGGCGTGCGGATGGGGCTTGACAAGCATGGGACGACTTTAATGGCCCGCCGCCCGCGCCCGGCGCGCGGCCCCGGGCGTGCGCCGGGCGCGTCGTGGCCTTGGCCACAAAGCGCCCTCCGGACGGCCTCCCGACAGGGTGCCCCGCAGGGTCGACGACCCGTGTTCGTACAGGTCACGAGCGGGATGAAGATCATCGACAGAGCAAGGGATGTGTCCACGGACCGGCCATGAACGTCCGCTATTCGGACAGGCTTGGCCGACCCGCACATCCGTCTGTTTTACTTTCCCGCATGACCACGACGAGCACCCGCACTCTTGCGACCGAGGCGATCACGACGCCCGGTGCTGCTCGTCGCATGTGTCGAATGTGTGACTGCTGAGGGCCCCCGTTCCGTGCCTCGCGCCCCGAAGCGAGACCCGTAGAGCCCCGCACCGCGTCCCCGCCGGACGCGGATACGGACGGCTCCGCCCCGCGTCACCAGTACCCCCGACCACCGCGCACCGCGCGCCCCCGGGGCTCACCGATGCCGCGTTCCGCAATGAATGCCCGTGCCGGCACCACCACCGCCGCGCACTCGACAGTGACGGAAACCCCTGTGATCACCACTACGGGCCTGACAAAGGTCTATCGCTCACGCGGCCGCGAGGTCACCGCCCTCGACGGTGTCGACCTCCATGTGCGTGAGGGCGAGGTGTACGGCGTCGTCGGCCAGAGCGGCGCCGGCAAGTCGACCCTCATCCGCTGCGTCAACCTCCTGGAGCGCCCCAGCTCCGGCACGGTCACCGTGGACGGACACGACCTCACCGCCCTCGCCGGCCGCGGCCCCCGCGCCAACAAGGCGCTGCGCGAGGCCCGCAGCCACATCGGCATGGTCTTCCAGCACTTCAACCTGCTCTCCTCGCGCACCGTGCAGGGCAACATCGAACTGCCGCTGGAGATCCTCGGCGTCTCCGGCAAGGAGCGCAGCCGCAAGGCACTCGAACTCCTCGACCTCGTCGGCCTCGCCGACAAGGCCAAGGCCTACCCCGCCCAGCTCTCCGGCGGCCAGAAGCAGCGCGTCGGCATCGCCCGCGCCCTCGCCGGCGACCCCAAGGTGCTGCTCTCCGACGAGTCGACGTCCGCGCTCGACCCGGAGACCACCCGCTCCATCCTCCAGCTGCTGCGCGACCTCAACCAGCAGCTCGGCCTCACCGTCCTCCTCATCACCCACGAGATGGAGGTCGTCAAGACGATCTGCGACTCCGCGGCCCTGATGAAGGGCGGCCGCGTCGTGGAGTCCGGCACCGTCTCCGGCCTGCTCGCCACCCCCGGCTCCGAGCTGGCCGCCGAGCTCTTCCCCGTCGGCGGCGAGCCCTCCGGCGAGGACCGTACGGTCGTGGACGTCACCTTCCACGGCGAGGCCGCGACCCAGCCGGTCATCTCCCAGCTGTCGCGCACGTACAACATCGACATCTCCATCCTGGGCGCCGCGATGGACACCGTCGCCGGCAAGCAGGTCGGCCGCATGCGCATCGAGCTGCCCGGCCGCTTCGAGGAGAACGTCGTCCCGATCGGATTCCTGCGCGAGCAGGGACTCCAGGTCGAGGTGGCACCCGTGCACATCCCGGCACCCGCCGACGAGCTCCTCAAGGAAGGTGCCAAGTGACCTGGTCCGAAATGCAGCCCCTGCTGCGTGACGCCTGTCTGGACACCCTCTTCATGGTGTGGTGGTCCACCGTCTACGCCATCGTGGGCGGCCTGCCGCTGGGCATCCTGCTGGTCCTCACCGACCGCGGCGCCCTGCTCCAGAACGTCGTGGTGAACAAGGTCATCGGCGTGGTCGTCAACCTCGGCCGCTCGCTGCCCTTCATCATCCTCCTGGTCTGGCTGATCCCCTTCAGCCGCATGGTCGTCGGCACCTCCATCGGCCCCAGCGCCGCCGTGGTCGCCCTCGCCATCGGCGCCATCCCCTTCTTCGCCCGCCTCGTCGAGACCGCCGTCCGCGAGGTCGACAACGGACTGGTCGAAGCGGCCCAGTCGATGGGCGGCGGCACCTGGACCGTCGTCCTCAAGGTGCTCCTCCCGCAGGCCCTGCCCTCGCTCATCGCCGGCCTGACCACCACCGTCATCGCCCTCATCGGCTACTCCGCGATGGCCGGCGCGGTCGGCGGCGGCGGCCTCGGCAACCTCGCCATCGCCTACGGCTTCCAGCGCCACGAGACCGGCCTGATGAACATCACCATCCTGCTGCTCATCGTCATCGTGACCGCCGTACAGCTCGCCGGCGACCTGGCCGTACGACGCCTCGCCCGGCACGGCGGCCGGCAGACGGCCGCCGTGGGCATCCGCCGCCTCCTCCCCGCGCCCCGCAAGCCCGCCGACGCCACGGACCCCGCCACCACGGAGGCGGTCGCCCTCACCAAGACCCGCTGAGCCCCGCCCAGGGCAGGCACCCACAACCCCACGAGCCCGGACCCTTTGCCGGGCGGCAACACCTCGTGACATCAAGAAAGAGGCACTCTTCGTGCGTACCACCGTCAAGCTCACCGCCGCCATCGCCGCGGCCGCCGCGCTCACCCTCGGCCTGAGCGCCTGCAGCGCCCCCTCCGACACCTCCTCCGGCGGCTCGGAGAAGAAGGGCAAGGACGCCGACCCGTCGGCAACCCTCACCGTCGCCGCCAGCCCCACCCCGCACGGCGACATCCTCAACTACGTCCGCGACAACCTCGCGAAGAAGGCCGGCCTCAACCTCAAGGTGCGCGAGTTCCAGGACTACGTCCTGCCCAACACCGCCACCCAGAACGGCGAGGTCGACGCCAACTTCTTCCAGCACAAGCCCTACCTCGACGACTTCAACAAGAAGAACAAGACCGACATCGTGCCGGTCGTCAACGTCGAGATCGAGCCGCTCGGCCTCTACACCAAGAAGGACAAGAAGCTCACCGACCTCGCGGACGGCTCCACCATCGCCGTGCCCAACGACGCCACCAACGAGGGCCGCGCGCTGAAGCTGCTCGCCGACAACGGCGTCATCAAGCTGAAGGACGGCGTCGGCGCCGAAGCAAAGCTCGCGGACGTCGAGGACAAGAAGGGCGTCAAGTTCACCGAGCTGGCGGCGGACCAGATCCCCTCCCGCCTCGCCGACGTCGACGCCGCCGTCATCAACGGCAACTTCGCCATCGGCGCCAAGCTCAACCCGGCCAAGGACTCCATCGCCCTGGAGAAGGCCGAGGGCAACCCCTATGCCAACTTCCTCGCCGTGAAGAAGGGCAACGAGGCCGACCCGCGCATCGCCAAGCTCGCCAAGCTCCTGAACTCCGACGAGGTCAAGAAGTTCATCGAGGAGAAGTACAGCAACGGCGCGGTCCTCCCCGCGTTCGGTGCCGTCAAGAGCTGACCCTCCGACAGCCCCCGTAGCCCGTACGGCCGCAGGCCCCCGCACCCATCGGTGTGCGCGGGCCTGCGGCCGTACGGGGACGCGCTTGGCGCACCCACGCATCGATGCTGCATGCTGGTGCACTCAAAGCCCGGACCGCACCCGTCCCGAGCCCACACCCTCCCCGGCGTTGGAGCAGCGCATGACATCCACCTTCCCGGACATCTCCATCAGTACGGACCGACTGGTGCTGCGCCCGTTCGACGGGGAGGACGTCCCCGCGCTCGTGGAGATGATGAGCGACGAACTCGTCACCGCCTGGACCGCCACGCCCCACCCCTACACCACCGCCCACGCCCGCGACTGGGCCCTGCGCCAGGCACCCGCCGAGCGCACCCGAGGTCGCGGAATCGTCTTTGCGGTCACCGAGTTCCTCACCCACCGCCTCGTCGGCTGCGTGCGCCTGCACCACACCGACTGGCGCACCCTCTCCGCCGAGATCGGCTACGTCGTCGCCCCCTGGGCCCGCGGCGAGGGCTACGCCTGCGAATCCGTCATGGCCGTCGCCGAGTGGCTCTTCCGCGACCAGCGCTTCGAGCGCCTCGAACTGCGCACCCCCGCCGACAACACCGCCTCCCAGCAGGTCGCCCAGAAGGTCGGCTGCATCAGCGAAGGGGTGCTGCGGAACGCCTGGATAGCACGCAGCCGCACCGAGGACGGCGGCTGGACGGAGATCCGCACCGACCTCATCGTCTGGAGCCTGCTGCCCGAGGACCTCGACGAGGTACGCGAACAGCACGCCGGCGGAACCGGCTACGCCGGGGCCTTCCCCGACTGGCGCTGACCCGCGCCGCACCACCGATCCGATCCGGTCCGTCCCGAACCGGTCCGGTACGGACCAACCGGGGTACTCTCACGGTGCCCTCACCAGCCACCGCTGGACGGCACCCCCAGCCACCACGGGCCACTCACCCAGCCACTGCTGGGCGGCGACCCGGCGACAAGCCAGGAGAATGACGACGATGGCCGACCGGGTCACGGTGATCGGGTGGGACGGCTCACCGCTGACGGACGCGGCCCGCTCCGCCCTCGCGGCCGCCACCCTCGTGGCCGGCGCCGCGCACCACCTGGCACTGCCCGAGATCCCGGCCGCCGCCGAGCGCGTCCGGCTCGGCAGCCTCGACCTCGCCGCCCGCCGCATCGCCGGGCACCGCGGCTCCGCCGTGGTCCTCGCCGACGGCGACCCCGGCTTCTTCGGCGTCGTACGCACCCTCCGCGCACCCCAGCACGGCCTGGAGGTCGAGGTGGTGCCCGCGGTCTCCTCCGTCGCCGCCGCGTTCGCCCGCGCGGGCATGCCCTGGGACGACGCCCAGGTCGTCGTCGCCCACAGCCGCGACCTGCGGCGCGCGGTCAACGTCTGCCGCGCCCACACCAAGGTCGCCGTCCTCACCTCGCCCGGCGCCGGCCCCGCCGAACTCGCCCTCCTCCTCGGGCCCGTCCACCGCACCTTCGTCATCTGCGAGGAACTGGGCACCGACCGCGAACAGGTCACCGTCCTCACCTCCGACAAGGTCGCCGACCACGCCTGGCGCGACCCCAACGTCGTCATCGTCATCGGCGGCGCCGGCCCCGGCGCCGGACAGCCCACCGCCGAGGGCTGGGGGGCCGCGCGCTCCCGGACCGGCGGCGGCTGGCTCGCCGGCCGCGACCCCAACTACCCGCCGGCCGTCCGCGGCTGGGCGCTGCCCGCCGACGCCTACGGCACCGACCTCGGCGAGGGCGAGTCCACCGAGCTGCGGGCCGCCCAACTCGCCCGCCTCGGCCCCCGCGTCGGCGACCTCGTCTGGGACATCGGCTCCGGCAGCGGCGCCGCCTCCGTCGAGGCCGCCCGCTTCGGCGCCGCCGTCATCGCCGTCGACCGCGACGCCGACGCCTGCGGCCGCACCACCGCCGCCGCCCGCCGCTACGGCGTACAGCTCCAGGTCGTCCACGGCACCGCGCCCCACGTCCTGGAGGACCTCCCCGAGCCCGACGTCGTCCGCGTCGGGGGCGGCGGTGCCCCCGTCGTCGCCGCCTGCGCCGCCCGCCGGCCCGAGCGGATCGTCGCCCACGCCGCGACCCGCGACGAGGCCGAGGCCATCGGCGGCGCCCTCGCCGAGGGCGGCTACGCCGTCGAGTGCGCCCTGCTCCAGGCAGTGGAGCTGGACACCGCCGCCTGGACGGAGCGCGAACGCTCGGTCACCTTCCTGCTGAGCGGCCGCCGCACCCACCTGTGACCTTGGTCCGCCGGGCGGAGGGTAGGCTGGCGGATCGTTGTACCGCCCCCCGGTGTCCGACAACACAGTCGTCAATGTCCCGAACGCACCCTCCTTTTGGTGGGAGCACGGCAAGGTAGGGGCGGGCGACATGCAACGTGCCGCGAGGCATGGACGCTCGTTCTTGACTATGGGCGTGAGCGTGGAAGGAGCACTACCGATGGGCGAGGGGTACGCATGACCGACACCGGCCAGTTCCCGGGCGAGGGACAGCCGGAGAACGCAGGCGCGCTGCCCGGCCACCCGTTCCCCACGGAAGCCGCAGCCCCTGCCGACACCGGAGCCCCCACCGCCTACACCTTCCACGACCACGCGGACGGTGCCGAGGCGGACGCCGCGGAAGAGGACGACCTCCTGCTGATGCCGGGCGCCCAGGGCGCCTGGATGGAGCAGCCGGCCGCCCAGGGCGGTACGCACGAGACCGGCGGCCGCGACACGGGCTCGGTCGACTACGGCGACGTCCGCACGCCCCCGCCCGCCGCCCCCGCGCCCCAGCGCCGCCCGCTGCACATGGGCCCGCCCGTGCCCGACCCCACCGGCGGAGTCGTACGCTCCCTCGCCGACCGCGGCCCGGCCCCGGCCCACCGGGCCGACCCGCCCACGTTGTCCGGGCAGGGCCCCGAATACCTCGACGTCACCCACGACGCCACGGCGCCCCGCCTCGGCGAGGTGCCCCAGCAGCAGCCGGGCACCTGGGACGCGCAGCCGCAGCAGGCCCCGACCCCGCCCACCGCGTACGTACCGCCGCAGGCAGTGGCCGCCGACCGCCCTGGTCAGCCGACCGGCGCGGCCCCGTCGATAGTCGCCGACGCCCCCGCGCAGCACGCCGCCGAACCCGCCGCGAGCGTCGACATGCCGGTTGAGACGACGTCAGCACCCACCCCGGCCCCGGCCGCGCCCGTCGCTGAGACGACGTCAGCGCCCGTCGCCGAGAACGTGCCGCCCGCCGACGCCGCCGCGGCGGCCGTGGCCCAGGCCCTGGCACACGCCACGGGCCGGCAGGAGCCGCAGCCGGCGCCCGCCGCCGAGCCGGTCGCGCAGGCCGCACCGGAGCCGCAGCCGGCGCCGGTCGCGGAGGCCGTCCAGCAGGTGCCGGTCCCCGAGGCCGTCGCCCCGGTGGCCGCCGCCGAAGAGGCTGTCGCGGTTGCGGAGCAGGCGGAAGCGCAGGTCGTTTCAGGCATGCCGGCCGCCGCCGAGGCCGTGCAGCCGGTCGCGGCTGTCGAGGAGCCGGTCCAGGACCAGCAGATGGTGACGGCCGCGCCGGTCGCGGAGGCCGTGGCGGTGCAGCAGGCTGCCCCCGTCGAGAGCGCGGCCGAGCCGGAAGCCGCGCTTCAGCAGGCCCCGGCCGCCGAGGCCGTGACCGCTGCCGTTGCCGAGGCTGTTCAGCCGGGTGTGATCGCTGAAGGCGTCGCGGTGGCGGCAGCGGACCCGGGCCAGGAGGCCCAGGCCGAGCCCTCCACCGCTGATGCCGTTCAGCCGAATGTGATGACTGAGGGTGCTGTTGTGGCGGATGTGAGTGCAGGTCAGCAGGTCGCGGCCGATATGCCGGTCGCGGAGGCTGTCCAGCCGGTTGCCGCCGTCGCGGATGCCGCCCAGGCGCAGATGCCGCCGGTGGAAGCACCGGTAGCCCAGGTCGCCCAGCCGGTCGCGGTCGCCGAGGGTGTGGCCGTGGCGGATGCCCAGCACGCTCCGGCCGCTGTGCCGATGACCGGGACCGCACAGCCGGCCCCGGCCGTTGTGGCGGACGCCGCCCAGGAGCAGCAGGTGGCCGCCGCGCCGGCCGCCGAGGCCGTCCAGCAGGGTGTCGCGGCCGCCGTTCAGGGTGAGCCGGTCGCGGCCGCCCAGCCGACCCCGCCCGCCGAGCCCGTTCAGCAGGACGTCCCGGTCGCCGCCGCCGTTCAGGACCAGCCGGTCGCGCCGTCCGCTGCCGAGGTCGCGCAGCCGGAGCAGCCGACCGCCGCCGCGGTACAGGACCCCGAGGACACGGCCCCGGCGGCAGAGGGCACCGCCGTGCCGACTGTCGACGCCGTCCGGGCGGAGCAGGCATCGATCCCCGAGCAGCAGACTCCCGCACCGGCGGAGGCCCTTGCCGTCCAGCAGGCTCCGGTACCGGCGGCCGAGGCTCCCGTGCCGGCCGCGTCCGAGCCCGTGCCGGCCGCCTCCGATGACCAGCCGGCCATCGAGCAGACGCCCGTCGCGGAGGCCGCTCAGCAGCCCGAGCCGACGGCCGAGCCCGTGAACGCCGAGGCCGAGCAGGCTCCCGCGCCCGCCGCCGAACCGCAGCCGGCCGCCCCGCAGGAGCCCCAGGCCGAGGCCGCACAGCCCGTCACCGAGGATGCCGAGCCCGTACCGGCCGTACACCTCCCCGCGCCCCAGCCGGAACCGGAGCCCACCGCCGCCGAGCCGACCGCCCCGCAGCCGGCGACCGTCCCCGCGCCGCCTGTCGCCGCGCCCGCCGAGGCGGAGGCGCGGCCGGAGCCCGTGGCGGACGAGACCTCCGTGGCGGACGAGACCCCTGTAGCGGACGAGACCCCTGTAGCGGACGGGAATCCCGCAGTGGACGACAAGGCAGCCGAGGCCGTGGCCGAACTCCCCACCGAGCCGGTCGGACCCGCCGCCGTCGGGTACGCCGACGCCGAGCGCGACGCCGTGCACCGCGTGATGCGCGAGCGCCGCGACATCCGCAAGGGCTTCCGCCGGGACCCCATCCCGCACGAGGTCCTGCTGCGCGTCCTCGAAGCCGCGCACACCGCGCCCAGCGTCGGCCACTCCCAGCCGTGGGACTTCGTGGTCATCCGCTCCGAGGACACCCGCCGGACGATGCACGAGCTGGCCGCCCGCCAGCGCGACGCGTACGCCAAGTCCCTCCCCAAGGCGCGGGCCAAGCAGTTCAAGGAACTGAAGATCGAGGCCATCCTCGACACGCCCGTCAACATCGTCGTCACCGCCGACCCCACCCGCGGCGGCCGCCACACCCTCGGCCGGCACACCCAGCCGCAGATGGCCCCGTACTCCTCCGCGCTCGCCGTCGAGAACCTCTGGCTCGCCGCGCGCGCCGAGGGCCTCGGCGTCGGCTGGGTGAGCTTCTTCGACGAGCGCGAGATGGTCCGCGAGCTCGGCCTGCCCGAGCACCTGGAGGTCGTCGCCTACCTCTGCGTCGGCTACGTCGACGAGTTCCCGGAAGAGCCCGAGCTGATGCAGGCCGGCTGGGCCAAGCGCCGCCCCCTGTCGTGGGTCGTCCACGAGGAGACGTACGGGCGCCGGGCCCTGCCCGGTGAGGACCCGCACGACCTCCTCTCGGAGACCCTGCGCGGCATCCGCCCGCTCGACGCCAAGGCGCTCGGCGAGGCGTGGGAGCGCCAGAAGCGCATGACCAAGCCGTCCGGCGCGCTCGGCATGCTGGAGATCATCTCGGCGCAGCTGTGCGGTCTGTCGCGCAAGTGCCCGCCGCCGATCCCCGAGCCCGCCGCCGTCGCGATCTTCGCGGGTGACCACGGGGTGCACGCCCAGGGCGTCACGGCGTGGCCCCAGGAGGTCACCTCCCAGATGGTCGCCAACTTCCTGGGCGGCGGCGCGGTGTGCAACGCCTTCGCCAACCAGGTCGGCGCCGAGGTCTGCGTCGTCGACGTCGGTGTGGCGGGCGACCTGCCCAGCACCCCCGGCCTGCTGCCGCGCAAGATCCGCCCCGGTACGAGCGACTTCACCGCCGGCCCCGCGATGACCCGCGAAGAGGCGCTGCACGCCGTCGAGGTGGGCATCGAGACGGCCCGTGACCTGGTCGCCGCCGGCAACAAGGCGCTGCTGACGGGCGAGATGGGCATCGCCAACACCACCGTGTCGGCCGCCCTCATCTCCGTCTACACCGACGCCGACCCGGCCGAGATCACCGGCCGCGGCACCGGCATCAACGACGAGATGCACGCCCGCAAGATCGATGTCGTACGCCGCGCCCTGGAACTGCACCAGCCGGACCCCAAGGACCCGATCGGCGTCCTCGCGGCCGTCGGCGGCCTGGAGCACGCCGCGCTCGTCGGCCTGATCCTGGGCGGCGCGTCGCTGCGCACGCCGGTGATCCTCGACGGCGTCAGCGCGGGCGCCGCGGCGCTCGTGGCGCGCGCCATCGCCCCCGAGGCGCTGGCCGCGTGCATCGCGGGCCACCGCAGCGCGGAGCCCGGCCATGTCGCGGCCCTCACCAAGCTGGGGCTGCGTCCGCTGGTCGACCTCGACCTGCGCCTGGGCGAGGGCACGGGCGCGCTGCTGGCCCTGCCGGTCGTGCAGAGCGCGGCCCGCGCGATGCACGAGGTGGCGACGTTCGACACCGCGGGCGTCACGGAGAAGGGCTGACACCCTCGGAATACGCCTGACGGGTGGGTGCGGCGCCGCGGCGCCGCACCCACCCCACGGAGACTCCCGGGCCCCCGGGAGGGGCATGACGCGTGATTTGCGGTGGCTTGGGGGGCTCGCTCGACGGGAAACCGCACCCGCCGTGCATCAGGCGGCCCCGGAACGGCCCGTACCGCCCCGCCCCCGAGCCCCCGACGCACCGTAGGGTGTCCCCACCAGCGCATTCGCCGCCACCAGCGCATTCGCCCACGAGGAGACCCGCACCCCCATGGCCGAGTACAACGAAGCCGCCGCCTACCCCGTCGGACTGCGCCTCGCCGGACGCCGCGTCGTCGTGCTCGGCGCCGGCCAGGTCGCCCAGCGCCGGCTGCCCGCGCTGCTGGCCGCCGGTGCGGACGTGCTGCTCATCTCCCCGTCCGCCACCCCTTCCGTGGAGGCCATGGCCGAGGCAGGCGAGCTGCGCTGGGAGCGGCGCGGCTACCGCGAGGGCGACCTCGACGGCGCCTGGTACGCCCTGATCTCCACCGACGACCCGGACGCCAACCGCACCGCCTCCGCCGAGGCCGAGGCCCGCCGCGTCTGGGCCGTACGCAGCGACGACGCCTCCGCCGCCTCCGCCTGGACGCCGGCCACCGGCCGCAGCGAGGGCGTCACCGTCGCCGTGCTCACCGGTCAGGACCCGCGCCGCTCCGCCGCCGTCCGCGACGCCATCGTCGAGGGCCTGCGCGAGGGCAGCCTGGCCGCCCCGCACTACCGCGCCCGCGCCAAGGGCGTCTCGCTCGTCGGCGGCGGCCCCGGCGACCCGGACCTGATCACCGTGCGCGGCCGCCGCCTCCTCGCCGAGGCGGACGTGGTCATCGCCGACCGCCTCGGTCCCCGCGACCTCCTCGACGAACTCCCGCCCCACGTCGAGGTCATCGACGCGGCGAAGATCCCGTACGGCCGGTTCATGGCCCAGGAGGCCATCAACAACGCGCTCGTCGAGCACGCCAAGGCCGGCAAGGCCGTCGTCCGGCTCAAGGGTGGCGACCCGTTCGTCTTCGGCCGCGGCATGGAAGAGGTCCAGGCGCTCGCCGAGCACGGCATCCCCTGCACCGTCGTCCCCGGCGTCTCCAGCACCATCAGCGTGCCCGGCGCCGCCGGGATCCCGGTCACCCACCGGGGCGTGGCGCACGAGTTCACGGTCGTCAGCGGCCATGTCGGCCCCGACGACCCGCGGTCGCTGGTCGACTGGGAGGCCGTCGCCAGGCTCCGCGGCACGCTCGTCCTGCTGATGTCCGTGGAGAACATCGGCGCCATCGCCGCCACGCTCGTACGCCACGGCCGCTCGGCGGGCACCCCCGTGGCGGTGGTGCAGGAAGGCACGACCGCCGCCCAGCGCCGCGTCGACGCGACCCTCGCCACGGTGGGGGAGCGGGTCGTGGCCGAGGGCATACGGCCTCCCGCCGTCATCGTGATCGGCGAGGTCGTCTCGGTGGGCCCGGCCGGGGACCGGTGAGGCGCCCCACCGCCTAGCGGCGGCCGTCCCGCAGTACCAGCACGTCGACAGCACCACCCACGAGGACATGGCATGGCCGAGCTCATCACCATCGACGACCCCGCCGATCCGCGCCTGCGCGACTACACCGGCCTGACCGACGTCGAACTGCGGCGCCGCCGCGAACCGGCCGAGGGCCTCTTCATCGCCGAGGGGGAGAAGGTCATCCGGCGCGCCCGCGAGGCCGGGTACGCGATGCGGTCCATGCTGCTGACGGCCAAGTGGGTCGACGTCATGCGCGACGTCATCGACGAGGCCGAGGCGCCCGTCTACGCCGTCACCCCCGAACTCGCCGAGCGGGTCACGGGTTACCACGTCCACCGGGGCGCCCTCGCCTCCATGGAGCGCAAACCGCTCCCGGACGCCGGCGAACTGCTGGGCGGCGCGCGGCGCGTCGCGGTGCTGGAGAGCCTGGTCGACCACACCAACATCGGCGCCATCTTCAGAAGCGCGGCAGCCCTCGGCATGGACGCCGTGCTGCTCTCACCGGACTGCGCGGACCCGCTCTACCGGCGGTCGGTGAAGGTGTCGATGGGCGCCGTCTTCTCCGTGCCGTACGCCCGCCTGGAGACCTGGCCCCGCGACCTGGAGACCGTCCGCGAGGCGGGCTTCCGGGTCCTCGCCCTCACCCCGGCCGAGCAGGCGCTCTCGCTCGACGACGTCGCCCCGCACCGGCTGGACCGGGTCGCGCTCATGCTCGGCGCCGAGGGCGAGGGACTGTCCGCGCGGGCGCTGCGGGCGGCCGACGACTGGGTGCGCATCCCGATGGCCCACGGCGTGGACTCCCTCAACGTCGGAGCGGCGGCCGCGGTGGCGTTCTACGCGGTGACGACGGGCCGCCCTCAGGCTTGAGCCCGGGTGCCCGGCGCCACCGCCCGGGGCGTCGCCAGCCTGAGCGTCATCTGCCCGCAGGTCACGACCTTGCGTGGCAGGCCTGAGGATCATCCACCCCCAGAGTCACGCCCTTGCGTCGCCGCCCCGACCATCATCCGCCCCCAGGTCACGACCCCGAGCGTCACCGCCCCGCGCGTCACCGGTCCCCAGGCCATCCCCCTGGACGTCAGCGTCCAGGGCGCGAGCGTCCCCGCCCTGCGACAGCACCAAGGGCGTACGCGGCACCTCGCCCATGCTGTGCGCCGGGCCCTGGCAGCCCTGTGCCACCGCGATGCCCAGCGCGACCAGCACCGTCACCACCACGAAGACGGTCACCCGCTGCCGCAGCAGCCGCCGGTCCGGCCCCGGACGCCGCGCACCCGGACCCGTACGGGGACCGGGACGCGAGCCGCCACGGGAGGCGCCCGACCGCCGCGCGCCGGCCGGGCCGGCGAGGCCACCCGCGCCGCGCTGGGCGGGCGGCCGGGCCGGGCCGGCGGAGCGGCCGGCGTCGGCGGGCCGGGACGGCGCGTGCGGGCGCGGCGCCGGGGCCTGGAGCGTGCGCCGCTCGGTGTGCTGCTCCTCGTAATCCGCGGCCCGCTGCCCGGACGGGCGCTCCGGCTCCCGGCGCGGCGACGGTTGCCTGCCGTCCGGCAGGCCGTGCGCCTCGCGGGCCGCGATCTCCTTCAGGCGCAGCGACAGCTGAAGCGTGCTCGGCCGCTCCTCGGGATCCTTGGCCAGACAGGCGTGCACCAGCGGCGCCAACGCGTCGGGTACGGCCATGAGCTGGGGTTCCTCGTGCACGACGCGGTAGAGCATGACCTCCGAACTCCCCTGGCCGAAGGGCGAGTCCGCCATGGAGGCGTACGCGAGGGTCGCGCCGAGCGCGAAGACGTCCGTCGCGGGCGTCACCGCGGCGCCGCGCACCTGTTCGGGCGCGAGGAAGCCGGGGGAGCCGACCGCCGTGCCGACGTGCGTCAGCGTGCTCGCGCCGGTGGCCCAGGCGATGCCGAAGTCGATGATCCGGGGGCCCTTGGGCGACAGCAGGATGTTCGACGGCTTGAGGTCGCGGTGCACGACCCCCGCGTCGTGCACCGCGAGGAGCCCCTCGGCCAACGCCGCGCCGATGGAGGCGGTCTGAGCCGCCGACAGCGGCCCGTCCTCGTTCACCTTGTCGTGCAGGGAGGGCCCGGGTACGTACTGCGTCGCGAACCACGGCCGGTCCGCGTCGAGGTCGGCGGCCACCAGCCGCGCCGTACAGCCGCCGCGGATCCGCCGGGCGGCCGAGACCTCACGCGCGAACCTCGAGCGGAACTCCTGGTCCTCGGCCAGGTCCGGCCGGATCACCTTCAGTGCCACCCGCTGCCCGCGCCGATCCGAGCCGAGGTACACCACGCCCATGCCGCCCGCGCCGAGCCGGCGGTGAAGCCGGAACGAGCCGACGACACGCGGGTCCTCGCGCCGGAGCCGCATCATCGCCATCTTCATCCCCGCTGCCCGGTCCGTCTGACGGGGCCCAGCTTACGGATTGACGGGCGGGCGCGCTGATAGGCCGCGCATGCGTCGGCGACCGGTTTACCCGCGCCCGCCCGGATCCGCGACGGGCGGGCGGGGGCGGCGCGTTGCCGGCGGCCCGCCGAGGGGCGGGTGGCCAAGAGGCCGCAGGGGGAGGGGGATTGGGGGATCGGGGCACGACGGGAGGCAGAGGAGAAGAGGTACGGAAGAGGCGGGTGGGGCGTACGAAGCGGTGGGGGAGGGGGCCGTGGCGATGGGGATGATCTTGACCGGAGGAGGTGTGACGGAAGTGAGCGAAGTCACCCGGTCCGGTGGGGGTGAGGGCTTGCGGGGCGACCCCTCCGGGAAGTCCCCGGGGTCGGGGCGATCCATCTCCAACCAGAGGAGTAGCCGCCCGGCGCCCGCTCATCCTCCGGGAGGCCCGGCAACGGTACGCGGGCATGACGACCGGCCCGGTGCCCCGCGCCTAATGTTGAGGACGAGCGGCGGGCGTAGCACTCGTCCCCCGAGGTCAGACGCCCGTCGCTCCTACGCGCAACGACAGGGCGGGACAGGGACCGGCAGGACAGGAGAAGGCGATGGCGGACACCGCGGGACGCACGGTCACCCGGGCACGCGGCCTCAAGGCGGCGGCCGCCTTCGGCACCCGTCCGTCCGGCACCCGTCATCCGCTGGTCGCCGCGGCCATGGTGCTGCCCCTCGCCGCGCTCATGGCCGTGGCCTTCGGCGGCTGGGACGCCGTCGTCATCCAAGCGTCGTCCGTGGCCGGAATGCTGGGGCGCTGAGGCGCCTCAGGCCCGGGAGAGCGGCCCGGGCCGGGGACAACCCGGCTGATCAACCCCGTGGGGACGGGGGCACGGCGGACGGCACGACGAGCCGGGTACCTGGGGAGGTACCCGGCCGTCGCGTATCCGCACCCGTCCGAGGACGACGACAACGGCCGAGGGCAGCGATCAAGGACAACGACAACGACCGAGGGCCGGAGCTCAAGTGCTCCGGCCCTCGGCCGATTCGTGTGCGCGATACTGGGATTGAACCAGTGACCTCTTCCGTGTCAGGGAAGCGCTCTCCCGCTGAGCTAATCGCGCGGGAAGGTCCGCGAGGACCTCGGTGGACGATACTGGGATTGAACCAGTGACCTCTTCCGTGTCAGGGAAGCGCTCTCCCGCTGAGCTAATCGTCCATGGTGCGACGTGCGCGATACTGGGATTGAACCAGTGACCTCTTCCGTGTCAGGGAAGCGCTCTCCCGCTGAGCTAATCGCGCGGGAAGGTCCGTGAAGACCTCGGTGGACGATACTGGGATTGAACCAGTGACCTCTTCCGTGTCAGGGAAGCGCTCTCCCGCTGAGCTAATCGTCCTTGGAGGTGGAGACGGGATTTGAACCCGTGTAGACGGCTTTGCAGGCCGTTGCCTCGCCTCTCGGCCACTCCACCAGGAGTGCGGGGGACGGGAAGATCCCCCAACATCGAGCGGACGACGAGACTCGAACTCGCGACATCCACCTTGGCAAGGTGGTGCTCTACCAACTGAGCTACGTCCGCAGTGTCCGCCCGGTCCGCTTGCGCGTCCCGGCGACGTGTTGAACTCTAGCGGATTCCAGCGCCAGCTCAAATTCCGTTTCCGCAGCGTGCTGCGCTGATTGTCCGCCCGGGTCGCCCCGCGCGGCCCCGCCATAGACTCATTGACGTGCACAGCTCTCCCCCGATGCTCCCTCCGATGGCCCGCTTCGGTGGCCTCCTCGCCACTGACCTGCGCGATGTCACCCGTGACCCGGCAGCCCTGGACTCCACGGGCTGGTGGGCCGTGGTCGCCGACTTCGAGGGCGACCTGCTGTGCGCCCGCTTCGGGGACGTACGCCCCGCACCCGCCCCCGCGGCCGTCCCCGGCCAGTGGCGCGGCCCCGCCCGCGAGGACTGGACCAGCTCCCTGGACCGCGCCGCCTACACCGCGGGCGTACGGCGCATACGCGAGCACATAGCGGCCGGCGAGGTCTACCAGGCCAACCTCTGCCGCGTCCTCGGCGCGCCCCTGCCCGACCCCGCCGACTCCGCGCCCGCGGACATCGACGCCCTGGCCGCCCTGCTGGCCCGCGGCAACCCCGCCCCGTACGCCGGCACCGTACGGCTGCCCGCGCACGGCGTGGAGGTCGCCACCGCCTCGCCCGAGCTCTATCTGCGCCGCACCGGCCGCACGGTCGAGTCCGGGCCGATCAAGGGCACCGGCCGCACCGCCGAGGACCTGCTGGAGAAGGACCACGCCGAGAACGTGATGATCGTGGACCTGGTCCGCAACGACCTCGGGCGTGTCTGCGCCACCGGATCCGTGACCGTCCCCGCACTCTGCGCGATCGAGCCGCACCCGGGCCTGGTCCACCTCGTCTCCACCGTGCGCGGCGAGATCGCCGAGGGCGCCGGATGGGCCGAGCTGTTCGCCGCCACCTTCCCGCCCGGATCCGTCACCGGCGCGCCCAAGGCCAGCGCCCTGGAGATCATCCGCGCCCTGGAGCCCGCCGCCCGCGGCCCCTACTGCGGCGGCGTCGGCTGGGTCGACGCCGACCGCGGCACCGGCGAACTGGCGGTCGGCATCCGCACCTTCTGGATCGACCGGACCACCGGCCCCCGGCCCGTCCTGCGCTTCGGCACCGGCGCCGGCATCACCTGGGGCTCCGACCCGGAGCGCGAGTGGGCCGAGACGGAGCTGAAGGCTTCCCGGCTGCTCGCGATAGCGTCGGAGACCCATCAGCCGCTCGGAGGGACGAAACGGTGACGATCTGGCTCAACGGTTCGCTGCGCGACCCCCACAGCGCCCAGGTATCGGTCTTCGACCACGGCCTGACGGTCGGCGACGGCGTCTTCGAGACCCTCAAGGCCGAGCACGGCCGCGCCTTCGCCCTGACCCGCCACCTCACCAGGCTGACGGCCTCCGCCCGCGGCCTCGGCCTGCCCGACCCCGACCTCGACGAGGTCCGCCGGGCCTGCGCGGCGGTCCTGGACGCCGACCCCATGCCCTTCGGCCGGCTGCGGATCACCTACACCGGCGGGCTCTCCCCGCTCGGCTCCGACCGCGGCGACGGCGGCCCCACCCTGGTCGTGGCCCTCGCCGCGACCGACCGGCGCCCGGACACCACGACCGCGATCACCGTGCCCTGGACCCGCAACGAACGCGGCGCGCTCGCCGGGCTGAAGTCCACCTCCTACGGGGAGAACGTCGTCGCCCTCGCGCGGGCCCGGGAGCGGGGCGCCACCGAGGCGCTGTTCGCCAACACCGCGGGCGCCCTCTGCGAGGGCACCGGCTCCAACGTCTTCGTCGTCCTCGACGGTGAGCTCCACACCCCGCCGCTGGCCTCCGGCTGCCTCGCCGGCGTCACCCGCGCCCTGGTCGTGGAGTGGACCGGCGCCAAGGAGACCGAGCTGCCGATGGACGCCCTCGACCGCGCCGAGGAGATCTTCCTGACCTCCACCCTGCGCGACGTCCAGGCGGTCCGCCTCGTCGACGACCGCGAACTGCCGGGCGCCCCCGGCCCGGTGACCCTCAAGGCCATGCGGATCTTCGACGAGCGGGCGGCCGCGGACATCGATCCGTAAAGGCCGTGACGCGGGGCCGCCGGGCAGGTACAAAACGAACGTGACCACCACCCTGCGCCCCACCGCACCCGAACAGCGCACCCCCGACGGCGGCCGGTCCCGCTCGTACGAGGTCTGCGTCAACAGCCGGCCCGTCGGCCGCACGGACCTGGCCACGGACCGGCGCTTCGGCCCCCGCGTGGGCCGGATCGTCCGGCTCGGCATAGACCCGCGCGACCGCCACCGCGGCCGCGGCACGGTCGCCGCGCTCGCCGCCGAGGAGGTGCTGCGGGGCTGGGGCTGCGAACGGGTCGAGGTGTCCGTCGACGCGGCCGCCGAGGTGGCGCTGGGACTCGCCGGCGCCCTCGGGTACGTCGAGCGCAACCGCCACATGGCCAAGCCGCTGACCACCGCCCCCCGGCTGCCCGAGGGCTCCGAGGGGCGGCCGATGACCGAGGCGGAGTTCGGCCCCTGGCAGGAGCGGGGCAGGGAGGTCTACGCGCGGACCTGGATCGACCGGGGCGTCCCCGCCGCG
This sequence comes from Streptomyces sp. NPDC023527, assembly GCF_055560115.1. NCBI lineage: Bacteria > Bacillati > Actinomycetota > Actinomycetes > Kitasatosporales > Streptomycetaceae > Streptomyces > Streptomyces sp. NPDC023527. The sequence continues at coordinate 290,754 of NZ_JBVHJJ010000007.1, forward strand.
CAGGCTTACGCCAAGGCCGACGCCGACCACCGCGAGACGCTCGCCGAGGGCCTGGCCACACCCGGCACGTTCCTGGGCGTCCTGACCCACCACGGCACGGCGGTGGGCACCCTGTGGGTCGCGCTGCGCGCGGCCGCCCCCGACGGGCCGGGCGCGTACGTCTACGACGTCCGGGTCGACGACGAGCACCGGGGCCGGGGGCACGGCCGGTCACTGATGCTGCTGGCCGAGGACCGGGCGCTGGCGGCCGGCTCGGGCCGGATCGCCCTCAACGTCTTCGCCGACAACACCCCGGCGCTACGGCTGTACGAGTCGCTGGGCTACCGCCCCACCCGGTTCCACCTGCACAAGGCGCTGCTCTAACCGTCCCGGCCCAGCAGCCGGTCCACGATCGCCTCGACGCGCTCGCGCAGCCCCTCCTGGCTCTTGCCGCCGTCCAGCCGCTCGCCGTCGATCACATAGGTCGGGGTGCCCGTCACCCCGATCGCCTTGCCCTCCGCCTGGTCCGCGTCGACGATCAGCAGGTGCCGGCCGTCGATCAGCGCGGTGTCCACCTCCTCGGCGTCCAGCCCGAGCTCGCCGGCCACCTCCACGAGCAGCTTCTCGCCCCGGGCGGCCAGCTCCTCGACCCGGCCCAGCACCGCCTCGGCGTACGGCCACCCCTGCCCCTGCTCAGCCGCCTCCTCGGCGGCCTGGGCGGCCGCGTAGGCGTGCTTGTGCTTCTCCAGCGGGAAGTGGCGCAGCCGGATCTCCAGCCGGTCGCCGTAGCGGGCGCGCAGGGCGCGCAGGTCGTCGAGGGCGCCGCGGCAGTCGGGGCACTGCAGCTCGCACCAGACATCGAGGACGGGACGGGCGGTGGCGCCGGTGTGGGAGTCGCTCATGGGGCCAGTCTCGCAGTCCGTACGCCCCGGAGCCGTACCGGTCCCGCCCGGCGCATCCTCCCCCAGGCCCCGCCCGCCCCGCGCCCGGCTCGGCCCTGGGGAGGAGCGGCCCCCGAGATGACCCGGAGATCTCCCGGAGCCCGCGTCCGTTCCTGGCTGGAGAGGCGCCGGCCGGTGCAGGATGGAAGGCGGAGCCAGGAAACGCGAGGAGCGAGGAGGAGCGGATGCTGATCTCGACCATCTGCACGGCGGTGTCCGCGGCCGGTCTGGGCATAGCGGCGCTGACGGCCTACCGCAGGCGGTTCCTCGCCGCGACGCGCACGGCCGCCTACGCGCTCGTACCCCTCGGACTGGTCATGACGGGGATCATCGACTGGGTCACCGACGTCGTCCTCAAGCCCACCGTCTGGGCCGGATTCGGCGTGCTCGCGCTCTCCGCCCTGCTGTTCATGGCGAGCCGGGTCGTCGAGCGCCGCCGGCTCGGCGGCGGCCGCGAGGAGCGCCCCGCCGCCGCGAGCGCGGGGCGTGATGCCGTGGCCCCGGCCGGCTCCGCTCCGTCACTGGGACCGGGCCGCACCGAGGCCGCTCCCCGGCCCAAGGGCAAGAAATCGGGCGGCGGCGAGGACTTCTCCGATATCGAGGCAATTCTCAAGAAGCACGGAATATAAACGGAATCTCCGGGCGCGGAGCGAGCTGTCGCGTCGTCAGATTTTCCGATGCCGCCCGGAAGCGCCGGTGAAGTGGCGGAATCAGGTCGTTCCCGACGTTCTCGATGCGAATTCCCGTATAGGTATCGGCCGGACACCGCCTCCGCGTCCGCTCAGCCGACGGTTCCCTTGCGCCGCGCCCGGTACGCGGCGACATGCAGCCGGTTCCCGCAGGTGCGGCCGTCGCAGTAGCGGCGCGAGCGGTTGCGGGAGAGGTCCACGAAGGCCCGCCCGCAGTCCGGCGCCTCGCAGCGCCGCAGCCGCTCCCGCTCGCCCGCCACGACGAGGAACGCCAGCGCCATCCCGCCGTCCGCCGCCAGGTGCTCGGCGACGGAGGCGCCGGGCGCGAAGTAGTGGATGTGCCAGTCGTAGCCGTCGTGGTCCGTCAGCCGGGGCGTCGTGCCGGCCTCGGCGACCATGGCGTTCAGCAGCTCGGCGGCCGCGGCCGTGTCCTCGGCCGCGAACACCCGGGCGAACCGGTCCCGCACGGCCCGGACGGCCGCCACGTCCCGCTCCCGGAGAACGGCGGCGCCGCTGATGTCATTGCGCTCGACGTAGCGGCGCAGCGCCGCCAGGTCGGCGAGGCCCTCGCGGGCCCCTCCGACGGAGCCCGCCGGCGCCTCGGCCGAGGTGTTCACGAGATCGACGACGGCGTCGAGCGCGCACCGGGTGTCGTGGTTGATCAGCACGGTTCGTTCGCTCCCTGGCCGGCTGGGGTAGGGCGGCATGTGTTCGATCGGGAGGTCGACTCTAGCGCTTCGGCAACGCGACGGCGCCGTCGCCCGCGAGGATCCGCGGGGACGGCGCCGAAGGTCGTCGTGCCCTGTGCGAGGGACGCGCGCCCGACCCCCCGAGTGGGCGGGCGCGCCTGGTGTCAGCTACCGGCCGGCCTCAGCTCTCCGCCAGGATGTGCGAGAGCTCGGTATCCAGGTCGAAGTGACGGTGCTCGGTGCCGGGCGGCACCGCGGCGTCGGTCCGCTTCAGGAACGACTCCAGGGCTCGCGCCGGAGCCTCCAGCAGGGCCTCGCCCTCGGGAGAGCTCAACGCGATGCACACGACGCCCTGACCGTGGCTGCGGGACGGCCAGACACGGACGTCGCCGGTGCCGGTGGGCCGGTGCAGACCCTCGGCCAGCAGATCTCTGGCGAAGACCCACTCGACCGTCTCTTCGGCTCCGGTATGGAAGGTGGCGTGCACGGCATACGGATCGGCCGTGTCGTACCGCAGGCCTGCGGGCACAGGCAGTGAGGATTCGCTCGACACGACGAGGCGCAAGTGCAGCTCGCAGCTGACCGTGGTGTTCATAAGCGCCAGGGCCTTTCGCTCAGTGTGCGCTCGGGGATTCGCACGTCGGCGAAATCGACATGCCACCTACGGTGCCGTTGTAAACCCCTCTGACCGTTTTGAGGCTCTTCGGATACCTCGTACGGCGCAGTCGTCCGCCCGCCAATACCGCCATTCCGGTGAGTTCCGGTTCGGTCCGGTACGTTGGGGCGTATGAATGCGGAGAGTGACGAGCGGCGGCCGGACGCGACGGCGGCCACGAACGGGGACGGCGCCGGGGCCGGCGGGGACGGCACCCAGGGGTCGGAGCCCGCCCTCGGGTCGCGGGCGCCGCACTTCATCAAGCGCTCCCGGCCGCTGCACCTCAGCTGGCAGGTCGGGGTCTTCGTCGTCGGCCTCGCCGTCGTGGTCGCCGGCGTCATCATGCTGCCCCTGCCCGGCCCCGGCTGGCTGGTGATCTTCGGCGGCATGGCGATCTGGGCGACCGAGTTCGTCTGGGCCCAGCTCGTGCTGCGCTGGACCAAGCGCAAGGTCACCGCGGCGGCCCAGCGCGCCCTGGACCCCGCGGTCCGCCGGCGCAACATCATCCTCACCACGATCGGGCTGGTGATCATCGCCGTGCTGGTGGGCGTCTATGTGGCGAAGTACGGCATGACCATGCCGTGGCACGCTCACCGCTGAGAACCGCCCGGCATGGTTCTGGACACCGTCTGACATGCGGTAATGTTTGCGGTGCGCCCGGGCGATTAGCTCAGCGGGAGAGCGCTTCGTTCACACCGAAGAGGTCACTGGTTCGATCCCAGTATCGCCCACAGCGGACCGAGGGTCCGTGAGGTTCACACCTCACGGACCCTCGGTCCTTTTGTGTGCCTCCACGCGCCTCGGGGCACCCCGCCGCCCGGCGTCGCCGCCCCGGCCGCCGGCCGGCGCGAAGGAGATTTGATGGAGAGCCGCCGCGGCCTGTATTGTTCAGTCCGTTCCCGGGGGCGGCCCCGAGGACGAAACCCGGGCGATTAGCTCAGTGGGAGAGCGCTTCGTTCACACCGAAGAGGTCACTGGTTCGAACCCAGTATCGCCCACCCCGGTCAAGGCCGGTCCGCCAACAGACGGACCGGCCTTGCGCGTTGTTCAGGCGGCCGCGGGCAGCGACGGCCGCAGCGGCCACGCCGGATCGCACCGCTCCTCCGAGCCGTTCCGCGTGAACCACGCCTGCAGACCCCGCGCCTGCGCCGCGTGCCACACCGCCTGCCGGGCGTGCAGCTCGGCCGGGCTCAGCCGCTCCAGCCGCTCCGCGAAGCGGCGCCCCACCGCCCGTACGACCTCCATCGACGCCAGCGCGTCCGAGGCCGCGTCATGCGCGCCCGTCAGCTCCACCCCGTACTGCGCGCACAGGTCGGTCAGGGTGCGCCGGCCCTTGCGATAGCGGTCCAGGTGCTTGTCGAGCACCCACGGGTCCAGCACGCACAGCGCCGCACCCCCCAGATACGCCGCCAGCGTCGACGCCCGGTGCCGCCGCAACTCCCGGTCCAGCAGCGTCAGATCGAACGGCGCGTTCATCACCACCAGCGGGGTGTTCCGCGCCGCGTGCCCGGCCAGCGACCGCGCCACCTCCTCCATCACCGGCGCGGGCCACCGCCCGTTCCGCTGGAGATGCCCGTCCGTGAGGCCGTGTATCGCCGTCGCCCCCGACGGAACCGGGATCCCCGGATCCACCAGCCAACTCGTCACGATCGGGTGCGCCCCCGACTCCGACTGCACCACGACGGCCGCCGACACGATCCGGTCGCGCTCGACATCGACCCCCGTGGTCTCGGTGTCGAAGGCGGCGAGTGGCCCCTCGAACCAGCACATCGTCCAACTCCTCGCGCTCGCCTGCCCATTGGCGTGAATCCGCCCTCCCCGCGAGGTGATACCCGGCTACGCCGTGGCGCGAACCGTCCTTGTTTGCAGTGGAGTTGCAAAGGAGACAACACAGATGTACGGACCGACGGTCCGATGACGCCCGGAGGGATTCGGACATGGCGTTCCCACGCCCCGAACCGAGCGGGCTGCTGCAAGGACGGACCCCCTCCCCCCGCGGCGCGCTCGCCACCACCGCCTGCATGGAGACGCTCCAGGTCGGCTATCTGCACGCCGTCGCGGCCGCGGCCGGCTGTTCCCTGGCCCAGCCCTTCCCCGACTACGGCATCGACTGGCACGTCAGCCACACCGCCCCCGGCCACACCATCGACGACGAGGTCACCATCAAGGTGCAGCTCAAGAGCACCTACCAGCTCGGCCCCCGCACACCGGGACCCGACCGGGCCGCTTCGGCGTCCGTACCGCCCTCCGCCCCGGCCTTCTCCTTCACCCTCGACAACGACCACCTGATCAAACTGGCCCGCACCCCCGTCTCGGTCCACAAGATCCTCGTCGTGATGATCGTGCCCCGCGCCCGCGACGACTGGCTGCGCGCCGATCACGACGGCCTCGAACTGCGGCACTGCTGCTACTGGACCAACCTCGCCGGCCACCCGGTGACGGGCCGGCGCAGGACTACTGTGCGGATCCCGACCACACGCGTCTTCGACGACCGCGCGCTCTGCGAGATCATGACGCGGGTCGGGACGGGAGGGAGACCCTGATGCACCGGCCACCGCAAGAGCCCACGGAGCGCATAGGCCCCGCACGACCCGCCAGCCCCGGACCCGGCGACCGACCCGCCCCCGTGGAGTGCCCCGACCCGCACATCCTCGGCGCCCTGCTCGCCCGTCACGGCTGGCGACGGCGCGGCGGAACCCCCGGCGCCTACAGCCGCTGGACCCCGCCCGACGGCGGCGGCACCAGCCTGCTGCTCCCCGAGAGCCGCGCCTTCCCCGACAGCGCCGACCTGCTCACCGAGGCGCTCACCGCCCTGGAACGCAGCGCCGCGCCCTCCGCCCGCGACGTCCTGCTGTCGCTGCGCGTGCCGGGCGACGAGATCCACTGGTGGCGCGAGGTCCCCGAACCCACCGTCCCGGCCGCCGCCTGGGCCGCGCAGGAACGGCTGCGCACCGGGGCACGCGCGATGCTCCTGGCCGCCGCGCTCGCCGCGCACGGGCCGGCGGGCTACCACGGCGCCCGGCACCGCCGCCGCGCCGAGGCGGCCCTCGACCGGCTGCTCGTCGGCCCCGCCCCGGGCGGCCGGGAGCTGACCGTCTTCCTGCCGGTGGGGGAGGGCGGGGGCGAAGGCGCCAGGCCGGTCACCACCGCGCTGCTGCGCGCCCTGTACGCCGCCCGCGACGCCACGGACCTCCAGCGGGCCACGGGGAGCCGCGAGGCGTTCGAGTCGGCCGTCGAGGTCGGGGTCTGCCATGAGCTGACCGAGGCGGTCGGCACGCTCGTACGCGGCTCGGCGGGCGTCCGGATCGCCCTGCACTGGTCCCCGGCCGCCGGCCCGCCCGAGGGCTTCGCCGCCCACCCCGAGCCGGTGGAGTTCTCGCCCGGCGACCTCCCCGCCCTGCGCGAGGCCGGCGCCCGGTACGTACGGAACGAGCCCTCGGTGCCGGTGCGGCTCACGGGTGCCGTGGTGCGGATGCGGCGTGACGATCCGGCCGGGACCGGGGTGGTGCGGCTGCGGGTCCTCGACGGGGCGGAGGTGGCTCAGGTGCGGGTCGCCCTCGGCGAGGACGACTACCGCGTCGCCGGCCACGCGCACCTGGTGGGCGTGCCGGTCCGGGTGAGCGGCCGCCTGGAGAGCCGGGGCGGATTCCGCCGCCTGACCGACGCCGCGGACCTCACGCCCGTACCGGTCGACGACGCCGAACGGGACCGGCTGCTGAAGTCGCTCCACGAGAACCTGGACTTCTTCGAGGGGGCCCGCGAGGGCGACTAGGGGCGCTCGGGTAAACCGTTTCGCGACCAGGGGTCCGGGCTCGGTACGATTCAGGCGCGCAGCGTCCGCTGTCGCGACCCTTGAGTCAGGAGAGACCGGTGTCAGACGTCCGTGTGATCATCCATCGCGATTCCGAGCGGGAAGAGCGCGTGGTGACGACGGGCACTACGGCCGCCGATCTCTTCGCCGGTGAGCGCACCATCGTCGCCGCGCGTGTCGCGGGCGAGCTGAAGGACCTGGCGTACGTCGTCGCCGACGGCGAGGAGGTCGAACCCGTCGAGATCTCCTCGAAGGACGGCCTGGACATCCTGCGCCACTCGACCGCGCACGTCATGGCGCAGGCCGTGCAGGAGCTCTTCCCCGAGGCCAAGCTGGGCATCGGCCCGCCGGTCAAGGACGGCTTCTACTACGACTTCGACGTCGAGAAGCCCTTCCACCCCGATGACCTCAAGGCCATCGAAAAGCGCATGCAGGAGATCCAGAAGCGGGGCCAGAAGTTCTCCCGCCGTGTGGTCACCGACGAGGCCGCCCGCGAGGAGCTCGCGGACGAGCCGTACAAGCTGGAGCTGATCGGCCTCAAGGGCTCCGCCTCGCACGACGACGGCGCGGACGTCGAGGTGGGCGCGGGCGAGCTCACCATCTACGACAACCTGGACGCGAAGACCGGCGAGCTGTGCTGGAAGGACCTCTGCCGCGGTCCGCACCTGCCCACCACCCGGTTCATCCCGGCGTTCAAGCTCATGCGGAACGCCTCGGCGTACTGGCGGGGCAGCGAGAAGAACCCGCAGCTCCAGCGCATCTACGGCACCGCCTGGCCGACCAAGGACGAGCTGAAGGCGCACCTGGAGTTCCTGGCCGAGGCCGAGAAGCGCGATCACCGCAAGCTGGGTGCCGAGCTCGACCTCTTCTCCTTCCCCGACGAGCTGGGCCCCGGCCTCGCGGTGTTCCACCCCAAGGGCGGCATCATCCGCAAGGAGATGGAGAACTACTCGCGCAAGCGGCACGAGGTCTCCGGCTACGAGTTCGTGAACACCCCGCACATCTCGAAGGAGCACCTCTTCGAGACCTCCGGGCACCTTCCGCACTACGCGGAGGGCATGTTCCCGCCCATCGAGTTCGACGGGCAGAACTACCGCCTCAAGGCCATGAACTGCCCGATGCACAACCTGATCTTCAAGTCGCGCGGGCGTTCGTACCGTGAGCTGCCGCTGCGGCTGTTCGAGTTCGGCACGGTGTACCGGTACGAGAAGTCCGGCGTCGTCCACGGCCTGACCCGCTCGCGCGGCTTCACCCAGGACGACTCGCACATCTACTGCACCAAGGAGCAGATGCCGGAGGAGCTCGACACCCTCCTCACCTTCGTGCTCGACCTGCTGCGCGACTACGGCCTGAACGACTTCGAGCTGGAGCTCTCCACCCGCGACCCCGAGTCGGACAAGTTCATCGGCTCCGACGAGGACTGGGCGGAGGCCACCGAGGCGCTGCGCCTGGCGGCCGAGAAGCAGGGGCTGCCCCTGGTCCCGGACCCGGGCGGCGCCGCGTACTACGGCCCGAAGATCTCCGTGCAGGCCAGGGACGCGATCGGCCGCTCCTGGCAGATGTCGACGATCCAGGTCGACTTCAACCAGCCCAAGCGGTTCGGCCTGGAGTACACGGCGGCGGACGGCTCGCGCCAGCAGCCGGTCATGATCCACCGTGCGCTCTTCGGCAGCATCGAGCGGTTCTTCGGCGTGCTGCTGGAGCACTACGCGGGCGCGTTCCCGGCGTGGCTGGCCCCGGTCCAGGCGGTCGGCATCCCGATCGGTGACGCCCACGTCGAGTACCTGCGGAAGTTCGCCGACGAGGCGAAGGAGAAGGGGCTGCGGGTCGAGGTCGACGCCTCCTCGGACCGGATGCAGAAGAAGATCCGGAACCATCAGAAGATGAAGACCCCGTTCATGATCATCGTCGGTGACGAGGACATGGCCGCGGGTACGGTCTCCTTCCGCTACCGGGACGGGTCGCAGGAGAACGGCATCCCGCGCGAGGAGGCGATCGCCAAGATCGCCGACGTGGTGGAGCGCCGCGTCCAGGTGTGACGCGCTTCCCGCGCTCGCGGTGACAGGAGGGGGCGGCCCATCGGGCCGCCCCCTCCTGGCGTTCGCGCCCCCGCCGGGGAATATGCTGGCCCGCATGACGAGTGAGCCGGAGCAGCAGTTCGGAGTGGGGGCGCCGGATGCCTTCCAGCGCCTGTGGACGCCCCACCGGATGGCGTACATCCAGGGTGAGAACAAGCCCACCGGGCCGGGGGCCGACGACGGCTGCCCGTTCTGCTCCATTCCCGCCAAGAGCGACGAGGACGGGCTGATCATCGCCCGGGGCGAGCACGTCTACGCCGTGCTCAACCTCTACCCCTACAACGGCGGCCACTGCATGATCGTCCCCTTCCGGCACGTCGCCGACTACACCGACCTGGACGAGGCGGAGACCGTCGAGCTCGCCGAGTTCACCAAGCGGGGGATGCGGGCGCTCCGTACCGCTTCCGGCGCGCACGGGTTCAACGTGGGGATGAACCAGGGCGTGGCCGCCGGCGCCGGCATCGCCGCTCACCTGCATCAGCACATCGTTCCGCGCTGGGGCGGCGACACCAATTTCATGCCGGTCGTCGGCCACACCAAGGTGCTGCCCCAACTGCTCGCGGACACCCGCAAGATGCTCGCGGACGTCTGGCCCACCGAGTAGGGGCCTGTCACCCGCCCGGCCGACGGGGACACGCGCCGGGTAAAAAAGGGCGAATCTCCCAAAGTCTTAATAAAGAGAAGTTCTAATGGTGCGGTGACTTTCCTTCACCGCCGCACCGTGCTGCGCGCGGCCGCGGGCAGCGCCCTCACGGGGGCGGCCGCGGCCGGCTGCGGCGGGCGCGACGACGCCGGCCCCCGGGCCGCCGACCCGTCCGTACGGCCGACCGCGCCCCCGGCGTCGGCCGCCCGGTCCGCCTCGCCCGCGCGGCCCGGTCCGTCCGCGTCGCGCACCCCGCCGGCGCTGCCCGCGGGGCTGCCCCCGCAGATCGAGCACGGCCCCCGCACCGGCCGTGCCGTGGCGCTCACCTTCCACGGCCAGGGCGACCCCAAGTCCGCCACCGCGTTGCTGGCCGAGGCCGAGCGGGCCGGGGCGCGGGTGACCGTGCTGGCCGTCGGCGAGTGGCTCGACGCCCAGCCGGAGATGGCGCGCCGGATCCTCGACCACGGCCACGAGCTGGGCAATCACACGATGCGCCACCTCGACATGGCGCGGATGACGCCGGCCGTCGCCGCCGCGGAGATCACCCAGTGCGCGGACCGGCTGCGCAAGCTGACGGGTGGCATCGGCCGCTGGTTCCGGCCGTCGCGGACGCGGCTCGCCACCGAGCGGGTGGTCCGGGCCGCCCGCGAGGCCGGATATCCGCACGTCCTCTCGTACGACGTGGACTCCCTCGACTTCACCGACCCGGGCGCGGAGGCGATCCGGCGTACCGTGCTGGGGGCGGTGCGGCCCGGGTCGGTCGTGAGTCTGCACTTCGGGCACGCCGGCACGGTCGCCGCGCTGCCCGCGATCCTCGACGGCCTGCACCGGCGCGGTCTGCGCGCGGTGACGACAACGGAGCTGCTGACCCGATGATCCAGTCCTCGTACGACCGACAGCCCGACCCCCAGGACGTGCGGCGGCCCGCCCCGCGACTCCGGCGCCCTGCCCACCGGTCGCGGCTGCGCAAGGCCCGCTGGGCGCTGCTGTTCGCCGTCGCCGGCGCCCTGCTGGCCACCGGTTGCGGCGGCGGGGACTCCAGCGACGAGGCGGCGGACGCCCACCCGCGCCAGGCCAACCCGCGCAAGGAGCCGGAAGCGCCGGCGGGGCTGCCGGGGATGCCACCGCTGCTCGATCCGAACGACCTGTACGCGGCGGACCGGCCGAACGCGCTGTCACCGGTGGTCAAGGGGTTCCCGTCGCGGGTGTACGTGCCCAACACGGAGTCGAACACGGTCAGTGTCATCGACCCGAGGACGTACAAGGTCGTCGAGACCATCCCGGTGGGCGAGCAGCCGCAGCACGTGGTGCCGTCGTGGGACCTGAAGACGCTGTGGGTCAACAACGACCGGGGACACACCCTCACGCCCATCGATCCGGCCACCGGCAAGGCGGGCAAGACCGTCGACGTCCACGATCCGTACAACCTCTACTTCACGCCCGACGGGAAGTACGCGGTGGTGATGGCGTCCATGGACCGGGAGCTGGTCTTCCGGGACGCGCACACGATGAAGCGGAAGAAGACGGAGCCGGTGTCGTGCCGCGGGGTCAATCACGCGGACTTCTCGCCGGACGGGAAGTACTTCATCGTCTCCTGTGAGTTCTCCGGGGAGCTGCTGAAGGTCGACACGGCGAAGATGAAGGTCATCGGTCAGCAGAAGCTGCCGTTCGAGGGCGCGATGCCGCAGGACGTGAAGATCTCCTCCGACGGCCGGACCTGGTACATCGCCGACATGATGGCCGACGGGGTCTGGGTGCTGGACGGCGACAAGTTCACCGAGCCGAAGCTGATGCCGACCGGCAAGGGCGCGCACGGGCTGTACGTCAGCCGGGACTCCAAGTCGCTGTACATCTCCAACCGGGGCGAGGGCTCGGTCTCGGTGCTGGACCTGCCGACGCGCAAGCTGGTGAAGAAGTGGGAGCTGCCGGACGGTGGCAGCCCGGACATGGGCGGGGTGTCGGCGGACGGCAAGGAGCTGTGGCTGTCGGGGCGTTACGACGCGGAGGTCTATGTGATCGACACCCGGGACGGGCACCAGATCGCGAAGATCCCGGTGGGCGCGGGGCCGCACGGGCTCGCGGTCTACCCGCAGCCGGGCCGGTACTCGCTGGGCCACACCGGGATCTTCCGGTGAGGCCCAGCGGGTGACGGTGGGTCAGGCGTTGTAGACGTCGGCCTGGCGGGGCTGCGGGTCCTGGATGGCGCCGCTGAGGTTCATGGCGCGTCCGGCGAAGCGCTCGGTGTTCACGCCGTTCTCCGCGAGGACGCGCAGCGCCGCCTCGTGCACCACCCGCAGCACGGGGGTGGTGGCGCGCAGCGCGTCGTCGGCCATGAAGCGGTGCCGCCAGGGCTTGTCGGCCCAGGCGTGCCGCAGGCCGAAGGGCTCGGGCAGGACGAGCTTGCCGCCCCAGTACTCCAGCAGTGGGGGGTACCAGGTGAGCGGTGCGCGGGCGGCGAGCCGGACGACCTCCTTGGGCGGCACGACCGACAGCTTGCGCGTGCGGGTCTCCCAGAACTTGACGGTCTTGGCGACCGTCTTGGTGCGGGCGGCGGGCTTGCCCATGAAGAGGCCGTGCACGGGGCCGAGGGCGTGGCCGGTGACCTCGATGCGCAGGGTCTTGTGCAGGACGGTGACGGTGATCAGCAGGGTGATGACCAGCTGGCCGTCCCAGAGGACGAACTGCACGCCGAGGTAGTGCCGGCTGCCGGCGCCGAACTGCTGCTCGTTGCAGATCTTCTGGAGCTCCGCGCCCCGTATCTGGTAGCCGTCGGTGCCTTCGGGGCGGGAGACGGCGCCGGCGCCCTCGCCGACGGGGGAGACCACCCAGTGTTCGACGGAGGGGGTGGGGAAGCCGCCGGTGTGCACCGGGCTGCGCTCCAGCAGCCGCAGCTGGTCGTGGATGGCCCGGATGACGTCCCAGCTGCGGAAGGGGTTGATCTCCTTCTCGGGGTCGGAGGGGACGAGCTCCTCGGCGAGCTGCCAGCTGCCCCAGCGGGTGCCCATGCCGAGGATGCCCTTGGGACCGGCGTAGAAGGCGACGTTGCTGTGCTGTTCGGCGGCGAGCCGCTCCAGGGACTGGCGCAGCCGTTCGGCGGCGGTCTCGCCGGGGTTCTTGGGCACGGCCTCGGGGATCTTGGCGCCGATGCCGCCACCGGAGAGCAGGCCCGTCCAGCGGTCGCGGAGATCCTTGGCGGTGCGCTCGCACTCGACCTTGGCCCAGACGCCGCCGATGAGGGGGGCGATGATCATGGCGCGGAGATAGAAGCCCCAGAAGCCGTGGAAGGGCATCTTCACCAGGAAGATGACGGCGAAGACGGCGAGGGCCGCGAGGAGGGCCATGCCGAGGGCGCCGGTTCGTTTGTTCTGGGCGCCCGCGAGGGTGCGGCGGAGCTGGAAGGAGCCGAGCCACAGCAGCACGCCGGGGAGGAAGAGCAGCCCGAAGACGAGCATGATGACGGTGAGCCGGGCGTCGCGCTGCTTGCGGATGCGGCTGGCCGCCAGACAGTGCTCGACGACGGGCTGCGGGTCGAGGCCGAAGGACTGGATCAGCGGCTTGCGGCCGGCGCCGAGGACCCGCAGCTGCACGGCGCGGGAGAACGCCTCGCCCAGGTTGGGTTCGAAGAGCGAGATACGGGGTGGCTTGACCTCGGAGGTGGCCCAGTCGGAATTGGCCTTGAGGAGCCCGTCCACCGGTCCGTCGCGATAGGCGGCCGAGGCGAGTGCCTGGGTCGCCGCCGTCTGTCCGGAGGAGCCCGAGAGCGGGATCTGTGCACCCGGGCTGAAGTCGAACGCGTCCCCTGCTGCCACTGCTGCCCCCAATGCGCCGCATGCCCATCCCGCGGCCTGCCTGACGACGACCGCCCGCGCCATACGTGTTGGTCCGCGGCTCCAGCGTATCGGCGTGGGGTGCCGGCTGTCGCAGGAGATCGCAAAGCCGCCCGCCTCGGATGAGTTGAGGCGGGCGGCTTGTGAACTATCAGCCGTTATCGGCGAGTTCGCGGACGCGGTCGGCGACCTGAGGGGGCATCGGTTCGTGGCGCGCGTAGGACCGGCTGAAGCGCCCGGTGCCGTGGGAGAGGGAGCGCAGGTCGATGGCGTAGCGGCCGATCTCGATCTCCGGGACCTCCGCGCGTACGAGCGTCCGGCCGGGACCGGACTGCTCGGTGCCCAGCACCCGGCCGCGCCGCCCCGACAGATCGCTCATCACCGGGCCGACGTAGTCGTCGGAGACCAGGATCCGCATCTCCGTGACGGGTTCGAGGAGGTGGATGCGGGCCTCGGCGGCGGCCTCGCGCAGGGCGAGGGCGCCCGCCGTCTGGAAGGCGGCGTCGGAGGAGTCGACCGAGTGCGCCTTGCCGTCCAGGAGCGTCACCCGCACGTCGACCAGCGGATAGCCGGCGGCGACGCCGCGGGCCGCCTGGGCCCGTACGCCCTTCTCGACGGAGGGGATGAACTGGCGGGGGACCGCGCCGCCGACGACCTTGTCCACGAACTCGATGCCGGAGCCGCCGGGCAGCGGCTCGACCTCGATCTCGCAGATGGCGAACTGCCCGTGGCCGCCGGACTGCTTGACGTGCCGGCCGCGGCCGGCCGCCTTCGAACCGAAGGTCTCGCGCAGCGACACCTTGTGCGGCACCACGTCGACCCGTACGCCGTACCGGGAGCGCAGCCGCTCCAGGGCCACCTCGCGGTGCGCCTCGCCCAGGCACCACAGCACCACCTGGTGGGTGTGCGGGTTCTGCTCCAGGCGCATGGTCGGATCCTCGGCCACGAGCCGGGACAGGCCCTGGGAGAGCTTGTCCTCGTCGGCCTTGCTGTGCGCCTGGATGGCGACGGGCAGCAGGGGGTCGGGCATCTGCCAGGGCTCCATCAGCAGTGGATCGCCCTTGGCGGAGAGGGTGTCGCCCGTCTCGGCGCGGCCGAGCTTGGCGACGCAGGCGATGTCCCCGGCGATGGCCTGGTTGAGCTGGCGCTGGTGCTTGCCGAAGGGGGAGGAGAGGGCGCCGACGCGCTCGTCGACGTCGTGGCTCTCGTGCCCGCGGTCCTCCAGGCCGTGCCCGGAGACATGGACGGTCTCGTCGGGGCGCAGGGTGCCGGAGAAGACGCGTACGAGCGAGATCCGGCCGACGTAGGGGTCGGAGGAGGTTTTGATCACTTCGGCGGCCAGCGGACCCGAGGGGTCGCAGGCCAGGCGTGGCCGGGCTCGGCCGTCGGGGGTGGTGACGGCGGGGGCCTCGCGCTCGGCCGGGCCGGGGAAGCCGCCGGTGATCAGCTCCAGGAGTTCGACGGTGCCCAGCCCCTGCCGGGCGCCCTCGGCGGCGGGGGCGGCGGCGAGCACGGGGTGGAAGCTGCCGTGCGCCACGGCCTGTTCCAGGTCCTCGATGAGGGTCTTGACGTCCATCTCCTCGCCGCCGAGATAGCGGTCCATGAGGGTCTCGTCCTCGCTCTCGGCGATGATCCCCTCGATGAGCCGGGCGCGGGCCTCCTCGATCACCGGGAGCTGCTCGGCCCCCGGCGCGGTCTCGGAGCGTTCGCCGGAGGAGTAGTCGAAGACGCGCTGCGAGAGCAGGCCGATGAGGCCGGCGACCGGGCGGTGCCCGTCGGGCCCCTCGGGGCCGTGCAGCGGCAGATACAGCGGCAGCACGCTGTCGGGGGAGTCGCCGCCGAAGGCGGCGCGGCAGGTCTCCGTCATCTCCTGGAAGTCCGCGCGGGCTGCCTCCAGATGGGTGATGACGATCGCCCGCGGCATCCCGACGGCCGCGCACTCCTCCCACACCACGCGGGTCGCCCCGGCGATGCCCTCGGTGCCCTCCGCCGCCGAGACGACGAAAAGGGCCGCGTCCGCCGCTCGCAGACCGGCCCTGAGCTCGCCGACGAAATCGGCGTAGCCGGGTGTGTCCAACAGATTGATCTTCATCCCCGCCCATTCGACAGGGACCAGGGACAGCTGGACCGAGCGCTGCTGGCGGTGCTCGATCTCGTCGTAGTCGGAGATCGCGGCGCCGTCCTCCACCCGGCCGGCCCGGTTGACCGCGCCGGTGGCCAGCGCCAGCGCCTCCACCAGGGTCGTCTTCCCGGCTCCGCTGTGGCCGACCAGCACCACATTGCGTACGTGGCTCGGCCGGTCGGCCGTCACTGCCCTGCCCGCGGCCCCTGGGTTCATGCCCGTCTTCTCGCCCATGTGTCTCGCCTCCCGGTCGACACGTGCGGTACTTCGAGCTTTCCACCGCCGTCACGCTGCGTCCATACATCGAACACAGAGGCGTATACCGGTGGCGGTACGGGTGGGGCTAGCCGGGCGGTGTGCTCCGGGCCCCCAGGACCGGCAGCACCGCCGCGACGAGCCAGCCCCCGTCCGGTCCGGGCCGGGCGCTCAGCTCGCCGCCCACTGCCTCGACGCGCTCGCGCAGGCCGACCAGGCCGAAGCCGCCGCGGCCTCCGGCGGGCGAGCCGGCGCGCTCGCCGGGCGGCCCGTTCCCCACCTCCACCAGCAGTCCTTCCGTTCCCGCCGGCTCCGTGCGGGTGTCGAGCCGGACCGTGACGGCGGGGGCGCCGGGCGCGTGGCGGCGGACGTTGGTCAGCGCCTCCTGCACCACGCGGTGCACGGAGGTCTCCACCTCGGGCGCGAGCCGGGCCCGGCGGGCGGCCGGGGTGATCTCCAGGGTGACGGGCGGGCCGCCGGACCGGCCGAACTCCGCCGTCAGGGTGGTCAGCGCGGCCGGCAGCTCGCCGGGCCGCACCGAGCGGCCCTCCTCCTCGCGCAGGACCCGCACCAGGCGGCGCATCGAGTCCAGCGTCTCCGTCCCGGCCTGCTCGATCGAGCGCAGCAGCGGGTCCACCTTCTCCGGCGCCCGCTCGCGGACCGTACGGGCGGCGCGGGCCTGGATGACGATCCCGGTGACGTGGTGGGCGACGAAGTCGTGCAGATCGCGGGCGAGTTCCAGCCGTTCTCCCTGGCGTACGGCGGCGACCGCGCGGGTGCGGCGGCCGTCGAGCACCCGCAGATAGCTGCCGAGGCCGAGGGCGGCGCCGCACAGGAAGGTCAGCAGGAAGGAGGCGAAGAACGCCTCGAAGTCCTCGAACAGGCGCAACGGCATCGCGATGACCGCCGCCGCCAGGGCCGCGCAGAGCGTGATCAGCAGCGGTGGCGGCCCGGCCTCGCGGGCGGTGTGGGCGAGCAGCAGCAGGAAGCAGACGGCCTCGACCACGCCGAAGCCGTAGGTGCCCGCGCCGGGCCGGCTCAGGGCGTAGGTCAGCGCTCCCGAGCCCACGGCCGCGATCGCCGCCCGCCATTCGAGGGTGAGACGGGGGAGCGGGAGGAGCAGGAGGGCGGCCGCGAGCGGGCCGGACACGGCGGGCAGCCAGACCAGGCGCTGGCCGGGCAGGCCGTGGGCGGACTCCGCCGAGAACAGGTCGAGCAGCCAGAGCGCCCCCAGTCCGGCGCAGACCGAGCAGGTGATCAGCCGACGGGTGCGACGGGGGAGCGGAGCATGATCTTCCACATCTCGCAGGCTACGGAAAGCCGGAGCCGAAAGGGGGCAGGAGCCGCAGCGAGTGGTGCGTGCGCGGCGGCCCCCGGCCGCCTGGCTACGATGGGCCAGCCGGTGGCCTCCTGACCACCCGGCCCGATACGACCCTCCGGGAAGGCCATGCTGAACAAGTACGCGCGTGCGTTCTTCACGCGTGTTCTCACGCCGTTCGCCGCCCTGCTCATCCGCCTGGGCGTCAGCCCCGACGCGGTCACCCTCATCGGGACCGGCGGTGTGATGGCGGGTGCGCTGGTCTTCTACCCCCAGGGCGAGTTCTTCTGGGGCACGGTCACCATCACCCTGTTCGTCTTCTCCGACCTGGTCGACGGCAACATGGCCCGCCAGCTCGGCCGCTCCAGCCGCTGGGGCGCGTTCCTCGACTCCACCCTCGACCGGGTCGCCGACTCGGCGATCTTCGGCGGCCTCGCCCTCTGGTACGCCGGACGCGGCGACGACCTCGCCCTGTGCGCGGTCGCGATCTTCTGCCTCGCCAGCGGCCAGGTCGTCTCGTACACCAAGGCCCGCGGCGAGAGCATCGGCCTGCCCGTGAACGTCAACGGCCTCGTCGAGCGCGCCGAGCGGCTCGTCATCTCGCTGGTGGCGTGCGGCTTCTCCGGACTGCACAAGTTCGGCGTCCCGGGTATCCAGATCCTGCTGCCCATCGCCCTGTGGATCGTGGCCCTCGGTAGCCTCGTCACCCTGATCCAGCGAGTGGTGACCGTGCGCCGCGAGGCGGCCGAGGCCGACGCGACGCCGGTCCAAGGGGGTGGTGCCGGGTGAGGGAGAAGCTGACCGACGCGCTGTACGGGCTCGGCTGGGGAACGGTGCGCAAGCTCCCCGAACCCGTCGCCGTACGGCTCGGACAGCGGATCGCCGACATCGCCTGGAAGCGGCGCGGCAAGGGCGTGCTGCGCCTGGAGGCCAACCTCGCCCGGGTCGTGCCCGACGCGGGCCCCGGGCGGCTGGCCCAGCTCTCGCGGGCCGGCATGCGCTCGTACATGCGCTACTGGATGGAGTCCTTCCGGCTGCCCGCCTGGAGCGCGGACCGCATCCGCGACGGCGTCGGCATCCAGAACACGCACTACCTGGAGGAGGGCCTGGCCTCCGGGCGCGGCGTCGTCCTCGCCCTGCCCCACATGGGCAACTACGACCTCGCCGGCGCCTGGGTCCCCACCGCGCTCGGGGTGCCCTTCACGACCGTCGCCGAGCGACTGAAGCCCGAGAGCCTCTACGACCGGTTCGTCGCCTACCGCGAGGGGCTCGGCATGGAGGTCCTGCCGCACTCCGGCGGCAGCGCCTTCGGCACCCTCGCCCGGCGGCTGCGCGCCGGGGGACTGGTCTGCCTGGTCGCCGACCGTGATCTGTCCTCCTCCGGCGTGGAGGTGAAGTTCTTCGGCGAGGCGACGAAGATGCCCGCCGGACCCGCGATGCTCGCCGTGCGGACGGGCGCGCTGCTGCTGCCCGTCACCCTCTGGTACGACGGGCCGCTGATGCGGGGGCACATCCACGCGCCCGTCGACGTCCCCGAGACCGGCACCCGGCCCGAGAAGGCCGCGGCGATGACCCAGCGACTGGCCGACGCGTTCGCCTCCGGCATCGCCGAGCACCCGGAGGACTGGCACATGCTCCAGCGGCTGTGGCTCGCCGACCTCGGGAAGGAGACGCCGTGAGGATCGGGATCGTCTGCCCGTACTCCTGGGACGTCCCCGGCGGGGTCCAGTTCCACATCCGGGACCTGGCCGAGCACCTCATCCGGCTCGGCCACGAGGTCTCCGTGCTGGCACCGGCGGACGACGAGACGCCGCTGCCGCCGTTCGTCGTCTCCGCCGGCCGAGCCGTCCCCGTCCCGTACAACGGCTCCGTCGCACGGCTGAACTTCGGCTTCCTCTCCGCCGCGCGCGTCCGGCGCTGGCTGCACGACGGCGACTTCGACGTCATCCACATCCACGAGCCCACCTCCCCCTCGCTGGGCCTGCTGGCCTGCTGGGCCGCGCAGGGCCCGATCGTGGCGACCTTCCACACCTCCAACCCCCGCTCCCGGGCGATGATCGCGGCCTATCCGATCCTCCAGCCCGCCCTGGAGAAGATCCGCGCCCGCATCGCCGTGAGCGAGTACGCCCGCAGGACGCTGGTCGAGCACCTCGGCGGCGACGCCGTCGTCATCCCCAACGGCGTCGACGTGGACTTCTTCGCCCGGGCCGAGCCCAAGGCGGAGTGGCAGGGCGGCCCCGACGGCGCGACGATCGGCTTCATGGGCCGGATCGACGAGCCCCGCAAGGGACTTCCCGTCCTGATGCGCGCCCTGCCCAGGATCCTCGCCGAGCGCCCCGGCACGCGGTTGCTGGTCGCCGGGCGCGGCGACGAGGAGGAGGCCGTCGCGTCCCTGCCCGTGGAGATGCGCGAGCGCGTGGAGTTCCTCGGCATGGTCAGCGACGAGGACAAGGCACGGCTGCTGCGCAGCGTCGACGTCTACGTGGCCCCCAACACCGGCGGCGAGTCCTTCGGCATCATCCTCGTCGAGGCGATGTCCGCGGGCGCGCCCGTCCTCGCCAGCGACCTGGACGCGTTCGCGCAGGTCCTCGACAAGGGCGCGGCCGGCGAACTCTTCGCCAACGAGGACGCGGACGCGCTGGCCACCGCGGCCCTGCGCCTGCTGGGCGACCCCGCGTACCGCACCGCGCTGAGCGAGCGCGGCTCCGCGCACGTACGCCGCTTCGACTGGTCCCGGGTCGGGGCGGACATCCTGGCCGTGTACGAGACGGTGACGGCGGGCGCGGCCTCGGTGGCGGCGGACGAACGCACGGGGCTGCGGGCGCGGTTCGGGCTGGCGCGGGACTGAGGGTCCGGTGTCCACGATCGGACGGGCTCGGATTCAGGCGGACCCGATCCAGCCCGTCCGGGGGCACCTCCCAGCGGTAGCCGGGGGAGCTTGAGGACCGGGGTCCGGGGCGGAGCCCCGGTGGGCAAGCCGTCAGTGACCGGTAACGTGGCGCCGCGTGACCACACTGATCTGGATCGTCGCCGCACTCGTCGTCATCGGCGTCTATCTGAGCTGGACCGCGGGCCGCCTGGACCGGCTGCACAGCCGCATCGACGCGGCCCGCGCCGCCCTCGACGCCCAGCTGCTGCGGCGCGCCTCGGTCGCCCAGGAGCTCGCCACCGCCGGGGTGCTCGACCCGGCGGCCTCGATCGTCCTCTACCAGGCCGCCCACGCCGCCCGGCAGGCGGAGGAGGAGCACCGCGAGGTCGCCGAGAGCGAGCTCAGCCAGGCGCTGCGGGCCGTTTTCGCGGAGGCCCCGCAGGTGGAGGCCGTACGGGAGGCGCCGGGCGGCGAGGAGTCGCTGTCGGAGCTCGGCGGGGCCGTCCGGCGGGTGCCGATGGCCCGGCGGTTCCACAACGACGCGGTCCGCGCCGCGCGGGCCGTCCGCAAGCACCGCGTGGTGCGCTGGTTCCGGTTGGCGGGCCACGCGCCGTTCCCGCTGGCAGTCGAGATGGACGACGAACCGCCCGCCGTGCTGGGCGACCGGACAGGCCACTGACCTCGAATTGGCTCTTTTTCCGGTGACCCCGCCACGGATTGGATGAGGTCGCAGCTTTACCGCCCTTGATAGTGAGGTCACCACGTGTCCAGCACGACCCCGAACGCCACCAGCCCCGAGACCGGCACCGCGCGCGTCAAGCGCGGCATGGCCGAGCAGCTCAAGGGCGGCGTGATCATGGACGTCGTCAACGCCGAGCAGGCGAAGATCGCCGAGGACGCCGGCGCCGTGGCGGTCATGGCTCTGGAGCGGGTCCCGGCCGACATCCGCAAGGACGGCGGCGTGGCCCGGATGTCCGACCCGAACATGATCGAAGAGATCATCGGCGCCGTCTCCATCCCGGTCATGGCCAAGTCCCGCATCGGCCACTTCGTCGAGGCCCAGGTCCTGCAGTCCCTCGGCGTCGACTACATCGACGAGTCCGAGGTCCTCACCCCGGCCGACGAGGTCAACCACAGCGACAAGTGGGCGTTCACCACCCCCTTCGTCTGCGGTGCCACCAACCTGGGCGAGGCCCTGCGCCGCATCGCCGAGGGCGCGGCCATGATCCGCTCCAAGGGCGAGGCCGGCACCGGCAACGTCGTGGAGGCCGTCCGTCACCTGCGCCAGATCAAGAACGAGATCGCCAGGCTGCGCGGCTTCGACAACAACGAGCTCTTCGCCGCCGCCAAGGACCTGCGCGCCCCGTACGAGCTGGTCAAGGAGGTCGCCGAGCTCGGCAAGCTGCCCGTCGTCCTCTTCTCCGCCGGTGGCGTCGCCACCCCCGCGGACGCCGCGCTGATGCGCCAGCTCGGTGCCGAGGGCGTCTTCGTCGGCTCCGGCATCTTCAAGTCCGGTGACCCGGCCAAGCGCGCCGCCGCCATCGTGAAGGCCACCACCTTCTACGACGACCCGAAGATCATCGCGGACGCCTCCCGCAACCTCGGCGAGGCCATGGTCGGCATCAACTGCGACACCCTCCCCGAGTCGGAGCGCTACGCCAACCGCGGCTGGTAATTCCGCTGTCCTCCGGTGGGCGGCCCGCGCTTCACGGGCCGCCCACCGCCGCAATGCTGTGAGAGGTACCCCGTGACAACCTCCGTCGACAACCCCGTCATCGGCGTGCTCGCCCTTCAGGGTGACGTCCGCGAGCACCTGGTGGCCCTGGCCGCGGCCGACGCCGTCGCCCGCCCGGTCCGCCGCCCCGAAGAGCTCGACGGCCTCGACGGCCTGGTGATACCCGGCGGCGAGTCCACCACCATGTCCAAGCTGGCGGTCGCCTTCGGGATGCTGGAGCCGCTGCGCGAGCGGGTCCGCGCCGGGCTGCCGGTCTACGGCACCTGCGCCGGCATGATCATGGTCGCGGACAAGCTGCTGGACGGCCGCGAGGACCAGGAGACGCTCGGCGGCATCGACATGATCGTGCGCCGTAACGCCTTCGGGCGGCAGAACGAGTCCTTCGAGGCGACCATCGACGTCGCCGGCGTCGACGGCGGCCCGGTCGAGGGCGTCTTCATCCGCGCCCCCTGGGTCGAGTCCATCGGCGCGAGCGCCGAGGTGCTGGCCACGTACGACGGTCACACGGTGGCCGTGCGCCAGGGCAACGTGCTGGCGACCTCCTTCCACCCCGAGCTGACGGGCGACCACCGGGTGCACGGCCTCTTCGTCGAGATGGTGCGCGCGGCGCATCAGTAAGGTGCGCGCGTCACCGCCCCTTGAGGGGTGGTGGTTGGGAGACGGGTGGGCCTGTCCCGGTAGGATCTCAGTCGTTCGTTGCAGAATTGGTTACGCGAAGGAGACAGGCGGATGTCCGGCCACTCTAAATGGGCTACGACGAAGCACAAGAAGGCCGTGATCGACGCCAAGCGCGGCAAGCTCTTCGCGAAGATGATCAAGAACATCGAGGTGGCGGCCCGCACGGGCGGCGCCGACCCGGCCGGTAACCCGACGCTGTTCGACGCCATCCAGAAGGCGAAGAAGAGCTCGGTCCCGAACAAGAACATCGACAGCGCGGTCAAGCGCGGTGCCGGTCTCGAAGCGGGCGGCGCCGACTACGAGACCATCATGTACGAGGGCTACGGCCCGAACGGCGTGGCCGTGCTCATCGAGTGCCTCACCGACAACCGCAACCGCGCCGCCTCCGACGTGCGCGTCGCCATGACCCGCAACGGCGGCTCGATGGCCGACCCCGGCTCGGTGTCGTACCTCTTCAACCGCAAGGGCGTCGTCATCGTCCCCAAGGGCGAGCTCACCGAGGACGACGTCCTCGGCGCGGTCCTGGACGCGGGTGCCGAGGAGGTCAACGACCTCGGTGAGAACTTCGAGGTGCTCTCCGAGGCCACCGACATGGTCGCGGTGCGCACCGCGCTCCAGGAGGCGGGCATCGACTACGACTCCGCCGAGGCCAACTTCGTGCCCACCATGCAGGTGGAGCTCGACGAGGAAGGCGCGCGCAAGATCTTCAAGCTGATCGACGCGCTGGAGGACAGCGACGACGTGCAGAACGTCTTCGCCAACTTCGACGTCTCCGACGAGGTCATGGCCAAGGTCGACGCCTGACGCGTCGTCTGGCACACGGTCCCTTCCGACGGGCCGACGGGACACCACCCGTCGGCCCGTCGGCGTGATCGGGCGTTGTCAGTGGCAGCGGATAGTCTGCGAACAGACGACTGAAGGAGGGGGCGTTGATGCGCGTACTGGGCGTGGATCCCGGCTTGACCCGGTGCGGCGTCGGTGTGGTGGACGGCGTCGCCGGCCGGCCCCTGCGCATGGTGGGTGTGGGAGTGATCCGCACCCCGGCGGACGCCGAGGTCGCCGATCGCCTCGTGCTCATCGAGCGCGGCATAGAGCAGTGGCTGGACGAGCACCGCCCCGAATTCGTCGCCGTGGAGCGGGTCTTCAGCCAGCACAACGTCCGTACGGTCATGGGCACCGCGCAGGCCAGCGCGGTCGCGATGCTCTGCGCCGCCCGGCGCGGGCTGCCCGTCGCCCTGCACACCCCCAGCGAGGTCAAGGCCGCCGTCACCGGCTCCGGCCGGGCCGACAAGGCCCAGGTCGGCTCCATGGTCACCCGCCTGCTGCGACTGGACGCGCCCCCCAAGCCGGCCGACGCCGCCGACGCGCTGGCCCTGGCCATCTGCCACATCTGGCGGGCCCCGGCGACCAACCGCCTCCAGGAAGCCGTGGCCGCCCACCGCCGCACCCCGCGTCCCCAGGACGCCGTCGTACGAACCCTGAAGGGCAGCGCATGATCGCCTTTGTCTCCGGCCCGGTCGCGGCCCTCGCCCCGGACACCGCCGTCGTCGAGGTCGGCGGCGTCGGCATGGCCGTCCTCTGCACGCCGAACACCCTCTCCACCCTCCGCATCGGCCAGCACGCCAAGCTCGCCACCTCCCTGGTGGTGCGCGAGGACTCCCTGACCCTCTACGGCTTCGCCGACGACGACGAGCGCCAGGTCTTCGAGCTGCTCCAGACCGCCAGCGGCGTCGGCCCGCGCCTCGCCCAGGCCATGCTCGCCGTCCACACGCCGGACGCCCTGCGCCGCGCGGTCGCCACGGGCGACGAGAAGGCCCTCACCGCGGTCCCGGGCATCGGCAAGAAGGGCGCGCAGAAGCTGCTGCTGGAGCTGAAGGACCGGCTCGGCGAACCGGTCGCCTCCGGCGGAGTCGCCCGGGGCGGTGCCTCCGCCGCCGCGGGCTGGCGGGAGCAGCTGCTCGCCGCGCTGGTAGGCCTCGGATATGCCGCCCGTGAGGCGGAGGAGGCGATGGCGGTGGTGGCGCCGCAGGCCGAGGCGGTCACCGCCGGCGGCGGCACGCCGCAGGTCGGCCAGCTGCTGCGGGCGGCGCTGCAGAGTCTGAACCGCGCGCGCTGACCGTGGGCTCAGCCCAGCCCGATCAGCCCGTCCGGGGGCACCTCCCAGCGGTAGCCGGGGGGATTGAGGACCGGGGTCCGGGGCGGAGCCCCGTTCAGGAACCGGCGGCCCGACCCCGCCGCACCGCACCATCACCGACCGTGAGGTTCAACCCGTGAACTGGGACGACGAGTCCGCACCCGCCGCCGCCGAGCGACTGGTGGCGCCCGCCGCCGACGGCGAGGAAACCGCCGTCGAAGCCGCCCTCCGCCCCAAGGACCTCCGCGAGTTCGTCGGTCAGGAGCGGGTCCGCGAGCAGCTGGACCTGGTCCTCAAGGCCGCCCGCGCCCGGGGCGCCACCGCCGACCACGTCCTGCTCTCCGGCGCGCCCGGTCTCGGCAAGACCACCCTCTCCATGATCATCGCGGCCGAGATGGGCGCCCCCATCCGCATCACCTCCGGCCCCGCCATCCAGCACGCGGGCGACCTCGCCGCGATCCTCTCCTCCCTCACCGAGGGCGAGGTGCTGTTCCTCGACGAGATCCACCGCATGTCCCGGCCCGCCGAGGAGATGCTGTACATGGCGATGGAGGACTTCCGCGTCGACGTCATCGTCGGCAAGGGCCCCGGTGCCACCGCCATCCCGCTGGAGCTGCCGCCCTTCACCCTCGTCGGCGCCACCACCCGCGCCGGCCTGCTGCCGCCCCCGCTGCGCGACCGCTTCGGCTTCACCGGGCACATGGAGTTCTACGTCCCCGCCGAGCTGGAGCGCGTCATCCACCGCTCCGCCCGCCTCCTCGACGTGGAGATAGACGCCGCCGGAGCCGCCGAGATCGCCGGGCGCTCCCGCGGCACCCCCCGTATCGCCAACCGCCTCCTGCGCCGGGTGCGCGACTACGCCCAGGTCAAGGCCGACGGGGTGATCAACCGCGAGACCGCCGAGCAGGCCCTGGACGTCTACGAGGTCGACGCCCGCGGCCTCGACCGGCTCGACCGCGCCGTGCTCACCGCCCTGCTCAAGCTCTTCGGCGGCGGCCCCGTGGGGCTCTCCACCCTCGCCGTCGCAGTGGGCGAGGAGCGCGAGACGGTCGAGGAGGTCGCCGAGCCCTTCCTCGTACGGGAGGGTCTGCTGGCCCGTACGCCCAGGGGCCGGATCGCGACCCCGGCGGCCTGGACGCACCTCGGTCTGGTGCCGCCCCAGCAGGCCGCGGGCGGCCCCGGACAGGGGGGACTCTTCGGCGGATGACGGCGCGGGTGCTGGTCCGCTCAGGAACCCCGGTGCCATGCTGGGCGTTGTTCCATAGGCGCGGACTCGCTTAGACTCCGCCGATGCCCGTCCGTACAGGCGCGGCATACCACCCCCGTAGACCAGGCCGCCCCCGCGGTCGTGTGAAGGAAACCCCGTCCCGTGAATATCGTGACTCTCCTGCCGTTCATCGTGCTTATCGGGGCCATGTTCCTGATGACCCGGTCGGCCAAGAACAAGCAGCGCCAGGCGGCGCAGATGCGCGACCAGATGCACCCGGGCACCGGTGTGCGGACGATCGGCGGCATGTACGCCACCGTCAAGGAGGTCAACGACGACTCCGTCCTCCTGGAGATCGCCCCGGGCGTTCACGCGATCTACGCGAAGAACGCCATCGGTGCCGTCCTGGAGGACGCGGAGTACAACCGCATCGTCCACGGGATCGAGCCGGACGAGTCCGAGACCCCTGTCGTCCCGGACGACGCCTCGTCGCTGACCGAGGACGCCGACGCCGCCCCGGCCGAGAAGAAGATCGACCTCGGCAAGGACGCCGCCGGCGACGCCGAGGCCGGTGCCGCGGACAAGGCCGAGGACGCCGACAAGGCCGAGGACGCGAAGCGGGACGGCAAGAAGGACGGCGACACCGACGCGAAGTAGCCCCTTCAGGGAACCGCGGAGCACCGCACGAGCGGTGCGCCGCGGTTCCCTTACGGTCTAGGCTCCGGCGGGGGGCAGGTCCCCACAACACTTCGTGGCCGCCCGGCGAAACACCCGACGCCGGGCGGTTGGACAGGGAGAAACGACAAGGTGGCAGCACCGAAGAAGGGCCGCAGGTCCCCGGGCGGCCAGGGCAGGCCGGGCCGCGTCCTGGCCCTGATCCTGATCGCCATGGTGGCGCTCACCGCGGGGATGTTCGCCTCCGGGCGCACCACCCCGCGACTGGGTATCGACCTCGCCGGGGGCACCAGCTTCACGCTGGAGGCGAAGAACGAGCCCGGCAAGCCCAACGCGATCAACCAGACCAACATGAACACGGCCGTCGGCATCATCGACCGCCGTGTCAACGGTCTCGGTGTCTCCGAGGCCGAGGTCCAGACGCAGGGCGAGAAGCACATCATCGTGAACATCCCCAAGGGGACGAACGCGAAGCAGGCCCGCGAGCAGGTCGGAACCACCGCCAAGCTGGGCTTCCGCCCCGTGCTGAGCGTGGCCGACGGTGCCAAGACCCCCGAGCCGGCCCCCAGCTCCTCCGCCTCCGGCAAGGACAAGGCCGACAAGGGCGCCGACAAGAGCAAGGACGACAAGAACAAGCCGTCCGGCTCCCCGTCGGCCTCCGCCTCCGCCAAGACGCAGGGCCGGGCCGTCACCGACGCGCTCAAGGCGGACGGCACGCCGTCCCCCAAGGCGAGCGCCTCCGTCGGCGGCGACAAGGCCAAGGACGACAAGGCCGACGACAAGGCCAAGGACGAGGGCGCCAAGAAGGACGACAAGTCCAAGAAGGACCCCACGCCGTCCCCCGCCGACGTCGCCGCCCTGGACTGCTCCACCAAGGACGGCCGCTCCAAGGCGAGCAAGGCCGCCGCGCGCGCCCCGCTCACCGACGTGATCGTCGCGTGCAAGAAGGACGGCACGGCCAAGGAGATCCTCGGCCCGGTGGCCGTGGAGGGCACCGGGGTCAAGGACGCCGACGCCGTCTTCGACAGCCAGCAGGGCAAGGGCTGGATCGTCCAGCTGAAGTTCACCTCGGGTGGTTCCAAGAAGTTCGCCGACGTCACCGGCCAGCTGGCGACCAAGCAGCCCCCGCAGAACCAGTTCGCGATCGTCCTGGACGGCGAGGTCGTCTCCGACCCCTCGGTCTCCAGCTCGATCTCCGGCGGACAGGCGGAGATCTCCGGCGGCTTCACCCAGGAGAGCGCCCGCGACCTCGCCAACATCCTGTCGTACGGCGCCCTGCCGCTGTCCTTCGACGTCGCCACGGAGACCACGGTCACCGCCGCGCTCGGCGGTGAGCAGCTGCGCGCCGGTCTGATCGCCGGTGCCATCGGCCTCGCGCTCGTGATCATCTACCTGGTGGCGTACTACCGCGGTCTCGCGCTCGTCGCCCTCGCCAGCCTCCTGTGCTCGGCGATCCTCACCTACACGATCATGGTGTTGCTCGGTGAGGCCATCCAATTCGCGCTGAACCTGCCGGCGGTCTGCGGCGCCATCGTCGCGATCGGCATCACCGCCGACTCCTTCATCGTCTACTTCGAACGCATCCGGGACGAGATCAGGGAGGGCCGGACCCTGCGCCCGGCCGTGGAGCGGGGCTGGCCGCGTGCCCGCCGCACCATCCTGGTCTCCGACTTCGTGTCCTTCCTCGCCGCCGCGGTGCTCTTCATCGTCACCGTCGGCAAGGTCCAGGGCTTCGCGTTCACCCTCGGTCTGACCACCCTCCTCGACGTGGTCGTGGTCTTCTTCTTCACGAAGCCGCTCATGACGCTCCTCGCGCGCCGCAAGTTCTTCGCCAGCGGCCACCCGTGGTCCGGGCTCGACCCCAAGCGGCTCGGCGCCAAGCCCCCGCTGCGGGCCTCCCGCCGTCGCCCCACCGCCCCCGTCGACCCGAAGGAGGCGTGAGATGTCCAAGCTCGGCAACCTCGGCGCCCGGCTCTACCGCGGTGAGGTCGGCTACGACTTCGTCGGCAAGCGGAAGATCTGGTACGGCATCTCGATCCTGATCACCATCACGGCCATCGTCGGCCTGGCGGTGCGCGGTCTGAACATGGGCATCGAGTTCTCCGGTGGCGCGGTCTTCAACACCACCAAGACGTCCGTCTCGGCCGAAGCGGCCAAGCAGACGGTGGAGGAGACCTCCGGCCACACGGCCATCGTCCAAAAGCTCGGCAACGGCACGCTGCGCGTCCAGGTCAGCGAGCTCACCACCGAGCAGTCCCGCACCACCCAGCAGGCCCTGGCCAAGAAGCTGGACGTCCCGCTGGACAAGGTCAACACCGACATCGTCGGCCCCAGCTGGGGTGACCAGATCGCCAACAAGGCATGGACGGGCCTGGCGGTCTTCATGATCCTCGTGGTGATCTACCTGGCGATCGCCTTCGAGTGGCGCATGGCGCTCGCCGCCCTCATCGCCCTGATCCACGACCTCACCATCACCGTCGGTGTGTACGCACTGGTCGGCTTCGAGGTCACCCCGGGCACCGTGATCGGTCTGCTGACCATCCTCGGTTACTCCCTCTACGACACCGTCGTCGTCTTCGACGGTCTCAAGGAGGGCGCGAAGGACATCACCAAGCAGACCCGCTTCACCTACAGCGAGATCGCCAACCGCAGCCTCAACGGCACCCTGGTGCGCTCCATCAACACCACCGTCGTGGCGCTGCTCCCGGTCGCCGGCCTGCTGTTCATCGGCGGCGGCTTCCTCGGCGCGGGCATGCTCAACGACATCTCGCTCGCCCTGTTCGTCGGCCTCGCGGCCGGCGCGTACTCCTCGATCTTCATCGCCACCCCGCTGGTCGCCGACCTCAAGGAGCGCGACCCGCAGATGAAGGCCCTGACCAAGCGGGTGCGGGCCAAGCGCGCCTCCGCCGCCGCCAAGGCCGAGTCGGGCGTCGAGGTCGAGGCGTACGACGAAGGCTTCGAGGACGACGAGCCGGAGGACGCGCCGCCGGCCGGCGTCGTCCGCCAGGGCTCGAACCGCAGCCGCGGTGGCCGCGGCCGTTCGTCGGGCAAGCGCCGATGAGCGCCGTGAGCGTCGGCACCGCCGACCAGAAGCTGCGCGACCTGCTGCTCTCGCACATCCACGATGTGCCGGACTACCCCAAGCCGGGCGTGATGTTCAAGGACATCACCCCGCTGCTCGCCGACGCCGAGGCGTTCGGCGCGCTGACCGACGCGCTCGCCGGACTCTGCGAGCGGTACGGCGCGACCAAGGTCGTCGGCCTGGAGGCCCGCGGCTTCATCCTGGGCGCGCCGGCCGCCGTCCGCGCCGGGCTCGGCTTCGTGCCCGTGCGCAAGGCGGGCAAGCTCCCGGGAGCGACGCTGGCCCAGGCGTACGACCTGGAGTACGGCACCGCCGAGATCGAGATCCACGCCGACGCCGTGGGCGCCGGCGACCGGGTCCTGGTCATCGACGACGTCCTGGCCACCGGCGGCACGGCGGAGGCTTCGCTGAAGCTGATCCGCCGGGCCGGGGCCGAGGTGGCCGGCGTCGTGGTGCTGATGGAGCTCGGTTTCCTGCCCGGCCGCGAGCGGCTGGCGGGGGAGCTCGGCGGAGCGCCGCTGGAGGCGCTGATCACCGTCTGATCGCACGATCGGCCTCATGGGGCGGGCACCGGGGAAGACCCGGTGCCCGCCCCATGTTGTGCGGGGCACAGGCGGGCGCGCGGCGGTCACCCGCCGTGGCTCGATACCATGGCAGTCCCGGACCTGATCGGGGGGCCGGACCCGCATGAGGAGTGCTCTTGCCAGACGAGGCCCAGCCGCTCACCGCCGCACAGCCGGACAAGCCGTCTCCCGAGGCCGCGGCGGCCGCGGGCACGCCCCAGGGCCGCCCGCAGAGCGCCCCTGAGCCCAAGGGCGCCCCCGGCGCCCCGGAGGCCCCTGCCCTCCCCAACGGCCAGGCGCGCCCCACGCCCGCCCCGGCCACCCGCCCCACCGCCGACAAGCCGGCCGGCGGCGCCCCCGCGGGCGCCTCACCCGTTCGGCCCACTCCCACGCCGGGAACCCCGCCCCGCTCCGGCTCCTCCAGCCGGGTCCGGGCCCGCCTCGCCCGTCTGGGCGTCCAGCGCTCCAGCCCGTACAACCCGGTGCTGGAGCCGCTGCTGCGGATCGTCCGCGGAAACGATCCGAAGGCCGACGCCACGACCCTGCGCCAGCTGGAGCGCGCCTACCAGGTCGCCGAGCGCTGGCACCGCGGCCAGAAGCGCAAGAGCGGCGACCCGTACATCACCCACCCCCTCGCGGTGACCACGATCCTCGCCGAGCTGGGCATGGATCCGGCCACCCTGATGGCCGGGCTGCTGCACGACACCGTCGAGGACACCGAGTACGGCCTGGACGACCTGCGCCGCGACTTCGGCGACCAGGTGGCCCTGCTGGTCGACGGCGTCACCAAGCTCGACCGGGTGCAGTTCGGCGAGGCCGCGCAGGCCGAGACCGTGCGCAAGATGGTCGTCGCGATGGCCAAGGACCCCCGGGTCCTGGTGATCAAGCTGGCCGACCGCCTGCACAACATGCGCACCATGCGCTACCTCAAGCGGGAGAAGCAGGAGAAGAAGGCCCGCGAGACGCTGGAGATCTACGCCCCGCTGGCACACCGGCTGGGCATGAACACCATCAAGTGGGAGCTGGAGGACCTCGCCTTCGCGATCCTCTACCCCAAGATGTACGACGAGATCGTCCGCCTCGTCGCCGAGCGCGCCCCCAAGCGCGACGAATACCTGGCCATCGTCACCGACGAGGTCCAGGCCGACCTGCGCGCCGCCCGCATCAAGGCCACCGTCACCGGCCGCCCGAAGCACTACTACAGCGTCTACCAGAAGATGATCGTGCGAGGCCGCGACTTCGCCGAGATCTACGACCTGGTGGGCATCCGCGTCCTCGTCGACACCGTCCGCGACTGCTACGCGGCGCTCGGCACCGTCCACGCCCGGTGGAACCCGGTCCCGGGGCGGTTCAAGGACTACATCGCGATGCCCAAGTTCAACATGTACCAATCCCTGCACACGACGGTCATAGGCCCCAGCGGCAAGCCCGTCGAGCTGCAGATCCGCACCTTCGACATGCACCGGCGCGCGGAGTACGGCATCGCCGCGCACTGGAAGTACAAGCAGGAAGCCGTCGCCGGGGCCTCCAAGGTCCGCACCGACGTGCCCAAGAACGCCGGCAAGAACCAGGACACCGTCAATGACATGGCCTGGCTGCGGCAGCTGCTGGACTGGCAGAAGGAGACCGAGGACCCGGGCGAGTTCCTGGAGTCCCTGCGCTTCGACCTCTCCCGCAACGAGGTCTTCGTCTTCACGCCCAAGGGCGATGTCATAGCGCTGCCGGCCGGGGCCACCCCGGTCGACTTCGCCTACGCCGTCCACACCGAGGTCGGCCACCGCACCATAGGCGCGCGGGTCAACGGGCGGCTCGTACCACTGGAGTCGACCCTCGACAACGGCGATCTGGTCGAGGTCTTCACCTCCAAGGCGCCCGGCGCCGCCCCCTCCCGCGACTGGCTCGGCTTCGTCAAGTCACCGCGCGCACGCAACAAGATCCGCGCCTGGTTCTCCAAGGAGCGCCGCGACGAGGCCATCGAGCAGGGCAAGGACGCCATCGCGCGCGCCATGCGCAAGCAGAACCTGCCGATCCAGCGGATCCTCACCGGCGACTCGCTCGTCACCCTCGCGCACGAGATGCGCTATCCGGACATCTCCTCCCTCTACGCCGCCATCGGCGAGGGTCATGTCGCGGCCCAGGGCGTGGTCCAGAAGCTCGTCCAGGCCCTCGGCGGCGAGGACGCGGCCACCGAGGACATCGAGGAGAGCGCCCCGATCCGCGGCCGCTCCAAGCGGCGCTCCAGCTCCGACCCGGGCGTGGTCGTCAAGGGCGTCGACGACGTGTGGGTGAAGCTGGCCCGCTGTTGCACACCCGTGCCGGGCGACCCGATCATCGGCTTCGTCACCCGCGGCAACGGCATCTCGGTGCACCGCGCCGACTGCGTCAACGTCGACTCGCTCTCGCAGCAGCCCGAGCGGATCATCGACGTCGAGTGGGCGCCGACCCAGTCGTCGGTCTTCCTGGTGGCCATCCAGGTCGAGGCGCTGGACCGCTCCCGGCTGCTGTCGGACGTCACACGCGTCCTGTCCGACCAGCACGTCAACATCCTCTCCGCCGCCGTGCAGACCTCCCGCGACCGGGTGGCCACCTCACGGTTCACCTTCGAGATGGGCGACCCCAAGCACCTGGGGCACGTCCTGAAGGCGGTCCGGGGTGTGGAGGGCGTCTATGACGTCTACCGCGTGACGTCGGCGCGCAGGCCGTAACACCGCAAGCGGACACAGGTAAGGGGCTCCGGCAACAGCCGGAGCCCCTTACCCGTGCGCCGGGGTGTCAGCCGCCGAACTCCTCAAGACCCTTCAGGGCCTGGTCCAGCAGGGCCTTGCGGCCCTCCAGCTCCTTCGTGAGCTTGTCGGCCTTGGCGTCATTGCCCGCGGCACGCGCCTTGTCCGCCTGCTCCTGGAGCTTGTCCACGGCCGCCTGGAGCTGCCCGGTCAGGCCGGCCGCACGGGCCCGCGCCTCCGGGTTCGTACGCCGCCACTCGGTCTCCTCGGCCTCCTGGATGGCGCGCTCGACGGCGTGCATCCGGCCCTCGATCTTCGGGCGGGCGTCCCGCGGCACATGGCCGACGGCCTCCCAGCGCTCGTTGATCGAACGGAACGCGGCCCGCGCCGCCTTCAGGTCCGTGACGGGGAGCAGCTTCTCCGCCTCGACGGCCAGCTCCTCCTTGCGCGTGAGGTTGACCTGCTGCTCGGCGTCGCGCTCGGCGAACACCTCGCCGCGCGCCTGGAAGAAGACGTCCTGGGCGCCGCGGAAGCGGGTCCACAGGTCGTCCTCCGCCTCGCGCTGGGCCCGGCCCACGGCCTTCCACTCGGACATCAGCTCGCGGTAGCGCGCGGCCGTCGGCCCCCAGTCCGTGGACCCGGAGAGCGACTCGGCCTCGGCGACCAGCCGCTCCTTGGCCTTACGGGCGTCCTCGCGCTGCGCGTCCAGCGACGCGAAGTGCGCCTTGCGGCGCTTGGAGAACGCCGAGCGGGCGTGCGAGAAGCGGTGCCACAGCTCGTCGTCCGCCTTGCGGTCCAGCCGGGGCAGGCCCTTCCACGTGTCGACCAGGGCGCGCAGCCGCTCACCGGCCGAGCGCCACTGCTCGCTCGCCGCCAGCTCCTCGGCCTCGGCGACCAGCGCCTCCTTGGCCGTACGAGCCTCGTCGGACTGCTTGGCCTTGGCGGCCTTGCGCTCCTCGCGGCGGGTCTCGACCGTGGAGACGAGCTTGTCGAGCCGTGCCCGCAGCGCCTCCAGATCGCCGACCGCGTGGTGCTCGTCGACCTGCGTGCGCAGGTGGTCGATCGCGGTCATCGCGTCCTTGGCCGAAAGGTCGGTGGTCCTGACCCGGCGTTCGAGGAGGCCGATCTCGACGACCAGGCCCTCGTACTTGCGCTCGAAGTAAGCGAGGGCCTCCTCGGGAGAGCCCGCCTGCCACGATCCGACGACCTTCTCGCCCTCGGCGGTACGCACGTACACAGTCCCCGTCTCATCGACGCGGCCCCATGGGTCGCTGCTCACAGCGCCTCCTCCACATGATGCCGGGGCCGGTGCGCGGCCCCTCGGGCATCGTCCACAGTTGTTCCGGCAGGGCCGCGCCCTGACCGGTCCGACGGCTTGATCGATTGAGTGTCGACCGGGTGCGTTGCAGCCGCCGGAGCAGGCACCCTACACAACGCCAACATAGGCGACCGGCGACCCGGCTGTCCGTATCCCGCGCGACCGGAATTTCGCTGAACGGGCATGGAGAAGCCGGTCGGAAGCCACCGGCGGACCGTCAGGACTTCGTCACCGCCGCCTTGTTGATCACGACGGTGGCGTTCGGGGCGCCGTCGCCCGCACCCGACTGCTCGCCCGCCGCGGCGATCTTCTTGAGTACCTTCATACCTTCGGCGCCGACCTTCCCGAAGGGCGTGTAGTTCGCCGGCAACTGGCTGTCCTCGTAGACGAGGAAGAACTGGCTGCCGCCGGTGTCCGGACCCCGGTTGGCCATCGCGACCGTGCCGGCCGGATACACGCCGCCCTTCAGGGCGGGATCCTTGAGGTTCTCGTCCTTGAGGGTGTAGCCGGGGTCGCCCGCGCCGGTGCCCTTGGGGTCGCCGCACTGGAGCACGGAGATGCCCGCCGGCGACTTCGTCAGGCGGTGGCACCGGGTGTGGTCGAAATAGCCCTGGCCGGCCAGGAAGTTGAAGGAGTTGACCGTGTGCGGGGCCTTGGCCGCGTCCAGCTTCAGGTCGATGGCGCCGCACGTGGTGTCGAGCTTCATCGCGTACGAGCCGGACTCGTCGATGCTCATCTCCGGCTCCGACTTCCACGTCTTCGTGGCCGGCGCGCCCGGGGCGGGCTTGGCGCACGGGTCCGGGCCCTTGCTGGGCGTCGGCGCGGCGGCGTCGGCCGTGTCCTTGGTGGACTTGCCGTCGTCACCCGACAGAGCGCCCGTGGCGAAGGCGGTCGCGCCCGCGGCCAGCACCACCGCGAGACCGGCGGCGATCACCGCGTTCCGGCGGCGCGCCTTGCGCCGGGCCGCCTCCCTGCGCTCCTGCTGCCGCTCGAACTTCTCCCGGGCGAGCTGCCGCCGCCGCTGCTCGTTACTGGCCACCGGGTCGTCTCCTCGTGCCGTCTCGTCCAGGTCGTGAGCCTTGTGTTGCGCGTGTGCCCGTACCGTATACGGGTTCGCGGCGGCGGGAGTGCCGCCGGTAGGCTCTGTAACCGGCCGAGATCCCCGCCGGGGCCCTCGCCGATCCGCTGCTGGAATTTCCGCTGGTCGATCTTTAAGGACGAACGTGCTCATTGCCGGGTTCCCCGCCGGGGCCTGGGGGACCAATTGCTATCTGGTCGCCCCGGCCGCAGGCGAGGAGTGCGTGATCATCGACCCGGGCCACCAGGCCGCCCAGGGCGTCGAGGAAGCACTCAAGAAGCATCGGCTCAAGCCCGTCGCCGTCGTCCTCACCCACGGGCACATCGACCACGTCGCCTCGGTCGTCCCGGTGTGCGGCGCCCACGACGTCCCCGCCTGGATCCACCCCGCCGACCGCTACATGATGAGCGACCCGGAGAAGGCCCTGGGCCGTTCCATCGGCGCGCGGCTCATGGGCGAGCTGACCGTGGGGGAGCCCGACGACGTCAAGGAGCTGACCGACGGCTCCCGGCTGGACCTGGCCGGGATGGAGTTCACCGTCGCGCACGCGCCCGGCCATACCAAGGGGTCGGTGACCTTCCGGATGCCCGCGACCTCCGACATCCCGTCGGTGTTCTTCTCGGGCGACCTGTTGTTCGCCGGCTCCATCGGACGCACCGACCTGCCCGGCGGTGACCACGCCGAGATGCTCCAGTCGCTGGCACGCGTGTGCCTGCCCCTGGACGACTCGACCGTGGTGCTCTCCGGCCACGGCCCCCAGACCAGCATCGGCCGCGAGCGCGCCACCAACCCGTATCTGCGGGACCTGGAAGCAACAGCCGACGACGCGCAACGCGGCCTCGGAAGCGGTCCTACCGCCGCTCCGCGACGAGGAATGTGACGATTTTTCCGTGAGCACCTTCAAGGCCCCCAAGGGCACCTACGATCTGACCCCGCCCGACTCGGCCGTCTTTCTCGCGGTGCGCGAGGCCATCGCCGCGCCGCTCAAGCGCTCCGGGTACGGCTACATCGAGACCCCCGGCTTCGAGCAGGTCGAGCTGTTCTCCCGCGGTGTCGGCGAGTCCACCGACATCGTGACCAAGGAGATGTACACCCTCACCCAGCGCGGCAAGGAACAGCTCGCGCTGCGCCCCGAGGGCACCGCCTCCGTGCTGCGCGCGGCGCTTGAGGCCAACCTGCACAAGGCCGGCAACCTCCCGGTCAAGCTCTGGTACTCCGGCTCGTACTACCGCTACGAGCGCCCGCAGGCCGGCCGCTACCGCCACTTCTCGCAGGTCGGCGCCGAGGCGATCGGCGCCGAGGACCCCGCGCTGGACGCCGAGCTGATCATCCTGGCCGTCGACGCCTACAAGTCGCTGGGCCTGAGGAACTTCCGCCTGCTGTTGAACTCGCTGGGCGACAAGGAGTGCCGCCCCGCCTACCGGGACGTCCTCCAGGACTTCCTGCGCGGCCTCGACCTCGACGACGACACCCGGCGCCGCATCGAGATCAACCCGCTGCGCGTCCTGGACGACAAGCGCGACGACGTTCAGAAGCAGCTCGTCGGCGCGCCCATGCTCCGCGACCACCTGTGCGAGGCGTGCAAGGAGTACCACGAGCAGGTGCGCGCGCTCCTGACCGCCGCCGGCGTCGCCTTCGAGGACGACGAGAAGCTCGTGCGCGGCCTGGACTACTACACCCGCACCACCTTCGAGTTCGTCCACGACGGCCTCGGCTCGCAGTCCGCGGTGGGCGGCGGCGGCCGCTACGACGGCCTGTCCGAGATGATCGGCGGCCCCGCGCTGCCGTCCGTCGGCTGGGCGCTCGGCGTCGACCGCACGGTCCTGGCGCTCAAGGCCGAGGGCATCGAGCTCGACCTGCCGGCCGCCACCCAGGTCTTCGCCGTGCCGCTGGGCGAGGAGGCCCGGCGGGTGCTCTTCGGTCTGGTGACCGAGCTGCGCCGGGCGGGCGTCGCCACCGACTTCGCGTTCGGCGGCAAGGGCCTGAAGAACGCCATGAAATCGGCCAATCGCTCGGGCGCCCGCTTCGCGCTCGTCGCGGGCGAGCGGGACCTGGCCGAGGGCCTGGTGCAGCTCAAGGACCTGGAGAGCGGCGAACAGACGGCCGTGGCCGTCGACACCGTCGTGAGTGAACTCCTGGCTCGGCAGGGCTGATTGTCGGGGCCGTGGTGCAGAATGGGCGGCAACGACCGACTGATGGGATCAACGGCGCTATGACCACTTCGGCACTTGACCGTTCGGACACCGACGGCGCGGAGCGGGACGGGCCCGCGACGGGAGCGGTGGGCGGCGGGCGCGCGTTCGCCCTGCTGCTCGTCATCACCGGTGCCATGGGGCTGCTGGCGTCCTGGGTCATCACGCTCGACAAGTTCAAGCTGCTCGAAGACCCGAACTTCGTGCCGGGCTGCAGCCTGAACCCCATCGTGTCCTGCGGGAACATCATGAAGAGCGAGCAGGCGCACGCCTTCGGCTTCCCCAATCCCATGCTGGGCCTGGTCTGCTACGGCGCGATCATCGCGATCGGGCTCGCGCTGCTCTCCGGCGCCCGCTACCCCCGCTGGTACTGGCTGGGCATGGAGGCCGGCACGCTCTTCGGCGTCGGCTTCGTCACCTGGCTCCAGTACCAGTCGCTGTACGTCATCGGCTCGCTGTGCCTGTGGTGCTGCCTCGCCTGGGTCGCCACCATCGTCATGTTCTGCTACGTGACCGTGCAGAACATCCGGCACGGCTTCATCCCACTGCCGGACGGGCCGCGCCGCGCGGTGCTGGAGTTCCACTGGGTGGTCCCGGTGCTGTGGATCGGCGTCATCGGGATGCTGATCCTCACCAAGTGGTGGGACTTCTGGACCGGCTCCTCCTGATCGCCCTCTGCTCCTCTCGACGCCGTCGGACCTCTCGGTCCGGCGGCGTTGTCAGTAGGAGGGCATAGGGTTTCGAACGTGGAACCCGATCTGTTCACCGCAGCCGCAGAGGACCGCCAGGAGAAAGACCCGGCGAGCAGTCCGCTGGCCGTCCGGATGCGCCCGCGCACCCTCGACGAAGTCGTCGGCCAGGGCCATCTCCTCAAGCCCGGCAGCCCGCTGCGGCGCCTGGTGGGGGAGGGCAGCGGCGGCCCCGCCGGGCCCTCCTCGGTGATCCTCTGGGGTCCGCCCGGCATCGGCAAGACGACGCTCGCCTATGTCGTCAGCCAGGCCACCAACAAGCGCTTCGTGGAGCTTTCCGCGATCACCGCGGGCGTCAAGGAGGTGCGGGCCGTCATCGACGGCGCCCGCCGCGCCTCCGGCGGCTACGGCAAGGAGACCGTCCTCTTCCTCGACGAGATCCACCGCTTCAGCAAGGCCCAGCAGGACTCCCTGCTGCCCGCCGTCGAGAACCGCTGGGTCACCCTCATCGCGGCCACCACGGAGAACCCCTACTTCTCGATCATCTCCCCGCTGCTGTCGCGCTCCCTGCTGCTGACCCTCCAGGCCCTCACCGACGACGACCTGCGCGCCCTGCTGCGCCGCGCCCTGACCGACGAGCGCGGCCTGGGCGAGGCCGTCACCCTGCCCGAGGACGCCGAGGGCCATCTGCTGCGCATCGCCGGCGGCGACGCGCGGCGCGCGCTGACGGCCCTGGAGGCGGGGGCCGGGTCGGCCATCTCCAAGGGCGAGGGCGAGATCACCCTGGAGACGCTGGAGGAGGCCGTCGACCGGGCGGCGGTGAAGTACGACCGCGACGGCGACCAGCACTACGACGTCGCCAGCGCGCTCATCAAGTCCATCCGCGGCTCGGACGTCGACGCCACGCTGCACTACCTCGCCCGCATGATCGAGGCGGGTGAGGACCCGAGGTTCATCGCCCGCCGGCTGATGATCTCGGCCAGCGAGGACGTCGGCCTGGCCGACCCCACCGCCCTGCAGACGGCGGTCGCCGGCGCCCAGGCCGTGGCGCTGATCGGCTTCCCCGAGGCCCGGATCGTGCTGGGTCAGGTCGCCGTGGCGCTCGCGCTCGCGCCCAAGTCCAACGCCGCCTACCTCGCGATCGACGCGGCTCTCGCGGACGTCCGCGCGGGCCTCGCCGGCCCTGTGCCCCCGCACCTGCGCGACGGTCACTACAAGGGCGCCGCGAAGCTCGGCCACGCGCAGGGATATGTGTATCCCCATGACGTGCCGGGCGGGATCGCCGCGCAGCAGTACGCGCCGGACGCGATTCACGGCAAGCGCTATTACGAACCCACGCGGTACGGCGCGGAGGCACGGTACGCGGATGTGGCGGAGCGGGTGCGGGGTCGCCTGCGCGGCGAGCAGCCTCCGTCAGGGGACTGACTCCGGGGCGGGCCTCGGCCCTTCTCCGCGCGGTGTCCTCAATCGCCGGACGGCTTGATTTTCCGCCCGCCTGGGAGCATCTCCCAGCGGTCGCCGCGGGAGATGGAGCCCGGGAGCGGGAGCCGGTCAGCCCAGCGCCGCTTCGAACAGCGTGTGCATCGCCCGGCGCAGCTGGACGATGTCCCGCACCGGCTCGGGGAATTCGAAGCGGGCGTCGAAGGAGCGGTCGGCCACGGTCCCCGCGCCGTGCCCCCGCGTGAAGCGCACGCGCAGCCCGAAGCGGTCCAGGGACAGCGGCACCGCCCGGTCGCGCTCGTCGTACAGCCCGCGCTCGCCCAGCAGCGTCCCCAGGCCGCGCACCTGATCGCCGTGGGCGGAGTGCAGGTGCTGGAGCAGCTCCGCCTCGTGCGCGACGAGCGGGTCGGGCTCGGCGCGGGCGAAGTCCTCCGCGTCGAAGCTCTCCGCGCCCCACAGGTCGTCGACACTGGTCTCGCCGACCTCCAGCCGCAGCATCATCCGGCCCGGGTCGGTCACCCCGGGCGCGCACGTCAGCCAGCCGGAGACCCAGGCGCGGCCCCGGATACGGTTGGGCACGGCGACCGGCGCCACATCGGTGAGCTCCAGCACGGCCGCCAGCTCGTCGTCCTGCGCGTGCGTGGCGGCGCGCACGGCCGGGGAGTCGGCGGGGAAGACGAGGAAGATCTCGCCGTCGGGCCCCACGCTGCGCGCCTCGGGCGTCAGCAGGTCGGGTCGCGCGCACGGGGTGACGCTCAGCCCTGGAATGAGCAGTACCGCGGAGCATGTACTCTGTACGAGAGTTCGTGTGCGCTCGGCTGCTGACGGCATCCGCGCGATTTCTAGCCCGCTGGGACGCGGCAGACCATGAGCTGATCGGACCTCCGTCGAGTCGATGCCTTGAGCTGCGTCGACATTCTCGTCTGTGTTGTCTGTGACGCGCGTGGTTTTCCCAGGGCGAGACATGCGATCTCCTTGAGTAAGGTGAGCCTAACCTAACCTACAACGGAGGTCTGGAGAACGTGCCTAACCAGTCGCGTCCCAAGGTCAAGAAGTCCCGTGCGCTCGGTATCGCGCTGACCCCGAAGGCTGTCAAGTACTTCGAGGCCCGCCCCTACCCGCCGGGTGAGCACGGCCGCGGCCGCAAGCAGAACTCGGACTACAAGGTCCGTCTGCTCGAGAAGCAGCGTCTGCGCGCCCAGTACGACATCAGCGAGCGCCAGATGGCCCGCGCCTACGACCGTGCCAAGAAGGCCGAGGGCAAGACGGGCGAGGCGCTGGTCGTCGAGCTCGAGCGCCGCCTCGACGCGCTGGTCCTGCGTTCGGGCATCGCCCGCACCATCTACCAGGCCCGCCAGATGGTCGTCCACGGCCACATCGAGGTCAACGGTGGCAAGGTCGACAAGCCGTCCTTCCGCGTCCGTCCCGACGACGTCGTGATGGTCCGCGAGCGCAGCCGCAGCAAGTCCCTCTTCGAGGTCGCCCGCGCCGGTGGCTTCGCCCCCGACGGTGAGACCCCGCGCTACCTCCAGGTCAACCTGGCCGCGCTGGCCTTCCGCCTGGACCGCGAGCCGAACCGCAAGGAGATCCCGGTGATCTGCGACGAGCAGCTCGTCGTCGAGTACTACGCCCGCTGATCCAGGGGCAGTAGCGCTCTCCCGGAGCGTCTTCGCTCAGCCCGTCGTCTCCCCGGCCCCCGTGGCCGGAGAGCCGGCGGGCTCGTGCGTTCCCGGGGACCACGGGCGTACGGACCCCCGCGCGCCCGGCAGGGCCGCGGGGGCCGTCCAGGGCCCACCGCCCAGCGCGCGCGCCGTCGCCGCGTCCAGGTCCAGCCCGGCGCCCTCGCGCAGGCACTCCTCGTAGCGCCGGGCGCCGAGCCGCTCGCGCAGCCGGCGCTCGCACAGCGCGTGCGGGGCGTTGAAGAACCGGGAGCCGAACAGCGGCAGCCCCACCGAGCGCCACAGCCGCCCCGCCGCTCCCTGGAGCACCGCGGCCTCCACCGCTCCGTCCTCCGAGCCGCTCTCCTCCAGCGTCACCAGCGCCAGCAGCTCGATCGCCAGCACCGCGCCCACCAGGTCATGGAAGTCGCGGTCGAGGGTCAGACACTCCTCCAGCAGCGTCCGGGCCGCGGCCGGATCGCCGCCGCTCCAGGCCGTGAAGCCCAGCACATACAGCGCGTAGGCCAGCGCCCAGCGCTCGCCGTGCTCCTCGCAGACCTCGCGCACCTCCTCGCACAGCTTCACCGCGCCCGCCGGATCGCCCTGGAAGGCGATGGCCATTGCCAGCTCCACCTGACCCATCAGCACATTGCTGTTGAGCTCGCCGAGCTCGCGGTACCGGGCCAGCGCCGTGCGCAGCAGCTTCTCGGCGCCCGGCATGTCGTCCGAGACCAGGGCCAGACAGCCGGTGCGGTGCTCGGCGTACGCCAGCGCCCGGGCGTTGCCGGTGCGCTCGGCGGCCTCCCGGCACTCCTCCAGCGCCGCCACGGCACCGGCGGCGTCGCCCTGGAGGACCGCCACGTGGCCGGCCACCCACAGCGCCTTCAGCCGCGTCTCCTCGGTGGCCGCGTTGTCCGCGGGCACCTCCAGCGCCCGGTCCAGCCAGTGCCGCCCCTCCGCGAGCCGGCCGCACCCCACCCAGCAGAACCACAGCGACCCCGCCAGGTACTGGCCGATGTGGGCCTCTCCGCTCGCCTCCAGGCTGTACTCCAGGGCGAGGCGGAGATTGGGCAGCTCCGCCTCGACGCGGGCCGCCACCTCGCTCTGCCGGGGGCCGAACCAGTCCAGCTCGCACCAGGTGGCCAGGCCCATGTACCAGTCGCGGTGCCGGCGCCGCATCCGCTCGCTGTCGCCCAGGGCGTCCAGCCAGCCGGCCCCGTACATCCGCACGGTGTCCAGCAGCCGGTAGCGCGGCCCCAGCGCGGTGTCCTCGCGCACCACCACGGACTGCGTCACCAGCTCGCTCAGGACGTCCAGCAGGTCCTCGGCG
This sequence comes from Streptomyces sp. NPDC023527, assembly GCF_055560115.1. NCBI lineage: Bacteria > Bacillati > Actinomycetota > Actinomycetes > Kitasatosporales > Streptomycetaceae > Streptomyces > Streptomyces sp. NPDC023527. The sequence goes on from NZ_JBVHJJ010000007.1 coordinate 333,132, forward strand.
GGCAGTTCGGGTCCCGAGCAGACGTATTCCGCCGCCTCCAGGTCGAAGAGGCCCGCGAAGACCGTCAGCCGCGCCCACAGCAGCCGCTCGGAGGGCGTGCACAGCTCATGGCTCCAGCCGATGGCCGTCCGCAGCGTCTGATGGCGCGGCAGCGCGCCCCGGGCGCCCCCGGTCAGCAGCCGGAACCGGTCGTCCAGCCGCTCCAGTACCTGGCCGACCGACAGCGTGCCCAGCCGCGCCGCCGCCAGCTCCAGGGCCAGCGGAATGCCGTCGAGCCGCCGGCACAGCCCGGCCACCGCGCCGGCCTCCGCCGGACCGGGCCGGGAGCGCGGGCGGGCGGCCGCCGCGCGGTCCTCGAACAGCGCGGCGGCCTCCGGTCCGGGCATCGGCGACAGCGGGAAGACCTGCTCGCCCGCGATCTCCAGCGGCCGCCGGGACGCCACCAGGATCCGCAGCCCCGGCGCCCGCCGCAGCAGGTCGCGCACCAGCGGAGCGCAGTCCTCGACGAGGTGTTCGCAACCGTCCAGGACGAGCAGCAGCCGCCGGTCCGCGAGCTGATCCAGCAGCCAGGCGCGCGGCGGACAGCCCGTGTGATCGGTCAGCTCCAGCGCGGCGGCGATCGCGTGGTCCAGCAGGAGGGGGTCGGTCAGGGCCGACAGCTCGGCCAGCCACACCCCGTCGAAGAAGCGATCCTGCACCGTGGCGGCGAACCGCACGGCCAGCCGGGACTTGCCGACCCCGCCGACCCCCGTGACCGTGACCAGCCGCGCGCGCTCCAGCCGGTCCGCCAGCGCCTCCAGCTCGCCCTCCCGGCCGATGAACCGGCCGAGCTCGGCGGGCAGGTTGCCGGGCGGCGCGGACCGGCGGGGGCCGGGAGCGGCGCCGTGGGGCGGGGGACCGGACAGCGGAGAGCCGGAGAGCGGTGACATGGCACACAGAGAGTACTGATGAGTGCGCGCACCGTAAACTCCGCCTGGGGTGGCCCGCCCCCGCGCAGACAATGCGGTACGGGTCCCGATGCCCGGCGCGATAAGGTCGTACTGGACGTTCCATGGACCTACCAGGGACATCCGGCGGGCGTCCGAGGACGCCCCTGGAGCAAGCAGCGGGAAAGCGACGACCAGCAGCAGGGAGCGGTGCAGCGTGTCCGGTGGAGAGGTGGCCGGGATCCTCGTGGCCGTCTTCTGGGCGATCCTCGTGTCCTTCATGGCCCTGGTGCTCGTGCGCCTCGCGCAGACGCTGAAGGCCGCCACCAAACTGGTGGCCGACGTCAGCGAGCAGGCCGTGCCCCTCCTCGCCGACGCCTCCGCGACCGTGCGCTCCGCCAACACCCAGCTCGCCCGCGTCGACTCGATCGCCGCGGACGTCCAGGAGGTCACGGCGAACGCCTCCGCGCTCTCCTCGACCGTCTCCTCCGCCTTCGGCGGACCGCTGGTCAAGGTCGCCGCGTTCGGCTACGGCGTCCGCCGCGCGATCGGCCGCAAGGCGGAGCCCGCGCCCGGCGGCCCCGTGTTCGTCGGCAGAGCCGTCGACCAGACCCTGCCGTCCGCCCGGCGCGGCAGCCGTCGTACCCGTCGGAAGGGTTGACCCCAGAAATGTTCCGCCGAACCTTCTGGTTCACCACCGGTGTCGCAGCCGGTGTCTGGGCCACCACCAAGGTCAACCGGAAGCTCGCCAAGCTCACCCCGGAGAGCCTCGCGCTCCAGGCCGCCGACCGCGCGGTCATCGCGGGCCGCCGGGTCAAGCTCTTCGCCCTCGACGTGCGCGACGGCATGGCGCACCGCGAGGCGGCCCTGAAGGACGCGCTCGGCCTCACCGCGGTACCAGGGGCGCCCGACCCCGACCACCGCGAACTCCCCGAGCAGCGCCGGCTGGCCGCCCTCGAACAGCAGCACACCTACCACTTCACCCGGAATGAGGACCACTGATGGAGTCGGCTGAAATCCGCCGCCGCTGGCTGAGCTTCTTCGAGGAGCGCGGGCACACCGTCGTCCCTTCGGCGTCGCTCATCGCGGACGACCCGACTCTGCTCCTGGTCCCCGCGGGCATGGTCCCCTTCAAGCCGTACTTCCTCGGCGAGGTCAAGCCGCCCTTCCCGCGCGCCACCAGCGTGCAGAAGTGCGTCCGTACGCCGGACATCGAAGAGGTCGGCAAGACCACCCGCCACGGCACGTTCTTCCAGATGTGCGGCAACTTCTCCTTCGGCGACTACTTCAAGGAAGGCGCCATCAAGTACGCCTGGGAGCTGCTCACCAGCTCCGTGGCGGACGGTGGCTACGGCCTGGAGCCCGAGAAGCTCTGGATCACCGTCTACGAGCAGGACGACGAGGCCGAGCGCATCTGGCGTGACGTGATCGGCGTGCCGGCCGAGCGCATCCAGCGCCTGGGCATGGGCCCCAACTACTGGTCCATGGGCGTCCCCGGCCCGTGCGGCCCGTGCTCCGAGATCAACTACGACCGCGGCCCCGAGTTCGGCGTCGAGGGCGGCCCGGCCGTCAACGACGAGCGGTACGTGGAGATCTGGAACCTGGTCTTCATGCAGTACGAGCGCGGCGCCGGCGAGGGCAAGGAGGACTTCCCGATCCTCGGCGAGCTGCCCAGCAAGAACATCGACACCGGTCTCGGCCTTGAGCGCCTGGCGATGATCCTGCAGGGCGTGCAGAACATGTACGAGACCGACACCCTGCGCGTCGTCATGGACAAGGCCACCGAGCTGACCGGTGTCCGCTACGGCGCCGCCCACGGTACCGACGTGTCGCTGCGCGTGGTCGCCGACCACATGCGCACCTCCGTCATGCTCATCGGCGACGGCGTCACCCCCGGCAACGAGGGCCGCGGCTACGTCCTGCGCCGCATCATGCGCCGCGCCGTCCGCAACATGCGCCTGCTCGGTGCCACCGGCCCGGTCGTCGCCGAGCTGGTCGACACCGTGCTCAAGACGATGGGCGAGCAGTACCCCGAGCTCCTCACCGACCGCAAGCGCATCGAGACCGTCGCCCTCGCCGAGGAGGCCGCGTTCCTCAAGGCCCTCAAGGGCGGCACCAACATCCTCGACACCGCCGTCACCGAGACCAAGGCCGCCGGCGGCACGGTCCTCGGCGGCGACAAGGCGTTCCTGCTCCACGACACCTGGGGCTTCCCGATCGACCTCACCCTGGAGATGGCCGCCGAACAGGGCCTGTCCGTGGACGAGGACGGCTTCCGGCGCCTGATGAAGGAGCAGCGGGAGCGCGCCAAGGCCGACGCCAAGGCCAAGAAGACCGGCCACGCCGACCTGTCGGCCTACCGCGCGCTGGCCGACACCGCCGGCGAGACCGACTTCACCGGCTACACCCGCACCGACAACGAGGCCACGATCGTCGGCCTGCTCGTCGACGGCGTGTCCTCGCCCGCCGCCACCGAGGGCGACGAGGTCGAGGTCGTCCTCGACCGCACCCCCTTCTACGCCGAGGGCGGCGGCCAGCTCGCCGACCAGGGTCGGATCCGGCTCGACAACGGCGCCGTCATCGAGATCCGCGACGTGCAGAAGCCCGTCCCGGGCGTGAGCGTCCACAAGGGCGTCGTCCAGGTCGGCGAGGTCACCGTCGGTGCCTCCGCCCACGCCGTCATCGACGTCGCCCGCCGCCGGGCCATCGCCCGCGCCCACAGCGCCACCCACCTCACCCACCAGGCGCTGCGCGACGCGCTGGGCCCGACGGCCGCCCAGGCCGGCTCGGAGAACTCGCCCGGCCGCTTCCGCTTCGACTTCGGCTCCCCGGCCGCCGTGCCCGGCACCGTCCTCACGGACGTCGAGCAGCGGATCAACGAGGTCCTCTCCCGTGAACTCGACGTCCACGCCGAGGTCATGAGCATCGACGAGGCCAAGAAGCAGGGCGCCATCGCCGAGTTCGGCGAGAAGTACGGCGAGCGCGTGCGCGTGGTGACCATCGGCGACTTCTCCAAGGAGCTGTGCGGCGGTACGCACGTCGCCAACACCGCCCAGCTGGGTCTGGTCAAGCTGCTCGGCGAGTCCTCGATCGGCTCCGGCGTGCGCCGCGTGGAGGCGCTGGTCGGCGCCGACGCCTACAACTTCCTGGCCAAGGAGCACACGGTCGTCGCCCAGCTCACCGAGCTGGTCAAGGGCCGCCCGGAGGAGCTGCCGGAGAAGATCTCCGGGATGCTCGCCAAGCTCAAGGACGCCGAGAAGGAGATCGAGCGCTTCCGCGCCGAGAAGGTGCTCCAGGCCGCCGCCGGTCTCGCCGAGGGTGCCAAGGACGTCAATGGTGTGGCGCTGGCCGTCGGCCGGGTACCGGACGGCACGGGCGCCGACGACCTGCGCAAGCTGGTCCTCGACGTACGGGGCCGGATCCAGGGCGGCCGCGCCGCCGTGGTGGCGCTGTTCACCGTCGTCAACAGCCGTCCGCTCACCGTCATCGCCACCAACGACGCCGCACGCGAGCGCGGTCTCAAGGCCGGCGACCTGGTGCGTACGGCCGCCAAGACCCTCGGCGGCGGAGGCGGCGGCAAGCCGGACGTCGCCCAGGGCGGCGGCCAGAACCCGGACGCCCTCGGCGAGGCCATGGCCGCCGTCGAGCGGCTCGTCGCGGAAGCGGTCTGACCGCCGTGCGACGCGGCAGGCGCATCGCCGTCGATGTCGGGGACGCCCGGATCGGGGTCGCCTCGTGCGACCCCGACGGGATCCTCGCCACTCCGGTCGAGACCGTCCCCGGCCGGGACATCCCGCAGGCCCACAAGCGGCTCGTGGCGATCGTCGCGGAGTACGAACCGATCGAGGTCGTCGTCGGTCTGCCCCGCTCCCTCAAGGGGGGAGAGGGGCCGGCCGCGGCCAAGGTGCGGACCTTCGCCAAGGAGATGGCCCGCCGGGTGGCGCCCGTGCCCGTCCGGCTGGTCGACGAGCGGATGACGACCGTCACGGCCACGCAGGGACTGCGCGCCTCCGGTGTCAGCTCCAAGAAGGGCCGCTCCGTGGTGGACCAGGCGGCCGCCGTGGTCATCCTCCAGAACGCCCTGGAGACGGAGAAGGTCTCCGGCCGGCCGCCCGGCGAGACCGTCGACATGGTCATCTGATCGCAGTACGGTAACGTTCCGCGCTGACAAGGCAGTCGTTCGTACGTCTCCCGTGCAGGACCGACGATTGGGAACCGGCGCTCACAGAGCGCCCACCGGCTGCCGCTGTGCGGCTCAAGGGGATCGATGACTGAGTACGGCCGGGGATCCGGCTCCCAACCGTGGCATCCCGAGGACCCTCTGTACGGGGACCCGGGATACGACGGACACCAGCACCCGCAGCAGCCGCACCCGCAAGCGCACCCTCAACAGCAGCAGTACGGCCAGCAGCAGTACGGCTGGGACCCCTCGCAGGGCGCGGGGGGTCCGTACGGCGGCCAGCCGGGGGAGCAGTACGGGCAGCAGCCCGTCGACCCGTACTCCGGCGGCCGGCCCGACTACTACGGCACCCAGGACGCCTACCCGCCGCCGCAGCCGCAGCACATGCGCCGGCAGGAGGAGCAGCGGCACCAGCAGCAGGAACAGCAGCAGGTGCCGCACCAGTCCCACCAGGGCTACGAGCAGCAGCACGCGCCGCAGCAGGAAGAGTGGCGCTCGGAGCCCGACGAGGAGAAGCTCTCCCTCTTCGACGACCGCCCCGAGGACACGGCCACGGTCGTGGACGACGACGCGGACGAGGCGCCCGAGGAGCAGCCCCGCGGCCGTGACCGGCGCGGCAAGAAGGGCCAGAAGGGCAAGAAGAACAAGCGCCGCAGCGGTACCGCCTGCCTCGTCGTCGCCGTGGTGCTCCTCGGCGTCGTGGGCGGCGGCGGTTATCTCGCGTACGACTACTGGCAGACCCACTTCGGCGCCGCGCCCGACTACGACGGCGAGGGGACCGGGCAGATCCAGGTCGAGATCCCCAAGTCCGCGAGCCTGACCGAGATGGGCTCCGTCCTGCAGAAGGCGGGCGTGGTCAAGAGCGTCGGCGCCTTCACCGAGGCCGCGGGCGCCAACCCCAAGGGCAAGGCCATCCAGCCGGGCATCTACATCCTCCGCAAGGAGATGTCGGGTGCGGAGGCCGTGCGGATGATGACCGACCCCAAGGCGCTCAACGCCCTCACGCTGGGCGAGGGCATGAAGTCGTTCGAGATCTACGCCGCGATCGACAAGAAGCTCGGGCTCAAGGACGGCACCACCAAGGACGTGGCCAAGAGCCAGGTGAAGAACCTGGGGCTGCCCGCCTGGGCCGGCAACAACCCGGACATCAAGGACCCGCTGGAAGGGTTCCTCTTCCCCTCGCAGTACAGCGCCGCCAAGGGCACCAAGCCCGAGGACATCCTCAAGCAGATGGTCGCGCGGGCCAACGAGAACTACGCCCAGCAGGACCTGGAGGGCAAGGCCAAGGAGCTGGGGCTGAAGTCCCCGCTGCAGGTCGTCACGCTCGCCAGCCTCGTCCAGGTCGAAGGCAAGTACAAGCACGACTTCGACAAGATCTCCCGGGTCGTCTACAACCGGCTCAAGCCGGACAACAAGGAGACGTACGGCCTCCTCGACTTCGACTCCACGGTCAACTACGCCCGCAAGCAGAGCACGCTGGACGTCGGGGCCGTCAGCGACCTGCGGAAGTTCAACGACCCGTACAACACCTACAAGATCAAGGGCCTGCCTCCCGGCCCGATCAGCAACCCCGGCATGGAGGCCCTGAAGTCGGCGCTCCAGCCGGCGCCGGGCCCCTGGTACTACTTCGTCTCGATCAACGAGAACGAGACCTTGTTCGCCGTGACGAACGAGGAGCACAACAAGAACCGCGAGCGGTACAACAAGGAGCACAAGAAGGGCGGCCAGTGAGCACCCGCCACCGTGCGGCCGTCCTCGGTTCGCCGATCGCCCACTCGCTCTCGCCGGTCCTGCACCGGGCCGCCTACGCGGGGCTCGGCCTGGGGGAGTGGACGTACGACCGCTTCGAGGTCGACGAGGCGGCGCTGCCCGGCTTCCTCGACGGCCTGGACGCCGGCTGGGCCGGGTTGTCGCTGACCATGCCGCTCAAGCGGGCGGTGATCCCGCTGCTCGACGAGGTCAGCGGGACCGCCGCCGCCGTCGAGGCCGTCAACACCGTCGTCCTCACCGACGACGGCCGCCGCCTCGGCGACAACACCGACATCCCCGGCATCACGGCCGCCCTGCGCGAGCGCGGCGTCGAGCAGGTCGCCTCCGCCGCCGTCCTCGGTGCCGGGGCCACCGCGTCCTCGGCCCTCGCCGCCCTCGCCCGGATCTGCTCCGGCGAGGTCACCGTCTACGTCCGCAGCACGGCGCGCGCCGCCGAGATGCGCCAGTGGGGCGAGCGGCTGGGTGTGTCCGTACGCACCGCCGACTGGTCCCTCGCCTCCTCGGCCCTCGCCGCGCCGCTCGTGATCGCCACGACCCCGGCGGGCGCCACCGACGCCCTCGCGGGCGCCGTGCCGGAGCGGCCCGGCACCCTCTTCGACGTGCTGTACGAGCCGTGGCCGACCCCGCTGGCCGCCGCCTGGGCGGCGCGCGGCGGCGCCGTCCTCGGCGGCCTGGACCTGCTGGTCCACCAGGCGGTGCTCCAGGTCGAGCGGATGACGGGGTGCCCCGTCGCACCGCTGGCCGCGATGCGCGCCGCGGGTGAGGCGGCGCTGGCGGCCCGCGCCGCGTGACCTGCCGCAGGCTTATGCGTTGATCCGGAGAGCCGAGCCTCTTTCTCCGCCGTTGCGGAGGTGATCCGCCGTATTTCCGGATGCCGGCGAGCTCGGCTTGGTGCTTTCTGCGTCTGCGGGGCTCGGGCGGCGGCCGATTCGGTCGCCGCCCGCATGTGACTTTCTACGTCCGTACCCTGGACCTGCCCCCTTCACCCGCGACAGCTCGTGGGAGGATTCTCACCAAGTATTTCGCTTGGCCAAGGCTACTGAGGAGCACCGTTGAGCAGGTTGCGCTGGCTGACCGCGGGGGAATCGCACGGCCCCGCACTCGTGGCGACGCTGGAGGGCCTTCCCGCCGGCGTGCCGATCACCACGGACATGGTGGCGGACCACCTCGCTCGGCGGCGTCTCGGCTATGGGCGCGGCGCCCGCATGAAGTTCGAGCGCGACGAGATCACCTTCATCGGCGGTGTCCGGCACGGCCTGACGATGGGTTCCCCGGTCGCGATCATGGTGGGCAACTCCGAGTGGCCCAAGTGGGAGAAGGTCATGGCGGCCGACCCCGTGGACCCCGCTGAGCTGGCTGATCTGGCTCGCAACGCCCCCCTGACCCGACCCCGCCCTGGCCACGCGGATCTCGCGGGCATGCAGAAGTACGGCGTGGCAGATGCCCGCCCGATCCTGGAGCGCGCCTCCGCCCGGGAGACCGCCGCCCGCGTCGCCCTCGGCGCCGTCGCCCGCTCCTTCCTGAAGGAGACGGCCGGCATCGAGATCGTCTCCCACGTCGTCGAGCTGGCCGCGGCCAAGGCCCCGTACGGCATCTACCCCAAGCCCTCCGACGTCGAGCGCCTCGACGCCGACCCGGTGCGCTGCCTCGACACGGACGCGAGCAAGGCGATGGTCGCCGAGATCGACCAGGCCCACAAGGACGGCGACACCCTCGGCGGCGTCGTCGAGGTCCTCGCCTACGGCGTCCCGGTCGGCCTCGGCTCGCACGTGCACTGGGACCGCCGCCTCGACGCCCGCCTCGCCGCCGCGCTGATGGGCATCCAGGCCATCAAGGGCGTCGAGGTCGGCGACGGCTTCGACCTCGCCCGGGTGCCCGGCTCCAAGGCACACGACGAGATCGTGGCCACCGACGAGGGCCTGCGCCGCACCTCCGGCCGCTCCGGCGGCACCGAGGGCGGCCTGACCACCGGCGAGCTGCTGCGCGTACGGGCCGCGATGAAGCCCATCGCGACCGTGCCCCGCGCCCTGGCCACCGTCGACGTGACCACCGGCGAGGCCACCCAGGCGCACCACCAGCGCTCCGACGTCTGCGCCGTGCCGGCCGCGGGCATCGTCGCCGAGGCGATGGTGGCGCTGGTGCTGGCCGACGCCGTGACCGAGAAGTTCGGCGGCGACAGCGTCCCCGAGACCCGGCGCAACGTCCGGAGCTACCTCGACAACCTGGCCATCAAGTGACCTCGCCCCTCGTCGTGCTGGTGGGCCCGCCGGGAGCCGGCAAGTCCACCATCGGTGCCCTGCTCGCCCAGCGGCTGGGCACCGGTTACCGCGACACGGACGCCGACATCGAGCGCCTGGCCGGCAAGCCCATTCCGGAGATCTTCATCGACGAGGGCGAGCCGCACTTCCGCGAGCTGGAGCGGCGGGCCGTGCGCGACGCCGTCGCCGAGCACCCCGGGGTGCTCTCCCTCGGCGGCGGCGCGATCATGGACGACGGCACCCGCGCCCTGCTCACCGGCCTGCCGGTGATCTTCCTCGACGTCGAACTCTCCGACGCCGTCCGGCGAGTGGGCCTGGACGCCCCGCGCCCGCTGCTCGCGGTCAATCCGCGGCAGCGCTGGCGCGAGCTGATGGAGGCGCGCCGCCCGCTGTACACCGAGGTCGCCCGCGCCACCGTCGCCACCGGCGGCCGCACCCCGGCCGAGGTGGCCGACGCCGTCATCGAGGCGCTGGCGCCACCCCGGGACCGTACCCCCGACACCACGCAGTGAGGAACGCATGACCGACGCCCCCACCCGCATCCAGGTCGCCGGCAGCGCGGGCACCGCGCCGTACGAGGTCCTGGTCGGGCGCCAGCTGCTGGGCGAGCTGCCCGGGCTCATCGGCACCCAGGCCAAGCGCGTGGCCGTGCTGCACCCCGAGGCGCTCGCCGAGACCGGCGAGGTGCTCCGCGCGGACCTGGCCGCGCAGGGCTACGAGGCCATCGCCATCCAGCTCCCCAACGCCGAGGAGGCCAAGACCGTCGAGGTCGCGGCCTACTGCTGGAAGGCCCTGGGCCAGACCAGCTTCACCCGCACCGACGTCATCGTCGGCGTCGGCGGCGGCGCCACCACCGACGTGGCCGGCTTCGTCGCCGCCACCTGGCTGCGCGGGGTGCGCTGGATCGCCGTGCCCACCACGGTGCTGGGCATGGTCGACGCGGCCGTCGGCGGCAAGACCGGCATCAACACCGCCGAGGGCAAGAACCTCGTCGGCGCCTTCCACCCCCCGGCGGGTGTCCTGTGCGACCTGGCCGCGCTGGAGTCGCTGCCGGTCCACGACTACGTCAGCGGCCTCGCCGAGATCATCAAGGCGGGCTTCATCTCCGACCCGGCCATCCTCGACCTCATCGAGGCGGACCCCGAGGCGGCCCGTACGCCGCGGGGTCCGCACACCGCCGAGCTGATCGAGCGCGCCATCCGCGTCAAGGCCGAGGTCGTCTCCAGCGACCTCAAGGAGTCGGGGCTGCGCGAGATCCTCAACTACGGCCACACCCTCGCCCACGCCATCGAGAAGAACGAGCGGTACAACTGGCGGCACGGCGCGGCCGTCTCCGTCGGCATGGTCTTCGCCGCCGAACTGGGCCGGATCGCCGGCCGGCTCGACGACGCGACCGCCGACCGCCACCGCGCGATCCTCCAGTCCGTGGGCCTGCCCGTCACCTACCGCGGTGACCAGTGGCCCAAGCTGGTGGAGAACATGAAGGTCGACAAGAAGTCCCGCGGCGACCGGCTGCGCTTCATCGTCCTCGACGGCCTCGCCAAGCCCACGGTCCTGGAGAGCCCGGACCCGGCGATGCTGCTGGCCGCGCACGCGGAGATCGCCGCGTGAAGCGGAGGGTGTTCGTCCTCAACGGTCCCAACCTCGGCCGTCTCGGCTCCCGCGAGCCCGATGTCTACGGCGCGACCTCCTACGCCGGCCTGGTGGCGGAGTGCGCCCGGCTCGGCGAGGAGCTCGGCTTCGCCGTCGAGGTCCGGGAGACCAACGACGAGGGCGAGCTGGTCCGCTGGCTGCACGAGGCCGCCGACGGCTCGATTCCCGTGGTCATCAACCCCGGCGCGTTCACGCACTACTCGTACGCGATGCGGGACGCGGCCGCGCAGCGCACGGCGCCGCTCATCGAGGTGCACATCTCCAACCCGTACGCACGGGAGGAGTTCCGCCACACGTCCGTCATCGCGGCGGTCGCCAGCGGGACGGTCGCCGGCTTCGGCATCGGCTCGTACCGGCTCGCGCTGCGCGCGCTGGCGGAGGAACTCACGGGCTGAGAGGGCCGTTCCACGGGGGACGGCCGGGGGAGTCCTGCTCTCGGGGTACTCTCCCGTCTGCCCGTATCCGGGGGCTCCGCCCCCGGGCCCCCGGTCCTCGATCGCCGGACGGGCTGGATTCCAGCCCGTCCGGCGATCGAGGACAAGAAACGGTGAAAGGGCGGGGCAGGGGCACATCTTCCGGCCTCGCCCGCTCACCCCGCGCCAGTCGCCCGCACGAGACGGAGTGCCACCGGATGCAGTACCCCGTGGGACAGCCGCTGCCACCCTCCCACCCCCCGATGCCGCCTGCCCCGGCCCCGGCACCCGCCTGGCCCGTACCTCCACAGGCCCCCGCCGCCACCGGGCACTTCCCGATACCCACGGACGTCGCCGCCGCCACGAACGCCGCCGTCGCCGTCCTCCTCATCGGCCCCGCCGGCGCCGGCAAGACGACCGTGGCGCGCCACTGGGCGGACACCCGCCGGGTGCCCACGGCGCACATCAGCCTCGACGACGTCCGGGAATGGGTGCGGTCCGGCTTCGCCGACCCGCAGTCCGGGTGGAACGACCACTCCGAGGCGCAGTACCGCCTCGCCCGCCGCACCTGCGGCTTCGCCGCCCGTAACTTCCTCGCCAACGGCATCTCCTGCATCCTCGACGACGCCGTCTTCCCCGACCGGCCCGTCGTCGGCCTCGGCGGCTGGAAGCGGCACGTGGGCCCCGGCCTGCTGCCCGTCGTCCTCCTGCCGGGCCTGGAGGTCGTCCTGGAGCGCAACGCCGAGCGCACCGGCAACCGCCGCCTGAGCGACGAGGAGGTCGCCCGCATCCACGGCAGGATGGCCGGCTGGTACGGCTCCGGGCTGCCGATCATCGACAACACCCAGCAGGACGTCGCCACCACCGCCCGCCTCCTGGACGACATCGTCGCCCGCTCCGTGGCCGGCCCGCCCGGCTGCTAGGCACGGCCGCGTTCCCGGTCGGACGCGCTGGAACGGCCGTCCGCGGCCCGCGGTCGTAGGCTCGGAAGCATGTCCGAGGTGTACGCGGCACGCCGCGCGCGGCTGCGCGAGCGGTGCGAGGCGGCCGGGAGCGAGGCCGCCCTGGTGTCCGGCGGCGCCAATGTCCGGTATCTGGCCGGAGGCGCCCCGCCGGGCGCCACCCTGCTCGTGGGCCCCGGCGCGGACGTCCTGCTGTACTGCCGGGACTCCTTCGGCAACACCCCCGACGACCGGCTCGCCGAGGGCCTGCGCGTCCAGGAGCTGCCCGCGCCCGACAGCGACACGGCCGTGGCCGGCGCCGAGCGGGCGGCCGCGGCCGGCGCCGGCTCGCTCGCCGTCGAGGAGCACCACCTCACCGTCGCCCGCCACCGCGCCCTGCGCTCGGTCGCCCCCCGGCTGCGCCTGGACGACCTGGGCACGGCCGTGGAGCAGCAGCGGCTGGTGAAGGACCCCGAGGAGATCTCCTCGCTGCGGATCGCCGCGGAGATCGCCGACCAGGCCCTGGGGGAGCTGCTGGAGTCGATCCTCGTCGGCCGCACCGAGCGCCACCTGGCGCTGGAGCTGGAGCGCCGGCTGGTCGACCACGGCGCGTCCGGGCCGGCCCTGCCGACGTCGGTGGGCACCGGGCCCCATTCCGGGCTGGCCGGCCACACGCCCACCGACCGGCGCGTCGAGGAGGGCGATTTCCTCAGCGTCTGCCTGGGCGCCGACTACCGCGGCTACCGCAGCGAGATCGCCCGTACCTTCGTCATCGGCACCACCCCGGCCGACTGGCAGATCGAACTGTACGAGCAGGTCTTCGCGGCGCAGCGGGCCGGCCGGGAGGCCCTCGCGCCGGGCGTTCCGTACCGCGATGTGGACCGCGCGGCGAGGGTCGTACTGGAGGCCGCGGGCCACGGCGAGCGGCTCGGACCGCGCATCGGACACGGCGTGGGACTCGAAAACGACGAGGACCCTCGGCTGACGCCGTCGGCAATGGGTAAACTGGACGCTTGCGTGCCGGTCACCGTAGATCCGGGGGTTCACCTCCCGGGGCGGGGCGGCGTCCGGATCGATGACACGCTCGTCGTTCGCCCCGAGGCGGACGGCGGACCCGAGCTACTCACCATTACGACCAAAGAGCTGCTCGCGCTTTAGCGGCGCACCGCACTTTCTGGTTCCACCAGTCCAGGAGATACCGCAACCGTGGCATCCACGAACGACCTCAAGAACGGCATGGTGCTCAAGCTCGAAGGCGGCCAGCTCTGGTCCGTCGTCGAGTTCCAGCACGTCAAGCCCGGCAAGGGTCCCGCCTTCGTCCGCACGAAGCTGAAGAACGTGCTCTCCGGCAAGGTCGTCGACAAGACCTTCAACGCGGGCGTGAAGGTCGAGACGGCCACCGTCGACAAGCGGACGATGCAGTTCTCGTACATGGACGGCGAGTACTTCGTCTTCATGGACATGGACACGTACGACCAGCTCATGGTCGACCGCAAGGCCGTCGGTGACGCCGCCAACTTCCTGCTCGAGGGCTTCGAGGCCACCGTCGCGAAGCACGGCGACGAGGTCCTCTACGTCGAGCTGCCGGCCGCCGTGGAGCTCGTCATCGAGCACACCGAGCCGGGTGTCCAGGGCGACCGCTCCACCGGTGGCTCCAAGCCCGCCAAGCTGGAGACCGGCTATGAGATCCAGGTCCCGCTCTTCATCACCACGGGTGAGAAGATCAAGGTCGACACCCGTACCGGCGATTACCTCGGTCGGGTGAACAGCTAACCGTGGCCGCTCGCAGCAAGGCCCGTAAGCGCGCCTTCCAGATCCTCTTCGAGGCCGACCAGCGCGGTACCACCGTGCAGAACGTCCTCGCGGACTGGATCCGCCACTCGCGGTCCGACGACCGTCAGCCTCCGGTCAACGAGTACACGATGCAGCTGGTCGAGGGATACGCGGAGCACGTGACCCGTATCGACGACCTGATCGCGGACTACGCGGTCGACTGGGATCTGGACCGGATGCCGGTCGCCGACCGGAACATCGTGCGCCTCGGCGCGTACGAGCTCATCTGGGAGGACGAGACCCCGGACGCGGTGGCGATCGACGAGGCGGTGCAGCTCGCCAAGGAGTTCTCCACCGACGATTCGCCGGCCTTCGTCAACGGTCTGCTCGGCCGCTTCAAGGAGCTCAAGCCGAGCCTCCGGCGCGAGGAGCGGTAGGGCGCGCGACCCGCAGCGACGAGAAAACCGCCGGGGCGGGACAATCCGAAAGGATTGTCCCGCCCCGGCGGTTTTGGTATCAGCCGTATCCCGGCGGTGGGCGCTATGCGTCCTCGTGCTGGACGGCGCGGCGCGCGTCCGCGTCGAGGACGCCCCAGCTGATGAGCTGCTCGGTGAGCACCGACGGCGACTGGTCATAGATCACGGCAAGGGTGCGCAGATCGTCCTGGCGGATCGACAGGACCTTGCCGTTGTAGTCGCCACGCTGGCTCTGGATGGTCGCCGCATAGCGCTGGAGCGGGCCTGCCTTCTCGGCCGGCACATGGGCCAGCCGCTCAAGGTCCAGGACCAGCTTCGGCGGCGGCTCGGCGGCCCCGCCCGGCGTGGTGCCCGGCAGCAGTTCCTGCACCGGAACGCCGTAGAAGTCGGCCAGCTCGGCCAGGCGCTGCACGGTCACGGCACGGTCGCCGCGCTCGTACGAGCCCACTACGACGGCCTTCCAGCGGCCCTGGGACTTCTCCTCGACGCCATGCAGGGACAGGCCCTGCTGGGTGCGGATGGCGCGGAGCTTGGCCCCGAGCTGTTTGGCGTATTCGCTGGACATAAAGCTCCCCGGACGCTGTATCAACGTGCGGCTTTGCCGCGTGGCTGGTTACTCACTGTGAGGTTACGCAGCGTAATCTGACTTCGTCAAGCCGAATGGTCCATAGGCGTCCCCCGTCAGGGGCGATGGCGAGTGTCGGCGCGGACCCTGGTAACGTGAAACTGTTAATCCGACGTCCTTTAAAGTCCGTCCCGTGAGGCGGAGAAGGAGGTCCGTTTCGTATGGACGCACACCGTGACGCGCACCCCGTGGGGTCCGTCGGTTCCCCGGTCGGTCCGGCCGCCCGTCCCGTGCTCGAAGCACCGGACATCGCCCGGGTCCTGACCCGTATCGCCCACGAGATCGTCGAACGCGCCAAGGGCGCCGACGATGTGGTGCTCCTCGGCATTCCGACGCGCGGAGTCTTCCTCGCCCGCCGACTGGCCGCCAAGCTCGAAGAGATCACCGGTGGCACGATGCCGGTCGGCTCGCTCGACATCACCATGTACCGCGACGACCTGCGGCTGCGCCCCGCCCGCGCGCTCGCCCGTACGGAGATCCCCGGCGAGGGCCTCGACGGCCGCCTGGTGATCCTCGTCGACGATGTGCTCTTCTCCGGCCGCACGATCCGCGCCGCGCTCGACGCGCTGGGCGACATCGGCCGGCCCCGCGCCGTCCAGCTCGCGGTCCTCGTCGACCGCGGCCACCGCGAACTCCCGATCCGTGCCGACTACGTCGGCAAGAACCTCCCCACGTCGCTGCGGGAGACGGTCAAGGTCCAGCTCACCGAGGAGGACGGCCGCGACAGCGTGCTCCTCGGCACGCGCGAGACCGCCCCGGCCGAGCAGTAGCGGCTGCCCGCGCGGCCCCGCGGTGCCGGGGCCGCGAAGCCGTGTGCCCGGCTGTTGCCCGTTCACACCCCCATACGTTCCTCAACCACGGAGCAACCGGATGAAGCGCCACCTCATCTCGGCCGCCGATCTCACGCGCGACGACGCCGTCCTGATCCTCGACACCGCCGAGGAGATGGCCCGGGTCGCCGACCGGCCGATCAAGAAACTCCCCACCCTGCGCGGCCGCACCGTCGTCAACCTCTTCTTCGAGGACTCGACGCGCACCCGCATCTCCTTCGAGGCCGCCGCCAAGCGGCTGTCCGCGGACGTCATCAACTTCTCCGCCAAGGGCTCCTCGGTCTCCAAGGGCGAGTCGCTGAAGGACACCGCCCTGACCCTGGAGGCGATGGGCGCGGACGCCGTCGTCATCCGCCACCACGCCTCCGGCGCGCCCTACCGGCTCGCCAACTCCGGCTGGATCGACGGCGCCGTCGTCAACGCCGGCGACGGCACCCACGAGCACCCCACCCAGGCGCTCCTGGACGCCTTCACCATGCGCCGCCGCCTCGTCGGCCGCGACGCCGGCCTCGGCAAGGACCTCGCCGGCCGCCGGATCACCGTCGTCGGCGACGTCCTGCACAGCCGGGTGGCCCGCTCCAACGTCCACCTGCTGCACACCCTCGGCGCCCAGGTCACGCTCGTCGCCCCGCCG
This sequence comes from Streptomyces sp. NPDC023527, assembly GCF_055560115.1. NCBI lineage: Bacteria > Bacillati > Actinomycetota > Actinomycetes > Kitasatosporales > Streptomycetaceae > Streptomyces > Streptomyces sp. NPDC023527. Next base: position 349,611 of record NZ_JBVHJJ010000007.1, read on the forward strand.
ACCCTGGTGCCGATCGGCGTCGAGCAGTGGCCCTGCGAGGTCTCCTACGACCTCGACAGCGTGCTGCCGAAGTCCGACGCCGTGATGATGCTGCGCGTGCAGCGCGAGCGCATGAACGCCGCCTTCTTCCCCACCGAGCGTGAGTACGCCCGCCGGTACGGGCTCGACGGCGACCGGATGGCCCGGATGCCGGAACACGCCATCGTCATGCACCCCGGCCCGATGAACCGGGGTATGGAGATCACCGCACAGGTCGCCGACTCCGACCGCTGCACGGCCGTGGAGCAGGTCGCCAACGGCGTCAGCACCCGGATGGCCGTTCTCTATCTTCTGCTCGGCGGCGCCGAGCCCGCCGTCACCGCCCCCCGCACCGAGGAGAACAAGTAACCATGAGCAAGATCCTTATCCGTGGTGCGAAGCTCCTCGGCGGCGAGCCGCAGGACGTCCTCATCGACGGCGAGACCATCGCCGCGGTGGGCACGGGCCTCGACGCCGGCGACGCCACGGTCATCGAGGCCGACGGCAAGATCCTGCTGCCCGGCCTGGTCGACCTCCACACCCACCTGCGCGAGCCCGGCCGGGAGGACTCCGAGACCGTCCTGACCGGCACGCGCGCCGCGGCCAGCGGCGGCTACACGGCCGTCTTCGCCATGGCCAACACCTTCCCCGTCGCGGACACCGCGGGCGTCGTCGAGCAGGTCTGGCGGCTGGGCAAGGAATCCGGCTACTGCGACGTGCAGCCCATCGGCGCCGTCACCGTCGGCCTGGAGGGCAAGCAGCTCGCCGAGCTGGGCGCCATGCACGACTCCGCCGCCGGCGTCCGGGTCTTCTCCGACGACGGCAAGTGCGTCGACGACGCTGTGATCATGCGCCGCGCGCTGGAGTACGTGAAGGCCTTCGGCGGTGTCGTGGCCCAGCACGCCCAGGAGCCCCGGCTCACCGAGGGCGCCCAGATGAACGAGGGCATCGTCTCCGCCGAGCTCGGCCTGGGCGGCTGGCCGGCCGTCGCCGAGGAGTCGATCATCGCCCGCGATGTGCTCCTCGCCGAGCACGTCGGCTCCCGCGTGCACATCTGCCACCTCTCCACCGCCGGCTCCGTCGAGATCGTCCGCTGGGCCAAGTCCCGCGGCATCGACGTGACCGCCGAGGTCACCCCGCACCACCTGCTCCTCACCGACGAGCTGGTGCGCTCGTACAACCCGGTCTACAAGGTCAACCCGCCGCTGCGCACCGAGCGCGACGTCATGGCCCTGCGCGAGGCCCTCGCCGACGGCACCATCGACATCGTCGCCACCGACCACGCCCCGCACCCGCACGAGGACAAGGACTGCGAGTGGGGTGCGGCCGCCATGGGCATGGTGGGTCTGGAGACCGCCCTGTCGGTCGTGCAGCACACCATGGTCGAGACCGGCCTGCTCGACTGGGCCCAGGTCGCCGACCGGATGTCCTTCCGCCCGGCCGCCATCGGCCGCCTCACCGGCCACGGCCGTCCCGTCGCCGTCGGAGAGCCCGCCAACCTCACCCTGGTCGATTCGGCTTACCGTGGAGTGGTGGACCCCGCGGGCTTCGCCTCCCGCAGCCGCAACACCCCCTACGAGGGCCGTGAGCTGCCGGGTCGCGTCACCCACACCTTCCTGCGGGGCCGCGCGACGGTCGTGGACGGGGAACTGGCGTGACACCTGCACTGATCAATCTGGCGGACGGGGAGAAATCCCAGGCCGTCACCGACTGGGCCGCACGCATCGGCTGGGTCGTCGGGCTGCTGCTCTTCATCGCGCTCGTCTACTGGCTGATGCGCGAGGGCTGGAAGTGGCGCGGCACGCTCCAGGGCGACCTGCCCGAGCTGCCCACGGCACCCGCCGAGCCCGGCCGGGCCGAGCTGACCATGACGGGCCGCTACCACGGCTCCACCACCGCCGGCCAGTGGCTCGACCGCATCGTCGCCCGCGGCCTGGGCACCCGCAGCCGTGTGGAGCTGACCCTGACGGACCAGGGCGTCGACGTCGTCCGGCCCGGCGCGCAGGACTTCTTCATCCCGGCCGACGCGCTGCGCGGCGCCCGGCTCGACAAGGGCATCGCGGGCAAGGTCCTCGCCGAGGGCGGCCTGCTGGTGATCACCTGGGAGCACGGCGACAAGCGGATCGACTCCGGCTTCCGCTCCGACCGGGCGGCCGAGCACGCCGCCTGGGTCGAGGCCCTGGGCGGAAACAGCACGGAACACACACAGCACAACGAGAACAAGACGGAAGGCGCACGATGACGACCTCCACCCGGGGAGCCGCGAAGGTTCCCGCCGTACTCGTCCTGGAGGACGGCCGGACCTTCCGCGGCCGTGCCTACGGGGCCGTGGGGGTGACCTTCGGCGAGGCGGTCTTCAACACCGGCATGTCCGGCTACCAGGAGACCCTGACCGACCCGTCGTACCACCGCCAGGTGGTCGTCATGACCGCCCCGCACATCGGCAACACCGGCGTGAACGACGAGGACCCCGAGTCGGCCCGTATCTGGGTCGCCGGCTACGTCGTCCGCGACCCCGCCCGCACCCCCTCCAACTGGCGCTCGCGCCGCTCCCTCGACGAGGAGCTCGCCCAGCAGGGCGTCGTCGGCATCAGCGGCATCGACACCCGCGCCCTGACCCGCCACCTGCGCGAGCGCGGCGCCATGCGGGTCGGCATCTTCTCCGGCAACAGCCTGCCCGACGAGGGCACGATGCTCGCCGAGGTGCGCCAGGCCCCCGAGATGCAGGGCGCCGACCTCGCCGCCGAGGTCGCCACCAAGGAGAGCTACGTCGTCCCCGCGATCGGCGAGAAGAAGTTCACCGTCGCCGCGGTCGACCTCGGCATCAAGGGCATGACCCCGCGCCGGATGGCCGAGCGCGGCATCGAGGTGCACGTCCTGCCCGCCACCGCCACGCTGGAGGACATCTACGCCGTCGCCCCCGACGGTGTGTTCTTCTCCAACGGCCCCGGCGACCCGGCCACGGCCGACCACCCGGTCTCCGTGATGCGCGGCGTCCTGGAGCGGAAGACCCCGCTCTTCGGCATCTGCTTCGGCAACCAGATCCTCGGCCGCGCGCTCGGCTTCGGCACCTACAAGCTGAAGTACGGCCACCGCGGCATCAACCAGCCCGTGCAGGACCGGACGACCGGCAAGGTCGAGGTCACCGCGCACAACCACGGCTTCGCCGTCGACGCCCCGCTCGACAGCGCGACCGACACGCCCTACGGCCGGGTGGAGGTCTCCCACGTCTGTCTCAATGACAACGTGGTGGAGGGTCTCCAGTTGCTCGACCAGCCGGCATTCAGCGTCCAGTACCACCCCGAAGCAGCAGCGGGCCCGCACGACGCCGCCTACCTGTTCGATCGCTTCGTCTCCCTGATGGAGGGCCAGCGTGCCTAAGCGCACCGACATCCAGTCCGTTCTGGTCATCGGCTCCGGCCCGATCGTCATCGGCCAGGCCGCCGAGTTCGACTACTCCGGTACCCAGGCCTGCCGCGTCCTGAAGTCCGAGGGCCTGCGGGTCATCCTGGTCAACTCCAACCCGGCCACGATCATGACCGACCCGGAGATCGCAGACGCCACGTACGTCGAGCCGATCACCCCGGAGTTCGTCGAGAAGATCATCGCCAAGGAGCGCCCCGACGCGCTCCTGCCCACCCTCGGCGGCCAGACCGCGCTCAACACCGCGATCTCCATGCACGAGCAGGGCGTCCTGGAGAAGTACGACGTCGAGCTCATCGGCGCCAACGTGGAGGCCATCCACAAGGGCGAGGACCGCGACCTGTTCAAGGGCGTCGTCGAGGCCGTCAAGGCGAAGATCGGGCACGGCGAGTCCGCCCGCTCGGTCATCTGCCACACCATGGACGAGATCATCGCGGGCGTCGACGAGCTCGGCGGCTACCCCGTCGTCGTCCGCCCCTCCTTCACCATGGGAGGCGCCGGCTCCGGCTTCGCGCACGACGAGGAGGAGCTGCGCCGCATCGCCGGCCAGGGCCTGACGCTCTCCCCGACCACCGAGGTGCTCCTGGAGGAGTCCATCCTCGGCTGGAAGGAGTACGAGCTGGAGCTGATGCGCGACAAGAACGACAACGTCGTGGTCGTCTGCTCCATCGAGAACTTCGACCCGATGGGCGTGCACACCGGTGACTCGATCACCGTCGCCCCGGCGATGACGCTCACCGACCGCGAGTACCAGCGGCTGCGCGACATCGGCATCGCGATCATCCGCGAGGTCGGCGTCGACACCGGCGGCTGCAACATCCAGTTCGCGGTCAACCCCGAAGACGGCCGGATCATCGTCATCGAGATGAACCCGCGCGTCTCGCGGTCCTCGGCGCTCGCCTCCAAGGCCACCGGCTTCCCGATCGCGAAGATCGCCGCCCGGCTGGCCGTCGGCTACACGCTGGACGAGATCCCCAACGACATCACCGAGAAGACCCCGGCGTCCTTCGAGCCCACGCTCGACTACGTCGTCGTCAAGGCCCCCCGCTTCGCGTTCGAGAAGTTCCCGGCCGCCGACGCCACCCTCACCACGACCATGAAGTCGGTCGGCGAGGCCATGGCCATCGGCCGTAACTTCACCGAGGCGCTGCAGAAGGCGCTGCGCTCGCTGGAGAAGAAGGGCTCGCAGTTCGACTTCGTCTCCGAGCCCGGCGACAAGACCGAGTTGCTGGCCAAGGCGGGCATCCCCACCGACGGCCGGATCAACACCGTCATGGACGCCATCCGCGCCGGCGCCACCCAGGGCGAGGTCTTCCACGCCACCCGCATCGACCCCTGGTTCGTCGACCAGCTCTTCCTGATCCACGAGATCGCCGAGGAGCTGCGCGACGCGGTCAAGCTGGAGCCGGGGATCCTCGCAGAGGCCAAGCGCCACGGCTTCTCCGACGCCCAGATCGCCGCCATCCGCGGCCTGCGCGAGGACGTCGTCCGCGAGGTCCGCCACGCGCTCGGTGTCCGCCCGGTCTACAAGACGGTCGACACCTGCGCCGCCGAGTTCGCCGCGAAGACCCCGTACTTCTACTCCTCCTACGACGAGGAGTCCGAGGTCGCGCCGCGCGAGAAGCCCGCGGTGATCATCCTGGGCTCGGGCCCGAACCGCATCGGCCAGGGCATCGAGTTCGACTACTCCTGCGTCCACGCCTCCTTCGCGCTCAGCGACGCCGGCTACGAGACCGTGATGGTCAACTGCAACCCCGAGACCGTCTCCACCGACTACGACACCTCCGACCGGCTCTACTTCGAGCCGCTCACCCTGGAGGACGTCCTGGAGATCGTCCACGCGGAGACCCTCGCCGGCCCCGTCGCGGGCGTCATCGTCCAGCTCGGCGGCCAGACCCCGCTCGGCCTGGCCCAGGCGCTCAAGGACAACGGCGTGCCGATCGTCGGCACCTCGCCCGAGGCCATCGACCTCGCCGAGGAGCGCGGTGCCTTCGGCCGGGTGCTCACCGAGGCCGGGCTGCCCGCGCCGAAGTACGGCACCGCCTTCTCCTTCGAGGAGGCCAAGGGCATCGCCACGGCCATCGGCTACCCCGTCATGGTCCGCCCGTCCTACGTGCTCGGCGGCCGCGGCATGGAGATCGTCTACGACGAGCCCTCCCTCGGCGAGTACCTGGAGCGGCACGCCGGCCTGATCTCCGAGCACCCGGTCCTCATCGACCGCTTCCTCGACGACGCCATCGAGATCGACGTCGACGCGCTCTACGACGGCCAGGAGCTCTACCTCGGCGGCGTCATGGAGCACATCGAGGAGGCCGGCATCCACTCCGGCGACTCCGCCTGCGCGCTGCCCCCGATCACCCTCGGCGGCTACGACATCAAGCGGCTGCGCGCCTCCACCGAGGCCATCGCCAAGGGCGTCGGCGTCCGCGGCCTGATCAACATCCAGTTCGCCATGGCCGGCGACATCCTCTACGTGCTGGAGGCCAACCCGCGCGCCTCCCGCACCGTCCCCTTCACCTCGAAGGCGACCGCCGTGCCGCTGGCCAAGGCCGCCGCCCGCATCTCGCTGGGCGCCACCGTCGCCGAGCTGCGCGCCGAGGGCATGCTGCCCAGGGAGGGCGACGGCGGCACGCTGCCGCTGGACGCGCCGATCTCCGTCAAGGAGGCCGTGATGCCGTGGAGCCGCTTCCGCGACGCCTCCGGCCGCGGCGTGGACACCGTCCTCGGCCCGGAGATGCGCTCCACCGGCGAGGTCATGGGCATCGACAAGGTCTTCGGCACGGCGTACGCCAAGTCGCAGGCCGGCGCGTACGGCGCGCTGCCCACCAAGGGCCGCGCGTTCGTCTCGGTCGCCAACCGCGACAAGCGCTCGATGATCTTCCCGGCCCGTGAGCTGGTCGCCCACGGCTTCGAGCTGCTGGCCACCTCCGGCACCGCCGAGGTCCTCAAGCGCAACGGCATCAACGCCACCGTCGTGCGCAAGCAGAGCGAGGGCGAGGGCCCGAACGGCGAGAAGACGATCGTCCAGCTCATCCACGACGGCCAGGTCGACCTGATCGTCAACACCCCGTACGGCACCGGTGGCCGCCTCGACGGCTACGAGATCCGTACCGCCGCGGTCGCCCGCGCGGTGCCCTGCCTGACCACGGTCCAGGCGCTCGCCGCCGCCGTGCAGGGCATCGAGGCGCTGACCCGCGGTGACGTGGGCGTGCGCTCGCTGCAGGAGCACGCGGAGCACCTGACCGCCGCCCGGCAGTAGATCCTCGCCCGTCCGCCCGCCCCTCTCACGGGGCGGGCGGACGGCCATGACGGACACCCCGCTCGCCCAACGAAGGTCTGGCCCCCCCCATGTACTCCCTCTTCTTCCGACTGATCTTCCGGCGGATGGACCCCGAGCGGGCTCACCACCTGGCCTTCAGGTGGATCCGCCTCGCCGCGGCCGTCCCCGTGCTGCGCACCTTCGTCGCGGCCGTCCTCGCCCCCCGCCACAAGGCGCTGCGCACCGAGGCGTTCGGCCTGCGCATGCACGGCCCCTTCGGCCTCGCCGCCGGCTTCGACAAGAACGCCACCGCCATCGACGGCATGACGATGCTCGGCTTCGACCACGTCGAGATCGGCACCGTCACCGCGCAGCCGCAGCCCGGCAACCCCAAGAAGCGCCTCTTCCGCCTCGTCGCGGACCGCGCGCTGGTCAACCGCATGGGCTTCAACAACGACGGCTCCGCGGCCGTCGCCGAGCGCCTGGCCACCCGCAAGGCGGCCTTCCGCACGACGGTCGGCGTCAACATCGGCAAGACCAAGATCGTGCCGGAGGCGGAGGCCGTCGCCGACTACGTCACCTCCACCGAGCGCCTGGCCGCCCACGCCGACTACCTCGTGGTCAACGTCTCCTCCCCGAACACGCCGGGGCTGCGCAACCTCCAGGCCACCGAGGCGCTGCGCCCGCTGCTGAGCGCCGTCCGCGAGGCCGCCGACCGCACGGTCACCTCCCGCCGCGTGCCGCTACTGGTGAAGATCGCCCCCGACCTCGCCGACGAGGACGTCGACGCCGTCGCCGACCTCGCCGTCGAGCTGGGCCTGGACGGCATCATCGCCACGAACACCACGATCGCCCGCGACGGACTGGGCCTGCGGACGCCGAAGGGCACCGTCGAGGCCATCGGCGCCGGCGGCCTGTCCGGCGCCCCCCTCAAGGCCCGCTCCCTGGCGGTCCTGAGCCGCCTGTACGCCCGTGTGGGCGACCGGATCACCCTCGTAGGGGTCGGGGGCATCGAGACCGCCGACGACGCCTGGGAGCGCATCCTGGCGGGCGCCACGCTCGTCCAGGGCTACAGCGCCTTCATCTACGAGGGTCCGTTCTGGGCCCGGGGGATCCACCGGGGCCTCGCCGAGAAGCTGGCCGCCAGCCCGTACGCCACCCTCGCCGAGGCCGTCGGCGCCGAGCACCGGAAGGTGACCGCATGACCTCCGTGACCCCCCTGGAGCCCTTCGGCGCCCGGCTGCGCCGCGCCATGGACGAGCGCGGACCGCTCTGCGTCGGCATCGACCCGCACGCCTCGCTGCTCGCCGACTGGAACCTCACGGACGACATCCGGGGCCTGGAGCGCTTCACGCGCACCGTCGTGGAGGCGCTGGCCGACCGGGTCGCCGTCCTCAAGCCGCAGTCCGCGTTCTTCGAACGCTTCGGCTCGCGCGGCATCGCCGTCCTGGAGCGGGCCGTCGCCGACGCCCGCGCCGCCGGCGCGCTCGTCCTCATGGACGCCAAGCGCGGCGACATCGGCTCCACCATGGCCGCCTACGCCGCCACCTACCTCGACCCGGCCTCGCCGCTGTTCTCCGACGCCGTGACCGTCAGCCCCTACCTCGGCTACGGCTCGCTGCGCCCGGCCCTGGACCTGGCGCGCGAGAGCGGCACCGGCGTGTTCGTCCTGGCGCTCACCTCCAACCCCGAGGGCGCCGAGGTGCAGCACGCGCTCCGGGCCGACGGCAGGAGCGTCGCCGCGACCATGCTGGAGCACCTGAAGGCCGAGAACGCGGGGGCGCGGCCCATGGGCTCGTACGGCGCGGTCGTCGGCGCGACGCTGGGCGACACGCTCGGCGCGGCCGGCGCCGACCTGGCCATCGACGGCCCGCTGCTGGCCCCCGGCATCGGGGCCCAGGGCGCGACCGCCGCCGACCTGCCGAAGGTCTTCGGCGCCGCCGTGCGCGACGTCGTGCCCAACGTCAGCCGTGGCGTCCTGCGCCACGGTCCGGACGTCGCGGCGCTGCGCGCGAGCGCGGCACGTTTCGCGGACGAGGTGCGGGAAGCGGTGGACGCGAGCGGGCCAGTGGCGCGATAACGCCCACGTCGGGCAAGAATTGTCGGGCAGTATGCCCGGAAAAGTCCTGGTCGAGCGAGTCTGACCAGGACTTTTCGTCTGTTCTCGCTGACTGGAGCGGGATCGGCCGCTAGTCTCCGACGAGAGCGAACGTGCAAGCGCGTTGCTCGTTGCTCCCCAGGTGTGGGCCGACTAGGTTCCTCACCGGTCCGTTATCCGACAGTTCGATATCCGAGGTGACGTAGGCGTGGCTCTTCCGCCCCTTACCCCTGAACAGCGCGCAGCCGCGCTCGAAAAGGCCGCCGCGGCTCGCCGGGAGCGCGCCGAGGTCAAGAATCGGCTCAAGCACTCCGGCGCCTCGCTGCACGAGGTCATCGAGCAGGGCCAGAAAAATGAAGTCATCGGCAAGATGAAGGTCAGCGCACTCCTGGAGAGCCTTCCGGGTGTGGGCAAGGTCCGCGCCAAACAGATCATGGAGCGGCTCGGGATCTCCGAGAGCCGCCGGGTGCGCGGGCTCGGCTCCAATCAGATCGCCTCTTTGGAGCGTGAGTTCGGCGGCAAGGCCGCCTGACGTTCCCAGGCACTCCTGGGAACCGGGATAATCGCTGCATGAGTTCTGCAGTCTCCCGGGGGACGTCCCCCGTCCCCCCGGCCGGACAACCGCGGCTGACCGTGCTCTCCGGCCCCTCCGGGGTCGGTAAGAGCACGGTCGTCGCCCATATGCGCAAGGCCCACCCCGAGGTGTGGCTGTCGGTCTCCTGCACCACCCGCAAGCCGCGCCCCGGCGAGCGGGAGGGCGTCCAGTATTTCTTCGTGGACGACGGTGAGTTCGACAAGCTGATCGCCAATGGTGAGCTGCTGGAGTGGGCCGAGTTCGCCGGCAACCGCTACGGCACCCCGCGCCAGGCGGTCCTCGACCACCTGGAGGCCGGCGAGCCCGTCCTGCTGGAGATCGACCTGCAGGGTGCCCGGCAGGTCCGCGAGACCATGCCGGACGCCCAGCTGGTCTTCCTCGCGCCGCCGAGCTGGGAGGAGCTGGTCCGCCGGCTCACCGGCCGGGGCACGGAGTCGCCCGAGGTGATCGAGCGCCGGCTGGCGGCCGCGAAGGTCGAGCTGGCCGCCGAGTCGGAGTTCGATGTGACGCTCGTCAACACCTCCGTCGAGGACGTGGCGCGCGAACTGCTAGCCTTGCTCCGTTGACCATCTTTCTTCACCCCCCTTCGGAAGGCAGAGAGTGTCCTCTTCTATCACCGCGCCCGAGGGCATCATCAACCCGCCGATTGATGAGCTGCTCGAGGCAACCGACTCGAAGTACAGCCTGGTGATCTACGCCGCCAAGCGCGCGCGTCAGATCAACGCGTACTACTCGCAGCTCGGCGAGGGCCTGCTGGAGTACGTCGGCCCCCTGGTGGACACCCACGTCCACGAGAAGCCGCTGTCCATCGCGCTGCGCGAGATCAACGCCGGCCTGCTGACCTCCGAGGCCATCGAGGCCCCGGCGCAGTAAGCGGCGGAAACAGACGTCACCAAGGGCCCGGCAGCACAGCTGCCGGGCCCTTGGTGTGTCATGGGGTACGGAGAAACCCACGGAAGTGTGCGAGAGCGCGGGGAGAAGCGAAGCGATGGACAAGCCCAAGGTCGTCCTGGGGGTCAGCGGCGGGATCGCCGCCTACAAGGCGTGTGAGCTGCTGCGCCGCCTCACCGAGTCGGGGCACGACGTACGGGTCGTCCCCACCGCCGCGTCGCTGCACTTCGTCGGCGAGGCGACCTGGTCCGCGCTCTCCGGCCACCCCGCCGCCACCCAGGTGTGGGACTCCGTCCACGAGGTGCCGCACGTGCGGATCGGGCAGGAGGCCGACCTCGTCGTCGTCGCGCCCGCCACCGCCGACATGCTGGCCAAGGCCGCGCACGGCCTCGCCGACGACCTGCTGACCAATACGCTCCTCACCGCCCGCTGTCCGGTCGTCTTCGTGCCCGCCATGCACACCGAGATGTGGGAGCACCCGGCCACCCAGGAGAACGTCGCGACGCTGCGCCGGCGCGGCGCGGTCGTCGTCGAGCCCGCCGTCGGGCGCCTCACGGGCGTCGACACCGGCAAGGGGCGGTTCCCGGAGCCGGCGGAGATCTTCGAGATCTGCCGCCGGGTGCTGGCCCGCGGCGCCGGGGCCCCGGCCGCCGACCTCGCCGGCCGCCACGTCGTGATCAGCGCGGGCGGCACCCGCGAGCCGCTCGACCCGGTCCGCTTCCTGGGCAACCGCTCCTCGGGCAAGCAGGGGTACGCCCTGGCCCGTACGGCCGTCGCACGCGGCGCCCGGGTCACGCTCGTCGCCGCCAACAGCGAGCTGCCCGACCCCGCCGGGGCCGATGTGGTGCGCGTCGGCACGGCCGTGCAGCTGCGGGAGGCGGTGCTCAAGGCGGCGGCCGACGCGGACGCGGTGGTGATGGCGGCCGCCGTCGCCGACTTCCGGCCGGCCGCGTACGTCACCGGAAAGATCAAGAAGCGGGACGGCCAGGACCCGGAACCGGTCGTTCTGGTGCGTAATCCGGACATCCTCGCCGAGATCTCCGCGGACCGCCCCCGGGCCGGGCAGGTCGTGGTGGGCTTCGCGGCCGAGACCGACGACGTCCTCGCCAACGGCCGCGCCAAGCTCGCACGCAAGGGATGCGACCTCCTCGTGGTCAACGAGGTGGGGGAGCGCAAGACCTTCGGTGCGGAGGAGAGCGAAGCGGTCGTGCTCGCGCCCGACGGCACGGAGATCCCGGTCCCGTACGGACCGAAGGAGACCCTCGCCGACACCGTCTGGGATCTTGTGGCGCACCGTCTCTCCTGAGGTTCCAGGTATTCCCGGGACGCGAGGTGTCGCAGGTCACCCCGCCGGTGATGTGGGACCGGATGCCCCAACCACGCGAACGCCGGATAAACTGGCCACTGGACTCGCGTCGAGCGCAGCTCTCGGCCGGGTCCGTCAATGATCAGCCAGCAGCCGCTGCAACCCCAGGGAGCGATGTGTCCCGCCGCCTGTTCACCTCGGAGTCCGTCACCGAGGGCCACCCCGATAAGATCGCTGACCAGATCAGCGACACCATTCTCGACGCGCTGCTCCAGGAGGATCCCACCTCCCGCGTCGCCGTCGAGACCCTCATCACCACCGGCCTGGTGCATGTCGCCGGTGAGGTGACGACGAAGGCGTACGCGCCGATCGCGTCGCTGGTGCGCAACAAGATCCTCGAAATCGGATACGACTCGTCCAAGAAGGGCTTCGACGGCGCCTCCTGTGGCGTGTCGGTGTCCATCGGCGCGCAGTCGCCCGACATCGCGCAGGGCGTCGACACCGCGTACGAGAGCCGCGTCGAGGGCGACGAGGACGAGCTCGACAAGCAGGGCGCCGGCGACCAGGGCCTGATGTTCGGCTACGCCTGCGACGAGACCCCCGAGCTGATGCCGCTGCCGATCCACCTGGCGCACCGGCTCTCCCGCCGCCTGTCGGAGGTCCGCAAGAACGGGACCATCCCCTACCTGCGCCCCGACGGCAAGACCCAGGTCACCATCGAGTACGACGGCAACAAGGCCGTGCGCCTGGACACGGTCGTCGTCTCCTCCCAGCACGCGTCCGACATCGACCTGGACTCGCTGCTCGCTCCCGACATCCGGGAGTTCGTCGTCGAGCACGTGCTCAAGGAGCTCGTCGAGGACGGCATCAAGCTCGACACCGACGGCTACCGCCTGCTGGTGAACCCCACCGGCCGCTTCGAGATCGGCGGCCCGATGGGCGACGCCGGCCTGACCGGCCGCAAGATCATCATCGACACCTACGGTGGCATGGCCCGCCACGGCGGCGGTGCCTTCTCCGGCAAGGACCCGTCCAAGGTCGACCGCTCGGCCGCGTACGCGATGCGCTGGGTCGCGAAGAACGTGGTCGCCGCGGGCCTGGCCACCCGCTGCGAGGTGCAGGTCGCCTACGCGATCGGCAAGGCCGAGCCGGTGGGTCTGTTCGTCGAGACCTTCGGCACCGCCACGGTCGACGTGGAGAAGATCGAGACCGCGATCGGCGAGGTCTTCGACCTCCGCCCGGCCGCGATCATCCGCGACCTGGACCTGCTCCGCCCGATCTACGCCCAGACCGCGGCGTACGGCCACTTCGGCCGCGAGCTCCCCGACTTCACCTGGGAGCGCACGGACCGCGTGGACGCGCTGAAGAAGGCCGCGGGGCTGTAGGCCCTCCGCACCACCCGTAGCGCACGGCCCCGGACCGGAAGAAACGGTTCGGGGCCGTTGTGCTGCCGCCAAAGCCCTGGCAGGGCGGGCCGGCGGATCGATAGCCTGCTCCCGCGCCGGGGTGCCCGGTGCGCAGGTGGCGGATCCTTCCGGGGCGAACGCCCCTCGCGGGTTCGAATCCCGCCGCCGGCCCTGTGGCCGGTGTGGCCGAGCGGTCCAAGGCACAAGCACGCCGCCGCCGACCCCTGATCTCGGGCACCCCGCGCGCGGCCGCCCTTGTCAGTGCTCTCTGATAGGACTGGAGCCGTGAGCAGCGAGAACGGGCGGTCGGGGCCGGGGGAGCCCTCTGCGGGGGAACCGCAGGGGGCCGAGCAGCTCGCGCTCATACGGGAGACCGTCCGCCAGGCCAAGGTGCCGCGCGCCAAGCCGCGCACATGGCGGGGCGCGGCGCTCGCCGAGGAGTTCCCGGTGGCCCGGGTGCTCGTGGACAAGGGCCTCATCCACCTCGATCAGTACTTCGACTACGCCGTGCCCGCCGCCATGGACGCCGAGGCACGTCCCGGCGCCCGGGTGCGGGTGCGGTTCGGCGCCCGGGTGGCCAAGGGGCGCCGCGAGGGCGGGGAGCTGCACAACGGCTTCATCGTCGAGCGGCTCGCCGAGAGCGACTACCGCGGCCCCCTGGCGCCCCTCGCCCAGGTGCTCTCCCCGGAGCCCGTGCTCGGCCCCGCCCTGCTCGCCCTGTGCCGCGCCGTCGCCGACCGGTATGCCGGGACCCTCGCGGACGTCGTCCAGCTGGCCGTGCCCCCGCGCCGGGCCCGCGCCGAGAGCGCGCCCTCGCCCGCGCCACTGCCCCCGCCCGCCCCGCCCGAGCCCGGCACCTGGACCCGGTACGCCACCGGCCCCGCCTATCTCGACGCCGTCGCGCGCGGCGACTCACCCCGCGCGGTATGGACGGCGCTGCCCGGCCCGCACTGGCCGGCGGAGCTGGCGCGGGCCGCCGCCGCCGCGCTCGCCTCGGGCCGCGGCGCGCTGATCGTCGCTCCGGACGGCCGCTCGGCCGCCCGCGTCGACGCCGCCCTCACCGAGCTCCTCGGCGAGGGCCGGCATGTGCTGCTGACCGCCGACACCAAGCCGGAGGAGCGCTACCGCCGCTGGCTCGCGGTCAGCCGGGGGTCCGTACGGGCCGTGGTCGGCACCCGCGCCGCGATGTTCGCGCCCGTGCGCGACCTGGGGCTCGCGGCGATCTGGGACGACGGCGACTCCAGCCACAGCGAGCAGCACGCGCCGCAGCCGCACGCCCGCGAGGTGCTGCTGCTGCGGGCGGCGCACGAGAAGGCGGCGTTCCTGCTGGGCGGCTTCGGCTGCACGGTCGAGGCGGCCCAGCTCGTCGACACCGGCTGGGCGCTGCCGCTGACCGCCCCCCGCGAGCGGGTCCGGGCCACCGCCCCCCTGATCCGCACGGTGGGCGACGCCGACCAGGCACGGGACGAGGCCGCGCGGGCCGCCCGGCTGCCGACGCTCGCCTGGCAGGCCGCCCGGGAGGGCCTCAAGCACGGCCCGGTGCTGGTCCAGGTGCCGCGCCGCGGCTATGTGCCGCGCCTGGCCTGCGAGCGGTGCCGGGAGCCCGCGCGGTGCGCGCACTGCGCCGGGCCCCTGGAGGCGCGCGGTGGCGACGGCGAGCTGCACTGCGGCTGGTGCGCCCGCGAGGCGCCGCGGTGGCACTGTCCCGAGTGCGGCGGTTTCCGGCTGCGGGCCCAGGTCGTCGGCGCCCGGCGCACGGCCGAGGAGCTGGGCCGCGCCTTCCCGGCCGTGCCCGTACGCACCTCCGGGCGTGACCACATCCTCGACACCGTCCCCGACGGGCCCGCGCTCGTCGTCTGCACACCCGGTGCCGAGCCGGTGGCCGAAGGCGGCTATGCGGCGGCGCTGCTGCTCGACGGCTGGGCGATGCTCGGCCGCCCCGACCTGCGCGCGGGGGAGGAGGCGCTGCGCCGCTGGCTGGGCGCCGCCGCGCTCGTGCGCGGCCAGGAGGAGGGCGGCACGGTGGTCGTCGTCGCCGAGCCGACGCTGCGGCCGGTGCAGGCGCTGGTCCGCTGGGATCCGGCCGGGCACGCGGTGCGCGAGCTCGCCGACCGGGCCGAGCTGGGGTTTCCGCCGGTGTCCCGGATGGCGTCGGTGACCGGCCCTCCGGAGGCCGTCGCGGATCTGATCGCCGTGGCGGAGCTGCCGGCCGGCGCGGAGGTGCTCGGCCCGGTGCCGCTCCCGGTGACGGCGGCGGGCCGCCCGCGCCGCCAGGGCGATCCGCCGCCGGGGGAGCAGTGGGAGCGGGCCCTGGTGCGGGTGCGCCCGGGGCAGGGCGGCGAGCTGGCGGCGGCCCTCAAGGCGGCCCAGGCGGTCCGGCTGGCCCGCCGCGACGGGGAGCCCGTACGGCTGCGGATCGACCCGCCGGACATCGGCTGACGGGCCGGCGCCCGCCGACCCGGTGGAGGGCCTCTGCTCGTCGGCTCGGTGGAGGGCCGCTGGTCGCCGCCGCGACGGCGCCGGGCGGCGCGGCCCGGCGGGTGGCCGACGGGTGCCGGGCTGCCCTCGGGGCGCCCTGCCGAGCGGCGCGGGGCCCTTGCGGCGGCGGCCCGCACGACGGGGGCGCGCCGGACTCCGGCGGGCCGCCGGCCCGTATGCGACGGGGCGGGGCGGGCGGCGGACCTACCCGTTGCGCGGCCCCGGGAAGACCGGGGGGCGCGGCTCCTCGCGGTGCGGGACCGTGGCGGCCTGGCCCGGGACCGCGCGGGCGGCGGGGACGACCGGGACGGCGGCCGGCTCGGTGGTGCGGACGGCCTCGGCGGGCTCCGGGGCGCTCTGGCCGTTCGTCCGGCGCGCGCCGTAACGGCGGTGCACCGCCTGCTTGGTGACCCCCAGCGCCGAACCCACCGCGTCCCAGGAGAAGCCCAGCGAGCGGTCGAAGTCCACCGCCGCCGTCACCAGCGTCTCGACACTGTCACGCAGCTCCTGCGCCAGCCGCACGGTCGGCGCGGGGGCCCGCCCGTAGACGACGAAGCCCGCGGACGGGCCGGTGCGCCGCGGGCGGTAGACGTTGCCCAGCTGAGCGGTGAGGGTGCGCAGGGCGTCCACCTGCCTGCGGACCCGCTCGATGTCCCGGACCAGAAGATGCAGGCTGGCCCGTGCCTGGGCGTCGTGGGTTGCGTGGTCGGCCATGAAGAAGCCTCTCGGACCGGCGGGGTAAAAGGACTAAAAAAGGCGAGAGTTGACAAGGAACGGAAGCGGGCCGCTACTGCGGCCCGTTACGGTCAATCTCTCTTGACCACAACGCGCCACGGCCCGCCGGGTCACGGTATGGGGGCGCACATCCGCCGGAATGGGGCGTGTGACCGCCCGTACGCCCCCTGATCGCCGGGCCCTCTAGACTGGTGGGCTGTTCCACTCGGCGCTCGAGGAGAGGTAGTTCGCCACCCATGAGGCTCGTCTTCGCCGGTACCCCCGAGGTAGCCGTCCCCGCCCTCGACGCCCTGATCGCCTCCGGCCGCCACGAGGTCGTCGCCGTGGTCACCCGGCCGGACGCCCCCGCCGGGCGCGGCCGCCGGCTGGTCGCCAGCCCCGTCGCCCAGCGCGCGGAGGAGGCGGGCATCGAGGTGCTCAAGCCCGTCAAACCGCGCGACGAGGACTTCCTCGTCCGGCTGCGCGAGATCGCCCCCGACTGCTGCCCGGTCGTCGCCTACGGCGCGCTGCTGCCCAAGGCCGCCCTGGACATCCCCGCGCAGGGCTGGGTCAACCTGCACTTCTCCCTGCTGCCCGCCTGGCGCGGCGCGGCCCCCGTCCAGCACGCGATCCTCGCCGGCGACGAGGTCACCGGCGCCTCGACCTTCCTGATCGAGGAGGGCCTGGACTCCGGACCCGTCTTCGGCGTGGTCACCGAGCACGTGCGCCCCACCGACACCAGCGGCGACCTCCTGACGCGGCTCGCGTTCGCGGGCGCCGGGCTGCTCTCGGCCACCATGGACGGCATCGAGGACGGCACGCTCAAGGCCGTGCCCCAGCCCACCGAGGGCGTCTCCCTCGCCCCGAAGATCAATGTCGAGGACGCCCAGCTGGACTGGTCCGCGCCCGCGCTGCGCGTGGACCGCGTGGTGCGCGGCTGCGCCCCCGCCCCCGGCGCCTGGACGGTCTTCCGCGGAGAGCGCCTGAAGGTGATGTCCGTCGCCGTCACCCCCGACCGCACCGAGCTGTCGCCCGGCGAGATCGCCGCCGGGAAGAACTCCGTGCACGTGGGCACCGGTTCGCACGCGGTGGAGCTCCAGTGGGTCCAGCCGCAGGGCAAGAAGCCGATGAAGGCCGCCGACTGGGCCCGGGGTGTGCGCATCGCCGCAGGCGAGCGGCTCGGCGGGGCCTGACGGCAGCGCGTAGGCTGGAGCCCTTCACCACACCAGCCCCGGAGCACCTTTCGTGAACGATCAGGCGTCTCGTCAGCGACCCAGCCGCCCCGCAAAGCCCTACCGCCGGCCCAAGAAGGACCCGGTGCGGATCCTCGCCTTCGAGGCGCTGCGGGCCGTCGACGAGCGGGACGCCTACGCGAACCTGGTCCTGCCGCCGCTGCTGCGCAAGGCCCGCGAGCAGGAGGGCTTCGACGCCCGCGACGCCGCGCTCGCCACCGAGCTGGTCTACGGCACGCTGCGCCGCCAGGGCACGTACGACGCGATCATCGCCTCCTGCGTCGACCGGCCGCTGCGCGAGGTGGACCCGCCGGTGCTCGACGTGCTGAGCCTGGGCGCGCACCAACTGCTCGGTACGCGCATCCCGGCGCACGCGGCGGTGTCGGCCAGCGTCGAACTGGCGCGGGTCGTGCTGGGCGACGGGCGGGCGAAGTTCGTCAACGCCGTCCTGCGGAAGATCACGGCGCATGACTTCGACGGCTGGCTGGAGAAGGTCGCCCCGCCGTACGAGGACGACCCCGAGGAGCACCTCGCCGTCGTCCACTCGCACCCGCGCTGGATCGTCTCCGCCCTGTGGGACGCGCTCGGCGGCGGCCGGGCCGGCATCGAGGACCTGCTCGACGCCGACAACGAACGGCCCGAGGTGACCCTCGTCGCCCGCCCCGGCCGCTCCACGACCGAGGAGCTGCTGGCGGCGGTCGGCGAGGACTCGGCGCTGCCGGGCCGCTGGTCGCCGTATGCCGTACGGCTCGCCGAGGGCGGCGAGCCCGGCGCGCTGGACGCCGTGCGCGAGGGGCGGGCCGGCGTGCAGGACGAGGGCAGCCAGCTGGTCGCCCTGGCCCTCGCCGAGGTGCCCGTGGAGGGTCCGGACAGCCGCTGGCTGGACGGCTGCGCCGGGCCCGGCGGCAAGGCCGCCATGCTCGGCGCGCTCGCCGCGCGGCGCGGCGCCGCGCTGCTGGCCTCCGAGAAGCAGCCGCACCGGGCCCGCCTCGTCGAGCGGGCCCTGGCCGGCAACCCCGGCCCGTACCAGGTCATCGCCGCCGACGGCACGCGCCCGCCGTGGCGCGAGGGCAGCTTCGACCGGGTGCTGGTCGACGTGCCCTGCACGGGCCTGGGCGCCCTGCGCCGCCGCCCCGAGGCGCGCTGGCGCCGCCGTCCCGAGGACCTGGCCGGCTTCGCGCCGCTCCAGCGGGACCTCCTGCGGGAGGCGCTGCGCGCCGTGCGGGTCGGTGGCGTGGTCGGCTACGCGACCTGCTCGCCGCACCCGGCCGAGACGAGGGCGGTCGTCGACGACGTCCTCAAGCGGGACGGCGTCAGCGCGGAACGGATCGACGCCCGCCCGTTCATGCAGGGCGTCCCGGCCCTGGGCGACGGCCCTGACGTGCAGCTGTGGCCGCATCTGCACGGTACGGACGCGATGTATCTGGCACTGCTTCGCCGCACGGCGTAAGGCGGTTGGACACCGCCGGCTCATCCGGGGCGCGCCCCGGGTCCCCAGCGGGAGGGGTCCGGCGCTCTCCCGCTGCCGCGACGGCGGTGTCCGGCCGGTTGGAAGATCAAGCCCGTCCGGCGATCGAGGACACCGCGCGGAGCGGCGGCCGGGGGCCCGGGGGCACCGCCCCCGGTCGTGGGAAGGGGCGGGTAGGGGAAAGAACCCCCGCCATGGCAGGCTTAAGGGCATGGCCGTGCAGATCAACCCCAGCATTCTCTCCGCCGACTTCGCCCGCCTCTCCGACGAGGCGCGGGCCGTCAAGGGCGCCGACTGGCTCCATGTCGACGTGATGGACAACCACTTCGTGCCCAACCTCACCCTCGGCGTGCCGATCGTCGAGTCGCTGAGCCGGGCCACGGACACCCCGCTGGACTGCCACCTGATGATCGAGGACCCGGATCGCTGGGCGCCGCAGTACGTCGAGGCCGGGGCCGGTTCGGTGACCTTCCACGCCGAGGCCGCCGCCGCGCCCGTACGCCTGGCGCGGGAGATCCGGGCCAAGGGCGCGCGCGCCTCGATGGCGCTCAAGCCGGCGACGCCGATCGAGCCGTACGAGGACCTGCTGCCCGAGCTGGACATGCTGCTCATCATGACCGTCGAGCCCGGCTTCGGCGGCCAGGCGTTCCTCGACATCATGCTGCCCAAGATCCGCCGCACCCGTGAGCTGATCTCGCGTCACGGCCTCGAGCTGTGGCTGCAGGTCGACGGCGGGGTGTCGGTGGAGACCATCGAGCGCTGCGCGGACGCGGGTGCGGACGTCTTCGTGGCCGGCTCCGCCGTCTACGGTACGGACGACCCCGCGGCCGCCGTACGTTCCCTGCGCGCGCAGGCGGAGCAGGCCACGGCCGCCGCGCCCTGGGCCTGCGCACACTGAGCGGCCCCCGGCGCTCGCCCGAAATGCTGAGCGCGAGGGGTCAGGGCCTGATCAAGGACCGCCGCATCTGACAGGATGACGGTTGAGTCCACGGATTTGAACACAGAAGTGAGGAGACCGCGGTGTCGACGGGCCGTTCAGCCACGCCGATGGGGCCCGCCGAGCTGGTGCAGGCGGCGGCCATGGCCCGCCGCTTCTACCTCGAGGGCAAGTCGAAGATCCAGATCGCCGAGGAGTTCGGCGTGAGCCGCTTCAAGGTGGCCAGGGTGCTGGAGACGGCCCTGGAGCGCGACCTCGTGCGGATCGAGATCCGGGTGCCGGCCGAGCTGGACGCGGAGCGCTCCGACGCGCTGCGCGCCCGCTACGGCCTGCGCCACGCGGTCGTCGTCGAGTCCCCGGCGGACGCCGCGGACGACGCGCCCGACCCCGAGAACCTCGGCGAGGTGGCGGCTGACCTGCTCGGCGAGCTGGTGCACGAGGGTGATGTGCTCGGCCTCGCCTGGGGCCGCTCGACCATTCACATGGCCGCGGCCCTGCACCGGCTGCCGCCGTGCACCGTCGTCCAGCTCACCGGCGTCTATGACGCGGGCACCGCCGAGCGCGGCTCGGTGGAGGCGGTACGCCGGGCGGCGCAGGTCTCCGGCGGCGAGGCGCACCCGATCTACGCCCCGATGCTGCTGCCCGACTCCGCCACGGCCGACGCGCTGCGCGGCCAGACGGGCATCGCCCGGGCCTTCGACTACTTCGACAAGGTCACCGTCGCCGCCGTCTCCATCGGCTCCTGGGCGCCGGGCATCTCGACCGTCTACGACATGCTCACCGAGGAGGAGCGCGCCCACTACGCCTCCCTCGGTGCCGCCGCCGAGATGTCCGCGCACCTCTTCGACGCCGACGGCCGCCGCATCGGCCGTGACCTCGGGGAGCGGTGCATCACCGTCGAGGCGGACCGGCTGCGCCGTATACCGGAGGTCGTCGCGATCGCCGGCGGGCTGCGCAAGGCGGCGGCGATCGGCGCGGTGCTGCGGTCCGGGCTGGTCACCAGCCTGGTCACGGACACCGCCGCCGCGGACCACCTCCTGCTGGAGACCGGCCCCGGCCCGCGCCCGGCCCTCGACCGGGCGGACCCGGACCAGGGCTGACCGCGCTCCGGCACCCGCCCGGGACCCCACAGCAGGGCCCGTTCCTCCGAGTGAGGGGCGGGCCTTTGGCGTACCCGGGGCGGGCCGGCCCGTGCCGCGTGACCGCTGCTCCTTCGCGTTCCCGCATGAAGGAGCAGCTCGTCGGCCACCGCATCGACGTCGGCGTGCCGTCGAAGGAGAGCCGGGGCGCGCTCGGCGAGCTCGTCCACAAGGCCCCGAGAGCTCTTGGCGGAACCCACAAGCGGTGTCACCCACCCCTGGCCGAAGTCATGAAATCGGCCTCCGGTTCGTCGGTTTTCGGCGTCATCATGGATGATGGGTCCAGGAACCTCAGCCCGATCCGGTGCTGGCTCGGTGCTGACTCCCCACCCGCTCTGTACATAAAACCGCAGGTGAGAGAGCCAGTATGCGATTCCTCAATGACCAGAAGCCGCCGTACGACCTGACGTACGACGATGTGTTCATGGTGCCGAGCCGTTCCGCGGTCGGTTCCCGTCAGGGCGTGGATCTGTCCGCCCCCGACGGGACGGGCACCACCATCCCCCTCGTCGTCGCCAACATGACCGCGATCGCCGGCCGCCGCATGGCCGAGACCGTCGCCCGCCGCGGTGGCCTCGTCGTCATCCCGCAGGACATTCCGATCGAGGTCGTCACCGAGGTCATCTCCTGGGTCAAGGGCCGTCACCTCGTGCTCGACACCCCGATCGTCCTCGCCCCCACCCAGACCGTCGCCGACGGCCTGTCCCTGCTGCACAAGCGGGCGCACGGCGCGGGCGTCGTCGTCGACGGCGACCACCGCCCGATCGGCGTCGTCACCGAGTCGGACCTGACCGGCGTCGACCGCTTCACCCAGCTCTCCGAGGTCATGTCGAAGGAGCTGCTGCTCCTCGACGCCGACATCGACCCGCGCGAGGCGTTCAACCAGCTCGACGCCGCCCACCGCAAGCTGGCCCCCGCGGTCGACAAGGACGGCCGCCTCGCCGGCATCCTCACCCGCAAGGGCGCCCTGCGCGCGACCCTCTACACCCCCGCCACCGACGCCGACGGCAAGCTGCGCATCGCGGCCGCCGTCGGCATCAACGGCGACGTGGCCGGCAAGGCCAAGGCCCTGCTGGAGGCCGGTGCCGACACGATCGTCGTCGACACCGCGCACGGCCACCAGGAGTCGATGATCAGCGCGATCAAGGCCGTGCGCGGCCTCGACCCGCGGGTCCCGATCGTCGCGGGCAACATCGTCGCGGCCGAGGGAGTGCGCGACCTCATCGAGGCCGGCGCGGACATCATCAAGGTCGGCGTGGGCCCCGGCGCCATGTGCACCACCCGCATGATGACCGGCGTGGGCCGCCCGCAGTTCTCCGCCGTCCTGGAGTGCGCCGCCGAGGCCAAGAAGTACGGCAAGCACGTATGGGCCGACGGCGGCGTCCGTCACCCGCGCGACGTCGCCATGGCGCTCGCGGCCGGTGCCTCCAACGTCATGGTCGGCTCCTGGTTCGCCGGCACGTACGAGTCCCCGGGCGACCTCCAGCAGACCGCCGACGGCCGGCAGTACAAGGAGAGCTTCGGCATGGCCTCCGCTCGCGCCGTGCGCAACCGCACCAGCGAGGAGTCGGCCTACGACCGGGCCCGCAAGAGCCTGTTCGAGGAGGGCATCTCCACCTCCCGCATGTTCCTCGACCCGGCCCGCCCGGGCGTCGAGGACCTGATCGACTCGATCATCGCGGGTGTCCGCTCCTCCTGCACCTACGCGGGCGCCGGCTCCCTGGAGGAGTTCGCCGAGCGCGCCGTCGTCGGCGTCCAGAGCGCCGCCGGCTACGCCGAGGGCAAGCCGCTGCACGCCAGCTGGCAGTAGTCCTCGCGCGGTACGGAAAGCGGTACCGAAGCGATACCGAAAGGGGCGCGGCCTGGGTCTCCAGGTCGCGCCCCTTCGGCGTTCCCCGGGCCTGCCGCGAACGGCCGCGGAGACCCCCCTGAACGCCGACATGTACCGATTCATGATGCGACGTGCAACGATCGCCCGTTCCGGCCCCCCACGCGCAATGATCAAACGGGCATACGCAAGAATGGTGCATTACGAGCGCACGCACCCACCTCGTAGGGTCTGCGCTGTACGTGGAGTGGCGGATACCGCTTGCTCGCGGTCCCCCTTCATCCATGGGTCAGCTCTGCCCTGCCGGCGCGCACCCTCGGGCGGCCGTCGAGTCTGCCGGGCCCCTCCCCGCCCTCGACAGGCAGCGACCGAATGGAGCCCCCAGTGTTGGACCAGGGCACAGCGCCCCCCGCCGCAGGCGACGAGAAGTCGTCCCCGCGTCCGGCCCTCGGCTTCGCCGCCGCCCTCATGCGGCGCAAGCCCGTGGAGCGGCTGGTCGCCGAGGGCGGCCAGGGCGAGGGTGGCTCGCTGCGCCGCTCGCTCGGCATGTGGCAGCTGACGATGATCAGCATCGGCGCCACCCTCGGCACCGGCATCTTCGTGGTGCTCGGCGGCGCGGTGCCGAAGGCCGGTCCGGCCGTGATCATCTCGTTCGTCATCGCCGGCATCACCGCGCTCTTCTCGGCCCTGTCCTACGCCGAGCTCGCCGGCAGCATCCCGGTCTCCGGATCCTCGTACTCCTACGCCTACGCGACCCTCGGCGAGATCGTCGCCTGGGTCTGCGGCTGGTGCCTGATCCTGGAGTACGGCGTCTCCGTCGCGGCGGTCGCCGTCGGCTGGGGCCAATACCTCAACGAGCTGCTGGACGGCACGATCGGCGTCACCATCCCCGGCTGGCTGGCCAACCCGCCCGGCACCGACGGTGGCCTCTTCAACCTGCCCGCGCTGCTCGTCGTCCTGCTGTGCATGGCCTTCCTGCTCGGCGGGGCCAAGGAGAGCGCCCGCGCCAACACCATCATGGTCGGCGTGAAGATCGTGGCCCTGCTGCTCTTCTGCGCCGTCGCCTTCACCGGCATCCGCGCCGGCAACTACGCGCCGTTCATGCCGCTGGGCCTCGGCGGCGTCAGCGCCGCGGGCGCCAGCCTCTTCTTCTCCTACATCGGCTTCGACGCCGCCTCCACGGCGGGCGAGGAGGCCAAGGACCCGAAGAAGGACCTGCCGCGGGCGATCATGCTCTCGCTGCTCATCGTCACCGCGCTCTACGTCCTGGTCGCCGCGGTCGCCGTCGGCGCCATGCCGTGGGGCGACTTCGAGGGCTCCGAGGCCGCCCTCGCCGGGATCATGAAGGACGTCACCGGCCAGAGCTTCTGGGCCGTCCTCCTCGCCGCCGGCGCCGTCATCGCCATCGCCAGCGTCGTCCTGACCGTCCTCTACGGCCAGACCCGCATCCTCTTCGCGATGTCCCGCGACGGACTCGTACCCAAGACGTTCGCCAAGGTCCACGAGAAGACCGGCGTGCCGCGCGCCAACACGGTGATCGTCTCGCTGTTCTGCGGCATCCTCGCCGCCGCCGTGCCCCTGGGCGAGCTCGCCGACGCCACCAGCATCGGCACGCTCTTCGCCTTCGCGCTGGTCAACATCGCCGTCATCGTGCTGTTCTTCACCCGTCCCGACATGAAGCGCACCTTCCGGGCGCCGCTGTCGGGCGTACGGATCCCGCTCGGCTCCCGCCGGGTGCCGCTCGCACCGATCTTCCCGGCCATCGGCTTCGGCCTGTGCGTCTACATGATGATCAGCCTGCCCGGCAGCACCTGGATGTACTTCGGCGGCTGGATGGCCGTGGGACTTGTGATCTACTTCATGTACGGGAAGAGCCGCTCGCGGCTCGCCCAGGAAGCACAGGTACCCCTAGAGAAGTGATCCACCCGCAGTGCGACAGATGAACGATCTCGACCAGCGCATCGTGCATGCCCTCGCCGAGGACGCCCGCCGCTCCTACGCCGACATCGGCACCGAGGTCGGCCTGTCCGCGCCGGCCGTCAAGCGCCGCGTGGACAGACTGCGGGCCGAGGGCGCCATCACCGGGTTCACCGTCCGGGTGGACCCGGCGGCGCTCGGCTGGGAGACCGAGGGGTTCATCGAGATGTACTGCCGCCGGAACACCTCCCCGGAGGCCATCCACCGCGGCCTGTCGCGCTATCCGGAGGTGGCGTCCGCCTCGACCGTCACCGGCGAGGCGGACGCCATCGTCCAGGTCTTCGCCTCCGACATGCGCCACTTCGAGCGGGTGCTGGAGCGCATCGCGGGGGAGCCGTTCGTCGAGCGCACCAAGTCCGTGCTGGTGCTCTCCCCGCTGCTGCGCCGCTTCAGCTCCGGCGCGCCTTCCTGACGGTCACCGCCGTCCGGGCCGAGACGCCCGCGTGGCGCCGGACGCGCCCGCGATACTGACGCCATGCCGACAGCCCCTGGTGAGATCCCCGAGCGCCGGGACGCCCCGAGCCGCCTCGACCTGAATCTGATCGTCGCCCTCGACGCGCTGCTCGCCGAGGAGAGCGTCACCGCTGCCGCCGACCGGCTCGGCCTCTCCGGCCCCGCCATGAGCCGCACCCTCGGCCGCATCCGCCGCGCCCTCGGGGACCCCGTGCTCGTACGCGCCGGACGCCACATGGTCCCCACCCCACGCGCGCTGGCCATGCGCGCCGACGTGCGTCGCGTCCTCGACGACGCGCGGGCCCTCTTCGCCGCCGGGGCGCCCGTCGACCCCGCCACCCTGCACCGCTCCTTCACCCTCAGCGCCCACGACAGCCATGTGCTGGCCTACGGCGCCGCCCTGCTCGGCCGGGCCGGCCGGGAGGCGCCCGGCGTCACCCTGCGCTTCCTCGCCGAGGGCCCCGCCCAGGCGGCGCCGCTGCGCGACGGCACCATCGACCTGGAGCTCGGCGTCATCGACCGCGACGAACCGGAGATCCGCTTCGAGCCGCTGCTGGAGGACCGCGTGGTCGGCGTCGCCCGCCCCGGGCACCCCCTCCTCGACGGCCCCCTCACCCCCCGCCGCTACGCCGCCGCGCGCCACGTCGTCGACTCCCGGCGCGGCCGGCTGTCCGGCCCCGTCGACGAGGCGCTCGCCGCCCGCGGTCTGCGCCGGCGCGTCATCGCCACGGTCCCGACCTCCGCCGCCGCCCTCTACGTCCTGAGCGGCACCGACGCCGTCGGGCTCGTCTCCGAGCGGATCGGCGCCCCCGCCGCGGCCGCCCTCGGCCTGCGCACCTTCGAGATACCCCTGGACCTGCCGCCGCTGTCCATCCGCATGGCGTGGCACCCGCGCCACGAGGCCGACAGCGGCCACCGATGGCTGCGCGAGCTCGTACGGGACGTCGTCCGCGCGGCTACGGGAGCGGCTCCCACGGAGCCACGGTGAAGTCGCCCGACTCCAGCTTCTCCAGCGGCGCGGAGCTCACGCACTTGGGCAGGTCCTTGGTCGCGCGGGGGTCGTTCGTCGGAACCCAGCTGTAGCCCAGGCGGTCGCCCCGCTTGCCGTGGTCGTTCACGGTGAAGCCGACCCGCATGCCCTTGAGGCCGTCGAGGTCCGTCTCGGTGACGATGCCGGTGGTCACCGCGGACTTGCCGCCCGAGATCAGGCAGTCGATCCGGCCCTCCGCGAAGACGTGCTTGCCGTTCGGGTAGACATGGCTGAGGCGGAACGTGCCCTGCGCCTTGTCGAGCATCCCGTGGGCGTCGAAGGTGAAGTGAACCTTGTCCCCGGCGGGCCGGTACATCTTGGCCGAACCGGTGAGGCTCGGCTCCTTCGGGCGCTCGGCGCCACCGTTGTCGGAGGCGAGGGCCATCCCGGTGGCCGAGGCGGCCAGCAGGACGGCACCGCCGACCGCGGCGAGACGGGTCCGGGTGGGCGAGAGGCGGAGACGGGACATGGCGGCAGCCCTTTCGGTGCGCTGAGCGGAGACCGGGCGGAGCCGGCCGGGCCGTTCTCCGGCCTGCCACCACCTTCCCGCCCGGAGCCCTCCGCGCTCGTCGGGCCACAGACCGATCATGCTCCGCCGCGCGGCGGAACCGGCCGCGACCCCCTCCGACCGGAGGGGGAGACGCCCCCGCGCCCCCGGGCCCACGTGCCCCGCGCAACGAATCGAGCCATCCGGCCCCAAAGGCGCAACGAATCGCCCGCTGATGCGCAACGGACGCGCCTTGTCGGGGTGAGTTACCGGCCCGTACCGTCAAGTCGTCTTCCAAACGAACGCCCGCTCGACAGTGAGCTCGACAGGTGAAAGAGGCAGCATGACGCCGCTGCGTATCGCGCTGTACCAGGGCCCCGCCGGCGTCCCCTCCTCCACCGCCGACAGCCTGGCCTCGCTCGACGCCGCCGCCCGCCGGGCCGCCGCCGCGGGCGCCCGGCTGCTGCTGACCAACGAGCTCTACCTCACCGGCTACGCCCTCGGCCCGGCGGTCCGCGACCTCGCCGAGCCCGCCGACGGCCCCGGTGCCGAGGCCGTCGCCCGCATCGCCGCCACCTACGGCCTGGCCGTCGGCTACGGCTACCCCGAGCGCGGCACGGACGGTGAGAGCGACGCGATCTTCAATTCGCTCCGGCTCATCGGTCCGGACGGCGCGAGCCTGGCGAACTACCGCAAGACCCACCTCTTCGGTGCGTACGAGACCACGTACTTCCGCCCCGGCTCCGACCCCGTCGTCCAGACCGACCTCGACGGCGTCCGCCTCGGCCTGCTGATCTGCTACGACATCGAGTTCCCCGAGCCCGTACGCGCCCACGCCCTGGCCGGCACCGAGCTGCTGCTCGCGCCCACCGCGCTGATGCGCCCGTACGAGATCGTCCCGCAGACGATCATCCCGGCCCGGGCGTGGGAGAGCCAGCTCTACATCGCGTACGCCAACCGCTGCGGCGCCGAGGGCGACTTCGCCTTCGCCGGCCTCAGCTGCCTCGCCGCCCCCGACGGGACCGTGCGGGCCCGCGCGGGCGCCGGCGAGGACCTGATCGTCGCCGACGTCGACCCGGCGCTGCTGAAGGCGTCCCGCGCCGAGAACACCTATCTGAGCGACCGGCGACCGGAGCTGTACACCTCGCTCATCTGACCCCCCACCGCCGAGGCGCAGCCCCCCGCGGCCTCGCTCAGAGCCGTCACCCCCTTCCCGCAGGAGAGTTCAGCCGATGACGTCCATGGTGCCCAACGCCGCCCACGACGAGCAGTCGGAGCCGGCCCTGCCGCCGATCACGATGTTCGGCCCGGACTTCCCCTTCCCGTACGACGACTTCCTGGCCCACCCGGCCGGCCTCGGCCAGATACCGGCGACCGAGCACGGCACCGAGGTCGCGGTCATCGGCGGCGGCCTGTCGGGCATCATCGCCGCCTACGAGCTGATGAAGATGGGCCTCAAGCCCGTCGTCTACGAGGCCGACAAGATCGGCGGCCGGCTGCGGACCGTCGGCTTCGAGGGCTGCGACCCCTCGCTCACCGCCGAGATGGGCGCGATGCGCTTCCCCCCGAGCTCCACGGCGCTGCAGTACTACATCGACCTGGTGGGCCTGGAGACCAAGCCGTTCCCCAACCCGCTGGCCCCGGACACCCCCTCGACCGTCGTCGACCTCAAGGGCGAGTCGCACTACGCGAAGACCATCGACGACCTGCCCGCGGTCTACCGCGAGGTCGCGGACGCGTGGAACGCCTGCCTGGAGGAGGGCGCCGACTTCTCCGACATGAACCGCGCCCTGCGCGAGCGCGATGTGCCGCGCATCCGCGAGATCTGGGCGAAGCTCGTCGAGAAGCTCGACAACCAGACCTTCTACGGCTTCCTGTGCGAGTCGACCGCCTTCAAGTCCTTCCGCCACCGCGAGATCTTCGGCCAGGTCGGCTTCGGCACCGGCGGCTGGGACACCGACTTCCCCAACTCCATCCTGGAGATCCTGCGCGTCGTCTACACCGAGGCGGACGACCACCACCGCGGCATCGTCGGCGGCAGCCAGCAGCTCCCGCTGCGGCTGTGGGAGCGCGAGCCCGGCAAGCTCGTCCACTGGGCGCCGGGCACCTCGCTGTCCTCGCTGCACGGCGGCGACCCGCGCCCGGCCGTGACCCGGCTGCACCGCACGGCGGGCAACGGCATCACGGTCACCGACGCGACCGGCGACATCCGTACGTACAAGGCGGCGATCTTCACCGCGCAGTCGTGGATGCTGCTGTCGAAGATCGAGTGCGACGACTCGCTCTTCCCCATCGACCACTGGACGGCGATGGAGCGCACCCACTACATGGAGTCGTCCAAGCTGTTCGTCCCCGTCGACCGGCCGTTCTGGCTGGACAAGGACGAGGAGACCGGCCGTGACGTCATGTCGATGACGCTCACCGACCGGATGACCCGCGGTACGTACCTCCTGGACGACGGTCCGGACAAGCCGGCTGTCATCTGCCTCTCGTACACCTGGTGCGACGACAGCCTCAAGTGGCTGCCGCTGTCGGCGAACGAGCGCATGGAGGTCATGCTCAAGTCGCTCGGCGAGATCTACCCCAAGGTCGACATCCGGCGCCACATCATCGGCAACCCGGTCACGGTCTCCTGGGAGAACGAGCCCTACTTCATGGGCGCGTTCAAGGCGAACCTGCCCGGCCACTACCGCTACCAGCGGCGCCTGTTCACCCACTTCATGCAGGACCGGCTGCCGGAGGACAAGCGCGGCCTGTTCCTCGCGGGCGACGACATCTCCTGGACGGCGGGCTGGGCCGAGGGCGCCGTGCAGACCGCCCTCAACGCGGTGTGGGGCGTGATGAACCAGTTCGGCGGTGCCACGGACGGCACCAACCCCGGCCCGGGCGATGTCTACGACGAGATCGCGCCGGTGGAACTGCCGGAGGACTGAGGACCCCGAGGCCCCCGGAAACCTCTGGAAACCCCTGGAGACCTCCAGGGGCCTCACCCCAGCGGCGTCAGCAGACACCGCCCCACCAGCCCCACTCCGGAGTCCATCCGGTAGGTGAGCTCGTCCGTCACGTCCGACAGCCCGCGCACCGCCCACAGCGCCCGGAACGACGCCCACGCCGCGCCGCGCGCCGCGTCCAGGCTCCAGGAGCCCACCAGGTGGGTCAGCGGATCGGCGACGTCCAGCAGATCCGGGCCGGGCATCAGCTCCTCCCGGATCCGCTCCTCCATGGCCGCGAGCAGCTCGCCGATCCGGTCGAAGTCGCCCTGCAGCGCCGCCGGTTCGACATCCCGGGCCCGGCAGGTGTCGGCGAGCGCGAGGGCGAGGTCGTGCCCGATGTGCGCGTTGATCCCCGCCAGCGCGAACTGCAGCGGCTGCACGGCCGGATGGCCCCGCAACTGGAACAGCGGCCGCCAGCACGCGGGCGGCCGGCGCCCCACGGCGGCCCGGTCGACAGCGGCCAGATACCGCCCGGCGAACCGTACGTCCAGCTCGGTCGCCACGCGCCCGTCCTCGAACCCGCCGGCCGCCACCTGCCGGCCGATCTCCCGCGTGACCGTCAGATAGACCCGGTTGAACACCGCCACCCCGTCCCGCGGCGGCAACGCCTCGTCCAGCCTCCGCATCCGCGCCACGACGTCCTCGATGCCGGCCGGTGCGGCGGGTAGCGCCCATGTCATCGTCATACACACAGAGTGACATGTGTGTACGCAGCGTAGGGGATCGGGTGCGGCAGATGACCGGAACGGATGAACGGGCGGGGGTTGGCGCGACTGATGCCGGGCGCGGGGCCCGCCCCGGCCGCCGGCCCGGTTTGGTGCTTCCGAAGCCATCGACTATGAATCGCCTTGGCCTCTGCGACGCGCGGGGCCCTGCGAACGGAGAATGAACATGGCGGGCTTCGGATGGAAGCTGCATGGCGATGGCAAGCATCTGAGGCCCGGCGAGGTCGTCAAGCCCGGCGAACGGCTGTCGTGGGGACGCACCGTCGGGCTCGGTGCCCAGCACGTCGTCTCGATGATCGGCGCGTGCTTCGTCGCCCCGATCCTCATGGGGCTGGACCCCAACCTGGCGCTGATGGCATCGGGCGTGGCGACGGTCCTGTTCCTGGTGATGACGCGCGGGCGCGTCCCCAGCTACCTCGGCTCCTCGCTCTCCTTCGTCGGTGTGTCGGCGGTCATCGGGAGCCAGGGCGGGGACGCCGGCACCCTGACCGGCGCCATGCTCGTGGTGGGTGCCGCGCTGGCGGCCTGCGGAGTGGTCATCCAGGCCATGGGGGCCCGGGTGATCCACGCCGTCCTGCCGCCGGTGGTCACCGGCGCGGTCGTCATGCTGATCGGCTTCAACCTGGCCCCGGTCACCGCGAAGACCTACTGGCCGCAGGACCAGTGGGCCGCCCTCGCCACGATGCTCTTCACGGGGCTCGCGCTGGTGGTGCTGCGGGGCTTCTGGTCCCGCATCGCGATCTTCCTCGGCCTCGTCTTCGGCTACGCGCTGTCCTGGATCCTCGACCGGACCGCCGGGAAGATCCACTCGGCCGACGGCTCCGGCAAGGTGACGGACCACTGGCGCATCGACTTCTCGGGCGTCGCCAAGGCGGACTGGATCGGCACGCCGACCTTCCACGCGCCGAACTTCTCGCTCTCGGCGATCCTCGTCGCGCTCCCGGTGCTGGTGGCCCTCATCGCCGAGAACGCCGGTCACGTCAAGGCCGTCGGTGAGATGACCGGGGACCCGCTCGACGACAAGATGGGCGTCGCCATCATCGCGGACGGCAGCGCGACCATGCTCTCGACCGCGGTGGGCGGCCCCGCCACCACGACGTACGCGGAGAACATCGGCGTGATGGCCGCGACGCGCGTCTACTCCACGGCCGCGTACTGGGCCGCCGCCGGCTTCGCGCTGCTCTTCGGTCTCTGCCCGAAGTTCGGCGCCGTCGTCGCCGCCATCCCCGGCGGGGTCCTCGGGGGCATCACCGTCATCCTCTACGGCATGATCGGCCTGTTGGGCGCCCAGATCTGGGTACGGAACAAGGTCGACTTCGCACAGCCCCTCAACCTGGTGCCGGCCGCCGCGGGCGTCGTCATCGGCATCGGCGACGTCTCCCTGAAGATCAGCGACAACTTCGAACTGAGCGGCATCGCCCTGGGCACCCTCATCGTGCTCACCGGCTACCACGCGTTGCGCTGGCTCTCCGCGGCAGCGAGCCGCCGCGAGCCTTCGCTGCTGGATGGGGGGACTACGGGGTACGACGAGGCGGGGCGGGAGTCGTCGTCTTGACCTCGGCGTCGTGGAGCTGGCCCGGTACGGGGCCTACTCACTCCAAGGATGACCTGGCCCCCGGACTTCGGTCAGCCCGGACTGGCGCGGCTGGACGGGCGCGATTCTGGCGTGCGTTCCATCTCCAGCACTAGGCCATCGCCTCACTCCTCCACTGACATTGGCGCCACATGCCGAAGGGCCCCTCCGCAATGCTGTTGCGTAGGGGCTCTCCTGTTATGGGGGACTGCAGAAATAGGGTCGCTAGTCCTCGGCGCGTACACCCAGTCTAATCAAGTGAACCGCAAGGAATGAGCCGAGAAAGGAACTCGTCAAACGACTTGGCCACCTGTCGGGGGATACGGTCTTCATCGATGTATGCGACTGCTGGTTCACCGCCCGGCCCGCACTGGGAGTAGTCGAGCATTACAGTATCGTGGCCGGCGGAAGGCGTGTCGCAAATCACTACGCCGATTTCCGGATACTGCCATTCTGATACCAAGTAGGAACTTCCTCCGTCGGCCGAGGAGTCGATTCCCCAGGCTCCGCCGATTCCCCTAATCCCGCTGATCTCGAAATGGTCGTCAGCCCAAGACGTTGGGAATGCTGTGGGATAGCAGCGATATCGCGGGGTTCCTCCGTTCCGCAGGAGCAACACTTCGATATAGCTGCGGGGCAAGCGCACACCGAGATCCTCCTCGGCCTGACGGATCATGTCGCCGTCGAGCGGAGGCCCGGTGTAATAGTCGCTGTCTTCAAATAGCTCCGGCATCAAAAACCTCCGGTATGCCCGGTGTCGGCGTGAACTCGCCTCTGGATGAGCTGCATACGACCAGAGTCTTGATGATGATGCCACGTGTAGCCGGGTGGGGTCGAAGGCAGCCCTGCCGCTTGATTGGCCAGTCTGAAGTCCTTCGATCGACTACCAGTGAGCTGAATCCGAACGTCTGGCACTTGCGGGTGACGCCATGCCGAGAAGTCGGGGAACCCATCGGTATCGAACGGGACGTTCGTTTTCGGATGGACACCTCCGGCGAGTTTCCCGTTCCGTACCTTCGGGACCCCACCATTGGCGCAATCGCATGTGGATGGATGCCCTGTGACATTTCCACCGCAATTGTGAACCAGAATCGGGGTACCCCCCGCCAGCACATGGTACGTGTGGACGCCGCTGACGGTCAGGTCGTGGGTGCGTTGCTGTTTGACGAAGTGACGCGTCGCCTTGACCTCGACCGTCTCCCCGCTCGACGTGCGCAGGTGAGCGCCCGCCCGGAGGTCGCCCGCGTCGACCCATCGCTTTTCGTCGGTCTCCCAGAACGGATGCGTGTCGGTGGCGATGATGCTCGCCGCGCCCCGGTCCGTCTC
>NZ_JBVHJJ010000008.1:0-377009 GCF_055560115.1 Streptomyces sp. NPDC023527
CCCCCACCCCCCGGCGAGCGGTCCCCCACCCCGCCCACTACGCCCCTTCGTACGTGATCTGGGCCCTATGCCCGGCCTCACACCGGAGGCCATTCCCCCTACCCCTCCGCAAGATCACGTGCACACAGCGTGTGCGGTGACAGCAGGGGGATCAGGGGGTGCGCTGCGCGCTCGTAGGCTCTGGTCCATGTGGCGATTCGAGACTGCGGTCAGCAAGGAGCGGGAGGACTGGCTCGGCGAGCGGCTGGGCGAGAGCAATGCGGCCGCCTCCCCGCCGATGGCCGCTCTGCGGGGCACACCGGCCGAGGACGAGGTTCCGCTCCAGCTGTACGCGCTGGACGCCGACGGCTCGGTGGTGGGCGGGGTCACCGGTCGCACGTGGGGGCGGTGGCTCCATATAGAGCTGCTGTGGGTCGACGCGCGCCACCGAGGTCGCGGGCTGGGCGCCGATCTGCTCCGGCGGGCCGAGGGGACCGCCCGTGACGAGCGCGGATGCGGGTACGCACGGGTGGAGACCTGGGACTTCCAGGCCCCCGCCTTCTACCGGCGGCAGGGGTACACGGTGGTCGGCGAGGTGCCGGACTATCCGCCGGGGGTGACCGAGTACATCCTGGCCAAGCCGCTGGACTGAGCAGGGGCCTCAGAACGTGTCGGCGCCGCGCAGGACGGCGTCGGCACCGCCGTCGAGGAAGACGACTTGGCCGGTGACGTGCGTGTTCTCGGGGGATGCGAGCCAGGCCGGCAGGTGGGCGGCCTGCCGCGGGGTCGCGTGGCCGTGCAGCGGCATGGGAACGCTCGCGTCCGCGATCGCGCGGATGGCGGGGTCGCCGAGCATGGGCTCGGTCATGGGGGTGAGGACGATGCCGGGGGCGACGGCGTTCAGGGCGATGCCCGTGCCCGTCCAGTCGGCGGTGACGGCGGTGCGGCGGACCCAGCGGGCCACCGCCTTCTTCGACGAACCGTAGATCACATGACCCTCACCGCGGTCCACAGCGGCCCGGGCCGCGGTGACGGCCGCGGCCTCGTCGCCGGCGAGGGCGGCGTCGACCATCGCCGTGTCGTGCGGGTGGACGGCGGCGACGGAGGAGACGGCGACGGCGCGCGGCCGCGTACCGGCGGCGAGCAGGGGGCGCAGGCCCTCCAGGACGGCGACCGTGCCGAAGTAGTTGACCCGGACGGTGACCGGCTCGAAGTGGCCCACGCCGGCGGAGGCGATGACGGCGTCGAGGCGGCCTCCGGTCAACTCCCCGGTCTTCTCGACGGGTTCGAGGCGCCCTTCGGCGGTGGCCAGGTCGGCGTCGATGTCGCAGCCCTTGAGGTCCGCGCCGATCACGCGGTGGCCCCGCTCGCGCAGGAGGACCGCCATGGCCCTGCCGATGCCGGAGGCGGCTCCGGTGACGAGGTAAGTGCGGGGCATGGTCGGCTCCTTCAGGTGCCTTCCGGCGGTGGCCGTGTCACCGTCTCTTTTTGGCACGACGTGCCATAAAATCCTTCCGTGACAACATGAGGTCCCACGTACGACTACGAGGAGATGGGATGACTGCCACCCGAGGGCGGCCGACACTGACCGAGGGGCGGCGGCAACACACCCGGCTGGAGATCGCGGAGGCGGCGGCGCGGCTCTTCGCCGAGCGCGGTTACGACGCGACGACCGTCGAGGACATCGCCGGCGAGGCGGGCATCTCCCTGCGTACGTTCTACCGCTACTGCCCGGCCAAGGAGGACGCCCTCACCCCCGTCCTGACGTCGGGCATCGGCCAACTCGTCGATCAGCTGGCGGCCCGCCCCGCCGACGAGCCGCTCACCGCGGCCGTCGAGGCGGCGTTCACCACCCCGGTGTCCGAGCGGCGGCTCGCCGACGCCGAGCAGGCGCGCCGGCTGATCCGCGTGATGGGCACCGTGCCGGCCGTCCGGATGCGCTGGCTGGCGGCCGGGCAGGAGATGCGGGACCGGCTGTTGCCAGTGCTCGCACCCCGTACGGGCCGGCCCGCGGACAGCCTCGAAACGCACCTGCTGGCCACCACCGTGATCGGGGCGATCACCACCGCCATGGAGCACTGGGCCCGACAGGACGATCCGGAGGACGTGCTGGCGGTGACCCGGCGGGCGCTGGCGTTCCTGCGCGTCGGCGAAGCACCGCGAAGGAGCTCCTCATGACACTCGATCTGCTCACCGAGGTCGCGCAGACCGGCCGTTACGGCTCCGTCCACTGCGGCCTGCGGATGTCCGACGTGGTGGCGGCACTGGGCGATCCGTGGGACACGGGGCTGCCCGGCGACGAGCCGCCCGGCCTGTTCGCGTACGGCGACCTGGAGTTCGGCGTCTGCCGGTGCCGCACCGTCCACACCATCTGCGTCCAGGCGTGGCGCGAGGTCATCGAGCTGCCGGATCCGGACGGCTCCGGGATACGGGTCCTGCCGGCATCGGTTACTCGGTCGCGGCTCGTCGCCGCGCTGGAGGAGCGGGGGTGCCCCTGGCAGCCCTACGAGGCGCTCACCTTCGGCGACCAGGTGTCGCTGACCGCCGGTGCGCATGGAGCGGTCTTCACGTTCGAGCTCCTGGACGGGGACGAGCCCGTACTCAACGTCCTCGGCGTCTCGGACTACGGACATTCCTGCCCGGCCACCTAGTACGCGCAGGAATCGCTGCCGGCGGCCGGCGGGCCTGATCGCGGCCGGACGCGGTGTCGTCATGGGCGTTGCTCCCATGAGGTGGACAGCCCTGAGGACGGGAAGGCGTGGTCGGTCAGTCGTTGGGACAGCCGCCACAGTCGCTCGACGGCATCGGCGTCACGCGCTCGTCGCGCGGGTACTCGCACGGGGAGACCGGACCATTCCAACCGCCCGCCCGGGCCGAGGAATTCGCCGCTGCTGACACGCGGGTCGTTGCTGCTCGCACCAGCGGCCAGGCCGCCTGCGAAGGAGGGTGCCATCGCGCCTGCACCCACTCCAGCAGCCGTGCCTCGACGTGCCGGCCGTCGGCGTGCAGCGCGCTGGAGCCGAGAGTGGTGTTGACCAGGCCGGGATGGGCGGCGATCGCGTGCAACGGCAGCTCGCGGGTTCGCGCCCACGTCGCGAGTCCCTGGGCGAACAGCAGATTCGCCAGTTTGGAGTCGAAGTAGGCCGGCCATCGGTGGTAGCGCCGGGGCAGGTGCGGACGGTTGGTGCGGCACCGGCCCAGCCAGTGCAGGACGGAGGAGACGTTCACCACCCGCGGCCGGGGCGCGTTCAGCAGGGCGGGCAGCAGATGGCCATGCGGCGCCCGGCCCTGCCTCGCGACCGAAGCCGCCGAAGCGACAGAGGAGCCACCCGACCATCCCCTGCCGTCGGCGAGCGATACCTGCCGGCGCGAGGAGTGACAGGCATGGACGGCCTCCTCGGCCCGTCCGCAGGTCTCTGCCCAACGTGCGGGCACAGGCGTCCAGTTTGCCAGGCCATGCCTTGTCAGATCGTACTTGAGTCGACCCGCAGGCACAGGTCGGCTGACGACGAGACCGTGGTGAGCCGGCCGTAGTAGTGGCGGGTGCGTAGGCAGAAGGTGAGCAGGGCCAGAAGGCTGGTGGCCGCGAACCAGTACAGAGCCGGGGCCGCGCAGGTGAAGGAGGCCGTGTGGGCGAAGGAGCCGGCCAGGGCCGCCTGCGCGGGTCCGTACAGCGGCAAGGCACTCAGAAATCCCTGGTCCCCGGCCGGGTTCGAAACCGGGCTTTGCATGCCGACATCGATCAGCGTGGCCATCACCACGACGAAGAATCCTTCCAGTTCGTTACGCAGCAGGTAGCCGGTCATGATGCCCAGTCCTCCGTAGGCCAGGATGGCCGCTGCCAGGGCGGCGGCCACTGCCCCGGGTTGGGCCAGCGGCCAGGACAGCCGCAGCAGGCCGAGGGTGTAACAGGTGAGCAGCGCCGTGACGACGAGGAGGGCACCAAGTTTGGCGGCCAGCAACTGCAGCCGGGGGTAGCCCGCCAGTACCAGGCGCAGGTCCATGTCCCGGGCGCTGAAGGTGGCCATGAACATCATGAAACCGGCGATCACCGTGACCGCGTGCAGGGAGCTGGAGACCTGGATGGTGCGGTTCATCGACGCCACCACGTCGATGCCGAGCGCGCTGCTGTTGAAGGTGATGTCCTTGTTGAGAGCGGTGACACGGACCAGGTAGATCCAAGTCGGGACAAAGAAGGCGATCATGGTCATCGCAAGGCGGTTGCGCAGGTGACCGGTCAGCGTGAAGCCGAAGGCCACCGTGAACGCCGTCCACTGATACCTCATCGCGGCACTCCCTCCTCGTGCAGGCGACCGTCGCGCAAATGGTGGACGGTGTCGAAGTGCTGCAGGTCGTGCAGCAAATGGGAAACCACCACCACCGAGCGCCCTTTGCTGCGCAACCGCCCTGCCAACTGCCAGAATCGCTGGTGCGTGTCCCAGTCGAAGCCCTGGTAGGGCTCATCGAGCACCAGCAACGGCGGATCGTGCATGAGCGCCAAGGTCAGGTTGAGCTTCTGCCGGGTGCCGCCACTGAGCTCGCCCGCCCGGGTGCGCCGCTCGCCGCCGAATCCGAGCAGGTCCATCAACTCCCAGGCGTGATCCAACCGGGGCAGCCGGTAGGCGACCTGGAACAGCCGCAGATGCTGAGCGACCGTCAACGTGTCATTGACCACCGCCCGTTGCGGGCAGTACCCCAGCGCGCTGAAACGCCGCACGGAGCCGCGATCCGGCATGAGCTGTCCCACCGCGATGCGCAACAGCGTGCTCTTGCCCGAGCCGTTCTCGCCCACCACACCGGCGAGCATGCCGGCCGACACCGTCAGGTCGGCGCCGCGCAGCACCGCCCGTCGGCCGTACGTCTTGTGCACGGCCCCGATGTGCAGCCGCGTGTCTGGTGCCATGTCGTTCCATCCCTCGCCACCTACCGCACAATCAACGTCCGCCCGGACAACGGGAACAGACGGCACGCGGACACGCCTGAACGGTGCCTGCCCGGACACGGAGGACACGCCCGGTGGGCGGGCAGTCGTGCACGCTGCGTACGTCGGGGCCCTGGGTGTCGTAGCAGGCTCACAATGGGCCGACCGTGGCGCGTTTCGGCAGTGAACTTCGCAAGGGCCGTTTCGTTTACCTGTCGTGACGATGATCACCGTAGGATCCGGCCGCACGAGACTGGCGCGGCA
Organism: Streptomyces sp. NPDC023527; assembly: GCF_055560115.1. NCBI lineage: Bacteria > Bacillati > Actinomycetota > Actinomycetes > Kitasatosporales > Streptomycetaceae > Streptomyces > Streptomyces sp. NPDC023527. Next base: position 5,165 of record NZ_JBVHJJ010000008.1, read on the forward strand.
GTTGAGCCTGTACTTCTCTCCTCCCGTCATGCCGGTCGTTGCCGGCGGCGCAGTCAGCTGGCATACGACCTGGCCCCACTACGACGGCCTTCTGTGGGGGCTGTGCGGCAGCAGTTCCTGGGCGCTGCTGTGTGCGGCCCTGGCCTGTGCCGGCGCACGCCTGGGATGGTGGCCCGCCCCCGTTCCTTGTCAGCGCAGACACCGGCTGATGCTCCTGGGTGCGAGCGCCGTCGCCGCAGCAGTCGTATGGCTGATCTGCGGGCTCCTGGGAGCTCCCGCGCCACTGCTGGCCCTGGGAAGCACGGCCCCGCTGCTGGCAGCCCTCCTGCTCGCATGCACCTGGGCCGGCAATGTCTCCCTGCACACCAGCGCGGCAGCCGCCGGCGTCACTCTCCTCACCCTCCACCTGGGCCCCGGCTCGGCCTCGCTGTACCTTCTCGTCGCATCCATCGGCTGGTCCCGCCTGCATCTGCGCGTCCACACACTGGACCAAGTCCTCATGGGTGCCGTGCTAGGAGCAGCGACATGCGTCGTCATGTTGTGTTTCGGCCCGTAAGCGGGATCCAGGCGCGGATCACCCCGTCCACGACCTGATTCGTCGCGCCGGTCCGACCTGCGCGCGGGGCGCGTACCGCTCGGCGACGAAGTGGACGTCACACCATGGTGTAGCCGCCGTCCACCGGCAACGCCACGCCCGTCACGAAGGACGCGCGGTCGCTGCACAGCCATGCCGCCGCTTCCGCTATCTCCTCCGGCGCCGCCGTGCGGCCCTGCGGTGTCGCCCGGTGGAGCTCCTTCTCCATGCCCGGGTTGCGCTCGAACCAGCCCTCGATGATCTCGCTCCGGGTCGTCCCGGGGGCCACCGTGTTCACGCGGATTCCCTGCCCGGCGTACTCCGCGGCCGCGGCCTTCGTCAGGCCGATCACGGCGTGCTTCGAGGCGATGTACGGAGCCGCGGCCGGAATGGCCTGGAACCCAGCGACACTGCTGTTGTTGACGATCGCGCCGCCGCCGGTCTCCAGCATGGCGGCGATCTCATGGCGCATCAGGTTCCATACGCCGCGCACATTCGTGTCCATGACCTGGTCATAGACCTCGTCACCCATGAGATGGAGGGGTGATTGGTCCCAGCCGATCCCGGCGTTGTTGAACGCCGCGTTCAGCCGCCCGTACCGCTCCACCGCGAACTCCACCGCGCGCCGGGCGTCCTCGCCCCGCGACACGTCCGTGACGACGTAGTCGGCCTCGCCGCCGCTCTCGCGCACCTCGTTCACCAGCGAGGCGAGGCGGTCCTCCCGCCGCGCCGCCAGTACGACCGCGGCGCCCTCCCGCGCGAACACCCGCACCGCGGCGGCGCCGATCCCACTGCTCGCCCCCGACACCAACACCACTCGGCCTGACAACAAACCCGCGCCACCATGATCAACAGTCACGGCCGAATACTCCCATCCGCCACCATCAGACATCTACCCTCGGAACACCACATTCCGTATTTCATGCGCCCAAGCCGGGCCGGCCACCGCTACCGACGCCCCGTCAACCCCCCGTCGGCGGACACCGATACGGCGCGACCCCGCCCCGGTGAGGTTCCGGAACGGGGTACGTGGTGCGGCCGGGCGGTGGTCAGCCGAGCTTGGCCAGCTGGGCGTCGATGACGGCCTTCGGCTGCTCCGCCTTGCCCGCGAGGCTCTGCGCGTAGAAGGACGCGAGCGTGCCGCCCTTGCGCACCGCCACCAGGTGAGCCGTGCCGGTCTCGCCCTCCAGGTCGAGCGTCAGGGTGAAGGCGATCGCCTCGTCACCACCGCTGTAGGCGGCCGGGGCGACCTTGGTGATCTTCGTCTTGTCCGAGCCGGCCACCAGGTTGAAGCCACCGGCGCAGGCCTGGCCCGCCGAACGCAGCTTGGCGAACGCGTCCGAGGCGCCCTTGGCCTCGTACGAGCCGAGCGCGTCGGCCGTCACCGTCGCGCCGAGGGCGTTCAGTCCGGCCTTCGCCTTCTCCTCGGGCGAGGCGTTCTCGGCCGGCTTCGGGGGCATGGCCACGATCTTGCGGAGCGCGGACGCGGCGGGCGCGCCCACCGGCCGGAGCGCCATGACGTCGACGAGCGGCTTGCACTCGGCCTTGTCGGCGGTGACGGCCTTCGCCGTGGCGATGTCCGCCTCGGTGGCCTTGGCGACCTTGTGGTCCTTCAGGTCGCTCTCGGTCAGGGTGAGCTTGTCCAGCTCGGCCTGCGAGAGGGCCTTGGCCGCGGGGCCGGTGGCCGCGCTCTCCTTGGCCCCGTCCTTGCCCTTGGGGGTGGTGTCGGCGGCGGGCTCGTCGGATCCGCAGGCGCCGACGAGCAGGGCCAGGGAGATCGCGGAGGCGGCGACGGCGGTACGGCGGACGATGGTGCGGCGCATGAAACAGCTTCCCTCTTGGTCGGTGAACAACGTCCCCACGCGAAGTTCACTCGTTCGGTGACACGCGGAATCTGTTGTGAGCCCTGAAAATACGGCCTGTATCCGACCCGGTATCAACGGAATGCGCCCGCCTCCGCAATCGTGACGGCCACGCAATCCCAGAGGCGCGCAATCGAGACGCGTTCCCGTACAACCCTCGGCCGTGTGACCGAGGCCACCCGGCGGATCGAGGGCGAGGCCCCGGGCTCAAGGGCCGGCGATCGTAGGCGCGCGGCGGCGCGTCCCGGGTCACCGTCGCCGCCCCGCCGTCGATGACGACCGCCAGTCGAGGGCCGCCCCTGGTGGCGAGGTCGACGGCGACGCTGACGCCGCGCGCCTTCGCCGTGTCGAGGGCGAGCGGCATCATCGTCGGCATCGACTGGCCGAGCACCAGGCGCGCCTACGGGCCCGCGGAATACCGCCGGTAGCCCGCATGCGACAGACATGCGTGGAACAACTGTCGTGCGTTCCGAGGGAGATGGCCTAGCCGGACCGGGCGGAACGATCTACGATCACACCGGGCTCAGGCATACGTACGAGGGGGGCTCCTGATGCTGCCGGTCGAGATCTCGGAGACGGTGCAGCGAAGGAGCCGTAGCGCCTGCGTGAACGGCGTACGTGCCGGCGGCCGCCGCGGTGTGACGGTGACACCGTGACGGCGCGCGGCTACCGGGTGAGGTGTCCCCCCGTCCCTGCGAACCGTGGAGAGACGACTGAGATGCACTGGCGGAATCTGCGCCGCCGATGTCAGAAGGTGATCGGCTCGATTCCCGTGCCGGACCCGTTCTCCGCCCAGGCGCTCTGCGCCCGCCTCGCGGAGGAACGCGACCGGCCCCTGCGGCTGCTCGCCCTTCCCACACCGACGGTCCCCGGCACCCCGTCGGGACTGCTGCTGTCGGTCGAGCTGGAGGATTACATCCTCTACGACGCACAGACCAGCCCCTTGCACCAGGAACACATCATCGTCCACGAAATCGGTCATCTGGTGTGCAACCACCGATCGGTGGCTGAGGACATCCAGCTCACGCGGCATCTGGACATCGCCGATCCGCGGTCCGTCCGCCGGATGCTGCCGCGGATCACCTACGGCGACGAGCAGGAGCAGGAGGCCGAGATGATCGCCACGCTGATCCTCGAAGCCGCCGGGCGCATACCGGCTCCGACACCGCTGTCGGGGATGCTGGGCGGCCTGGAGTCGGCGATGGGGCTGCGGCCGGCCCGGACCGCGGGGGCGTCATGTTCGGCTGGTTAGAGGGCGAGTGGCTGGAGAACGCCGGCATCATCGCCCTGTGGACGGCGGCCCTGGTGCGCGCCCCGCAGGGGGTGCGCCATCGCGAGCAGCGGCCGCTGTGGTTCGCCGTCGTGATGATCGCGCTCGCGATGTCCATGCACCTGGAGCCGGTGACGGCGGTGCTGGCCCGCCTCGTGCCCGGCCCGCACTGGGTCGACCTGACCACACATCTGCTCAGCATCGTGGACGCGGCGGCCGTGCTGTGGTTCATCTTCGGAGCGGCGGGCCGGCGCCGGCGCGGCGGCGTGGTCTTCGGCGCGGCCGCGGCGGTGATGGTGACGCTGGTGCTGCTGGACGCCGGCGCCCCGCCGCACGCCCGTAACGCGATCGCCCCCTCGCCCGACATCCCCGGCGCGCCGGACGCCTATTGGTGGGTGTTCTTCGCCTTCCATCTGGCGGCGGACACCACCTGCGGGTTCGTGTGCTGGAGTTACGGCAGGACCGGCACACCGCGGCTGCTCCGTTACGGCCTGCGGCTCTTCGGCACCGGCATCCTGCTGGCCTCGCTGCTGTGGATCCTGAAGCTGTTCTATCTGCATACGCGCTCGGCGGTGTTCGCCCCGTTGTTCTCGCCCGTGACGGGTGTCGAGGCCGCGTTCATGGCACTCGGGGCGGCGCTCCCGGTAGGGGCGCGGATCCGGGCCCATCTGGCGGACCGCAGGTCCTACCGGGGCCTGGACCCGCTGTGGCAGGACCTGACGGCGACCACCCCCGATGTCGTCCTGCGGCCGGGCAACCGGCTCGGGACGGTGGCCGTACCGCTGCAACTGCTCCTGTACCGCAGGGTCATCGAGATCCGTGACGCGATGATCGTGCTGCGCAATTACGTACCGCCCGCCACCTTGGGCGTCGTCCGCCGGCACGTGCGGGACCGGTCGGTGCCCGAGGAGCTCGTCGAGGCGCATGTGACGGCCTGCTGGCTGGCGGCCGCCCTGCACGCCCGGCGGACCGGGCAGGAGCCGCAGGCCCAGACCGCCGATCTCGCCGGGCCGGGGGCGGACGACCTGGCCGAGGAGATCGGCAGCCTGCTGCGGGTGGCGTCCGCCTACCGCTCCCCCGCCGTGCGCGCCTACCGGGCCTCGTTGTCCGCCTGATCCCTCCGCCCGTCCCCTTGACCCCGCGCCCGTGTCGAGAAGAGGAAGTCCTGCCGTGCTCGTCGCCTTCACCCTGACCCCTCTCGGCGTCGGGGAGTCCTTCGCCGACCACATCGCCGACGCTGTGGAGATCATCCGTGAGTCGGGGTTGCCGACCCGCTCGGACTCCATGTACACGATGATCGAGGGCGAGTGGGACGAGGTGATGGACGTCGTCCGCCGGGCCACCGAGGCCGTCGCGGCGCGGGCGCCCCGCGTCCAGCTGGTGCTGAAGGCCGATCTGTGGCCCGGCATGCCCGGTCCGCTGGACGGGAAGATCGCGCTGCTGGAGCAGCGGATGACCGAGAGGGACGGTGCGGACGAGCCGGGCGCCGCTTCCGTGTAAGACGTGAAGGCCGCCTCACCCACGGCACGCCCGATCCGGACGCGCGGGTGTGACGCCGTGCGAGCGCGCTCGGACCTCGGCGCCGCGGAGGCCGCGCCGGCGTCCACGGCCGCTCGTTCGTCCGCCGCCCGGGCCCGGCCCTCAGTCGGCTGACAGCCCATCAGTGGCCGGCTCCGCCGAGCACCGGGCTTGAGGGAGCCAGTACCAGGCGGCGGCCGTCGCGGCCAGGGTGACGGTCGCGGCGGTGGCGGCCGTGGTGGTCACGGCGGCGGCGAACGCCTCCCGGACGGCGAACGGCAGCGGTCCGGGGACAACGCCGGCTGGCGGCGACAGCGGACCGGCCGGTCCGGCGCCGAGGGCGTCGAGGCGCGAGGTGAGGGCGGCGGCGAGGACGGATCCCTGGACGGCGACGCCGAGGGCGGAGCCGACCTGGCGGCCGGTGGCGTCGAGGAGCGGGCCCAGATGCGCCCGCTCGTGGGGAACGGCGCCCAGGACGGCCTCGCCGGCCGCGCGGGCGGCCAGTCCGGCGCCGAGTCCGGCGATGACCTCGAAGGTGGCGGCACGCCCGTAGCCGGAGTACGCGCGGGTGCCGGCCTGGACGGCGAAGGCGGCGGTGACCAGCGTCAGGCCCAGGACGACGGGAAGGCGCTCACCGAAGCGGGACACGAGCGGGGGCGCGCCGACGGCACCGGCGACCAGGGCCGCCGGCAACGGCAGGGTCCGCACGCCCGCCTGCCAGGGGGAGCAGCCCAGTACCTCTTGCAGATAGAGGGTGAGGACGAGCAGCGCGCCGAACAGCGCGAGGGACAGCAGCGTCAGGCATGCCGTCCCGGTGCTCACCCGGGCGTCGCGCGGCGGGGGCGGTGGGAGCGCCGGGCGGCGGCGCGAGCGGTGGCCGTCGGCGTCGCCGCCGCCCTGCGCCGCGAGGCCCCTCCACCGCCGGAGGCAGACCGGCAGGAGGGCCACGACGGCGAAGGCGGTGAGGGCGGCCGCGTGGGTCCGACCGTGGGCCGGGCCTTCGATGACCGCCCAGGTCAGGGCGAGGAGGCCCGTGGCGGGCAGGGCGAGCCCGGCGATGCCGGGGCGCGGGCCGTGGGACCGGCGGCGCGGCGCGGGTACGAGGACGGGCGTGAGGGTGACGGCGACGGCCGTGAGAGCGACGGTGGCCCAGAAGCAGCCGCGCCAGGAGCCCTGTTCCATGACACAGCCGCCGATGGCCGGCCCGGTCAGCCCGCCGAGGACCCCGGTGACCGCGCAGGCGGCGAACGCCCGGCGGCGCGCGGCGGGCTCGGGGAAGAGGTCGCCGACGAGGAAGAGGGTGGCGGGCATGGCCAGGGCGGCACCGGCGCCCATGCCGCAGCGCGCGGCGATCAGCTGCGGGGAGGTGTCGGCGAGGGCTCCGAGGGCGGCGGCGAGGGCGCAGACAGCGAGGCCGCCAGTGAAGGAGCGGCGGTGGCCGATCCGGTCGGTCACGGCGCCGGCCGCCGGCAGGACGGCGCCCACGGCCAGGGCGTAGCCGTCGACGATCCACTGGATACGGGCCAGGTCGGCGCCGAGGTCGCGGTGCAGGGCGGGGGCGGCGACGTCGAGGACGGTCAGGTCCGCGCCGAGGGTGAACAGGCCCAGCCACAGCACGGCCGCGGCCGCCCGCCACCGGACCGGTCGGCGAGGTCTTCGGTCCATCCCTGTCCCCCGCATCTGTCACCACCCGGCCGCTGGGAGCCTTCCCTGCGCGCGACCGGAAAACAGCCGCCGCCACCGGCCGCCCCGAACGAGTGACGGAAGCCGTCGCGTGGACGGCCCGGGCGGGCCCGGTGGCGCGTGGCGGGTCGGGGCCATCCGTGTTGCGATGGAAGGGAGACCACGCATGGAACACGACAGAGAAGATCACGTACGGGAACGCCCGAAGGAACGGAAGACGGAGCCACCGCACGGGAGACGGGAGCGATCATGGCAACGAGGAAGCAGCTCAAGGCCCGCGACATCATGTCGAAGGGCGTGCAGTGTGTCGGGGAGCACCAGTCGCTGTTCGAGGCGTCGAAGATGATGCGGGATCTGAAGGTCGGCTGCCTGCCCATCTGCGGGGACGACAACCGCCTCAAGGGCCTGATCACCGACCGTGACATCGTCGTACAGTGCGTCGCCGACAACCGCGATCCGTCGAAGGTGCGGGCCGGGCAGCTCGGTGGCGCGTTGCACTGGATCGACGCGGACTCCGACGCGAACGAGGCGCTGGAGATGATGGAGCGCCACCAGATCAAGCGCCTGCCGGTGATCGATGTCCGCGGTGACCACAAGCTGTGCGGCATGATCACGGAGGCCGATCTCGCGAAGAACCTGAGCGACGAGCAGATCGCCGAATTCGCCGCCCGGGTCTACGCGACCGCCGGCTGACCTGCCCCTGCCCTCGATCGCCGGGCGAGCCGGGAGATCCGGCCCGCCCGGCGATCGCGGTCCGGGATCGGGCTCGCACGGTTCTTGACATCTCCATCATTGCCATGGACATTCCCATCGCGCGCTCCCACCCCCCACGGAGCCCCGCCCTGGAGGAGCCCCATGACCGGATCCCGCTTCCGCCTGGCCGCCGCCGCCCTTCTCACCGCGTGCGCCCTCGCTGCCCCCGCCGCACCCACCGCGGCGGCCCGTACACCGTCGCCCGACGCCCCGCACCAAGGGACGGTCACCCTCGCCCGGGACCCGGCCCACTCCCCCGCCTCCGGACGCGACCGGGCCGTCCGCGCCTTCGCCGAAGGGCGGCGGGCGAGGAGCGGCGGCGCGTTCGAACACCACCCGCGGCTGTCCGGCCGCCCGGCGGACGCGGCCGAGCTCACGCACAACTGGTGGGGCGTCTACCCCCAACCCGGTACGCACGACGGCGTCATGGCCACCCACAGCGTCGACCCGAGCTACCGCGTAGGCGACTCCGAGAACTTCACGTACGCGCCCACGACCAAGGCCCAGAAGTCCTGCATGGAGGTCGTCACCGCCTATTGGGACACCGGCAACGAGCTGTGGGCCTGGGACTGGTGCTCCAGCCCCGGCGGCCCGGCCAAGATCCTCCCCATCGACGCGGCATTCCTCTCCACGTACACCGTCAACACGTCCGGACGCCCCGCCTACAGCGTGCGGATGGTCCAGGACGACGCCGGCGCCAACCGCTGGTCGGCCTATCTGTTCAACCACCGCACCGCCGGCTGGGACCTGCTCTACCGCCAGTCCGGAAAGGACCTGAGCGAGCTGGAGCACGGCTGGGACATGTTCGAGATCTACGCGAGCGTCAACCCCTCGACCGGCGTCGGCTACTACTGCACCGAGGCCCGCCGCACGGTCTTCGACAGCGGTGCCGTCCAACTCCGCGCCCACGGCGGCTGGCGGCCCGCCCGGCCGGCCGACTCGCCGTGGACCGAGGACCGCCCCGACGGCCGCGACTTCCTCTGCCCGCCCCTGCGCTTCATCCAGGCGGGCGCCAACGACCACTGGACCGTGCGCCAGTAGATGTGACACACCGTCAGTCGGGTCTCGGCCAGCCCCGATTCCGTCCGTCGTCACTCCTCGTCACCCCCGTACCGCGCGCACCGGGACGAAAGGGGCTACCCGGTGGGCACGCCGCTCACACCTCGTATCACCAGTGCGGGGGAGACTTTCGCCGATCTCCCCCTGCCGCCCGGGAAGTTCACGAGAGTTGACCGCATGAGCTTGACCACCGCAGGGAAAACCCCCGGGCCCGTCCGGTTCTATCTGGCATGCGATCACCGCGGCTGCGACGCACGGACCACCTTCGACCTCGTCATCGCCGACCCCGGCCCCTCCCGCGACGACGACCTGTGGGGGTATCTCCTCCACCACGCCCACACCGCCACCCCGCACATCAAGGAGCTCGGCTGGGCCTACATCAACGGCGACGGCTATTGGTGCCCCGACTGCCGCGTCCCGGCCCACCACCACCCCCAAACACTCCCCGGACCCACCTCCCACACCTGATACCGCCCGCACCGGACGTACGGTCTAATGGCAGAAAGGCACAGCAACCACAGCCGGACAGCGGCCGGCGTCCGCAGGAACGACGGCCGCCGGGCGGGCAGCGCAGCGAAGTGCGGTGTCCGCCCGGCCGGGATCGCGCGTACGAGTCGTCGGTACGAGGGAGGACCGTGGACGAGCCGGAGCAGGCACAGGACCGGGAGCGGGCCCGGGAGCAGGCGAGGTCGGCGGCGCGTCAGGAAGCCGCTCAGCTGACCGCGAAGAACATCCACGGCGTCGCCCTGACCTGGGTGGACAATGCCGGGCTGACCCGCGTCAAGACCATCCCGACCACCCGTCTGCCCGACACCGCCCGTTGGGGCGTGGGCATGTCCCCCGTCTTCGACGTCTATCTGTCCGACGACTCCAGTGTCACCAGCGAGCACATCGGCGGCCCCGACGGCGACCTGCGGCTCGTGCCCGACCTCGACCGCCTCACGCCGCTGGCCGCACAGCCGGGCTGGGCGTGGGCCCCGGTCGACCGGTACGAACAGGACGGCAGCCCGTACGCCGCCTGTCAACGGCGGTTCGCCCGGCGCATGACCGCCCGCGCCGCGGCACGCGGCCTGGGCCTGCGCATGGGCATCGAGACCGAATGGTCCGTCACCACCCGCCCCGCCCCGGACGCGCCGGCCGGCGCGGAGGCGCGCCACGCCGGCCCGGGGCCGGCGTACGGCATGGCGCGCGTGGTGGAGCTCTCCGACTATCTCGGCGACATCCTCCAGGCCCTCGCCGCGCAGGACATCGAGGTCCTCCAACTCCATCCCGAGTACGAACCGGGCCAGTTGGAGGTCTCCACCGCCCCGGCCGACCCCGTCACCGCCGCCGACCACACCGTCCTGGTCCGTGAGACCATCCGTGCCGTCTCCGCCCGGCACGGGCTGGCCGCCTCCTTCGCGCCCGTCGTGCGGGCGGGAGCCGTGGGCAACGGCGCGCATCTGCACCTGAGCCTGTGGCAGGGCGACCGGAACCTCTGCCGCGGCGACGGCCCGCAGGGGATGACCCCCGAGGGCGAGGGCTTCCTCGCCGGGGTCCTCCGGGAGCTGCCCGCCCTGCTGGCGCTGGGCGCGCCCCTGCCCGCCAGCTATCTGCGCCTGGAGCCCTCCCGGTGGGCGGGCGCCTTCCACTGCTGGGGGGTGGAGAACCGCGAGGCGGCGCTGCGCTTCATCCCCGGGCCGCCGCACGCCCCCGATGCCGCCAATGCCGAGGTCAAGTGCTTCGACCCGGCGGCCAACCCGTATCTGGTCATCGGTGCGGTCATCGCCGCGGGTCTCGCGGGCATCGACGACCGCCTCACCCTCCCGCCGCCGGTCGCCGGCGACCCCGTCGCGACCGGCACCGTCCCGCGCCTGCCCGTCTCGCTGCCCGAGGCGATCGAGCACTTCACCCGCTCGGGACTGCTGCGCACGGCGCTCGGCGATCCCCTCTTCGAGGCGGTCCTCGCCGTCCGCCACGGCGAGGTCGCCCTCGCGCGGGGCCGGGGGCCGCAGGAGCTCGTGGACGCCCTCCGGGGCCGTTACTGACCTCTCCCCGTCTCCCTTCCCCATCTCCTCATCACAGGCCGCGTGACAATCCCGTCCGAGCGACAGCGAAGGTGGAAACGGTGACCACGATCGAGGCCCCCGACCGTCTGGTGGATCACCACTGCCACGGCGTCGCGCGCCATTCCCTGACGGCCGCGCAGTTCACCGCCTACCTCACCGAGTCCGACGCCCCGCCGGCCGCCGGCACGACCTTCTTCGACACCCAGCTCGGCTTCGCGCTGCGCCGCTGGTGCCCACCGGCGCTCGGCCTGCCCGCCCACTGCCCGCCCGCCGACTACCTCGCCCGCCGCACCGAGCTGGGTCCCGACGAGGCCATCCGGCGCCTGCTCCGCGCCAGCGGCATCAGCGACTACCTCATCGACACGGGCCTGCCCGCCGGCCTGACCGGCCCGGGCGAGGTCGCCGCGGCCTCCGGCGCCCGTACGCACGAGATCGTACGGCTGGAGTCCCTCGCGGAGAGCGCGGCGGACGGCGCCGGCAGCGGTCAGGACTTCCTCGGCCGGCTGACGGCCGCGGTGCACGACGCGGCCCGTACCGCCGTCGCCTTCAAGTCGGTGGTCGCCTACCGCCACGGGCTGGACTTCGACCCCCGGCCGCCCCGGGCCCAGGAGGTGCACGGCGCGGCCGGCCGCTGGCTCGCCGTCCGGCAGACCGGCGACCGCCTGCACGACCCCGTCCTGCTGCGCCATCTGCTGTGGACCGCCGCCGAGACGGGCCGCCCGCTCCAGCTGCACACCGGCTTCGGCGACCCCGACCTGCGCCTGCACCGCAGCGATCCGCTGCTCCTGACCGACTTCATCCGGGCCGTGCGCCCCACCGGCTGCCCGCTGATCCTGCTGCACACCTACCCGTACCACCGCAACGCCGCCTACCTCGCCCACGCGTATCCGCACGTCCACACCGACATCGGTCTCGCGATCCCGCACACCGGCGCGCGGGCCGAGGCGGTGCTGGCCGAGACCCTCGAACTGGCGCCGTTCGGGAAGCTGATGTTCTCCACCGACGCCTACGGGCTTCCCGAGCTCTATCTCACGGGCACCCGGCTCTTCACCCAGGCCCTCGCCCGCCTGCTGACCGCCTGGGTGCGGGAGGGCGCCTGGACGCCGCACGACGCCCGGCGCGTGGCGGAAATGATCACCTCGGGCACCGCGCAGCGGGTCTACGGGCTCGATCCGGGGTCGGCGCGGCCGTTGTGATGTCCGCCGGATCACGGCAACAACCGCTGGTGCGGGCGGGGTCGGCGGCCCAGGATGGGGACCATGGCACTTCGTACCCACCTCACGCACATCCCCGCCCCCGAGGGCGTCGCGCCCGCCACCGGCTACACCCAGGTCGTCGCCGGCACCGGTCGCTTCGTCGCCGTATCCGGTCAGGTCGCCCTCGACGAGCGCGGTGACCTCGTCGGGCCCGGCGACCCGGGGGCGCAGGCCCGGCAGGTCTTCGAGAATCTGCGGCGCTGTCTGGCGGCGGCCGGCGCGACCTTCGACGACGTCGTCAAGCTCACCTACTTCGTCACCGACATCGGCCATCTCCCCGCCGTCCGGGCCGCGCGCGACGAGTTCGTCGACACCGAGCGGCCGCCGGCCAGCTCGGCGGTGCAGGTGGCGGCGCTCTTCCGGCCCGAAATCCTCCTGGAGGTCGAGGCGTTCGCGATCGTCGGGGAGACAGCCGCGTAGCTTCCCGGGTCAGCGGGTGGTGGCGGGCGGGGCGTCGTGGAGGGCCCGCAGGCGGGTACGGACGTGCTCGGCGGCGTCCCGGCCGCCGGGGACCCGCTCCCACAGGGCGAGCAGCTCGGGTGCCAGGCCGGGGGCCTGGTCCCCGCTGTGCTGCCAGCAGTAGTGCGCCCGTTTCACGGCGGCGAGTACTTCGCCGTCCGCCGGTCCGCTGCGCGCCATGCGCGCCCGGGCTGCGGCCATCCACAGCCCGGCGGCGCGGACGTGGTCGCCGGCCAGGCGGGCGAGGTCGGCCCGGACCTCGGTCCACAGGCCCGCCTCGGCACTGTCGGGGCCGTGCAGGCGCAGGGTCTGCTGCTCCCAGGCGGCGGCCATCGCGGCCGCCTCGTTGTGGCGGCCCGCGTGGGCGGCGGCCAGGATCCCGGGCAACAGCTCCTCCCGGGCCGGCAGCGGCGCGGGGGCGGGCTCCGGGGCTCGTACGGGCTCCGGCCGGGGGTGCTGTACGGGCGTGGGCAGCGGCGCGGGTGCCGCCGCGACGGTCGCGGGCCGGGCGGAGTGGGCGGAGTTGGCCAGGATCGGGTCCGCCGGGCCGTACCGCAGGGGCAGCGTCTCCGCTCCGAACCCGCCCACGGCGAACGCCTGACGGTGCACCGCGGCGACGTCGAGCACCGGTCCGGCGTTGGGGTCGCCCGCGCGCAGCGCGTCGAGGAATGCCGAGGTGTACGGGCCTGCCTCGCGCGAGGGGGTGGTGGGCGCGGGGGTGACCACGCCGAAGAGCGGCACGCCGTCGGCCAGCCGCCCGCTGTTCGCCGCGGCCACCAATTCCGGCCGGGTCGCGGCGTCGGCCTCCACATCGGCCAGGACCAGCAGCGGTCCGGCGTGGGCGCGCAGCGTGCGGGTCAGCCAGGCCCAGGGCAGTCCGGTGTAGCGGACGGTCCCCGGGGTGCTGCCCGACAGGCCCAGGTGCAGCTCCTTGCCCCGGCGCGAGGGCACCATCAGCCGTCCGGTCACCCACACCAGCAGGGGGCCGGGTCCGGCGGCGGCGTGCTGAAGGTAGGCCAGCACGCTCTGCGGGCCGGCGACTCCGGGCAGCTGCACCACGTCGACCGAAGGGGCGGCGAGGAAGCGGCGCGGGTCGGCCCCGGCCAGAGCGTGCGCCGTCGGATTCGGCACGGCGCCACGGGACCGGTCGGGCGTCCCGTCCAGTAACAGCACACAACCCCGAACAGGGTCACTCACAGCGCACATCCTTCCGACCGGTGCCGCAACCCACCCCCGGGCGGTGACGACAGGTCACGGCCGCGGCGGAAAATGGCAAAGCAAAGGCAACTGTAGAGGCCACGGCCACGACACGGGCCCAGACGGCCCCTCTTCCCCTTTTCCGCCATATGGCGCAGCCGTGGGCAGGCGTACACCGCCCGCCTTGCCGAATCACCCCGTCACATCTCATATGAGTCATATGAGACGTTCCGGCCGTGAAGCGAGGTGAGGCGGATGACGGCACGCCGGTCCCGGATAGCCGCGGCCGCGCTGGTGATGCTCGGCGCCATGGCCTCGGCAAACTGTTCCGCGCCCACCGCCGGCCCCGGCCGCGAGCCGGGGACCGAGCGGAACACGCACGCCAAGGCGGCGGAGCGACGCGGCTTCACGCTGGTCGCCACGGGGGACGTGCTGCCGCACGAGGAGATCATCCGGCAGTCGCGGCGGGACGGCGGGCCCGGCGGCCCCGACTTCCGGCCGATGCTCGCCGGGGTGAAGCCGGTCGTCTCGGCCGCCGACCTGGCGATCTGCCACATGGAGACGGTCTACGGCAAGGAACGCGGGCCGTTCCGGGGCTACCCGGCGTTCCTCTCACCGCCGCAGATCGCGCGGGCGCTGAAGGCGACGGGGTACGACTCCTGCTCGACCGCCTCCAACCACACCCTGGACGCGGGCGGCGAGGGGGTGGCGCGGACGCTCGCGGCGATGGACGCGGCGGGGCTGCGCCACACGGGCTCGGCCCGGTCGGCCGCCGAGAGGTCCCGGGTCGATCTGCTGCGGGCGGGGCCGGCCAAGGTCGCCCAGCTCTCCTACACGTACGGCACCAACGACATCCCCGTGCCGGCGGGCCGGCCCTGGACGGTCGACCTCATCGACGCCGACCGGATCCTCACCGACGCGCGCGCCGCGCGCCGGGCCGGGGCGGACGTGGTGGTGGTCAGCCTGCACTGGGGCACCGAGTGGCAGCGGACGCCCGACGAGCAACAGCTGACCCTGGCCCGCCGGCTCACCGCCGCCGGCTCCGCCGCGCGACCCGCCGTCGACCTGATCCTCGGCACACACAACCACGTGCCGCAGCCGTACGAGAAGGTCAACGGGACGTGGGTCGTGTACGGGATGGGCGACCAGCTCGCCGGACGGATGTTCAACCCCGAGGGCGAGCCGGACACCCGCGGCAATCAGAGCTCGATCGCCCGCTTCACGTTCGAGCCTCCGGCGCGGGCGGGCACGCGCTGGCGGGTGGTCGGGGCGGAGTTCCTGCCCCAGTTCACCGAGCAGGGCGCGCCGTACCGGGTGCTCGATCTCAACCGCGTCCTCGCGGCCGACCCGGGCCGCACCGACCTGCTCCGGGCCCGGAACGCGATCCGTGAGGCCGTCCTCTCCCGGGGCGCGGGCAAGGACGGCCTGGTCATGGGGCGTTGAGGCGACTCATACGACGATGAGGGCCTCCCGCGCCGCCTGTTCGGTGGCGCGGCGCCTTGCCTCGGCGGCCTGGGCTGTGTCACCGAGCCGGCGGCGAGGCGTGCCCGGGCTCGCCAGTTGCAGGGGCACGTCGGCCGCAGGCTGATGCGCTCGCGTGTCCCGGCGGCCCTCCATCCCTGCCCCCTCGCACGGGCCGGGATGCGGCCCCCTTCCCTCGGTACGGATTTCCGTGCCCCGGATAGGCTGCCGGGCATGACCATGATCAACAGTGGGATCTCCGGTCTCGTCGTCCTCGACGCGAGGGAGATCGCGTCCGATCCGGAGCTCGCGACCCGCTTCGCGGCGTCGGCGCACCGGATCCTGGCGGACCTGGTCCATGGGGGTGCCGCGCTCGGCTGGGTCGAACCGCCCTCGCACCACGAGGTGGCGGAACTCCTCGACCACGTCGTCACCGCGGTGCGGGCCGGGGACGGGTCCCTGCGCGCCGCCTACCTCGACCGCCGGCTGGTCGGCCTGGGGTACTGGCTCCGCTACGCCCGGCCGACCCATCGGCCGCACGCCGATCTGGAGAAGCTCGCGGTGGGCGCCGCCGCCCAGGGGCGGGGCGCCGGCCGGACGCTGACCGCCGCGCTGATCGCCGACGCCCGGCAGGCGGGCATCGAGGTGCTCACCCTGGACGCCCGGGGCGACAACGGCGCCGCCCTGCGCCTCTACCACTCGCTGGGCTTCACCGAATACGGTCGGCTGCCCGACTTCGTCGCCGTCGGTGAACGCCGTTACGACAAGGTCTTCTGCATGCTGGACCTCCGCCCGCGAGGCTGACCGGTTCGGCGACGGCCTGCGCCATGGTGCAGGGCGTGTGCAACCTCCTGCCACTGGTGGCGGTGGGACGTCTGTGACGGCCGAGGGTCAGACGACGAGGGCCGGATGGCGTACGACGGCGTCGAAGAAATAGCCCTGGTCGTTGGGCACGGCACGGGCGGGCTGGGTGTTGCCCGCGGTGTCCGTGGCCCGGGCCATCAGCTCGGCGCGACCGGTCGTCCGGGGCGTCCAGTCGGTGCTCCAGCGCGTCCAGCCGTCGCGGTGGGGCCGGTCGTGCAGGCGTGCCGGGCGCCAGGTCGCGCCGCCGTCCACGCTGACCTCCACACGCCGGATGCCCCCCGAGCCGGACCAGGAACGGCCGGTCAGCCGGTGCCGGGCGCCGGCGGCGAAGGCCGTGCCGGGCGCGTACTCGAAGGCGCTCCGCACGGGCTGGCGGGTGATCGGGGCGCTGCCGCCGGGCGGGTGGGCGGCGCCGAAGAGACGGTAGAAGACGGTGTTCCACGGTGAGAACAGCGGGCGGTCCGCCACCTCGATATCGCCGACCCACTTGATGGAGGCGATGCCCGACCAGGACGGCACCAGGAGACGGACCGGTCTGCCGTGGTCGTACGTGAGGGGCTCGCCGTTCATCTCGTAGGCCAGCAGCACGTCGTCGAGGGCCTTGGCCACCGGCATCGGTCTGCGGACCCGCCCGAAGTTCGTGCCGTCGCCGATGAAGTCCCCGTCCAGGCCGCGCGGCATCACGTCCACGGCGTGCGGCCCGATCCCGGCGTGGCGCAGGACGTCCGCGAGGCGCGCGCCGCGCCAGCGGGCGGCGCCTATGGCGCCCATCGTCCACGGGGTGCCGGTGACCCGGTCGCCCTGCTGGGTGGTGAAGTAGCCGCGGCCGTTGCCCGCGCACTCCACGCAGGCGTCCCGGGTGACGGCGGGCAGCGCGCGCAGGTCGTCGCGGGAGAACTCCACCGGCCCGCCGCGCAGCCCGCCGCCCCATATCCTCAGCCGCCAGGTGCGCGGGTCCAGGAGAGGGGTGGCGGTGTGATTGCGTACGAAGAACCGGTCGACGGGCGTGTGGTAGCCGGTGCCGCGCAGGGCTTGCCAGTTGGTCTCGGCGTTGGTGCCGCGCACGGTCAGCAGTTCGGGAGGCAGCGGTTTCACGATGCCCGGGGCTTGGCCGTCCGCCAGGGCCGGTGCGGCGGGGACGAGGGCGGCCGCGGCCCCGGCCGCCCCCAGGAACCTGAGCACGTCGCGGCGCGAGGGGCCACCGCCGGTCGTTCCGATCTCTCCGACAAGCCACTGCCGCAGCCTGCGACGGTCGTAGGCGGTCTCCTGGGCGGCGGGATCGGACGCCAACGGTCTGTCTCCTCACGGAAGGCGGCATGGACACCGCCCGACGCTAGGCGACGGAACACCGGAAACCCGAGGCGCGTTCCGGCCAGGACGGGCACGACACCCCCGGCCGGGCGGACCACCGCGCGGGCACGCCGGTCCTGAACCCGCCGCCGGCGATCGTCGAGGAGGCGGTCCCCGCCCGACGGTCGCCGGCGAACGGCCCTTGAAGGGGCCTACGCGGGCAGCCGGCCGAGGAAGTCCAGAAGCGCGGCGTTGACCTCGGCGGGGCGTTCCTGCTGGGTCCAGTGGCCGCAACCGGGGAGGGTCACGTCACCGAGCAGCTTCGGGACGATCCGCTCCAGGGAGGGCAGCAACTGGTCCATGCCGGGGAAGGCCCGGACCAGGTCGCGGTCGCCCGCCATGTACAGCGCGGGGACGTCGACGCCGCGGTCGTGGAAGGGCGCGAGCAGCTCCCAGTTCCGGTCGAGGTTGCGGTACCAGTTGAGGCCGCCGGTGAAGGCGCGGTCGCCGTGGTGGGCGTACTCGCGGACGAAGACGTCGATGTCCTCCTCCGTGAGCCAGCCGGGCAGTTCCTTGGGCGCGGGCATGGATTCCAGGAGGTTGCGGCCCTCCGGGATGACCCAGGGGCGCGGCGGGTCGGTCATCGGGCTGTCGCCCGAGGCGCCCGCCAGGAAGCCGCGGAAGGTCGCCGCGGTGTCGTGCGCCAATTCGGCGTCGGCGACTCCGGGTTCCTGGAAGTACGCCTGGTAGAAGCCGTCACCGAGCACCGAGCGCAGGGCCGCCAGCGGTGGCACCGGTCCGTGCGGGACGGGCGGAACGCTCAGGCCGACCACGCCGCGTACGACGTCCGGGCGCAGCGTGGCGGTCGTCCAGGCGACCGGCGCTCCCCAGTCGTGGCCGACGACGACCGCGCGCTCCTCGCCGAGGGCGTGGATCAGTCCGATCACATCGCCGGTGAGGTGCAGCATGGTGTACGCGGCGATGTCCTCGGGCTGCGCGCTGCGGCCGTAGCCGCGCTGGTCGGGTGCCACCACCCGGTAGCCGGCCTCGGCGAGGGGTGCGAACTGGTGCCGCCAGGAGTACCAGCACTCCGGAAATCCGTGCAGCAGCAGGACCAGCGGGCCCTCCCCCTGTTCCGCGATGTGCAGAGAGACGCCGTTCACCTCGACGAAGCGGTGCTCGACCGCGCTGGCCATGGGTCCTCCCGCAGCAGATCTACGTGTTCATGCCGACGGGGCTCACAGTACGGGCAACTTCCCCGGCCCAGGTATCCGTTGGGGGGCGCGGACCCCCGAAGCGGCCGACATCACATGTCGTTCGCGAGCAGGCCCCGCACGACCCTGCCGAACAACAGCCGCCCGCACCCGGCCGTCAGCGCGTCGAACAGCCGGGGCAGCCCCCTGACGCGGAGGTCCTCGCGCCAGACGATCCACGACCCGGGACCGTACGCGCGCACCTCGATCTCCGCCCAGCCGGTGACCACCGAACCGCGCTTCTCCAGGCGGCAGCGTCCGGGGCCGCCGCCCTCGGTGGGCGGGTCCCAGCGGGCGATCTCCATGACGTCGTCGAAGGCGGCGCGCCCGACGCCGGTCCGGGCCACGATGCGGGTGCCGATGCCGCTCGGCGGCGGCGTCACCGTGATCCGGGTGAGCGGGACGTGCGCGGCATGGCGTTCCCAGTCGGTGAGCCGTCGCCACGCCTCGCCGGCGGCGAGCCGGGACGGGCGTTCCAGGACGAAGGGGGCCATGACGGCAGCTTAATCAACCGTGCGCCGACCGGCCTCGGGTTAGGGTCGGCTGCCGGCCCCGGCACACCCGTGGCGAGGCGGTGGTGACGTCCAGTGAGAGGAACACACCGACGTGAGCAGCACCGAGGAGAGCACCCGCGCCGTCGTACAGGACTTCCTGGTCCGGGTGGGCGAAGGGGACCCGGACCGGATCGCGGCGGTGTTCGCGGAGACGGTCGACTGGATGATCGCCGAGAACCCCGTCGTGCCGTGGCTCCGCCCGCGCTCGTCGCGCGCGGACGTCGCCGCGCACTTCCGGGAACTGGCCGAGGGCATGATCCCGGCGCCGGACGGGCGCGCGATCGAGGCGATAGTGGTGGACGGCGGCGAGGCGATGCTGGCGGGACACCTCGCGGGGACGGTACGGACCACCGGCAAGACCTTCCGCTCCCCCTTCGCGGCCCGGCTGACGGTCGAGAACGGGCTGATCACGCGGTACCGCCTGTACGAGGACAGCCTCGCGATCGCCGAGGCGTGCACGCCTGACGCGTAGGGCCTCGGTCGGTTGGCCGCAGTCGGTCGTCCGCGACCCGTGGGTCCCGGCGGCCCTGTCGCGAGCGGCGGCCCACGGCCCCCAGGTCAACGCCCCATGAGGTAGCACGCATAGCCGGTGGCCGCGGCCAGCAGCAGGGCACCCGCGGTCGCGGCCACCCGTCGGAGGAGCGAGGCGTAGCGCCCCGTGAGTGTCTTCCGGTCGGCGGCGCGGCGGGCGACCAGGAGGGCCGGTGCGAGTACGAGTACATGCGCCGCCCACCAGGACAGGCCGAACGCCCACGAGGCACGCGCGCCCGTGTACACGGTGACCAGGGGAGGCACGACCACCGCGCTCAGGGCCACGTGGACGGCCAGGCACCGGTGCCAGGTCTCGTCATGGCCCCGGGAGCGGGAAGTCCATCGGGCGAGTACGAGGGTGAGCAGGACCGTAGGCCCTCCGACCGCGCCGAGCAGCAGTGAGGCGGGGGCGGCATAGACACACGCGAGGAGGGCCGCGGCCGCGCCTTCGGACAGGGCGTGGCCCAGCCCCGTTCCCCGGCTCGGGGGAAAGCCTGTCACGAGCGATCCGAACAGCAGGAGGACGCTTTCCGCGGACAGGCATACGACCGCCCCCCACAGTGCCGCGGCCCACCCCGCGGTGATGCCGCCCGGGTGGGTCGGGACGGTGCTTGAGCGTGGTGCCTGCTGTGCTGTCATGGTGATGCCCCCTTGCCGGCATCCATGATCTCCCGTACGCCGCCGGGACCGGGGGCCGGGGGCTCCCGCGGCCCGCGTCAGGACGGCTCCGCGCCCGGAGCCGTTCCCGCCGCGCGGTAGCGGCTCATCTGGCCGACGCCGGAGCGGACCGCCCAGAAGAAGATGCCCAGGGTGACGGCGGCGACGGTCAGCGAGTCGTACGGCGCGGGCAGCCTGCCGGAGCCCTTGAAGGTGCCCAGCCACGACAGCGCCGTCAGGGCCACGAGATAGACCACCAGCCACGCGCCCTCGCGCAGTTCGCCGGCGAGCGGGCGGTCGTCGTGGCCGGAGCGCCGCATCGCCAGGAAGATCAGTAGACCGGCCAGGACCAGCGGCAGGGCCAGGCGCAGGTCGTGCCAGCCCGACCAGTAGACGAACTCGCTCGCCACGACGAAGCTGACGGGGGCGATCCAGCGCAGCCCCGGTACCCAGCCGGCCATCGGCGTGCCGGGGTCGGCGCGGAAGACGGCGACGGCGACGGCCGAGGCGGCGTAGATCAGCAGGTACATGTCGCCCATGATGCTGACGATGGACTGCCACCCGCCGAACGGCAGCAGGAACACCACGATCACGGCGAGGTTGAGCGCGAGCGCCCGGTGCGGGATGCCGGAGCGCCGGTCGACCCGCATGAAGGTCCGGGGCAGGGTGCCGTTCTTGGCGAGGGCGTAGGTGTGGCGGGCGTTGAGCGCCACACCGACGTAGGCCGAACCGCCCGGTGAGACGACCGCGTCCGCGTAGAGCAGGCTGGAGAGCCAGTGGAGGTTGAGGATGAGGGCCAGCTGGCCGAAGGGCGATTCGAAGCTGACGCCCTTCCAGCCGTGGCCGAGCAGGTCCTCGGGCACGGTGAAGAGGAACGCCAGCTGGAGGGCCAGGTACATCAGCAGGGCCAGGCCGATGCCGGTGAGGACGGACGCGGGGATGGTGCGGCGGGGGTCGCGCGTCTCGCCGGAGAAGTCCAGCGGCGCCTGGAAGCCGTTGACGGAGTAGACGATGCCGCCGCCGGCGAGTGCGGCCAGGCAGGCGGTGTAGCCGTAGGGGGCGAATCCTCCGTGGTCGGTCAGGCGCCCGGAGTGCCAGCCGGAGGCGAACAGCGCGATGACGGTGATCACCGGCACGACGACCTTGAAGACCGACACGAGGGTGTTCAGCCGGGCGAACGTCCGTACCGCGAACCAGTTCAGGGCCGTCAGCAGGACACTGAGTCCCACGGCGACGCCGAGGCCCGTGGGGGTGAGGACGTGACCGCTGTAGAGGTCCGGCAGATAGTGGTTCGCGTACTGCATGATGGCGCTGATCTCGGCGGCGGTGCCGCCCACCGACAGCAGCACGGACCAGCCGACGAGCGTGCCGACGAGCCGTCCGCCGGTGTACAGCGGCCAGCGGACCGTTCCGCCGCCCTCCGGGCGTGACGCGCCGAGCTCGATCATGACGAGCGCCACCAGACCGCACAGCACACCCGCGCCCACCCACGTGAGCAGCGCGGCGGGGCCGGCGGTCCGTGCCGCGTACATGGCGGCGAACAGCCAGCCGGAGCCCACGATGTTGGAGAAGCCGATCCCTGTCAACGCCCAGAACCCGAGGTCCCGGTGCAGTCGCCGTTCCTGTTCGACCGCCTCGGGAGCTGTCGCCTCCACCGGCATCCGTCCGTCCGCCACGCGCTGTTCCTCCTGGCTCCTGGCCCCGGGTGCGACCACCACGTCCGCTGACGGCGGCTCACACCATCTTCGGGATAACACAATCCGTTCTCGCGGCGCCGTGCACCACCCCGGAGCGGCCGCGCCCTTCCGCATTGACCCGAAGTGCGTGAATGGCCGCCCCTCGGATACCGGACCGCCCTGGGGTCGCCATGCCGCGCCGCCGCCCGTACTCGCATAAACGACCGGAATGGCACACACATACCGAAAAGATGGCCGGTGACCCTCCCGTGCATCGATCTTGGCGGCTCCAGGATTCGGCATAGGCACGCCGCACCCTTGGCGGGCCACGCACGACGGAGGAGCTGGTCGAAGTGAGCGATGCGCTCATCGAGAGGGACGAGGCACTGGCATCGGCGGCACGGGCCGTGACCCGGGCTCGGGCGGGGTCCGGTTGGTGGGTGTCGTTCGAAGGGTTGCCCGGCACGGGGCGCAGCGCGCTTCTGGCGGAGGTCGCGCGGCGGGCCGGCGCGGGCGGGGCCATGAGGCTGTCGCGTGCGCGGTGTTCGCCGGAGGAGGCCGCCTTCCCCTTCGCGCTCGTACGGCAGCTCTTCTCCACCGCGGGCCTCGGCGCCGACGGCATTCCCTTCGCCGATCAGTCACCCGTGGAGGAACAGCGGGTGTTCCACCGTCTTTTGGCCCGCTTGACCGCGATGGCCCGGGTGCGCCCGGTGGCGCTGGCCGTCGACGACCTCCACGACGCCGACCCCGTCTCCCGGCGCTGGATCGGCTACCTGGCCCGGCGGCTCGTCGACCTGCCCGTGTTCCTGGCGGTCACCGAGTGCGTCACGCGGCCCGATGACACGGCCCGGCTGCCGTCCGCGACGGGGGAGGTCGTACCCCTCCTGCCGTTGAGCGCGGCGGCCGTCGCCCGGCTCGCGCGTACCCACGGGGCCGACGCGGTACGGGCCGAGTTGTGCGTACGGGCCTGCGCGGGCAGTCCGGCCCTGGTCAAGGCGCTCCTCGCCGACCTGGACCACGGTGCGGACGTCGGGGATCCCGGCGGCGCGGGGCGCGATCGCTACCGAGCCACGATCGCCCACTGGATCCGGGAGAGACTGGGCCCCCGCTCGCGTCACACCTGTCTCGCGCTCGCCGTACTGGCGGACGGGCCGGGACCGGGCACCGAGGCCGGAATGACGGAGCAGGTCCTCCTGGAGGTCGCGGCCGGCCTGTGTCCCGCCGCCGGCGCCGCACCGCCGATCAGCGCCTTCGCGGCCCGGCTCCTGTGCCACGCGCCCGCCCGGGCGGCGGTCCTGGAGGCGGCGGGAGCGGCCGAACGGCGTGGATTGCGCGTGTCCGTGGCCCGGCTGCTCGACGAGCGCGGCGCGCCGGCGGCCACCGTCGCCGCCCATCTGCTGCGGATCGACGCGCCCGACGAGGAGTGGATGACCCAGTCACTCGAGGACGCCGCCGACGCGCTGCGGCGCGACGGCCGTACGCGGGAGGCGACCGCGATGCTGCGGCACGCGCTCACAGGGGCACCTCCGGCCCGCCGTGCGGCGCTCGCGCTGAGGCTGGGAGCCCTGGAGCTGCCGGTCAGCGCCGACGCAGGCACCCGCAGGCTGCGCGCCGCGCTGGAGCTGCACACCGACCGCCGGGACCGGGCCGAGGCGGCGCCCGCGCTCGGCGCTGCCCTGGCCGTGCAGGGCCGCACCCACACCGCTCTGAAGATCCTGGAACACGAGGGCAGGGCGGCGGGAGACGCCGAACTGGTACGGATACTGCGCTCCATCGCCGCCCTCATCGCCTCGCACGACGCCGCCGCGTGGCGCGACGCCATCGGCCGGATGCGGGCGCTCGCCCGGTCGGCCCCCGCGGCGATGGAGCCGCTGGCCTGCGGCCTGGTGGCCGAGTACGACACCGGGGCGGGCCGCTTGTCGCACGAGGAGGTTCTCGCCCAGGTCCTGCCCCGGCTCGCGGCCCCGGTCGACCCCCGGATCCGCACCGCCTGGCTGGGCAGCGCCGCCACGCTGCTGCAGTGGGCGGACCTTCTCGACGAGGCACGGACGATCGCCGATCAGGTGCTGCCCGCACCTCCCGCACCGCCGGACCTCACGGACGTGGGCCACCAGTGCCTGGTCGGTGTACGGGCCGAGGCGGCCTTGTGGAAGGGCGACTTCCAACGGGTCGTCGACGAGAACACTCCGCTGATCTCCGTGTCCGCCGGGCGCGGCATCCGCATGCCGCACCTGGTGGCGATGGTGGCGCTCGCCCACCACGAGCTGGGGAGTTCGCCGTCCGCGTGGCGGCTGGTCGCCGCGGCGGGTGACGGCGCAGCCGATTCCGGCAGTTCCTGGGAGTGGAACGAACTGTGGTACGCGAAAGCGGAGTTGTCCGCGGGCGCGGAGGACTGGGAGGCGGCACTGGACAGTTACCTCGCCTGTGGGGCGGGGCAGAGCGCGCGTGACTTCGTCAGCCCGGTCGCCACCCCATGGCGATCCGGTGCCGCACTGGCCCTGGCACGGCTGGGCCGGTTCGCCGAGGCGAGAACGTACGCGGAGGAGGAGCTGCGGCACGCTCGCACCTGGGGCACACCCCGTACGGTCGGGCGGGCCCTGCGAGCCATGGCCGCCGCCGGTGGTGGACGAGGGGCGCTGGAGGCGTTGTCGGAGGCCGTGGAAGAGCTGCGGAAGGCGACGGCACCGGTCGAGCTGATCGAGTGCCTGACCGACCTGGGTCGGGCGCACCTGTCGGCGGGCCACGGCCGCAAGGGCCGCGACCACCTCCACGAGGCACACGCCCTGGCGATCCGGCTTCAGGCACGTGGCACCGGTGAGGACGCGGCGACCGAAGGCACCTCCGGGCAGCGGGACGAATCCGGGGCCGCGCGGCCGCGAACACCACCGATCCGCCGCTTGGTCCGGACGACCGAGCGGGCTCTCACCGAGGGGACGCCCCGCACCATGGGGCGCCGGGCGACGGCCGACGGGAGCGCCCTCAGCGCCGCCGAGCAACGCGTCATCGACCTCGCGGCCCAAGGGATGACCAACACCCAGATCGGCGCGGTGCTCCACCTGGCCCGCCGCACGGTCGAGACCCATCTCACGCACGCGTACCGCAAGCTCGGCGTGTCCCGCCGCACCCAGCTCATGGCGAGGCTCGGCGCGCCGTCCGCCTGAGGTGGCGTACGTACCGAGCGCGACGGTGTGCCCGTCCGCGCGGTGCGTCCGCCGGTCCATCAAAGGTCGTGGTCTTCCACGATGGCCGGGCCAGTCCGCCCCTTGGCAGGGTGGGACCCGCGCCGGAGCCCGGACGCGGCAGGAGCGTGAGGGGGCGGGCCGCCGGCCGGCAGCACACGCGACACCTTCCTGCATCCGCGGGCGGCTCGTACGTCCCCGTCTTTGCTCGTCCCACCGGCCAGACCGTCGACAAGGAGACACCATGAAGACCACCCGCCGCAGATCCGTACGTTCCATGGCGATCGCGTTCGTCACCGCGGGCTCGCTCGCGACCCTGGCCACGGCCACGGCGACGGCCACCCCCGCGGGGAGCCCGGCCGTCACGCAGTCGACGGGCGGCGCGAAGGCGGCGGCCGCGCAGTCCGCCCTGCCGCCGCAGGAACTCTGGCAGTTGCGTCAGCGCGGCAAGAACTTCGAGATCGTCAACTACAACAGCGGTCTGTGTCTGAAGGTGAAGGGCGCCTCCACCGACAACGGGGCCCCGGTCGTCCAGGCCGAATGCGGCAGCTCCCCCGAACAGGCGTGGAAGACGAAGCTCACGGACGGCGGGACCTATCTCGAAGCCCGCAACGCCTATTCCAACAAGTGTCTGACCATCCAGGGCTCCGCCGTGAACGGCGCCAAGCTCGTCCAGTACGACTGCGTCGGTGCCCTGACCCAGAAGTGGTGGGACACCGACGGCATCGACGGCAACCCCGGCTTCTGGATCAGTGGTACCACTCCGAGCGGTGCGCCGACGTGGATGTGCGCGGACATGCCGGGCGCGAGCAGGACGTCGGGCACGCAGGCCGCCATGTACCAGTGCATCGGATTCTGACGGAACCGGCTCGGCCCGCACCTCGCCTCGGACGTGTGGTGGCCCGGTAGTACGACGAGCGCGGCGGCGCCGATCAGCGCCACCGCACCGGATATGCCATGCCGTGCTCTGGATGAAACGGGGAAGAGGGAAATGCGTGGGCGGCTCTCGGACCCGGGTGGCGGCCGTCCCGGCCCGCCGTCACGACGTCATTCGGGGAGGCCGACGGTGTTGTGCGCGCTCGCCGGCGCGTACGCCCTGTCGCCGTCGAAGGTCGCGTCGTAACCCCGAAGCAGGAGCTGCGCGAGCGTGAGCGGCGCGACAGGCATGGGGGCGTTCTTGCACTCCGCGTAGCCGTTGGTGTCGGATGTCCAGCCACAACCGTCCTACCACCGAACAGGAGGCCTCCTACCTCACGGAGGTGCACGCCATGGATCTCCCCATGGCGGCCCGACCGACCCGGTAGACCAGTCGCATCCTGGTGTGACCTCACCAAACGCAGGACGGTACCCAGGCTCCTGAAGCTGCCGCGTGCCCGCGGTAGGCAAGCGCTCGCTCAGAGCCGGATCAGCGCCAGCCCGATGCTGAATCCGCTGGCGAGACCGATGAGGGCGACGAGGTCGCCGGGCATGACGCGATCGGCCTGCTGGGCCAGGGTCAGTTGCAGGGGGAGGGACGCGGAGGCCGCGTTGCCGTACCTGTCCACCGTGGCCAGGAATCGGCTTGCCGGCAGGCCGAGCATGGTGCAGGCCTCCTGGAACTGTGGCATGGAGATCTGGTGGATGGCGACGAACGCGCTCTGCCGCACCAGCGCCATCTCGTCCGTGGCGTACTCCACCACGAAGTTGGCCATGCGGCGGCCGGCCTCGGACAACTGGTCGTCGTTGAGCCGGAGGCACACGTGGTCGTCGTGCGTGGAACGCGGGTGCATCGAGCCACCGGCCGCGACGGTGCACGCCTCCCAGGCCGAGGAGTCCGCGGCGAAGATCGTGTGGAGCACTCCGGGGTCGTCCGGTCCCGCCGGTCCCGCGGTCAGGAGGAGGGCGGCGCCGGCGTCGGAGACGGTGTAGCCGGGCAGGTGGCGCATGAAGGTCTCGTAGTCGGGCACGTGCCAGCGGGCGGTGAGCGTCGCCGTCTCCCCGCAGGCGATCAGAACGGTGCGGTGCCGGCCGCTCTCGATGAAGGCCGCGGCCGTCTCCAGGGCGTTGAGCACGCTGTTGCAGGCGTTCTTCACGTCGAACACCGGGCAGATGGCCCCGAGTTTGGCGGCCACGATGTGGGCGGTGGCCGGTTCGACAAGGTCCTGGCCGCTGGAGGCGAACAGCAACAGGTCGATCTCGTCGATGCTCGCGCCCGCCATGTCCAGCGCCTTGACGGCGGCCGCCGCCGCGAGGTCGGACGCCTGCTCGTCAGCGGACTTCACATGGACGCCGCGTACGCCGGTGATGTCCTCCAGCAGGCCGGGCGGAGGCACGAAGGGACTCCTCGCCGCGGCGATGGCCGCCCGGGCCTGCTCCATGGTCCGGTACTGGGGCGGGAGGTGCACAGCGGTCGACACCAGCCGGGCACGGCAGGCGGGCGACACCGGACCACGGTACGGAAGCGGCATGGGCGAGACCAGACCTTTCCGGTGCGAGCATCACGTGCCCAGCGTTTTATGGGCACTTCGGCCGATCCCACCCATCCTGCCGCGCCCCCACCCCGGTCGGGCGGGGCGCATGAGCCGGCAGGGCCACACCGCATCAATAGGGAGGGAAGGTTAACTACCCCAATTTTTCAGTGACTTAACCGACACGGGTTAATAGTCGCATGGCCGGTTCTGGGCCGGGTAGGGATACGGAACCGGCCATACGCGGGAACCGGACGGGGGATGAGGATGGAGTTCAACGACCGTGCGCTGGCCGTCGTGGGCGCCAGCTGTCGACTGCCTGGAGGGATCTCGGACCTGGGCGGGCTGTGGGCGGCCCTGCGCGAGGGCAGGGACGCGGTCGGCGAGGTCCCGGCGGACCGGTTCGACAAGACCCGTTTCGTGGACCCCGGTGCTCTCCGCCCCTGCCGGAGCTACACGGCGGCCGGGGGCTTCCTCGACGACGTGGCCGGGTTCGACGCGGCCTATTTCGGCATCGCTCCGAAGGAGGCCGCGGCCATGGACCCGCAGCAGCGGATCCTGCTGGAGCTGGCCGCGGAGGCCCTGGACGACGCCGGGATTCCCGCCGAGTCACTGGCCGGGTCGGACACCTGTGTCTTCGTCGGCATTTCCGACCCGTTCTACGGGGTGGTCCAGGGCACCATCGAACAGTACGCCAACCCCTACACGATGAGCGGATCCACGCTGTCGATCGCGGCGAACCGCCTCTCGTACTGCTTCGACCTGCGCGGTCCGAGCATGGTGATCGACACCGCCTGCTCCTCCGCGCTGGTGGCACTCGACCGTGCCTGCCGCACCGTGCTGGACGGCACCAGCCGCACCGCGCTCGCCGGCGGCATCAATGTGCTGGGCGGCCCCTTTCCCTTCGTGGGCTTCTCGCACGCGGGCATGCTGTCACCGCGCGGCCGGTGTGCGGCCTTCTCCGCCGAGGCCGACGGTTTCGTCCGGGCGGAGGGCGGGGGCGTGGTCGTCCTCAAACGACTGGCCGACGCGCTGGCCGACGGCGACCGGATCCACGCGGTCATCGCCGGTACCGGCACCAACTGCGACGGCCGCACCCACGGCCTGGCCCTGCCCAGTTTCCAGGCCCAGGAAGCACTGCTGCGCACCGTGTACGAGCAGGCGGGGGTGGATCCGGACGATCTGGTGTACTTCGAGGCGCACGGCACCGGCACCCCCGCCGGGGACCCGGCCGAGGCCCGGGCGATCGGACAGGCCCTGGGCCGGCGTCGCCGGACCGTGGGGCCGCTGCCGGTGGGCTCCGTCAAGTCCAACCTGGGGCATCTGGAACCGGCCTCGGGCATGGCGAGCCTGTTCAAGGCCCTGCTCGTCCTGCGGCACGGCGTGGCCCCGGTGACCCTGCACGCCCAGCCGCTCAACCCGGACATCGACTTCACCGGACTCGGCCTGGCCCCCACGGTCGAGCCCGTCGAACTCCCCCGCACGGCCGGGGCCGCGGTGGGTGTGAACTCCTTCGGCTTCGGCGGAGCCAACGCCCACGTCGTCCTCACCGCTCCACCGGCTCCGCCGCTCGGGGACGACCGCGGCGGCGGCACGCTTCCCGTCGTGATCTCCGCCCGTTCGGCCAAGGCGCTGCGGGAGCTGGCCGCGCGCGTCTCGGCGCG
The DNA here is from genome assembly GCF_055560115.1 of Streptomyces sp. NPDC023527. Lineage (NCBI taxonomy): Bacteria > Bacillati > Actinomycetota > Actinomycetes > Kitasatosporales > Streptomycetaceae > Streptomyces > Streptomyces sp. NPDC023527. The sequence continues at coordinate 34,420 of NZ_JBVHJJ010000008.1, forward strand.
GCTTCGAAAGGCGGCGCCCGAGGAGTTCTACGACCTGGCACACACCAGCACCCTGCGCCGCAGCACCCACCCGCACCGCGCCGCCGTCCTCGCCGGCGGGCCGGACGAGGCCGCGGACCGGCTGGACCGGCTCTTCGCGGACACACCCGCCCACGGGGCCAAGGTCCGGAAGGCCGAGCGGGGCACGGTGGCGTTCGTCTTCTCGGGCAACGCCTCCCAGTGGCCCGGCATGGCCGCCGATCTCCTGGACGGCGCGCCGGTCTTCCGCACCGCCGTCGAACAGGCCGATGCCGCGCTCGCCCCGCACCTGGGCTGGTCGGTGACGGAGGAGCTGGCCGAGCCCGACGCGTCCCGCTGGCAGCGTACCGAGATCGCCCAACCCACCCTGTTCGCCGTGCAAGTGGGGCTGGTCGCCCTGCTGGCAGCGGGCGGGCTGCGTCCGGCGGCCGTTGTCGGGCACAGCGTCGGCGAAGTGGCCGCGGCCCATGCCGCCGGGGCGCTGACCCTGGAGCAGGCCGCCCGGGTGATCGCCGAACGCAGCCGCGCCCAGGGCGTCACCGCGGGCACCGGCCGGATGGCCGCCGTCGGACTGCCCGAGCAGGCGGCCCGGCAGGAACTGTCCGCGTACGCGCCCGCCTTGGAGATCGCCGGCATCAACGACGACCGGAGCGTCACCGTCGCCGGAGACCCGGAGGCCCTGGCCGCCCTCGGCGCGGAACTGACGGCCCGGGACGTCTTCTTCCAGGAACTCGACCTCGATTACGCCTTCCACAGCCGCGCCATGGACCCCCTCGCCGACCCGTTGCGGGCCGCGCTGGCCGGACTGGAGCCCACCGCGGCCCGTATCCCCTTCGTCTCCACCGTCACCGGCGCGGCGCTGGCCGGTGAGGAGCTCACCGCCGGCTACTGGTGGCGCAACGTCCGCGAGCCGGTCCGCTTCCACGAAGCCGTCACCCGCGTCCTCGCCGATCACGCCGGCATCCTCGTGGAGATCGGACCCCACCCGGTATTGCGCCCCTACCTGCGGCGCACCGACGCCACGTACGTTCCCACCCTCCACCGCGACGGCGACGGCCACCGCGAGACGGCCGCGGCCGTCGCCGCCCTGCTCGCGGCCGGCGCCCGCGTCGACTGGCGGAGCCACTTCCCCCGCCCGGGCCGGGTGACCGACCTCCCGGCCTACCCCTGGCAGCGTGAACGGCACTGGCTGGGCGCCCCGCAGGACCTGGTCATCCGCACCAGCGGCACCGGCCTGCTCGACCACCCGCTGCTCGGCGAACGCCTCCCGGCTCCCCACCCGGTGTGGGAAGGCGCCATCGAGCCCCAGCTCGTGCCCTGGCTGGGCGACCACAGGATCGTCGGATCGGTATTGATGCCCGCCGCCGCGTACGTCGAGATGGCGCTGTCCGCCGGACGACGGGCGCTGGACCGGCCGGTGGAAGTGCGGCACCTGGGCATCATCACTCCGTTCCCCATCGCCTGGCCCGACCCCGGTACGGCCCGGATGCAGACCTCCGTGACGCCCGAGGACGGCGCGCTGACCATCAGCAACAGCGAAGGCCGCGGAACCGAGAGCCACACGGTCGTACGTGCCCAGGTCCGCACCCTGCTCGGCACGGCTTCCGCTCCGCTCGACCCCGCGGCGGTCCGCGCACGCTGCCCCCGCACGGTGACCAGCCCGGATTTCTACCGTACGTGCCACAGTGCCGGCTTCGACATCGGTCCGGCCTTCCAGCTGCTGCGCGAACTGCACGTCGGGGAGGACGAGCTGCTGGCCTCCTATCGGCACGAGGACCCGGGCGACGCGTACACGGTGCACCCGGTCCTGCTGGACGGCCCCTTCCAGGCCACCGTCGCGCTGTTGGAGCGGCTCATGAGCGGCGGCGAGGTCTATCTGCCGTCCACGTTCGACTCGGTGCGGGTATGGCGCACCCCGGCACCCACCGGCGTCATCCACCTGCGCCGGCGCAGCCACACCGAGACGGAAGTCTGCTGGGACGTCATCTATGCCGACGAGGACGGCACCGTCACTGCCGAGATCGAGGGGTTCCGCACCCGGCGCGTGTACAACACCCAGCACACCCCGCTGACCGTCCAGCAGACGGTGCTGCGTGCCGCACCGCACCCGGCGGCCCCGGCCGGCCCTTCGCCGCTGCCCCCGCCGGCGGACCTGGCGACCGCCGTCCAGGACCGGATCACCCGACTGCTGGACGCCCTGCGGGAGACCGGTCACGACCGCTTCACGGCGGCCGTCGACGAGACGGCCGCCCATTGCTGGGCCTCGGCCGTAGCCGGCCTGCTCACCGACCCGGCCGCCGCGTTCGGCCTGTCCGACCTCATGGCCGGCGGACTCCAGCCCCGGCACCGGCGACTGGCGCTGCTGATGCTCCCGCTGATGACCCGGCACGGACTGGCCCGGCCCGCCGGTGACGGCCGATGGCGGCTGGCCGGCGCCGAGCCCCGCCACGAGGGACTGCTGCGGGCCCTGGTGGAGGATCATCCGGCCTTCATCACCGAGACCACCCATCTCAACGCGCACCTGCGGCGCCTGCCCGCGGTGCTGCGCGACGCCCCGGAGGCACAGGAACTCCTCCAGGCCGGCGACAGCGCGTACGAGCAGCTGTACGCCGTCGCACCGGTCCGCCGCTTCACCCACCGCGTCGCCCAGGCCCTGCTCGGCGAGATCGTCCGCCGCTGGCCCGGCGACCGCCCGCTGCGCGTACTGGAACTCGGCGCCAGGACCCACGGTCTCACCGCGGCCCTGCTCCCCCTGCTTCCGGCGGACCGCACCCGCTACACCTGCACCGACCGTTCGTCGGCGGGCTTCGCCGGTGCCGGACACCGCTTCGGCGCCTACGACTTCGTCGAGTACCGGACCCTCGACCTGGACACCGACCCGGCCGTCCAGGGCTTCGACGGCGGCGGATTCGACCTGATCGTCGCCGACGACGCCCTGCACACCGCCGCCGACCTGGCCGAAGGGCTGCGCCGCGTCCACACCCTGCTCGCCCCCGGCGGGCATCTGCTCGCCGCGGAGTCGCACGACGCGCGGCGGCTGGGCCTTCTCCGCGGCGGCACCGAGGCGTTCTGGCAGCGCAACGACCGTACGCTGCGCCCGGAAACGGTGCTGCCGGACCGGGACCAGTGGGTGCCGCTCCTCGGGGAGTGCGGTTTCACCGGCACCGTACGGACGGGCACCGACGACCGCTCCGTCCTCCTGGCCGCCGCCGGACATCTCCTGGTCGCCGAGCCCGTCCCGGCCGCCGAACCCGCCCCGCCCGCGCCCACGCCCGCGCCGGCACCGGCACCGGACACCGCCTGGGTCGTCTCCCCCGAGACGCCCGGCGAGACACCCACCGCCCAGGCGCTGTCCGATCTGCTGGGCGGCGCCGGCATCACCGCCGCCACCGACGACTCCGCCGCCTGGACCACGGCACTGACCGCCGACACCACCGGCGTCGTCCTGCTCCTGGGCGAGCACCCGGACAGCCCCGACGACCCGCGAGGGACGGTCGCCGGCACGACGCGCCGCGCCGCCGTCCTGCGGGCCCTGGCCGCCGCCTGCGCCGGGCGGGAGGACGGAACCCACCCCGAGGTGTGGCTGGTCGCCCGCCCCAGCGGTCTGTTCCCCGCACCGGAGCGCCCCGCCCACCCCGCCGACGCGGCGATCTGGGGTGCCGCCCGCACCCTGGCCAACGAACAGCCCGGCCTGCGGATGCGCCGGATCTCCCTGGACCGCACCGGCGACCCGGCCGCCGACGCCCGTCGCCTGGCCCGCGAACTGCGGGCGCCCACCGACGAGGACGAGATCGTGCTCACCCTGGGCGGCCGGTTCGTACCCCGCCAGGTCCAGCGCCCGGCCGATCAGCCCGCCGCCGCCCCCTCCGGTCCACCGTTCATCCTGGAAGTGCGCAACCCCGGGCTCTCCCGCCGGCTCGTGTGGCGCCGGATGGAACCGCTCCGGCCGGAGCCCGGCGAGCTCTTGGTGGAGATGCGGGCCGTCGCCCTGAACTACCGCGACCCGATGCGCGCCAACGGGCTGCTGCCACCCGAGGCCGTCGAGGGCACCGTGCTCAGCCGCGGGCTGGGCACCGACGGGGCGGGCGTCGTCAGCGCCGTCGGTGCCGGGATCACCACGTACGCGGTGGGCGACCGGGTCTGTGGGCTGACGCCCGTGGCGCTCGCCTCCCACTCCGTCATGCCCGTCGCGGCCGCCTGCCCGATCCCCGACGGCATGAGCTGGGCCGAGGCGACGACCTTCCCGGTGGCCTTCTCCACCGTCCACCACACCCTCGTCGACGAGGCCCGGCCGCTCCCCGGTGAGACGGTGCTGGTGCACGGCGGAGCCGGAGCCGTCGGCCTGGCCATCATCCAGTGCGCCCGGTCCCTGGACCTGCGCGTCATCGCCACAGCGGGCACCGAGACCAAACGCGATCTGCTGCGCACCCTCGGCGTCGAGCACGCCCTGGACTCCCGCACCCTCGACTTCGCACCCCGGGTACGCGAACTGACCGGCGGGAAGGGCGTCGACATCGTCGTCAATTCCCTCAGTGGCGAGGCCATCGCCCAGAGCCTCGACCTGCTGCGCCCCAACGGCCGCTTCATCGAGCTCGGCAAGCGCGACATCTTCTTCAACAACCCCCTCCTGCTGCGCCCCTTCCACCGCAGCATCACCTTTCTCGGCTTCAATCTCGACAGCATCGCGTTCGACCCCGTACGCGGCCCTCGTCTGATGCTCGACACCACGATGCGGGTGGCCTCCGGCGAGTACCGTCCGCTCCCGCACTCCGTCTACCCGGCCGCCCGCGTCGACGAGGCATTCCGGCTGCTCCAGCACTCCCGCCACACCGGCAAGGTCGTCATCTCCTTCGACCCGCTGGACGAGCCCGTTCCCGTCGAACCCACCCTGTCCGCCCCGGTGCTGGACCCGGCGGGGACGTATCTGATCACCGGCGGGCTCAGCGGCTTCGGCGCGGCCACCGCCGACTGGCTGGCCGACCGGGGAGTCCGGCACCTGGCCCTGCTCGGCCGCCGAGGAGCCGACGCGCCGGAGGCGACCGACGTCCTCGACCGGCTCGCCCGACGCGGGGTATGCGCCACCCCGTACGCCGCCGACGTCACCGACGAGGCGGCCGTACGCCGCGTGATCGCCGCCGTGGATGCCACCGGGCATCCCCTGCGCGGCGTGGTCCACTGCGCCATGCACCTCGACGACGCCCCGCTGGCCGACCTCACCGACGAGCGCTTCGCCGCCGTCCTCGCCCCCAAAGCCGCCGGCGCGGACGTCCTCGACCGGCTCACCGCCGACCGCGACCTCGACCTCTTCCTGCTGTACTCATCGGTCACCGCGGCCACCGGCAATCTCGCACAGGCCCCGTACGTCGCCGGAAACGCCTACCTGGAGGCTCTCGCGCGGGCCCGCCGCCACGCCGGACGCACCGCCACGACGATCGCCTGGGGCCCCATCGCCGACACCGGATACGTCGCCCGCAACAACCTCGTGGCCACCATGACCGGCCTCGGCTTCGATCCCGTCTCCCCCACCGACGCGTTCACTACCGCGGACCACCTCCTCACCGCGGACACCGACGTCGCCGGCGTCGGCCGCTACCGCTGGGCCCGCGCCCGCCGCCTCCTCCCCTCCCTCTCCACCCCCCGCTACGCCCACCTCGTCCCCGCCGGCGCGGCGGACACGGACGAATCCCGCGAGGAGCTGCTGCGCACCCTGGCCGCGATGACTCCCGAGGACGCCGTGCGCGCCATCACCGACATGCTGGCCCGCCACCTCGCCACGGTTCTGCACACCGACCCGTCGGAACTGGACCCGGACCGCCGCCTGGAGGAACTCGGCCTGGACTCCCTCATGGGTGCCGAATTCATCCTCAAGGCCCGCGAATACTTCGACGTCCACATCCCGCCCAGCGAACTCTTGGCCGGCGGACGGACCTTGACCCACTTCGCCCGTCTGATCCACGATCGCCTGGGCGTCCACCCGTCACACCCGGCGCAGGCGGCCATCGCGCCGCCGGCCCCGTGAGGGGCCGGGGGTAAGGGGCGGGCTCGCGTCGGCGCGTCCGGCCGACGGTCCCGTCATGCTCAACCGGCGTCCGGCTCCCCCGGCTTCGCGTCACGGGCGAGCCGGGCGGCGGCCCAACGGGACAGCCCCGTACGGTCGATCTTCGCTCCGTGGCGGTGGTCCATCGGCAGTGACCGGTGGAACAGCACGGGCACCACACCGGTCACCGGCCGCTCCAGACCCCCCAGCGCCTCCTGGATGGCGCGGCGCACCTGCGCGCGAGCCGCGCGCGGTGTCCCCGGCTCCATCTCGACGATCACCACGGGGCGCTGCGCGGTGGCCGCTCCGACGCCGACCAGCGCGGTGCGGCGCACGCCGGGCACGGCGTCGAGGGCCGGTTCGACCTGCTCGGTGAACACATCGCCTTCCGCGGTGCGCAGCCGGTGCGCGAGGCGGCCGTAGAACCAGATGCGACCCTCTTCGTCCAGCGAGCCGACGTCGCCCATGCGGTGGAGGGCGCCGTCGTCCGTTCCGTGCACCTTCGCGGCCCGGGTGTCCTCCGGATCCAGGTAGGCCGGGCTGACGTTCGGGCCCGCGACGGCGAGTTCGCCGGCCATGCCGCACGGCAGCCCTGCGGTGTACGGCTCCGGGTACGGCATATCCAGCGGCAGGACGCGGACGGTGACACCCGGTACGGGCCGGCCCAGGCACACGCCGTGCCCCTGGGCGGTGGCGGAGCGCAGCGGGAGCAGCTCCCGGTGGTCGATCGCACTGACCGGCAGGGCCTCGGTGGCGCCGTAGACGCTGTGCACGGTCGCGGCGGCGGGCAGGCACACCCGCAGGCGGTCGAGGACCGCGTAGGGCAGGGAGGCGCCGAAGGAGAAGACGTGCCGCAGGGTCGGCAGGGGTGTGAGCGTGCGGACGCAGTGTCGGGCCAGGCGGTCCAGGAGCGCGGGCGAGCCGAGAAGCACCCCGGCGCCCGTGCGGTTGACGGCATCCGCCAGGGCGCGTGCGCGGACGCGGGCGGGCCGGGTCAGGTCGAGGCGGGGGATCACCGTGGTGGCACCGAGCAGCGGCCCCAGGACCGCGGCCGGTACGAACGCGGCCACCACCGTCTGCCCGGCCGGTTCCAGGCCGCGCGGGAGCGCCTGGATCTGCGCCCGTACGGTGCCGTGCCGGTAGAGGACTCCCCTGGGCGGCCCCGTCGCACCGGAGGTGAAGACGACCATCGCCGGGGCGTCGTCGTGGGAGTCGGTCATGGTCTGCCAGGGGGGCACGGCGCGGCGCAGCCGGTCCAGGGTCCGGCCGGGCCAGGCCGGTGGTCCGGCCACCACGCGGTGGCGTACGGTGCCCCCGCCCCAACCGAGGAGGCGGGCCGCGACGTGGGCGAGCGGCTCGGCCAGCAGGGCGTCCGGCGCCGCGGCCGCCAGGCACCGCGCCATCGTGGGCAGCGGCAGGGAGCCGTCGACGAGGACGGGGACGGCACCCATGCCGGTCAGGGTCAGCACGCAGGTCCCCAGCTCCACCGGGTCGCGGGTGAGTACGGCCACGCGGTGCCCGGGACGGATCCCGGCGCGGGTCAGGGCCGCGGCGGTCGACAGGCTCCTGGCGGCTGCGTCGGCGTTGGTGAGCGCCGCGAAACCCCGTAGGCCCCGCGGGTAGTACAGGCACACGCCCTCGGGTGCGTCCCGCAGGGCGCACAGGACGGTACGGGCCAGCGGGGCCACGGGCGGACACCTCCGGTGCGGTGTGGTCGACGGTCCGGAGCGGCGGCACGGCACCGGCACCGCGCCCGGCGCGTGGACGGGAAAGGGCGTACGGGCCGCCCCGGCCCGGTCCGACACAACCGGCCGCCGCCCGACCGCTGCGAGGACGGGCTCGCTCTACCAGCATGCGGATCACACCGTCACCCGGGCATCACCTACACGAGTGAATCAGGTGCGCCCCGGCACAAGACGGCCCACGCGAGGGCAAGAACTCTTCGCCAGAGCAACGCAGTTGGCGGCCGTGTCGGCGTCACGAAGGGCGGTCCACCGAAGGGACCTATCACGACAGGCCCGTATCAAGAGAGGCCGTATCAAGGTCGTACCAAGAGAGGCCGCTTCCGTGCGCGCAGCAACCGAACGCCCCAGCCGGCCCGACTACCCCTTCACCTCACGGTGGTTCCAGCACGCCGACGGCCGGCAGCACTACCTGGACGAGGGCGCCGGCCCCCCGGTGCTGATGGTGCACGGCAACCCCGCCTGGAGCTATGCCTGGCGCCACCTGGTGACAGGACTGCGCGACGCCTACCGGTGCGTCGTGCCGGACCTGCTCGGCATGGGCCTGTCCGAGCCCCTGGCCGCGCCGCCCGCGCTCCTGGCGGGGTATCAGATCGCCGCACTCGACGACCTGCTCCGCCATCTCATCGACGTACGCCGGGCACCGGATCGCGGGTGGACGGTGGTGGCCCACGACTGGGGCGGACCCATCGCGCTGGCGTGGGCCTGCCTCAACGCGGAGCGAGTGGACCGGGTCGTCGTGCTGAACACCGCCGTGTTCCGCTTTCCCGAACAGGGCCTTCCACCGTGGTGGTTCCGCCTGCTCCGGCTGCGCCCCGTCAGCGCCCTGGCGGCGCACCACACGCCGGGCTGGGCCTACGGGGCCGCCCGGCTGGGCGTGACCACTCCACTGCCGGCCGAGGTCCGTCGCGCCTTCACCGCGCCCTACCGCCGTCGCCGGCACCGCGCCGCCCTCGCCCGCTTCATCCAGGACGTCCCCGTCACCCGCGCCGACCCCGGCTGGTCGCTGCTGGCTGTCGTGGAGCGGATGCTGCCCGCCCTGCATCAGGTGCCGCTGCTGGTCGGCTGGGGCATGCGCGACCCGGTCCTGCGACCGCCGCTGGCCGACGAGTGGCAACGGCGCTTCCCCCATGCCCGGGTGCTCCGCTACCCGGAGGCCGGTCATTACGTACTGGAGGACGCGCGCACCGAACTCATCCCGGCCATCCGGCACTTCCTCGACACCACCGCGCCACCCGCGCGGGCTCAGGACAGCCGCGGTGAGTGCCGATGAGGGTCCTGGTCACCGGCGGCAGCGGCTTCCTCGGGCACGCGCTGTGCGACCAGTTGGCCGCCGCCGGACACGAGGTCAGGTCACTGCAACGGCGCTTCAGCCGGCCTCTCGCGGCACTCGGCGCCGTCCAGCGCCTGGGCGACATCCGCGACGCCGGCACCGTCCGTCGCGCGATCGCCGGCTGCGACGCGGTCCTGCACACCGCCGCCCGCGTGGGCACCGCCGGCGACCCGGCCTCCTTCTTCGGGATCAACGTCACCGGAACCCGCCATGTCGTGGACGCCTGCCTGCGCCACGGCGTCGGCACGCTGATCCACACCTCCAGCCCCAGCGTGGTCTTCGACAACGCCGACATCGACGGCGGCGACGAATCCCTGCCGTACTCCCGCCGGCCCCTCGGCCCCTACGCGGCCTCCAAGGCCGTCGCCGAACGCCTGGTCCTGGCGGCCAACGGGCCCGGTCTGGCCACCGCCGCCCTGCGCCCCCACTGCATCTGGGGCCCCGGCGATCCGTACTTCGCTCCCCGGCTCCTGCGCGCCGCCCGCCTCGGCGTCTTCCCGCTCCCCGGCGGAGGCCGCAAGCGCATCGACACCGTCTATGTGGACAACGCCGCCCACGCCCACCTCCTGGCCCTCGGCCGCGTCCTCCCCGGCGCACCGGCCGCGGGCCGCCCGTACTTCATCTCCCAGGGCAGGCCCTGCACCTTCGCCCGGACACTGACCGCCTTCTTCCGTGCCCTGGGACGCAGTCCGCGCCTCCAGACCGTCCCCATCCCCCTCGCCCGCGCGGCCGGCATGCTGTGCGAGGACGGCTGGAGCCTGCTGCGCCTGCCCGGAGAACCCCCGCTCGACCGCTGCCTGGCGGCGGGGGCGGTGTACGCGAACTGGTTCGACATCTCCGCCGCCCGCACCCACCTCGGTTACGCGCCCGTCGTCAGCACCGGGGAAGGGCTCCGACGTCTGCGACAGACGCCATGACCCGTGACCGCTCCGTCGACCCCGCGGCCACCGGGTGCGCGCAGGAGGCCGGGGCAGACGACGCCGTTCGTACGGACAGCGCCGACACGGGGGTGAGGGCGCCGTGAGCCCCCGGCCGCCCCTCTCCGCCGAGCAGGCACGCCGCCTGCCGGACTACCCCTTCCAAGGGCACTGGTTCGGCCACGGCGCTTGGCACCAGCACTATCTGGACGAGGGCCGGGGCAGACCGGTCCTCATGATCCACGGCAACCCCACGTGGAGCTACATGTGGCGCCACCTCGTCCTCGGACTGCGGGGACGCTACCGCTGCATCGTCCCCGACCTGAGGGGGATGGGGCTGTCGGACCGGGCGCGCGATCCGGACGGAGGACTCCTCGCCGAGATCCGCGCACGGGATGTGGGACTGCTGGTGGACCACCTCACCGCCGAACGGGGCGCACCGGCGCGCGGCTGGACGCTGGTCGTGCACGACTGGGGCGGACCCGTCGGCATGTGGTGGTCACACCTGCGCCCCGGCGTCGTCGACCGCCTCGTCGTGCTGAACACCGCCGCGTTCCCCATGCCTGCGGGGTACCGGCTCCCGTGGGGCACGCATGCCCTGAGGCAGCGGGTGGTGGGCCGGTTCGCGCACGCCTCGAACGCCGTGGCGCAACTGGCCCTGCGCCAGGGCCCGCGCCGCCCCCTGCCACAAGCCGTCCGCGACGCCTACCTGGCCCCGTACCGGCGGCAGCGTGACCGCCCCGCGCTGGTGCGCTGGGCACAGGACTTCCCGCTCGGCCCGGCCGACGCCGGATGGCCGCACGCCCAGCGGCTGGGCGAGGCCCTCATCACCTTCACCCAACTGCCCGTCTTCATCGGCTGGGGCATGCGCGACCCCCTCTACGACGACCTCGTCCTCGCGGAGTGGACGCGGCGCCTGCCTCAGGCGTCACTCCACCTCTATCCCTACGCCGGGCACTACGTCCTTGAGGACATGACGTGGCAGCTGGTCGAGGACATCCGGGATTTCCTCGCCGTCACCGACCGTGGGCAGGGGGCGTGCCGGTGACGTCCGCGAGGTATGCGGGCGTGTCACGCGCTGGTCGGCACGCCCGCGTTGGTGAGGATCTCGCGGGCCGACAGCGCCACGCTCTGGGCGGCGGTCAGGCCGGATGCCGCCAGGTGGGCGTCCACGATCCGCAGTCCGGCCGCGTATCCGGCGCAGTCCGGCAGCCCGACGGGCTGCTGCCCCATGCGCCGCGCGATGGCGTCGCCGTACACATACGCGGGCAGGTTCCCCATCCCGGCCACATCGATCCCGGCCGCCACCTTCCCGTAGACGTCGTCCAACTCCTTGTCGGACAGCCCCGTCGCCCAGGGGCCCATGGCTTCTTCGCCCGCCAGTTCCCGTACGAACGCCTCGGCCAGCCCCTCGGCCACGACCTGCTCGCCGACCGTGACCGCCGCCGGGTCCGAGATCACGTTGGCATAGCGCACGTTGTGGTGGAGCTCGTGCGCGGCGGCGTAGCCGATCTTCGCGAGGCTGGTCGCGGTGGGCCACATCGTCAGCTGGATCGCTCCCGGGATACCGCCCATGCCGAAGTAGCCGGCATTGCGGACGGTCAGCAGGTCGTCATCGGGATTGCCGAGCACGAGGACGACATGCACGGTCTCGGCACTCTTGATCCCGGGCACCGCACCGCTCAGCCGCTCCCACGCCGCGGCGAGGCAGTTCTCGATCCGGTCCCATACCCCCGCGTCGCGCATCCGCCTCAGGGCCGTCAGGTAGCGCGGATCCTCACGATCTATGCGGAAGCCACTGCCCATCCGGTGCATCTGGACCATGTCCAGGTCACCCATGATGGACATCACGCTCTGCAGAGGGCTGAGCATCTCCCGTAGGGCATCGGGCCGTTCCTCCAGCGGGCGCCGCAGGAGATCGAGCATGGCGGACGCCGTGTCATGAACAATGATCTTCATGACCTGGGACCGTAGAGGCTTCCGTTACGTCAAGGTCAAGCCGTTCGGGCGGACGGAGCGATCGCGCCCCAGTCGGGCGCCATGGCCCCGGACGGTGGCGTTGACCATCTCGGCTCCTGGAACCCAGCGCCAGTCCACGGCGTTTCGCGCTCGGCCATTTCCGCCCTGCGGAGAGGAGACGGTGAAGTACCACATCCCTTCGGGCATGTTGTCAGCGGCGACGCAGCCAGTACGCCGCCGCCGCGGCCGTGGCCGAGGTGACGGCTGCCGCTGTCAAAGTGGTGGTCGCCATGGCGTCGATGAACGCGTGGCGCGCCTCCGCGGCGACTGCCGCGCGGTGGGCCGGTGGGAGCGCGCCGGTGTCGAGGGCTCCGGGAAGTCCGTCGGTGGCGAGGCGTTCCGCGACGGGGCGAGGAAGGTGCAGGCGGGCGAGCCGGTCCGGCAGGCGGTCGGTGTACACGGTGGCGAGGAGGGAGCCGAGTACCGCGACGCCGAGGGCCGCGCCGACCTGGCGGGTCGCGTCGTTGAGCGCCGAGCCGAGGGCGGCGCGTTCCGGTGTGACGGCGCTCATGACCGCCTCCGTGCCCGCCGTCGCCACGAGGCCCGTACCGAATCCGGCGATGAGCTGGACGGTGAGCAGGCGGGCGTAGTCCGATCCGGTGCCCGCGCCGGTCCACAGCGCGAAACCCGTGGTGAGGGTCAGCAGGCCGAGGACGACGGGGACCCGCTCGCCGTACCGGGACAGCAGGGGCAGGGCCGCCACCGCGCCGATGACCATGGCCCCGCACTGCGGCAGCGTACGCAGCCCGGCCTGCCAGGGGGTGTACCCGAGGACGTTCTGCAGATACAGAGTGAGGACGAACAGGGCGCCCAGCGAGGCGAAGGACATCAGGGCCAGGGACGCGGCGCCCCCGCTGATGCGGCGGTCGCGCAGGAGGCGCGGCGGGAGCATGGGAGCCCGGGCACGGTGCTGCCAGGTGATGAAGGCGCCGAGCAGGAGCGTGGCGAGGGCGAAGGCGAGGAGTACGGGCGTACTGCTCCAGCCGCGACCGGGGGCTTCGATGATGGCCCAGACGAGGGTGGTGAGCGCGCCGGCCGACAGGAGGGCTCCGGCCAGGTCGGGTTTCTCGGAGCGCGGGGCGCGGGTCTCGGGGACCAGGAGCAGGGCGAGCGCGACAGCGGCCACCGCGATGGGCACGTTGATCCAGAAGCCGGCGCGCCACGAAAGGTGTTCGACCAGCGCTCCGCCGATCACCGGACCGGAGAGCATGCCCAGACTCGCCACGGCCGCCCAGGCGGCGATCGCCTGGCGGCGCAGGGCGGCCTCGGGGAAGAGGTTGCTGATGACGGAGAGGGTGGCGGGCATGAACAGGGCCGCGCCGGCGCCCATGCCGCCTCGTGCGGTGACGACGGCTCCGGGCGAGGTGGCCAGCGCGCCGAGCACGGAGGCCCCGGCGCACAGGGTCAGGCCGGCGACGTAGGCGAGGCGTCGGCCGATGCGGTCGGTGACGCCGCCGGTGGACAGGACGAGGCCGCCGAGGACGAGGGCGTAGCCATCGATGATCCACTGCGTCTGGGCGGCGGTGGGGTGCAGATGTCTCTGGAGGTCGGGGATGGCGACGTTCAGGACGGTGAGGTCCATGCCCAGCAGGTACAGGCCCAGACAGACCGTGGCGGCCGCGGCTCGGCGACGCCTCAGTGTCATGGCGGGCCGCGGGGAGGTGGCGGAAGGAGCGGGGCCGGTCACGGGGTGTGGCCCGCGTGGGCGAGGGCGGTGTGCAGGTCTTTGGAGAGCCGGGACAGGAAGAGTTCACTGTGGGTGGTGAGGTAGTCATGAGCGCCGGGGAAGATGTGAGGGGTGACGGGCGTCGTGAACAGATCGCCCCAGGCGGCGAGTTGTTCGACCGGCGCGAGGGGGTCGTCCCGGCCGCCGTAGAGGACGAGCCGCGTGTCCAGGGGTGGCTCCTGGCGGTAGCGGTAGTGCATCAGCATCAGCAGGTCGGCGAGCAGCGGTACGCAGACCCGGGCCAGTTCTTCGGCGTCGCTCGTGGTGGCGGTCGGCAGGAACGACCGTGGCCCGGGCAGTGGAGCGTGGCTGGATGTGGCCGGGGACACGAGCTGGGTGAAGAGGTGGAGATGGGCCCCCGTGTGGGGAGCGGTTGCGGCCGACAGAGCCAGCAGGAGAGGTGTCCGGCGGCGGGAGCGGTGCAGCCGGCGGGTGGTCTCGTAGGCGAGGAAGGCGCCGATGCTGTGGCCGAGGAAGGCGACGGGCCTGTGGTCGTCCCGGGGGCCGTCGATGAGGTCGGCGAGGGCTGACGTCAGCAGCAGCGGGTCCGTCCAGGAAGGGTGACCGGCCAGGGCGCCACGACCGGGAAGGTGGACGGCCGCCACTTCGACGGTGGCCGGAAGCCGTTCGGCCCAGGGCCGATAGAGCTCGGGCCCCGATCCGGCCGGGGGAAAGCAGTACAGGCGTATCGCGGCTCGGGGACGCGGGTTCGGCAGGGTGATCGCCGGCTGTCCGCGGTCAACGGGGACGGGGGAGGCGGGAGGCGGCATCGCGTTCCTTCCGGGCCTGTGGGAAAGCCGGCCGAGCGACTGGTGAGGTCGCGTGGAAGCGGTGGGAGGACCGGATCAGGTCGTTGGTCGTTCCGTGACGTTCAGACGGGCGAGGAGGCGCGGGGCGAGTTCCCGCAGGCCGGCGGCTGTGGCGAGTTCGACGGTGGTGATGGTGCAGCCGGTGCCTTGATGGACCAGGGCTGCCAGTTCGGTGGCCATGAGGGAGTCGAGACCGAGCTGGTCCAGGCGGCGGTTGCGGTCGACCTGGTCGGGCGTGGTGTGCAGGACGCGGGCGAGGAGGGCGGTGAGCTCGTTCTCCAGCAGGAGCGTGGCTTGTTCCTTGGGGCTCCTGGCGAGCACCGTGCGCAGGTGTTCGCTGTTCAGGGTCTCCGCTTGGGTGGGCAGGAGAGCCGCGGTGCGGGGGGCCCGCAGCCGGGGGAGGTAGTGCCGCACCTGATTCCAGTCCACCGAGGCGAGCGTGACCGTGCCCGCGTCGGAGCCGGCCAGCAGTTCGTCGAGCTGGGCCAGGGCGTCGGCGGACATCATTCCGGACAGCCCCAGTGCGTTCAGCTGATGGGTGAGACCCACGCGGTGGGCGTAGCCGGTGTCGGCGATGGTGCCCCATTGAACGGCCAGGCCGGGCAGCCCGGCGCGGCGGCGGTCGTGGACGAGGGCCTCCAGCGCGTGGTTGGCGGCGCTGTACGGGGTCTGCTTGATGTTGCCGCCCAGTGTCGAGATGGAGCTGTAGACGACGAAAAAATCCAGACCGCGGTGGCGGGTGAGGCCGTCCAGCAGATGACCTGCGGTGATCTTCGGAGCGAGCACGGCTCGGAGGCGTTCGTCGGTGAGCTCGGGCAGGGGCGCGTCGTCGAGGACCATGGCCGCGTGGATGACGCCTGCGAGGCGACGGCCGGCGGCGTCCACGCCGCGGAAGATCTCCCTCATGGCCTCCGCCGATGCCGCGTCCGCCGCGTGTACGGTCACGTGTGCGCCGAGCGCTTCGAGCTGGTGGACGAGGCGCGGGCCTTCGGGTGCCCGGTGGCCGCGGCGGCTGATCAGCGTCAGGTGGCGGGCTCCGCGCCTGACGAGGTGGCGGGCGGTGGCCGCGCCCAGACCGGAGAGCCCACCGGTGATCAGGTAGGTGGCCCGTGGGTCCAACCGTGCCCTGGTACGCGGGGCGAGGGGTACGGGTTCGTCGAAGGTGACGACCAGCTTGCCGATGTGCCGCGAGTGCTGGAGGCAGGCGAGGGCCTCGTCGATGCCCGCCGCCGGGAACACGCGGAAGGGAAGGGGCCGGTAGACGCCGGCGTGGACGGCCTCACGGATCGCCGACCAGGCGGCAGCGGCCTGCGCGGGTGCCTCTTCGGCGAGCAGCCCGACGTCCACACCGAAGAAGGCCAGGTTGGCCAGGAACGGCGCCTGCGGCAAGTGCGCGCCGGCGAGGAAGTCGCGCTTGCCGAGCTCGATGAACCGGCCGTGCGGTTTGAGCACCCCCAGGCTGCGCGACTGCGCAGGTCCGGCGAGGGAGTTGAGGACGACGTCGACGCCTTGGCCGTCGGTGAGGTCCTGGATGTCGTCCGCGAAGCGCAGGCTGCGCGAGTCGAACACATGGCGGACGCCGAGCAGACGCAACAGGTCACGCTTGGCCGCCGTCCCGGCGGTGGCGATGACGTGGGCGCCTACGTGCCGGGCGTACTGGAGCGCCGCCAGACCGACGCCACCGGCCGCGGCGTGGACCAGGACCGTCTCGCCCGCCGTGAGCCGCGCCAGCGTGCCCAGGCTGTGCTGCACCGTCAGGAACACGATGGGCAAGGTGGCTGCTTCGGCGAACGACATGTGCGCGGGCACCGGGATCAGCGCCTCCGCACGGGTGAGCACGTGGGAGCCGAAGCAGCCACGACCCGCGCAGGCGACACGGTCGCCCACGGCGACCGTGTGCACACCGGGGCCGGTGGCGACCACGGTGCCGGCGCACTCGTGCCCCAGGATGCCCGCGTCCGGCCGGCGAGCGTCCACCTCCGGCGCGAGCTGTCCCGTGGCGATCAGGACATCGCGGTAGTTCAGGGCGGCGGCCGCGACCGCGATGAGCACTTCGCCCTCTTGTGGCACCGGCACCCGGGCCGGGCGCCAGTTCACGCGGAAGTGCAGGCCCGGCTCGCGCACGTCGAGCGCGTAGGGGCTGCCGGAGGCCGGGTCGACCGGAACGGGACGCGGTGCGTACGGGACGACCCGGCCCACGAACCGCCCGCCGGGGGTCAGGAACACCTCGCTCTCCTCGGTACGTCGCCCGAACTCGGCCAGCACACGTCCGGCCAGCGCCGCGACGGCTTCCTGTCCGCCGTCGGCTCCGCTCACACAGATCTGGCGAACGGTCAGCCACAGCTGTTCGTTGGCCAGGCTGCGGGCCGCTCCCCAGACCGCGGCCGCGGCTCCCGGCGCCGTGCCCGGCGTGCTCCCGGGCTCGTCGCCGCCGGCCCCGTCCGCCACGATCCATACGGTCGTCGGGTGGTCCTCGGGGGCCTGCCCGAAGGCCGTGACGAGCGCGCGCAGGACGGAGAGGTGCCGTACGGCCGCTTCGGTGGTCCCTGCCGGTTCGGCGGTGCCGGAACCGCAGAAGAGCACCACGTCGGTCGCTCCCCGACGGGTCGGCGGCAAGCCGGTCCAGGAGGCGGGGTCGGCCGGGTCGTCCACCAGGTGCACCGCATCGGTGCCGGTCCGAGCCACGAGGGCGTCCTTCACCTGGTGCGACAGCCGGTGGCGGTGGGGCCCGCGGGGCTGGACCTCGGCGAACAGCCAGCGCCTGTCGTCCGCCGAGGCGGCGGGCGGTTCCGGCGCGGGACCGGCGACGGCCGCGGGCCGGGGTCGGCGCGCCGTGAGGATGACGCTCGCGTACTGCCCGCCGAGCCGCACGGTGGGGCCGAAGCCGCACTCGTCCAGGAGCGCCGGCCAGGTGTCGGGCGACAGCAGGGGGCCGTGGGGGCGCAGGCCGGTGTCGGTGATGCTCCAGAAGGACCCCAGCAACCCGAAGACCGGCGCGAGCGCGTCCAGGTCGTGGCCCTCCACCACGAGCAGATGGCCGCCGTCCGCCAGCAGGGCGGCGACCCGGCGCAGGGCCGCGGCCACGTCGCGCGCGGCGTGCAGGACGTTGGACGCGATCACGATGTCGAACGAGCCGGGGGCGAAGCCCTGGGGCTCGGGGTCGGCGTCGAGATCCAGGCGCTGGTAGCCGAGGAAGTCGTAGGCGGCGAACCGGGACCGGGCGGCGGGGAAGAAGGACGGGGAGACGTCGGTGAAGAGGTAGTGAGTACGGTCGCGCGGCAGTCGGGGCAGCAGGGCTGCCGTGGTGCAGCCGGTGCCCGCACCCACTTCGAGGACCCGTAGCTGTCGGCCGGCCGGCCACCGGCGGACCGCCTCGCGCAGCAGTTCGGCGGCGGCCTGGTTGTGCCGGGACAGAGCGGGGAAGCTGTCGTAGAGCCGGGCGGCCAGCGCATCGGTGTTGCTGAACAGGAGCTCGAGCGGGTCGCAGCGGCCGAGGAGGACGTCGGGAAGGTGAAGGCCGCACACGCCATAGGCGTGCAGGGTGGCCGAGTCGGCCGGGCGGCCACGCAGGGCGGCGGTGAAGTGTTCCTGTGGCGCCGGTCGGGCGACCGCGCGCCAGCAGGGGCCCTCCGCCGCGAAGAGACCATGGCGCGTGGCAGAGGCCAGCAACGTTTCGAGCAGCGGACCGTACGCCGGATCGACGCCGGCCGCGAAAAGGTCCTCCAGGGACAGGCGGGTGCGGCCCGGCAGGATCCGCCGCACCGCGGCGGCGGTGAAGTGGGCGCACATCCGCAGCAGATAGTGCCGGTAATCCGCGTACGTACGCCCGTCGGCCACGGCGGCCGCCGCCTCTCCGGCCGCGAGGACGCTCTCCGGGTCGGGCAGCGGACTCGACGCGAACCCGCTCTCGGGCAGAGGGGCGGCACGGAGGACCTCCGTGTGCGGTGGCGTGCGTACGGCGCGGCCGGCGTCGGCGCGCCGCAGTGTGTAGCCGAGCAGTTCCACGACCACCTGGCCGTCCTCGTCCAGGATCCGCACGTCGCACGCCGCCGTGTGCCCGGTGACCTCACGGGCGCGCACGTGCACCAGCCCCTCCGGTGGCACCGCCCGCCAGCGGCGCACCGTCTTGATGCCGGACGGCAGGTACAACACGGACTCGCCGTCGTCGGTCATCAGGAGGGGAACGATCAGCTGGGAGGCGCCGTCGACGACCGTGGGGGCGGCCGCGTGGCCCTCGTCGGGCTCGACGGTGACGCGGTAGCCGGCCAATGCCTCCTGGTCACCGAGACGCACGCCGTCGAGTACGCGGAAGGCCGGGCCGTAATCCAGTTTCCCCGCCTCGCAGAGGGCGTACAGATCCTCCTGGGTGAGGTCCCGGCGCAGACCCGCCCGGATCGCGTCGAGGTCCATACGAGGGGCGGGGCGCAGAAGTCGCCGCACGCGACCGCGGGCGTGCTCCACCCAGTCACCCCGTTCACCGCTGCGACCCGCCACGACGACGGTGTCCTCGGCGGTGAGCGAGGTCTGCAGGGTGACCTCGAACTCCGGGTCGTCGAACTCCAGGGTCCGGGCCCGGACGATGGACACCCCGACGATCTCGGCCGGGGCGTCGAGGATCTCGCGGCCGGCGCCCAGCATGATGTCGGCGTAGGCGGCGGCGGGCAGCATCGCCGTACCACCGACCTTGTGGTCGGCGAGCCAGCCCACCAGTTGTGGTGCGAGACACCGCTGCCAGGTGGGGGTCGCGCCGGCCTGGCGGGCTCCGAGCAGTGGGTGCGTGCCGCCCGCGCCCGGAAGCAGCCACCAGTCGGGGTGCCCTCTCCAGTGCCGCTTGCGGTGCCACGGATAGGAAGGGGCGTCCGTGACGCGTCCGCGGTGGGGAAAGTGCCTCTCCCAGTCCACTCGGGCGCCCACGGCCAGCAGGAGCGCGTACGCGGTGTCCAGGGAGTCCGGGCCGCTGGAGGTGCGGGAGCAGGTCGGTACGACGGCGACGGGACGGGACAGGCCGGCCGCGGCGCGGCGCAGGTAGGCGGAGAGTACGGGGTGCGGGCCGATCTCCACCAGGACGTCGCAGCCTTCCGCGCCCTCGGTCAGGGTGGTGACGGCGTCGGCGAACCGGACGGGCTCACGGACGTTGCGCCACCAGTACGCGGCGTCCATCGCCGCACCGGCGAGCACCGCGCCCGTGACCGAGGAGGCCAACGGAACACGCCCCTCACCGGCCTTGATCCCGCTCAGCGCGTCCTGGAGCCCGTCGGCGACACGGTCCATGGCGGCGGTGTGGAAGGCGTGGTCCAGCCCGAGGTCGCGGACGAAGACGTCCCGGTCGGCGAGCGAGGAGCACACGGCGGCCAGTGCCGTGGCGTCACCGGCCAGGGTGACGTCCCGGGCGCTGTTGATCCCGGCGATGACGACACGATCGGCGCATTCCGCCTCCTCCAGATGCCGTTGCGCCTCCTCGGCGCCCAGCCCTACGGCGGCCATGCGCCCGGACCCCGCGGTGACGGCCTGGGCCAGTCCGCGTTCGGCGATCACCCGGCAGGCGGAGGAACGGTCCAGGACCCCCGCGCAATACGCGGCGGCCACCTCCCCGACGCTGTGCCCGCACACGGCGGCCGGCCGCACGCCCCGCGAGGAGAGCGCCGCGACCAGGCCCGCCTGCACGGCGAACAACAGCGGCTGGGCCACCTCCGTACGCCGCAGCCGGGCGTCGTCCGGCCCGGCCAGCGCCTCCAGCACCGACCAGCCCAGCAGCGGCGCCAGTTCGGCGTCGACGGCCGCCACCTCCTGGCGGAACGCCGCGTCACCGGCCAGGAGTTCGGCGCCCATCCCGGCCCACTGCGCTCCGTTGCCGCAGAAGACGAACGCGACTCGCCCTCGCTCCACGGCGGTCCCCGTCGCCGCCGCGGCGACGGGCTCCCCCGCGGCCAGGGCCCGTAGGCGGTCGGCGGCCTCCCGCGGGTCACGGGCCAGCACGGCCATGCGCTGCCCGTGCCGGGCGCGACGACGACATGCCGTGTACGCCAGATCGTAGAAGTCCTCCGTGCCGGTCCGATCCGCCTGCCCGGCCCAGCGAAGGGCGGCTTCCGTCAGCGTCTCGGGTGTACGGGCGGAGACGAGGAGGGGAAGCGGTTCCGTGCGCTTCCCGGAGGTCTCCGCGGTCTTCCGGCGTGATGCCGACGGGGGCGCCGGGGTCGTCGGGTCCGTCGGGCGCGTCAGAGGGCCGGATGCCAGGACGATGTGCGCGTTGGTGCCGCCGAAGCCGAAGGCGTTGACACCGACGACACCGTGCTCCCGGTCGGCCAGTGGCCGGGCGGTCGTGACCGGTTCGAGCCCGAGCCCCGCGAAGTCGATGTCCGGGTTGAGTGGTTCGGCGCCCACGGTGGCCGGGATGACGCCTCGACGAAGCACCAGCAGGGCCTTGAGCAGCCCGGGCACTCCGGCCGCGGCCTCCAGGTGTCCGAGGTTGGACTTGACCGAACCCACCGCGAGCGGTCCCGCGTTCCGCCGGCGCCGCCCCAGCGCCCGGCCCAGGCTCTCGCATTCCGCGGGGTCCCCCGCGCGCGTACCGGTGCCGTGCGCCTCGACGTACAGCACGTCGTCCGGGACGATGCCGCACTCCTGGTGCACCCGCTCCACCAGTGCCGCCTGCGCGGCCGCGCTCGGCAGGGCCAGACCGCTGGTCCGCCCGTCGCTGTTGACCCCACTGCCGACGATCACCGCGTGCACCCGGTCCCCGTCCCGCAGCGCCGCGTCGAGGGGTTTGAGGAGAAGGACACCCGCGCCCTCGCCCCGGACGAAGCCGTCCGCCTCGGCGGAAAAGGGCCGGCACCTGCCCGACGGCGACAGCATGGACGCCGCCGAGAAGGCGACGAACGGCCCGGAAGACAGCAGCACGCCCACTCCACCCGCGAGAGCCAGCGAGCC
The DNA here is from genome assembly GCF_055560115.1 of Streptomyces sp. NPDC023527. Lineage (NCBI taxonomy): Bacteria > Bacillati > Actinomycetota > Actinomycetes > Kitasatosporales > Streptomycetaceae > Streptomyces > Streptomyces sp. NPDC023527. Next base: position 55,948 of record NZ_JBVHJJ010000008.1, read on the forward strand.
GCGCCCACCACGCAGCGCCTCGCACGCGGCGTGCACCGCGGCCAGCGCCGAGGAGCACGCGGTGTCCAGCGCGTAGGAGGGGCCGTGGAGATCGAACACGTACGAAAGCCGGTTGGCCGCGCTGCTGGCCGCCGTGCCGATCGCGCTGTAGGCGTTGCTCGTCGCGGCCGGGCATCCCTGCATGACGGTGAAGTCGTCCGCGGAAATCCCCATGACGACCGCGGCGTCACCGCCCGCCACGGTGGCCGGATCGATCCCGGCATCGTCGAAGGCTTCGACGGCGCACTCGAGCAGCAGCCGGTGCTGAGGGTCCATGCGGGAGGCCTCCCTCGGTGAGATGCCGAAGTAGGCCGCGTCGAAGGTGGTCAGATCCTGCTCGACGACACAGCAGGCGGCGGTGTAGCTCTTCCTCGGCCTGCTCGGCCCCGGGGTGACCAGCCAACGGGCATCGAACCGGTCCCGGGGCACCTCTCCCACCAGGCACCGGCTCGCCATCAGGCTGTCCCACAACCCGTTCAGCGAGCAGATCCCGCCCGGCAGCCGCATCCCCACCCCGACGATCGCCACGGCGTCCGGGGGAGGCCATGCCTCCTGACGGTCACCGGGATCGCGTGCCTGACGTCCAGCGCTGTGTGCGTGAAACCGAGGCGGACCCGACACCAGACACCCCCACACGCAGGAAACCGGCCACCGCCCTCCTTACCGCATGAACAGATCAAAACACGTACATGGTTCGCCTATGACCGCATGGGGTGACGGACAGAATCTTCGTCCGATTAAAAGCAGTTCATAGGCAATGCGTACCGGCTGTATCGGCGCGCTGGAACCCCGGCTGTTGGTGCGTGAGCGAGCCGGAAGGAGGCGGCAGAGCCCCGGGCCGGCATCCGTCGCCTCGCCCCGCTACCGACCGGGTACGTTCCTCGCGGCGTCCCGGCAGCGTCCGAGCCGAGAACGGCCGACACGTTACGCCGCCCGGGCGGCGGTTCGTCTCGGTGCGGGCCGTCGGCCGCGCTCAGGTGATCCTGGCTATGGACGGGTTTCGTAGTGGGCCAGAGCCAGGCCGAGGGCGAAGAAGGTGGGAGCCCACTCACCGACGAAGAGGCCCCAGCGGTCGGCGCGTGCCGTACCCGCCGATTCGGCCTTGAGGGATCCGGCCCAGGCGACCACCGTCAGGCCGATGGAAGCGAACGCGGCGCCGTAGGCGTGCTCGCTCTTCATCCCCGCCTCGTGCAGCTTCCGGACGATCATGCTGGCCTCCTGCTGGAATGGGTTTCCCGCTCATGGAGCGGCTCACCGTTCCAGCCTGTGCGCACCAGCGGCCCGCCGCATCCCGGCGGCAGCCGGGGGCGGAACAGAAAGGGCCCGGCCCGATCACGTGGATCGGGCCGGGCCCCTGGGTGTCGCGAGGCGTCAGGTCACCATCGATACCAGCGGCCACGACTGCCACCGGCGCTCGTGGAGCGCATGAGGAAGCCGAGGAGCCAGATCACCAGAACGGCGACGGCGACCCACCACAGGATCTTCACCGCGAAACCGGCACCGAAAAGGATCAGTGCGAGGAGCAGTACGAGAAGCAGGGGAACCATAGTCATCAACCTCCGAACCGACGCATGCCCTGCGTTCTCCCTTTCACACCCACTCTGTTTCAGGGGCGACCGCAGCGATTGCGGACCCCAGGTGAAAGTGTTTGTGTGGCCGATGCCAGGGAAACCGGTGTGTCATCACACCGACGGTCGAACCGGAAGGGCTGCATAATGAGCGCGAACGAGAAGGCCAAGGCGAAGGCCGAGCAGGTCACCGGCAAGGTGAAGAAGGAAGCGGGCCGCGCGGTCGGTAATGACACCAAGGCTGCCGAGGGCCAGGCCGAGAAGTCGAAGGGCGACCTTCGCGGGGCGAAGGAAAAGGCCAAGGACGCCCTCAAGGATTGAACAACTCATACAGACAGCAGAAGGGCGGGGCCACCATTTGAAGGTGGTGGCCCCGCCCTTCTGCTATTTCGCCTGTTCCTTCGGGGGAATCATCCGGCCGACGTGGTCGGCGACCGTGCCGACGACGAGTGAGATGCCGGCACGCGCACGAAGCTGAGCTCCGCGGCCCGGCCCTTGAGCAGTTGCCAGTTGGTGTAGGCGTCACCGAAGCGGCGCGGCGTGAGCTGGGTGAGCGCGGTGTGGTGGAGGTCGTGCGCGCCGAGGCCGCCGAGCGACTGGAGGTCGCGGCGCAGTTGACCGCACCCGCGCACGCCGACCGAGCCGCGCGGCTCCGCGCGGAGGCCGCCGTGCTGCTTCGCTTCCTCGACGGTCCCGGCACCGCATAGGAAACGGCGTCGTATCGCACCCGAAGCAACGCTTTTACTCGGGGCGTTCGCAGAGTGCCTTGGCGTAGTACGCGAGGGAACGGTTATACCGGGGAAGGTGGTGCGACAACGCCCCCAGTGCCAAGGACGCCGCCTCTCGTTCCCGTCCGGTATCAGCGAGGGCCAGAGCCAAGAACGCATCGACGGCGCCCCCCAGACCAGCGGTCGCCTCGTCGAGCCGCTCGGGGTCCATGGCCCGCTCGGCGGTGAGGAGCTCGACACTCTCCTCAGGACGACCGAGATTGCGCAGAGTACTGGCCAGTTGGATAACGGTGCGGCGCCGACGGTATCCGGCGAGCCCGGCAGCGAGCGCCTGCCGGTAGAGAGGCTCGGCCTCTTCGGGCCGACCGGTGGAGTCGTGTGCCGCTGCCACTTCGAAATGGGCGACCGGGTGTCCCGGCGGCAGTTCGTCGGCCAGAGCCTGGACCTTGGCGCGGAAATCGCTGGGTTCATGGTCGTCGATCGCGGCCCAGAGGGCAGTGGCCCGCTGCTCCCAGTCGGAGTCGGTGGTCGTCATGCTTCACCTTTTCAAACGGTGGGTCTTGTCCAACAGGTCTTGCCCTCTTTCAGCCGACCGCGCGGACGGCTCGAACACACGCGATCGCCACAAGCCCGACTCCATGCCTTTTGTCGCTGTTTCAAACCTTTAACCGTTTACGGTCACTATCTGGAGGAAACGCACCGCCGGATGGCGGCCCCGTCTCCAGGAACAGACCCCATCGCCAGAAGCAGAGAGGAGTCGGGTGTGAAGCATGGAGCCAGGAGAGCAGTGATGACCGCGATCACCGCCGCAGCCATGGGGGTGTCGACCCTGCTGTCGACCACCGCGGCGCGAGGAGAGGCCGAGGCGCGGGCACAGATCCCGATCTGTCCGCAGGTCGTCGGGCTGTGCACGTGGGCGGAGCCCAACGCCGAGGGCAGCCCGAGGATGCTCCAGCGCGCCGAGCCCAACCTGAAGCCGCCCGTGCGCAGCGCCAAGAACCAGAGCGGGCAGAGCTGGTGCCTGTACCCGCGCGCGTCGTACGCCGGCCAGGCGGTCGTCCTGCACTCGGGTTCGTACACGCCGGGGCTCGGTCTCACGGCACGATCCGCGCGACCCTGCTGACGCCATGCCCCGGGGCTCGACGTCTCCCGCCGGGCCCCGGGCCGTCCACTTCGAGCACCTTCCATAACCTTCGAGAGTCTTACGAACTGGCCACGACTGTTGACGTTGTTCGTTCACCAATTTAAGGTCGCGGGACTCTTGGAAGAGCTCAAGACGACGGAGAACAATGACGTACTCCCCCACCGCGCGGCCACGCCCCGCCCGCCTGTCCGCACTGCTGCTCGCAGGCGTGCTCGTCGCCTCGGTACCCCCCGCGGCCGCCGCGCGAGCGCCACAACCCCCCGCCGTCGACCGTCCGCCCGTACCCGCCTCCCCCATCGGCAGTTGCCGGACGGACGACGGCTGGACCCTCGACTCCACCCGCGTCAACCCTGAAAACACCGACAAGACCGACAACACCCACCACGCCTACGTAGGCAACGGCTATCTGGGCCAGCGCGTATCGCCCAACGGCGCCGGCTACGCCGACAGCGACGCCAAGACCGGCTGGCCGCTCTTCACCCCGAGCTACGACGGCTCGTTCGTCTCCGGGCTCTACGCGCACAACCAGCAGACCGCCGCGGACCGGCAAGCCGTCGCGGCCCTGCCCACCTGGACCGCGCTCACCGTCGGCACCGGCGGCGAACACGGCGATACGTTCAACTCTTTGACGAATCCGGGCCGGATATCCGGGTACCGCCAGAGCGTCCTTCTGCACTGCGGCATCGTGCGGACATCCCTGACCTGGACCGCCGCCGACGGGCGCAAGACCGACCTGGTCTACGAGGTACTGGCCGACCGCAACGACCCGCACGTGGGCGCGGTGCGGCTGAGCATGACGCCGCGTTGGAGCGGCGAGGCCACCGTCACCGACCAGATCGACGGACGCGGCGCCCGGCGCATCCGGCAGACCGGCGGTGGTGAACGCACCGGTGGGACCGGCCGGGACGGCCGGACCATGGATGTGGCCTTCCGTACCGACGGCACGGACACCGACGGCGCTGTCGCCTCCACCCTGCGGGCCGGCCGGAGCGTGCGTACGACCAAGTCCCAACAGGCCAGTGCCGCCAAGGACTTGAGCGTGCGGCAATCCCTCACCTTTCCCGTCCGCAAGGGTCACGCGTACGACCTCACCAAGTACGTGGGCGTCGACACCGCGCTGACCTCGCACTCGCCCCGCCAGGACGCCACCGCCGCCTCACAGCGCGCCGCCGGGCGCGGATGGGACGGGCTGCTGCGCGCCCACACCGCCGCCTGGGCGCGGCTGTGGCGCGCCGACATCGAGGTGCCGGGGCAGCGCGAGTTGCAGGCGTGGGTACGCTCCGCGCAGTACGGGTTGCTGTCCAGCACCCGGCAGGGCGCTGCCAACAGCATCGCCCCGGCCGGGCTGACCAGCGACAACTACGCGGGCCTCGTCTTCTGGGACGCCGAGACCTGGATGTACCCGGCCCTGCTGGCCGGCTCACCGGAACTCGCCAAGACCGTCGTCGACTACCGCTACCGGACCCTCCCCGGAGCCCGCGAGAACGCCCGCAAGCTCGGCTACCAGGGGCTCTTCTACCCTTGGAACAGCGGCAGCAAGGGTGACCTGGCCCAGGAGTGCCACAGCGTGGACCCGCCCCACTGCCGCACCCAGATCCACCTCCAGTCGGACATTTCCCTCGCCACCTGGCAGTACTACCTCGCCACCGGCGACACCGACTGGCTGCGCGAGCGCGGTTGGCCGGTGATGAAGGGCATCGCCGAGTTCTGGGCCGGGAGAGTCCACCGCAACACGGACGGCAGCTACTCCATCAAGGACACCGCCGGCCCAGACGAGTACAGCAACGGCGTCGACGACGCGGTCTTCACCAACGCCGGCGCCGTCACGGCACTGCGCCACGCCACCGATGCCGCGCGACGGCTCGGCGAGCGCGCCCCGGAAGAGTGGTCGAAGATCGCCGACCGGATCAGGATCCCGTACGACGCGCAGCGCAAGGTCTTCCAGCAGTACGACGGCTACAGCGGCAGCAAGATCAAGCAGGCCGACACGGTGCTGCTGATGTACCCCCTGGAGTGGCCGATGCCGAAGGGCGCCGCGGCCGGCACCCTCGACTACTACGCCCAGCGGACCGACCCCGACGGCCCCGCCATGACGGACTCGGTGCACGCCATCGCCGCCGCCGGCACGGGCGAACCGGGCTGCTCGACGTACACCTATCTGCAACGCTCCATCAGGCCGTTCGTACGCGGTCCCTTCGCCCAGTTCTCGGAGGCCCGCGGCGCCAAGGCGGGTGCCGAGGATCCGCTGGCCGGCTCGCCCGCGCACGACTTCCTCACCGGCAAGGGCGGCTTCCTGCAGATCTTCACCAACGGCCTGACCGGCATGCGGATGCGCGAGGACCGGCTCCACCTCGACCCGATGCTGCCCCCGCAGCTCGGCCGCGGCGTCACCCTGCGCGGGCTGCACTGGCAGGGCCGTACGTACGACATCGAGCTCGGCGCCCACGACACCACCGTGCGGCTCACCGACGGCGCGCCCATGACCCTCGACACCCCACAGGGCGAACAGGTCCTCACCAAGGCCGCCCCCGCCGTCGTCAAAACCCGCCGCCCCGACCTCACCCCCACCGACAACCTGGCCCGCTGCACCAAGGCCACCGCCTCCTCCGAGGAACCCGGCATGTACGCGGACGCCGCTGTCGACGGCAACCCGGCCACGGCCTGGGTGCCGGACAGCCCGAACGGCAAGCTGACCACCGACCTCGGCAAGCCCGTACGCGTCACCAAGGCCACCCCCGCCTGGAACGGCCCGGCACCGGCCTCGTACGACGTCCAGCTCTCCCTCGACGGCCGGCACTGGCACGACGCCGTCACCGACGCGGGCGGCGGCAAGCCGGCCCTCGCACGGTACGTACGGGTGGTGGTACGCGGCGATGCCTCCGCCAAGTCCCGTACGGGCATCACCGAGCTGACGGTCTCGTAGCGGCCGACAGAGACAGCTTCTGAGCAAGCCGTCCCCGCCCGTCCTCGGCGACGGGCGGGGACGGCAGAGGCCGCCCAGCCGGAGTACGCCCTGGTCACAGCGATGCGGGTGGGAATGGAAAGCCGGCTGTGTGGCTACAGAGGTCTCATGAGGCAAATGGTGACAGCGGTGGCACAGCGGACCCGCGGTGAGGTGGCCGAGGTCGGCCGGTCCGTGCGGCGGGCATGGCGGGAGCCGGGGCGCGAGCGGGACCTGGTGGTGCTGGCGCTGAAGGCCACGCTGGCGGCTGTCGTGTCGTGGTCGCTGGCGGCCTGGTTGCTGCGTAACACCCTCGCTCTCATGGCGCCCTGGGTCGCTCTGCTGTTGGTGCAGACGACGGTCTACCGGTCCATCGCCCGAGCGGGGCAGCAGACGCTGGCGATCGCTCTGGGGACCGTCATGGCGACGGTCGGCGGCATGGTGCTGGGCGGCCCGGTGGCGGCCATGGCCGTTGTCCTGCCGGTGGCGCTGCTGATCGGCAACTGGCAGCCCTTCGGTGACCAGGGCATCGCCGGAGCGACCTCCGCGCTGTTCACCCTGGCCGGAGGCGAGTGGTCGGTGGACATCGCGACCGACCGGGTGCTGGCCGCTCTCCTGGGCGCGGCGACGGGTGTGGCGGTGAACGCGCTGGTGCTGCCGCCGGTGTATCTGCGCAGTGCGCACGAGGCCGTCTGCGGTGTGGTCAGGGAGTGCCGGGAGATCCTCGACGAGATCGGGGACGGTGTGAGCGAGCCCTGGGGGCACGACCAGGCGGTGTGGTGGCAGGAGCGGGTCCGCCGGCTTCCCCGGCTGCTGCGCGGCGTGCGGTCGGCCATCGAGTGGGGCCGGGAGAGCGCGCGTCTGCGTCCCGAGAACCAGCGTGCCCGGCTCGCCCGGATCACCGCGTCGTACGAGGAGGCGCTCCACACCCTGGAGCATGTGGCGGACCATCTCCAGGGGCTCACCCGCACGCTCGTCGAGGCGGCGGACGTCGCCGCCGACAGCCCCATGCCCCCGGCCGACGTCACCGCGCCGTACGCCGCCTTCCTGCACGGCGCCGCCGAAGCGATCGCGGCCTACGGACGCACCGCGACCGACGAGGACGGTCAGCGCGCGCGTGATGAGCTGGAAGAGCGGCTTCGAGGAATGGAAGCGGCGCACGACGACCTGCGGAGGCGGCTGGCGGACCGCAGTCTGTCGGAGACCGCGGCGATCGAACTGTTCGGCTCGCTCCTCGCCGAGGCCCGTCGGCTGACCCAGCGTCTCCGGCCCCCACGCTGAGACCCGGCCGATGCACCGCGTCACGGCTGAGCGGCATGTGCCTGGACACCACCCAGCCTGGTCCCCGCAAACGAAGCGGCCTAGGACAAAAGCAGCCTGGTGGCCGCGTCGAGTACGTCGGCGCGGTTGCGTGTGCCGTGGTCGGCGGCCAGGAAGTGTTTGCCGACGGCGAGTGAGAAGGCGAGCATGCTGCGGGCCTCGACGTCGTCCGGGTCGTGGCAGAAGGCGCTGAACAGCGAGCGTGCGTAGTCCATTCTGCGGTTGTCGACGCGTCGGAGGCGTTCGGCGACCGCCGGATCGCGCCGGGCCCAGTCGCGGACGGCGAGGTCGATCGGCAGCAGAGTCTCGGAGAAGGTGAGCGCGCCCGCGCGTCGCACCTTGTCCTTGGCGTCGCTGCCCTCGGTCTCGACGCGCTCGATCACCTCGTCGGTGCTCGTCCGTTCCCAGGTGTCGAGCATCTCCTCCAACAGCGCGCCCCGGTCCTTGAAGTGCCAGTAGAAGCCGCCTCGGGTGACCCCCAGCTCTTTCGCCAGCGGTTCGACCCGCACGGCGTCCGGACCGCCCGCGGCAAGGGCCCGCAGCCCGGCCTCGATCCACGTGCCGCGCGGGGTACGCGTCGATGCCGCCATCGTCTTCTCCTCTCGTCGATGTCACGTCGATGTCCGTCTGTCCCGGAGTCTTCCCCATGCCCTCGCACGGCGGCTACTCTCCATCCATACACCATTGTATGGATGGAGTTCGCCCATGAGACTCCCGAACGCCGCGCAAGGCTCCCGGTCGTGGCGCGGCGGCATGCGGTGCGGTCGCCACGCGATCGGACGGCGGCCACCACGACCAAGTACGGCCGCCGACAGCCCGAGAACACACATGAGGAGTACCGATGGTTGATCCCACGTCCCGTCAGCGGACCTCGAACGGGGTGCGCCACGCCCCGGTGCCACCCGCCGCACACGCGCTCAGCACACTCGCCCGGATCGACTTCGAGAACGCCTTGCTGGCCGACGTCGGCCCTGCCCGACGCCCGGCACAGGACCGCACCTCCGAGCAATGGGCGCGAGCGATCCTGGAAGACGCGCCCGCCGACACGCGGGAAGCCCTCAGGCGGGGATGGACGGCGCTCGGTCTGCGACCCGGTCCGGCCCGGACCGACGGGTTCGTGCTCGGTTGGCGGGTGCGGCAGAACACCCCCGACATCACGCTCCTCTCCGCCGACGTCGACGCCGACGCCGACCTCGGGCTGAGCGGCGAGCTGCTCATCCAGCGTCTGGAGCACACACTGCTGTTGGCCAGCTTCATCCAGCTGGACGACGACGCGGCGCGCGCCACGTGGGCCCAGGTCGAGAACCGGCACCTAGAGGTCATGTACGAGCTTCTCGATCAGGCCATCGCCCGGGCGACGCCGCCCTGTCGTTGATCGCCCTCCCCCTGGGAGGGGTCGGCCCGGCCTACCAGACGACCGGGCCGGCCTTGTCGAAGAAGCCGCCGGTGGGGCCGTCGGCTCCGATCGAGGCCATGCGGACGATGATGTCCGCGCCCTCTTCGACGCTGTTCGTGCCCCGGTGACCGTTGAGGTCGGTGGCGGTGTAGCCGGGGTCGACGGCGTTGAACCGGATGGCGGGGTACGCCTTGGCGTACTGCGAGGTGACCATGACCAGCGCCGTCTTGGAGGAGTTGTAGTCCAGCAGCGCCACCTGGAACTCGACGCGGCCCGGGTCGGAGGTCGCCGCCAACGAGCCCAGACCGCTGCTGACGTTGACCACGACCGCGGCGTCGCCGGCCTTCAGGAGCGGCAGGAAGGCATGGGTGACGCGCACGACGCCGAAGACATTCGTGTCGTAAGTGGTCCGCATGTCGGCTCCGGTGACCTCGCCGACCGGCTTGCCCGCGCCCCCGATCCCGGCGTTGTTGACCAGGACATCGAGGCGGCCGGCGTCCTCGCCGACGAATTCGGCGGCAGCCTTGACGGAGTCCTCGTCGGTGACGTCGATCCGGACGAAGCGGGCGCCGAGCCTCGCGGCCGCCGCCTGGCCGCGTTGGGCATCGCGCGCGCCGACGTAGACGGTGTGCCCGGCCTCGATCAGGCGGCGGGCCGTCTCGAATCCAAGGCCCTTGTTCGCTCCGGTGATCAGTGTGGTGGTCATGCGCTCACTCCGGTGATCGGTGGGTCGGTGGTGCCTCCACCCTCGTCGCACCGCGTACGAACAGGCAGTACCCACCGTTGCCTGTGGACTGGCAGTACCAGGCTGTCCGGGCGCGGCGGCCGGATACTGGGGGCGTGAGTGAATCAAGGGAACTGGGCAGGGCACTGCGCGGCTGGCGCGACCGCACGACCCCCGCCGCGGTCGGACTGCCCGTCCACGGCGTACGGCGCGCCGCCGGACTGCGACGCGAGGAACTGGCGCAGCTCGCCGGCCTGTCGGTGGACTACGTCGTCCGCCTGGAGCAGGGCCGGGCCACCTCCCCGTCCCCGCAGGTCCTGTCCGCGCTGGGCCGTGCCCTGCGGCTGTCGGCGGCCGAGCGCGAGCACCTGTACCTGCTCGCGGGCCAAGCGGTGCCGGGCCCTGGGCAGTTGTCGTCACACATCCCGCCGGGGGTCCGCAGGCTGCTCGACCAGTTGGACGGCACACCGCTCAGTGTGCACGACGCGGCCTGGAACCTGATTCTGTGGAACCCGTTGTGGGCCGCCCTGTTCGGGGACGCCTCCGCTCAGCGCGGGCGCGAGCGCAATGTCGTCTGGCGCCACTTCGCCGGCCTGCCCGGCCGGGTCAGCCACGCCCCCGAGCAGGAGGCCCGGTTCGAGGCGGCCGTGGTCGCCGATCTCAGAGCGGCGACCGCCCGCTACCCCGCCGATGCCGACCTGCGCTCCCTGATCAGGGAACTGCGGGGCGACAGCGCCGACTTCGCACGCCTGTGGGACACCGGGATCGTGGGCTTCCACGAGACGGACACCAAAACCGTCCACCACCCCGACGTCGGAACGCTCACCCTCGACTGTGACGTCCTCATGGTTCCCGGCAGCGATCTGCGCATCGTCGCCTACACCACCGCCCCCGGCAGCGCCGCCTCGGACCGGCTGCGGCTCCTCGACGTCATCGGCACCCAGGCCATGACCGAGAACAGCACCACCGCGTAGCGATCAGCGCTGGGGCGGGGCACCGCTGTCCACCCCCGCTCCCCTCCAGGCGCCCTCAAGCCCTGATCTCGTCCATCAGCATCTGGAGCGTGCCGCAGAGCTTGTCGGAGGGCAGTGCGTCGAGGGCGGCCTCCGCGTGGGCCAGGCCACCGGCCCGGTCGCCGGACCGGGCCAGCATCAGCCCCTGGTGCAGCTCCAGGTGCGCCGCGAAGCGTGGGAGGTTCCCGGGCAGTTCGCGGCGGGCCTCCTCCTGGGCCCGCGTCGCGCGCTTCTCGTCGCCGAGCCGCGCCGACAGCAGGGACAGGTAGCCGTTCATGCGCCAGGTGGGGACGGCGTAGTCGCTGAGCTGCTCGGACGGGGTGGCGGCCGCGTCGAACACCTTGCGGCCGCGGTCGGCCAGCCGCAGGGCCGTGGCTTTGTCGCCCCGTATGGCGGCGGTGTACGCCTTGCCCAGCGTGGCGTTGAGGAGCCCGGCGGAGGGTTTGTCGCTGATGGCCGCGGCCTGGTCGGCCAGCACGTCGGCGAGGCCCGGGGACATGCCCCCGTAGCCGAGGGTGAGCGCGGCCCGGCCGCGTACCCAGACCCGGACCTCGCTCTCCTCCGACCGGTCGGCCGCGTCGGCGGCCATCCGGAACCAGCTGATGGCCTTCGGCCCCTCCGCCCGCGGAAGCGTCGTCGCGTACAGGGTCATCAGCCGGGCGGCCACCGACCACATCCGGGGATCGTCGAGTTGCTGCTGCACCACGAACAGATCCTCGACGACGCGGCGCTGTATGTCGCCGGCGCCCGCGGACATGTAGTCGGCGCCGTAGGCGGCGAGCCGGGCCTCCCAGTCGTCGACCGCCGGTCCGCCCCGCAGGCGTGCGGCGAACCCGATGCTCAGGAGATCGGCGGCCACGGTGGGGACCATGGTGGCCGCGGTGCGGCCGGCCGACGGCTGTTCCGGGGCGCATCCACCCTCCAGCACGGCCAACGGCACATCCAGCACCGTGGCCAGGCACCGCAGATAGAACGGGCCGGGCCTGACCTTGGCGCGCTCCCAGCCGCTCACGTACTCCCGGACCAGGGTGGTGTCGAAGGCGTCGTTGATCTCCGAGGCCAGCCGCCCCTGGCTCCAGCCGCGCGACGTGCGCAGTTCCCTGATGAGCTCTCCTATCAGCACGGACCCATCTTGCCCCTAGAAATGCCACTACCCGACATCCGGGGGCGAGGAGAGGCTGGTACCAGGTGATCTTCCGGTCCGGACGTGCCACGGGGGTGCGCGTCCGGGCCGGGGTGGTGGTGAGGGCGGTACGTCACCCGTGGTCCCGCGCCCAGCGCTTCGTGAGGTGGGTGAAGACGCGGGCGGCGGTGGGCAGGTACGCGGTGTCCCGGCGCAGCAGGGTGACGGTACGGGACGGCAGCGCGGGATCGAGCGGCACCGGGTGGAGGTCCGGCTGTTCGCGGGCGATGGCGTCGGGCAGGACGGTGGCGAGCCCGGTTCTGCGGACGATCTCGACGAGCGCGCTGATGGAGTTGGCCTCGACGGTGACGCGCGGCCTGACCTTGTGCTCCGCGAAGTGCTCGTCGATGTGCCGACGGGTGACGAAGTCGCTGCTGAGCAGCGCCGTCGGGCTGTCATGGAGGTCCCTGATCGGCACTGCGTCGTGGCGCCCGGCGTGGGGGTGGGCGGCGCCGACGACGAGGCTGAGGGTCTCGGTGAACAGGGCGTCGCCGCTGATCCCCGGCAGGTGCGGGCCGCTGAAGGCGATGCCGAGGTCCAGCTTGTCGTCGAGGAGGGCGGATTCGATCTGGTCCTGCGTCATCTCCCGGATCTCCAGGGTGATGTCGGGGTGCCGCGCGTGGAAGTCCTCGACGAGCGGCCCGATCAGGTAGGCGGTGAAGGTCGGCGTCATGGCCAGCCGCAGGCTGCCGCGCGAGAGGTCCTGGACGTCGAGGACGGCGCGTTCACCCGCCGCCAGGTCCTGCAGGGCGCGGCGGGCGTAGAGCACATACGCCTCGCCGGCGTCCGTCAGCCGTACGGTGCGCCCGGAGCGGTCGAGCAGCTGGACGCGCAGGGCCCGCTCCAGCTGTTTGACCTGCTGCGACAGGGTCGGCTGCGAGATGTGCAGGGCCTCGGCGGCCCGGGTGAAGTTGGCGTGCTCGGCGACGGCGAGCAGATAGCGGAGGTGACGCAGTTCCAAGGCCATGGAGACCACTATAGATGCGAACAATAGCTTCCATGTCTTTCACGTCTTGGACGCTATAGGTCCTGCTCATGCATGGTGGAACACGTCGGTCCGACCGACACCACTCACCGAGAAGGAGTGACCATGCAGGACATCGCCGAAGGAGTCCAGCGGTTCACGCGGGACGTGTTCCCCGCCCGCGCGGCTCTCTTCGAACACCTCGCCACCACGCACCGGCCGACCGCGCTGTTCATCAGCTGCTCGGACAGCCGGGTCGTCCCGGAACTGATCACCCAGCGTGATCCGGGCGAGCTGTTCGTCATCCGTACGGCGGGCAATCTGGTGCCGCCGTACGCACCGGGCGCGGACGGCGTCGCGGCCGGCGTCGAGTACGCCGTCGGCGTGCTGGGCGTCACCGACGTGATCGTCTGCGGTCACTCCGACTGCGGCGCCATGACCGCCCTCGCGGAGGGCGGCGACCTCGACGGCCTCCCCGCCATGGCCGACTGGCTGCGCCACGCGGAGGCGTCGAAGGCCCGCACCGAGGCCGGCGAGCACCTCGCGGGCTCCGAAAAGGTCGCCGCGCTGGTACGGGACAACGTACGGAGCCAGCTGGCGAACCTCAGGACCCACCCGACGGTGGTCCGCGCCCTCGCCCGGAACGCGGTGACCCTGCACGGCTGGGTCTACGACATCGGCACCGGCGCGGTCCGGACGCTCGACCCGGACAGCGGCCGCTTCGTCGCGCTGGCGGGCTGACCCTCTCCGCCTCCCCTCGGACCAACCCCCACGAACTCGCGCCACCCGCGAATTCGGACGCCCCTCGTACTCGAAATACCCCACGAAAGGTTTCCTCATGATGCACGCACAGGCCGACCAGAACGCCCGCCTCCAGCTGGCCGCCCGCACCGTCGAGGCCAAGACCCGCAAGGACCTCACCTGGCAGGAGCTGGCCGACGTCACCGGCCTCTCGGTGGCCTACGTGACCGCCGCCCTGCTCGGCCAGCACGCCCTGCCGGCCGACGCGGCGAAGGCCGTGACCGAGCTCCTGGGCCTGGACGAGGACGCGGCGCTGCTGCTCCAGACGATCCCGGTGCGCGGCAGCATCCCCGGCGGCATCCCCACCGACCCGACCATCTACCGCTTCTACGAGATGCTCCAGGTCTACGGCACCACCCTCAAGGCGCTGGTCCACGAGGAGTTCGGTGACGGCATCATCAGCGCGATCAACTTCAAGCTGGACGTGAAGAAGGTCGAGGACCCCGAGGGCGGCCACCGTGCGGTGATCACCCTCGACGGCAAGTACCTGCCCACCAAGCCGTTCTGACCCACCGGGCCGGGGAACCGCACGGGTTCCCCGGCCCCGCCCGTAGGCCCGTACGTACGCACGGAAGAACCCCGGACCCGTACATACGGGAGACCCCCGTACGTACGGAAGGAAGGAACCCCATGGACTTCGCACAGCGCACCATCGACATCGCCCGTGCCAATGTGGACGAGGGCGGGCGCCCCTTCGCCACGGTGATCGTCAAGGACGGCGAGATCCTCGCCGAGAGCCCGAACCTGGTCGCCCAGACCAGCGACCCGACGGCACACGCCGAGATCCTCGCCATACGCGACGCCTGCACCCGGCTCGGCACCGAGCACCTGACCGGCTGCACCATCTACGTCCTCGCCCACCCGTGTCCCATGTGCCTGGGCTCGCTGTACTACTGCAGCCCCGACGAGGTCGTCTTCCTCACCCTGCGCGACGACTACGAACCGCACTACGTGGACGATCGCAAGTACTTCGAGCTGGGCACCTTCTACGCGGAGTTCGCGACGGACTGGTCCGAGCGGCGCCTGCCGATGCGCTACGAACCGCGTGACGCGGCGGTGGACGTCTACCGCGCCTGGCAGGACCACAACGGCGGCGAACGCCGCGTGGCCGGCGCCCCCACCGCGGCCTGAGGTCGTTCCTTCGGCCGGGGCGTCCGCGCGCTCACCGCGGACCTCCGACACGCCTGTCCCGCCGCGCCGGAGGTCCGGAGCTCCGTTTCTGACTGGCGGCGGGGCAAGCGGCCGGAAGGGACAGTGGAGGCGGTGGCGTCAGAGGTTCGTCGCCGCCGCCTGTTCGTAGAGGCTCTTGACCTCGTCGCCGAAGTACGGCCCGAACATCCGGTTCGGCAGGAAGGTGTAGCCGAAACTGTTCACCGAGGCCTGCAGGCCGGCGCCGGTGGCCTCGTCGAAGGACGCGAACCACGGGCCGCCGCTGGAACCGCCCGTCATGTTGCAGGCGAGGCCGTGGTCCTTGGTGATCAGGAAGTCCTTCGAGGTCTTCCCGCTGCAGTAGATGAGCCTCTTCCCGTCGTACGGCGCGGCGGCGGGGAAGCCGAAGGCGTACATGGACTGGTTGTAGGCGCCGTTGAACTGCAGGCCCTGCGCTCCGACGACGTCCGCGAGCTTCTTGCCGTCGAGCGGGGCGACGACCGCGGCGCCGACGTCGTAGTTCATGTCCTCGCTCGCGACCCACTGGGGTGTGGAGGCGGTCTTGGCCGCGGTCCACGTCCCGTAGGGCGCCTGTCCGTCCTGGTAGCCGGGGACGAACGTCCAGTTGGTGTGCCAGGTGCCCTGGTACTTGACGCAGTGTCCGGCGGTGAGCACCGTGCTGCCGTTCCGGCTGGTGACCGCGTCACCGGAGCAGGAGGCGTTGCGCCCTTGGAAGGTGAAGAACACCCGGCCCGAGGTCTTGGTGACGGCACCGCCACCGGACCACGCCCCGCCCGCTTGCGGGAACGACTTGGCGGACGGGGCGGTGGGCGCGACGGTGGACGCCCGGCCCGCGGGCATCGGGGCGGGGACGCCGGTGGGGGCGGTCGCGCGGAGGTCGAGCGGCGTGGCCGTTCGCATCCTCTCGGGTGTCCAGAATTCGCTGACCTGGCGCTGAGCGGCGGCCGAGGCCGCGGCGGTGTGGACGGTGTCGGGGGCGTACGGGCTGTCGGCCGGGGCGGCTCCGGCCCCGGTCGCCTGGAGACCTGCGGCGAACAGGGTCCCGGCGGTCAGGACGATGCCGACGGCGGTACGGCGGGGACGTCTCACGCGTACTCCTTCTGCCCGGGCCGCGCGAGAGGTCGCGCGGCAGTGTGGGGGCCGGACCGCGGTAGGCGCGGTCCGGGCAGACGAGCGGTGCGGATACGAGGTGTGTGTGAGGGAGAGTCCCACGGGCGAGTCAAATTGTCAGGAGCACATCACAAGCATGGCCGAATCGTGTACCCGATCCCCTCCCGTGACGATCCGTCACGCTCCGGCCCGTACCACGAAGGCCCGTTCGGCGCATCACAACAGGTTCTGACGGTCCGACAGCTGACACCCTGTAAGGGAACAGATCCAGCCAACGGAATCTGGGGGACGACACATGAGGAACAGACCCGGTATCCGGCGCGACACCGCTCCACGACTCGGCAGGGCCTTCTTCAGGTTCGGCGCCGCCTTCGTCGTGTGCGCCGGCGCAGCATGCCTGCCCGGCCTGACCGATCACGCCTTCGCACACGACGACGACAACGACAGCGACGCCACGGAACCGTTCTGGGTGGAACCCTCCGGCCCCGCCATCCGCCAAGTGCGGGTATGGCAGGAGCGCGGGCGGGAGGAGGACGCGACAGCGCTGCGACGCATCTCCGACCGATCGACCGCCGTGTGGCTGACCGGCAACGACCCGAAGACGCAGGCCGAGCAGGTCACCCGCCGGGCCGAACGCGAGGGCCGCATCCCCGTCCTGGTCGCCTACAACATCCCGCACCGCGACTGCGGGCAGTACTCCTCCGGTGGCGCAGCCGACGCCGACCACTACCGCACCTGGACCGCGCGCGCCGCGGAGGGCATCGGGACCCGCCAGGCGTGGATCGTCCTGGAGCCCGACGCCCTCGCCCAGTGGGCCTCCGGCTGCGTCCCGACGGCCCCCGCGAAGGAGCGGCTCGAGCTCCTGGCCGAGGCCGTGAAGACCTTCAAGGCGCGGCCGGGCACCTCCGTCTACCTCGACGCCGGCAACCCCGGCTGGATCGCGGACCAGGAACGGCTGGCCTCCGCGCTGAGGAAGGCGGGCATCGCGGACGCCGACGGATTCGCGCTCAACGTCTCCAACTTCCACACCAACCCCGTCACACGGACGTACGGCGACCGTCTCTCCGCCCTGCTCGACGGCGCCCACTACGTCGTCGACACCAGCCGCAACGGCAACGGCCCCCTCCCCCCGGACGCCGACCACGGCGGTGGCGACCACGCCCCGGCGGCGGATACGGGCAGCGGCCCCGCTCCCCTTCCCGGCTTGAGCGGCAGAGGCTACGGAGGCGGCGCCGGGGTCGGCTTCGGGAAGCTCGGCGACATGTTGCGGAACATCGGGCAGGGGCCCGGGTCGGGCGAAGCCGAGCCGTGGTGCAATCCGCCCGGCCGCGCCCTGGGCACTCCGCCCACGACGGCCACCGGCGACCCGCTCATCGACGCCTACCTCTGGATCAAGCGGCCCGGGGAGTCCGACGGCGCCTGCCGCGGCGCCCCGGCGGCCGGCCGCTGGTGGGCCGACTACGCCCTGCGGCTCGCCAACACCGTCCCGACAGCGCCCGCGCTGATGCCGCCCCCGCCGGACGCGCCCGCCAAGGAGCCGCCGGCGCCCCCCGCGCCACCGGCCACCAAGCCGGACGCGGTGGCCGGGGGCAAACCCGGCGGGTAGGCGAGGGTGTCGTGGGGTGCGTCCCGCTCTGGGACGCACCCCACGTGATCGGGGAGGACAGCGGGTCATGCGCGGGCACGTTCCGTTCTCCGCCCGAAAGCAACGTGATCAAGTCAAAACAGCCGACGTCATCGGCGTTTCATATGCCGGTCCGCGCCCCGTCCTGTTGTATCTCTCGCCGTATGCGGCAACCGTCGAGAGAAGGTCGAAACACACGGATGTTCACCAATCGCACTGCCACCCGATTCGCGGCCGCCGCCGCGCTGGCCGTCGCCCTGAGCGTCACCTCGATCCAGGGCGCGATCGCCGAAGGCGCGGACGGCTCGTACCCGGCTCCTCCCAGCAAGGTATCCACGGCCGAGCGGCCCGGAAGCGACGACGGCGGGTGGCAGGGCGACGGTCTGGCCCTCAATGCCGCGGACAACAAGAAGGTGGACGAGTTCGCCACCCGTGCCAAAGAGGCCGAGGAGTCGATCAGTCCCCAGCTGAAGGCGGTGGCGCTCATCAGCCATGCCGCACTGGTCGGCTTCGACCAGCGGCTGAAGTCCGCGGACTCGCTCAAGCGCAAGGTGGCCACGTCCATGAAGGAAGTCCCCGGGCAGACCGTGGACGCGGCCCTCGCGAAGATCAATGACTCCGTCCGCTACACCTTGCAGTGGACGGACGGCAGGTACACCAAGGGCGTCGCGGTCGCCTCGACCGCCTTGTCGGAATGGGGCAACGACAGCATCAAGTGGTCGAACTCCTGGGGCCGGAAGAACGGCTACAAGGGCATCAATTCCGGCTGGCGGGACGGTAATTCCGGGCACGCCTTCGAGGTCCAGTTCCACACGCCGTCGAGCAAGTGGGCCCAGGAGGCGACGCACAAGCTCTACGAGGAGCAGCGCCTGCCCAGCACCTCCAAGGACCGCGCCCAGGAGCTGCAACGCCAGCAGGACGCGATCTTCGCGTCGGTGCCCGTTCCCGACGGGGCGGAGGGGCTCGCCGCTCCCGCGTCGCGGCAGCCGGCCGCCGCGACCGCTCCCGCCGGCCAGAACTCTCCGGCCGCCGCCCAGTCTCCCGCGGCCGCTTAGACGCGCATCGCCACGGCCGCCGACAGCGGATGATCTGTCGACGGCCGCCTGTCGCCCTTCCTCGTCACCCTCGCTCCGCGGCCGCCCCCGCCTCGGCCCCGGCCCCGGCCGCCCGGAGCGGGTCGATTTTCCGGCAGGGCCGGAATCGGTCCCCCAGCCGTTTCACCAGGAGACCTCGCCTCCTCCAGCGTGGAATCCGACCCGGGCGCACCCGCCCACCACGATCGGCGCCGTGCACACGGCCCTGCCGCCCCGACACCGCAGGAGACATCGATGATCTTCATCGTCGCCAAGATGACCGTACGTCCCGAGCGCAGCAAGGACTGGCTCGCGCTCGTCGACGACTTCACGCGGGCCACCCGCAGCGAGCCCGGCAACCTCTTCTTCGAGTGGTCCACCAGTGTCGACAACCCGAACCAGTTCGTGCTGGTCGAGGGCTTCGCCTCCCGCGAGGCGGGGGACGCGCACGTCAATTCCGCCCACTTCAAGGCCGCGATGGACACGATGGCCGACGCCATCGCCACCACCCCGCAGATCATCAGCACCGAGGCTCCGGGCAGCGGTTGGTCCGCCATGGCGGAGCTCACCCCCCGCCACACGTCCTAGTTCCGAAAGGGCCGGGTAGGGCCTGTACCGGGGCCGGTCGCCGTCCGCTGCACACCACGACGGCAACCGGCCCCGGCGTATGTCGGCCTTGGTCCTGGCGGACTCGCGAGCGGGCCACGACGAACTCGTACGACACCTGAACTCCCAGAGGCCCGCCTTCGACACCGTGAGGACGCTCGTCGAACGCTTCAGCGCCTGAACCGTCCGTGGGCGCCCCGGTGCATCGACGCCGCCGTAGCCCAGCTTCGCCGCTGATCAGCGGCGAAGGGCCGCGTCGAGCTGGCAGTAGAGCGCGTCCAGCCGACTGCGACCAGGGCTGCGAGCCGGCATCCGCCGCACAAGGTCGCGAACTGCCGGCGAGGCGTGCTCGATCGCCCATCGGATCTCCTCGTCACCGACCGTCGCGTCATCGCCCGCCGCGAGCTCACGAGCGCGCGCCTCGTAAACGGCGGGCCCAAGGGCGTGCTTCGACTGGTGAGGGGTGGCCAAGGGGTGGATGTAAGGGGTCGCCGCCGCATAGCACGCCGCGCGGGCGGCGGCTGTGGCAGCCGGGTCGCCGACTTCACGTGCGGCTGTGTGAGCCGCCCAGGCGAGGGAGCGCAGTCGCCCTGTCCGTTTCCCGTCGCGCGCGAAGATGCGGATGCCCTCGATCGCCTCGCGAGGACGGGTGTCGGAGGGGGCCTTCGCCTCGAACAGCGGGAGCGCCCGTTCGACGCAATCGGCGGCCCAGAGTCCGAGAAGTCGACGGTCTTCTTCGCTTATGGTCACCTTTTCCACCCGCACATCTTGCCGGTTCGGGTGCTCCCTGTCGCTGCCGGCCACACCTCCGACGGTGCCGGCTCACCAGGCGACAGCCGTGAGACGCAGGTCACATTCGCCCATGTCACAGGAGGTCGGGCTACCTCGTCTCAGGGTTGTAAGCCACTGAAGACCACGAAGGAGCACACCATGGACGCGCGACTTGACCTCTTCGCCGACCCGACCGCCGGCAAGGTCCTCAAGCACTTCATGGCGGTGGGCAAGGTGCTCAAGGACTCGCCGCTGCCGGCCGCGACGCAGGAGCTGGTGGCGCTCCGCGTCAGCCAGATCAACGGCTGCGCCTTCTGCATCGACATGCACACCAAGGACGCCGCCGCTGCCGGCGAGACCTCGGTGCGGCTGAACCTGGTGGTGGCGTGGCGGGAGGCCACGGTCTTCACCGAGGCCGAGCGGGCCGCGCTCGAGCTGGCGGAGGAGGGGACCCGGGTCGCGGACGCGGCCGGTGGGGTCGGCGACGAGGTGTGGGCGAATGCCGCCAAGCACTACGACCAGGAGCAGCTCACCTGCCTGACCCTCCTGATCTCGCTCATGAACATGGCGAACCGGCTGAACGTCATCACCCAGCAGCCGGCCGGCGCCTACGAGGCCGGGCAGTTCCACTGAGCCGCATCAGCGGCCTCGAGCCGGCGGGCGTTACTGTGGCCCGCCGGTGATCCGGATGATCATCAGAAGCCGCCTGCGCCGGCGAGTACGGCCAGGCGGGAGGGGCCAGAGGGAGGAGAGTCGGCGTGAGCAAGGTCGAGGAGTTCGAGGAGCTGCGGCCGCTGCTGTTTTCGATCGCCTATCGGATTCTGGGCAGTGTGGGTGAGGCCGAGGACGCGGTGCAGGAGACGTGGCTGCGTTTCGACGGCTCGGCGACCCGGCCCACGTCGACCAAGGCTTTTCTGTCGGCCGCGGTGACGCGGATCTCGATCGACGTGCTGCGCTCCGCGCGGGTACGGCGGGAGGAGTACGTGGGCCCGTGGTTCCCCGAGCCGCTGCTGAGCGATCCGTATCAGGATCCGGCGCGATCGGTGGAGCTGGCCGACTCGGTGTCGATGGCGGCGCTGCTGCTGCTGGAGCGGCTCAGCCCGCTGGAGCGGGCGGTGTTCGTGCTGCGGGAGGTGTTCGGCTTCGGGTTCGACGAGGTCGCCGCGGCGGTGGGGCGGTCGGAGGCGGCGTGCCGACAGCTGGTGGTGCGGGCGCGGCGGCACATGGAGGCCGGACGGCCGCGCTTCGAAGCGGCTCGCGAAGAGCGGGAGGAACTGGCGTCGCGGTTCTTCGCCGCCCTCCGCGAAGGAGACGTCACCGGTCTGCGGGAACTGCTCGCCGCCGACGTATCGCTGGTCGGCGACGGCGGCGGCAAGACCCCGCAGCTGGCCAGGGCCATCATGGGCGCGGAGAACGTGTCCCGGCTGCTTGCCGCCGTCTTCCCGTGGCTGATCCGGATCGACGTGACGTTCGAGCCGCGCGAGGTCAACGGCCAGCCCGGCGCGATCTTCCGCGACCGGGACGGCAAGGTCCTCCACACCATGGTCCTCGATGTGCTCGACGGGCAGATCCAGGCGATCCGCTCGGTGAGCAACCCCGACAAGCTCGGGCACGTGGGCCCGGTAGCGGACGCCTGGGCGATCCACCACGAAGTGAGACGGGCACGCCGACCCACGAAGTGACCCCACAGCCGACCGCACCTCCATCGCCACCCGTCATCCGTCCGATATCGATCTCGGCGCCAACGACCGTACCGATGCCCGATGTTCCCGAAGACCGTATCGGCGGTATTGGCGGAGAATCGCCGAGGGCCGCGGAGGGCAACTCGGCGGCCATTGACAATCGGGCTCGGCACCGGAAATGTGAAGCACCCGTAAAGGCGTGGGGATCGCGATGAGCAGACGATCTCCACCGCCTCTCGATTTCGCGGAGGAACCGTGAACAGACGCTCGTGGTTCGCTGCACTCTCCCTGACTCTCGCCTCATTGGCCGGATTCGCCGTGGCACCCGCCGCGCAGGCCGTGGGAACGGGAACCGAAGTGACGTCCGCGCACGCGTCGGACGCGCGCCCTCCGGGCACGCATCCGGAACTGAACGGCCAGCGCCTCAAAGGCGTCAACAGCCCGGCCGTCTATCTCGTCCTGGACGGTAAGCGCCGCTGGATCCCCAACCCGGCCACGTACAACAATCTCTTCCGGGACTGGAACGGAATTCAGTCGGTGATCGACATCGGCAGCATCGACAACGGCGGTCAGCTGTCCGACGGCGCTTTCCTCGGAAAGGCCGCCAACGCTCCCCAGGTCTACCTGGTCAGCAATGGCATCAAGCGCTGGATCACCAGCCCGGCGGCGATGGACAAGTACCACTTCGCCTGGAACAAGATCGCCAACGTGAATCCCCTGGCGCTCTCCTCCATCCCGACCGGCGCCCCGATCTCCTGACCTCTCCCCGGCCCGTACACCCGGGCCACACAGGGGCCCGTCCGTGCCGACCGCACGGGCGGGCCCTTCCGCACCCCTCGACCCTGCAACCCTCCGGCGGGCTGCACAGTCATACTTCATATGAGACGACGCAAGGGAAGACTCAAGAGGAGAACGGCCACGACAACCGCACGCCGCCTGGGCGTGCTCCTCGGCGCCGTGGGGCTCGCGGCCCCGCTCACGGTCGCCATCGGCGGCACCGCGCACGCGGCGCCCTCGTGCACGACCCGCACCGGGCCGTATCAGAAGGACGTGGAGAAGTTCCTGGGCAGGCCGGTCGACGGCCGGCAGTCACCGGCGGACTGCCGGGCGATCCAGGACTTCCAGACCAAGCACGACATCAGTCCGAACATCGGTTACGCGGGCCCGGTGACCTGGGGCGTGATGCAGCAGGAGGTCACCAGGCGCAACCCCAACGCGGCGGGGAAGTGCCCCGTGAACAAGGGGCGCATAGCCTGTGTCGACCTGACGCGGCAGATCAGCTGGATCCAGGACGGCAAGTCCCTGAAGTTCGGCCCGGTGCCGGTACGGACGGGGCGTGACGGCTACGAGACGCGGACGGGCGCGAAGAAGATCTACTGGCGCTCGATCGACCACTGGTCCACGATCTACAAGGTCCGTATGCCCTACGCCCAGTTCTTCGACGGCGGGCAGGCCTTCCACGCCATCGAGGGCAGCGTCTGGTCCCCGCCCGGCTCGCACGGCTGCGTCAACATGC
The DNA here is from genome assembly GCF_055560115.1 of Streptomyces sp. NPDC023527. Taxonomy (NCBI): domain Bacteria; kingdom Bacillati; phylum Actinomycetota; class Actinomycetes; order Kitasatosporales; family Streptomycetaceae; genus Streptomyces; species Streptomyces sp. NPDC023527. Next base: position 79,321 of record NZ_JBVHJJ010000008.1, read on the forward strand.
GGACCGGCGACGCCAAGAAATACTGGTCCATGCTCCACAACGGCGACGACGTCTTCGTCTACGGGCGGAAGCCCGGCACCTGAGACCGGATCCGGCCGCGCGGGGAACCCTTCCGGCGAACCGACCGTCCGGCACGCAACGCCAGGGCGGTACCGGCGAGTTCCCCGTCCACCGTCACCGCGACCCGCCACCGTCGCGGTGACGAGAGACCGGAGGAATTGCTTCCCTCAAAGGAAATCGATTCTGCGAACGCTCTTACGGGTGAAGGTCGTTCATTCCCCCTTCTCCCGATACCGAACCGTCCGGTAGAAAAGGCGCCAGGTCCCACAAGACGGGTGGTCACGCATGGCGCCGAACCGATCGGCTTCCCCGCACGATCCCGAGGAACTCACCCCGGCTGTGGAGGAGTTCGTCGACATCTCCGTACCGCTGACCGGATTCGACGCCTTCGAGCTGCACGCCACCGGAATGGCCGGGCTGTACTACACCACCGTGCTCGAACAGGTCGGGCCCGGGGCATTCGACCGCTTCCTCGGCGATCTGGCCGCCGCCGGAGGCGACCCCGATCTGATCGACGACGAGACGTCGCACGACATCGCCCGGGCGATCACCCACCTGTGGTACCTCGGCATCTGGCCCCAGCTGGCCAGGCCCGTCCATTCGACCCTCGGCCGGGAGAAGGCCAACATCGCGTTCACCGTCTCACCCGAGGCCTATACGGAGAGCCTGGTGTGGCGGACCTTCCACGGCCACCCGCAGGGCGCCAAGGCACCGGGGTTCGGGACGTGGTCCGATCCGCCGCCCGGCGCCCCGCCGGTCGACCGAACCGAGCTCTCATGAGCCCCTCCCGGGAGGACGACGCCGCGCGGCACGACGGGCGTCATTACGACGTCATCGTCGTCGGTGCCGGCCTGTCCGGCACTCTGGTGGCCAAGCAACTCGGCGACCAGGGCTGGCGCGTGCTCGTCCTGGAGGCCGGCACCAGCACACTCGACACCTGGCCCGGCCACCTCGACGCCCTCGATACGTATTACGCGGCGTCCGCCAAGGTCCCCAACTCCCCCTACCGCGCCAATCCCGCCGCACCCTCGCCCGATGTCCTCGACCTCGAAGGACTGCCGGACGGCGGCTATCGGTCACACGGCCACCTCGTGCAGAACGGCGCCCTGCCCTACGGCAGCGACTATCTGCGGGCCAATGGCGGCACCGTCATGCACTGGCTGGGCCTGACGCCCCGCATGCTCCCCGAGGACTTCACGGTCCGGCAGAGCTTCGGCTACGGCAAGGACTGGCCGATCGGTTACGACGACCTGGAGGGCCACTACCGCGCGGCCGAGCGCGAACTGGGCGTCGCGGGGGACGCCCAGGAGCAGGCCGCGGCCATCGGCCTGCCGTGCGCCGAGGGCTATGTCTATCCGATGCGGGTGATCCCCCGGAGCTATCTCGACAACATCCTCGCCACGAGGCTCGACGGGGCCACCGTCCGGGAGTCGGCGGGCACTCCGGACATCACGCTGCGGGTGGTCACCACCCCGCACGCCCGCAACAGCACGCCGAACCCCCGCTACGACGACGGGCGCGGCTACCGCCCGGTCGGCGCGGCGGGCATGCCCAACTACGGCGAGCGCTGCGTCGGCAACGCCTCCTGCGTGCCCATCTGTCCCGTCCAGGCCAAGTACACCCCGCTCAAGACCCAGCGCACGTGGGACCGCCGCCGGGTCACCCTCGTCCCCCATGCCGTGGTGAGCCGCGTCCTGGCCGCCGAGAACGGCCGCGTCCTCGGTGTCGAATACCAGGCGTACGACGACCCCGCCGCCCCCGTGCCCATCACGCACACCGTCGAAGCCGACATCGTCGTCCTCGCCGCGCACGCGATCGAGAACGCCAGGCTCCTGCTCGTCTCCCGGCTCGCCAACCACAGCGACCAGGTGGGGCGCAATCTCATGGACCACCCGACGCTGCTCACCTGGGGGTGGATGAGTCATCCCGTCGGCCCCTTCCGCGGACCCGCGTCGACGTCCGGGATGGAGGGCTTCCGCTCGGGGCCGGGCCGGCGCGCCCGCGCGCCCTTCCGTATCGAGATCGGCAACTGGGGCTGGAGCTGGCCGGCGCGACGTGGGCTGGGAAGACGTCCAGCCCATCGACCCCGAGGCCAAGTCCGCGCACTATCCCCCCGGCAGCGCGGTGCGGACGGCCTCCGACCACTTCAACGAGGTCTACGCCCGGCTGCTGTGCGTCCTCGAACGCGCCTTCACCGAGGACCCGGCCATCATGCGGGCGGCCGTGCCCACCATGCTCGAACTGCGTGACCTCGCCGAGCGCCTCTACCGCAACCCCCACCCCGACCCCGCCAAGCGGGCCCAGGGCCTGTATGCCAGTGCCACCTATGAGATCACCGACGACCTCCTCCACCACGTACGCGGCAGTCTCGGCGAGGCCCCGGGCACAGCGGCGCTCCCGGACGGAGCGATGCGCACCGATGCGCCCTGACGGATCGGCCGCCGGAGGTTCGGACGCGTCATGTGCCCGGTGGGCGGTAGGAGTCGCGCGCACCCGTCCAGGGGTCGATGCCCGAGTCCCAGATGCGCTGTTCCTCACGGCAGTGGAGGAACTTGGGGGCGGTCTCGCCCCACAGCTGTGTGCCGCTCAGCGGGCACTGGTCGAAGGCGGCGAGGAAGAGACGGCTGAGGAATTCCGCCATTCCGCAGTCGTGGACCGCCACCCGTGCCGAGGTGTGGCGGCCCAGCACGACGACGGGCCAGCGGTCGGGGTCGGTGTCCGCGGTCAGCCAGCACAGGATGTCGGGGCCGGAGGTCACCCCCCAGGCGATCACGGACGGGGAGGTGCCCGCCGGCCCGGGCGGGCGGGGCTCCGCCGTCAGGAAGCGGCGGGCACTGTCCGTCTCGGAGCGCATGCCGCTGTCGGGATCCGTCCAGTACGGCGACGGCAGCGGCTGGAGCACGTAGAGGAAGTCACCGATGGTGCCTTCGCCGTACTCCGCCATGAAAGCGACGTAGTCACGGGGGAAGCCGGTGCCCCAGAGCCGCTCGGCGGCCGCCCAGTCGACGCTCTCGCCCGCGTTCTCGTGTGGTGGCATCAGACGGCGGACGGCGTTGAACCCCGGCGGCTCCGACGGCTCCACCTGTCCCTCGTGCACGGTTCCAGCAGCCATGTTGTCCCCTCCCGCCGGCGCCGGCTCGGCGCCGTGCGCCGTTCCCCTCCACCATGTCACATATGTCCGCCTGAATTACCCCAAGTGTGGTCAGCCTTGCCCGAACGTCCCCACGTTCAGGGACGTCTCAGGGACGTCCCACCGGCTCGTTCCGCTGGGCGGCTTCCTGCCCGGGCACCGCCGCGTCCGCGGCGTCCTCGTCCCCGATCAGGCCGCGCAGGTGCGGTGCGGTGATGACGCTCGTGGGGTACAGGGCGCGGCCGACCGAATGGGGCTCGGCGTAGACGGCGATCAGCTGACGGACGGTCGCGGCGTCCGCGGTGACGGTCACGGGCGCCTGGTAGAGGTCGCGGTCGCTGTCGTCAGCGCTGTCGTCGGGCTCGGAGAGCGTGGTCCACATGTCCTCGGCGGCGCTGATGAGCTGGTCGAGTTCGTCGCGCACGGCGTTCCAGGCGCCGTCGCGTACGGCCTGGTCGATGCGGGAGACGGTGCCGAGGACACTGGCGTAGTCCTCGGCCAGTTGGTCTTCCTGGGGGGACGGTTGGAGCGTCGGGGCAACTGGCTCGGTGGTGTACACGGCACCTCCACGCAAGGAGAAACGGTTTGGGCTGGGGCCGATGCATACGAACCCCCACCCCGGCATCGTCGCGCGCCGGGGCGCGGCGGCCGTCGTTCGCCGTCACCGCGCGGCCATATATCACTCGCACGGGCGAGCACACGACGCCGGGGCGGCCGCCGCCCCGGCGCGCGCGAAGGCGGGAGCGGTTACATCCAGATCGTGGCGGTGGCGACAGTGAGGGCCCGCTTCGGCCGGTCGGGGTTTCCGTAGCGGACCTCCACCCTGGGGTGCGACCGCATGAAATCGGCGTCCGCGATGACGACCTGACCCGGGTCGCGGACGGTCCGCACCGCGATGTCCGTGTCGAGGAAGGAGCCGAACTCGCCGGTGGCGGGGGCGTAGACGAAGAACCGGCCGCCCGCGTAGTGCCGTGCGGCGGTCTTGTCGTCGAGGACGAGCGCCCAGTAGGTCACCGGGTGGCCGGCCGGGTACATCACCCGCTGCACGGCCTTCAGTCCTTGAAGCTCGATCCACGAGAAGGGGTTCTCGTCCGCGGGGGTCGCGGAGCGGGCGGCGGGGGCCGTCGCGGTGGCGGGGTGCCGCGGGGCGGCGGCCTGCGCGCCCGATATCACCGCGGCGCCGAGCGTCGCCGTCGTCAGGGCCACCGTGACGGTGCGGAACACGGTTCGAGAGGACACGTCGTCTCCAATTCGGGCGGTGTGTTTCCGGTGGTTCGTTCTGGGTGGAGTGCTCTCCACGGCACTCCCTGTCGTCACGCCTGGTGATCATCCAGGCGGCTTCCGGTTCCTGGCAACGGCGCGGCACGGGATCCGGCCACCGCCCGCCACCGCCCCTCCGGTCGGCCCCGGCCACGTGCGGGCGGCCGGCCACGCGGGGAGACTGTGCAGGCAGTGCGACCGGACGGGGCAGGGCCGGGCGGGCGGCGAGGTCGGACGGGCCGCCCGCCGAGGCCGGAGCGCGAAGCCCGACGGAAGCCCGACGCCCGAAGCCTTGGCCCGAAGGAGACCGGCGCATGCCCCGCGACCCCCGCGATCTCGATCCCACCGTCGGCCGTGCGGGCGTGAACCGCCGGTCCGTCCTGTTCGGCGCGGCCGGGCTCGCCCTCGGGGCGTCCGCGTGCTCGTCCACGCGGGGAAGCGGGGAGGGCGGCCCCTCTGCCGCCTCTCCCGCCACCACCGTGCTCCCCCGCACCACTCCGTGGCGGCCCAGCCCGTCGGATGTCCAGCCCGATGTGAAGCTGCGCGCCGCGCAGCTCGTCGAGGCGCTCGGCACCTGGCGGCCCGGTGACCGGGGTGCGGTGAAGGCCCGTGAGCGGGCCACCGCGCTCGGCCTGCCGGCCGCGCTCGTCGAGCGGGCGGGGCCCTTGCTCGCGGAGGCCGACGCGTGCGCACTCCAGGTCCTCGACGCGCAGTACGGCGGGATCCTGGCCGACACGGCGAGCGTGATCGTGGTGTGCCGCCAGTGGACGCGTACGGGGGACGGGATCGTCAGGCCGGGCGGTACCAGCGTGGACGTGCGGCTCGCCCGCGCCCGGCCGCGCTGGTCGGTCACCGCGCTCCACCCGGCCGCTCCCGGACCGGCCGCGGCCGCGCTGCCCGACGTGGCGCGCCGCGTGCTCGCCGAGAGCCGCATCCGTCTGCCACCGGCCGCCGAGGCGGACGTTCGCGGTGGCGGTGTCCACACGAGCGTGCTCACTGCACTGCTCGAACTCGCGGGCGGTTACCGCATGGACGTCACCGTCCTGCGGTCGGGCCACCCGACCGATGTCTTCGGCACCGACCGGCCCAGCGACCATCCGCCGGGCCGCGCCGTCGACGTATGGCGGATCGACGACAAGGCCGTGGTCGACCCGGCGACGCCGCGCGGTCTGATCGAGTCCTTCATGCGCGACGCGGCGGCGGCCGGTTCGTACAACGTCGGCGGTCCGGTGCTGCCGTCGGGCGGGGCGACCGCGCGCCAGTTCTTCTCGGACGACACCCACCACGACCACGTGCACATCGGCTTCGACGGGTGAGTTTGCGCTGGAGCGCGCTCCAGCTCGTAGCGTCCGCCTCAGGAGTCGGCGCATCCGATCGAAGGGGACTTCATGCGTTACACACTGTTCGGCAGGACCGGCTTGCGGGTGAGCGAGCTGAGCCTCGGCGCCATGACCATCGGTGAGGACTGGGGGTGGGGCGCCTCGAAGGAGACGAGCGGCCGGATCGTCGACGCGTACGCGGACGCGGGCGGCAACTTCATCGACACGGCGGACATCTACACCGACGGCAGCTCGGAGACGATCCTCGGTGAGCTGCTCGAAGGGCGCCGGGAGAGTTTCGTCCTGGCCACGAAGTACACCGGTGCGACGCGCAAGGGGGATGTGAACTCGGCGGGCAACCACCGCAAGAACCTCGTGCGGTCCGTGGAGGCGAGCCTCGGCCGGCTGCGCACCGACCACATCGACGTGCTGTGGGTGCACGCGCGGGACAACTTCACCCCGGTCGAGGAGGTCATGCGGGCCCTGGACGACGTCGTGCGGGCCGGCAAGGTGCTCTACATCGGGGTTTCGGACTGGCCCGCATGGGAGATCGCGCAGGCGAACACGCTCGCGGAGCTGCGGGGGTGGACCTCCTTCGCGGGTTCGCAGCTGCGCTACAACCTGCTGGAGCGCACCCCCGAGCGCGAACTGCTCCCGCAGGCCCGCGCCTTCGACCAGGCCGTGTTGGCCTGGGGACCGCTCGCGGGCGGCAAGCTGACCGGCAAGTACCGCCGTGGCGAGACGGGTCGGCTGGACGCCACCACCGGGGACAACGGCGGGGATCACAACGAGGACGAGGTCGTCTCCGCGGTGCTGGAGATCGCCGAGCAGGGCGGCTGGAGCCCGGCGCAGGTCGCGCTGGCGTGGCTCCTGGGCCGGCCCGGCAACATCGTTCCGATCATCGCCGCCACGAAGGAGAGCCAGCTCGCGGACAATCTCGCCGCCGTGGAGGTCCGGCTGGACGCCGACGCCGTCCGACGGCTCGACGAGGTGAGCGCGGTGCCGCTCGGCTTCCCGCACGACTTCCTGTGCGAACCGGGCGTCCAGGAGACCGTCTACGGCGACCGCCGCCAGGCCATCGACGACCGCCGCTCGACGTATCGCCGCACGACGACCGGGATCCTGTAGGGGGCGACGGGCGGGCCGGGCGGCGTGTGCTCGGGGGTGGGCGGCATGATGGGGGTATGCGGACTCGACCTGTGCTCGTTTATGACGGAGATTGCGCCTTCTGTACCACTTCCGTGACGTTCACCGAACGGTATGTGCGGCCTCGTTGCGAGATCGTGCCGGGACAGTTCGCGGACCTGGAGGCGTTCGGGGTCACCCAGGAGCGCGCCGAGTACGAGCTCTTGTGGATCACTCCGACCGGTGCGGTGCACGGCGGTGCGCAGGCGGTGGCCAAGCTGCTGCTGAGCGCCGGCCGGGGCTGGGCCGTGTTGGGCGCGCTGCTCACGCTGCCGCCCCTGCGCCAGATCGCCCACGGCGCCTACCGGCTGATCGCGAACAACCGGGACCACATGCCGGGCGGCACCCCGACGTGCGCGCTGCCGGTGGAGTACCGCTCGCGGCAGGACGGGCCGCCGTCGACCGCCGCCTGATACGGGCCGGAACGGGCGACCGCCGCGGCGCACGTGCTGAACGTTCTCCTCGGGCTCGTACGGGAGCGGCTCGCGGGTCGACGCCCGGCCGTGGTCCGCGGCCGGGCCGCGTACGTGACCCAACTGCGGTGAGGGACCGCTCCCGTCAGCTGCCGAGCGTCGTGCACATCGCCGACGGGCCGGGAAAGTCCTCCGGCAGGGCGTCCATCAGCAGCACGTCCACCCGCTGACCGAGCCAGAAGCCGGACTTCCGCAGTCGCCCGGCCAGTCGGAAGCCCGCCTTCCCGAAGGCGGCGATCCCCGCGCGGTTCGGCTCCAGCACCTTCAGCCACGCCGTGCGCAGCGCGGCCAGGTGGAAGGCCCAGTCCAGGGTCAGGCGGGTGGCCTCCTCCGCATAGCGCTTGCCGCGCTGCGCCGGCGCGAGCACGATCGTGAACTCGGCCGACGCGGCGTCGGAGTCGATGTGCAGCACGGTGATCCCGATGGGCTGCTTGTCCTTCAGCCGCACGATCTCGAACGGGGCGTGGTTGTCGTCCGCGCGCTGCCGGGCCCACTCGGCGGCGCGGGCGTCGCCCGGCCGCGGGAACTTGTCGCCGCGGCCGAGGATCGTGGTGGGGTCGTTCTCCCACTGGTGGTACTCGGCGAGCGTCTCGTGCCGGGACACGCCCAGGGCGAGCCGCTCGCCGGTCAGGAGGATGTGCGGGGTGCTCATGTGATGGCTTCCTTCCACGAAGCGTCGGCAACAGGCGCCTGACCAAGCTTGGAGCCGCGTGCCCGCGAGGCCGTGGCGTCCATCGGATGATCACTCGCATGTGTGGCGCTCGGACCACTCCGGCCGCCCGCCTTCACCCCCGCGCCCGACCGCCGTTCACTCACCACCGCGCCTCGCCGCACCCCCTCCGCCTACAGGCCGAGGTCGTCGAGCTCCTTGTGCAGGGACGCCCGGGGGCTGTCGCCGCGGGCTGCCGGGACGCCGCCGCGTCCGCCCGTACCCGGCGCCCGTCCCGGGTCGCCGACCGCTGCGTCCCGCGGCTGCCGGTCGCGGAAGATCCACGCGCCGGCCAGGCCGCCTATCAGACCGCCCAGGTGGGCCAGCCAGCTGATGCCCGCCGGCGCCCCGGGCACGGCTCCGGTGAGGGTGTAGGCGAAGGACGCCGCCATGACGACGCCGATGAGCGTGTCGACGAGGTGTCGGTCGAAGAGGCCGCGGACCACCACGTACGCGAAGTAGCCGAACACCAGCCCGCTGGCGCCGACCGTGTCGACGTTCCCCCGCTCGAAGATCCAGATCGCCAGTCCGCTGGTCACCGCTACCAGGAGGGTCAGCGCGAGGAAGCGCCGCACGCCGCGGTAGGCGGCGAGGAAGCCGAAGATGAACAGGGGGCCGGAATTGCTCTCGATGTGTGCCCAGCTCCAGTGGAGGAAGGGCGCGGTGAGGATGTCGGGCAGCGTCGTGACGTCGCCGGAGCCCACTCCGTAGTCGTGCGAGAGGGCGTAGTCCTGTCCCCAGTTGGCCAGCTGTATCAGCCAGACGACCGCCAGGAATCCGAACATCACGAAGAGCGCCTTCCGCGCCTCCGCGATCACTTCCTCCGCACCGGCGGCACCGACCGCACCGGCACGGGCCGGACTCCAACCCACTGTCCCCACCACTCTTCACTCGTCACACGGTTCTCGGCGGGCGGCACGAACGGCCCCCGCCGCCGCTCACTCTACGTAACATCGTCGCGGAGCAGCCAGGCCGCACGGGTGAGCCCGAGGTCGCGAAGGCGCGGGTCGTGCGCCCCCGCCGCGGTCAGTGCCCAGGCGGCGACCGCCAGGTTCCGGGCGGTGATCAGGAGGCGCAGGGCCGGGTCGTCGGGGCGCGCCCCGTAGGCCCGCACCGCCGTGTCGGCCCACTCCGCGTCGTAGCCGCCCTCGCCGGTGCCGAACACCCGCGAGCGCGCGGCCAGGCACGCCAGGTCCCACAGCGGCGGGCCCGCGGTCACGTCCTCGAAGTCCGTCCATACGAGGCCGCGGGGTGTGGCCATCACATTGCCGGCGTGGGCGTCGCCGTGCAGGGGACGGTTCTCCAGGCCGAGAGCGGCCAGCGCGGCGGACGTCCCGTCGTGCCGCTCGCGCAGCCGCGCGATGACGCCGGGCTCCAGGCCCGGCCCGGGGGCGAGGCCGTCCAGCCAGGTCCGGCTCTCGGCCATGAGGCCCATGGCGGGCAGCGGTTCGGGGAGGTCGCGCAGGTTCTCGTGGAGGCGCCGCAGGGACCTGCCGACCTCCGTGGGGTCGAGGGCGGCCGAGCGGTCGTGGTGTTCGAGGGCCACGAGGATGAGGGTGTGGCCCTCACGTCCGTACGGTCCCGGCGGCACCGTCGCCGGCAGGGCGACGGCGTCACGGCCCGCCAGGTGCCGTATCGCCGCAACCTCGCGTCCCAGCCAGTCGGCGCGGCCACCGCGCAACTCGCCCATCACCGTGGCCACACGGGCCACGACGGGGTGGGGCGAGAGATGGACGAGGAGATTGCTGAGCCTGCCGAGGACCACGGGCCGGACGTCTTCCAGGCCCAGATCGGCGGCGACGGCGACAGCGGCGCGAACGGCCGCCTGCTCGGAGAAGGGTGACATGAGCAGACCCTATGGTCGGCGGGGCGGCCGGCCGACGCCCGCCCGTGGGACTCCGGTGCGGCTCGCGGCTTCCGACGGCCGCGCGCGGACGCCCAGTCGGCCGATGCTCACCTCGCGGGGCTCCGGCGCCGTGCCGGCGGTGCGGGAGGCCGTCGAGGACGCCGGGCGCGAACTGCGGGCGGCCGGCGCCGCGAGCCGGGCCGGGCCGGGCCGGGCGGAATTGACCCATCGTTCCGGCGCGGGAATGCACCATACCTCAGACCTATTCGGCTCCTAGAGTTCTCGGCATGACAGCAATTGAGATTCCCCAGCGCATGAACTTCGGCACCGTTGCTCCCAAGGTCTTCAAGGCCGTTCTCGCCCTCGACGCCGCCGCCCGCGACGGCCTCGACCCGGTCCTTCTCGAGCTCGTCCAGATCCGCGCCTCGCAGGTCAACCGTTGTGCGTACTGCATCGATTACCACACCGGTGACGCCCGTAAGGCCGGCGAGACCGAGGAGCGGATCTACCAGCTCAGCGCCTGGGAGGAGTCCAGCCTCTTCACCGCGAAGGAGCGGGCCGCGCTCGCACTGACCGAGGCGGTCACGCGGCTGCCCGAGGGTGTTTCGGACGCCGTCTACGACGAGGCCGCCAAGCACTTCGAGGAGAAGGAGCTGGCCCAGCTCATCGCCCTCATCTTCACGGTCAACGCCTGGAACCGGATGAACGTCACCACCCGCAAGACCCCCGGCACCGAGTAGGACCCGACCGGGCATTTCTTGAAACACCCCGCGGTGACCGGCGTTCCGACGCCGGTCACCGTTTTTCTTCTGATCGCGGCAGCAACCCGGGCACCCGCCGTATCGTTGACCGCCCGTCATGACAACGGCTCCTCCACCTCGTTCCTCCCGCGCCGACACCCGTAGGGTCCGGGCGCGGGCGCCGCGGTTGCTGATCGCCTGCCTCGCCGCGCTCTGCGGGTTCCTGCCTCCGGCACCGCCGTCCGCCGTGGGCCCGCCGCGCGTGGTCGGCGTGCGACCGCTCACGGTGCTCGACGACGCGTTCACCGCGTACGCCGACCGATCCCGGTCCCCGGAGCACTGGACCGGCGGTGACAGCACATACTCCGTGCCGACGCCCGCCGGCCGGCTGTGGATCTTCTCCGACACCTTCCTGGGCACGGTACGACCCGACGGCTCCCGCTCCCCCGTCGTCGAGGACGGTGGGTCCACGCCGTTCCTCCACAACAGCCTCGTACTGTGGAACGGCCGCGGCCCGCACACCGTCACCGGGCGGGACCGGTCCGGCCGGCCGACGTCCCTCGTGCCGGGCGACGGGCCCGACGACTGGTACTGGGCCCGCGCCGGCATCCCCGACGGCCGCGGTGTCGCCGTCGTCTACGCACGCTACGCACGCACCGGGACCGGCCCCCTGGACGTGGCCTGGCGCGGCAATGTCCTGGCCCGCTTCCTCCCCGGCCGGCTCTCCCGGCCGAGCTCTCTCACCCCTCTGCCATCCTCGGCCCGCGTCGCCTGGGGCGCGTGGCTGGAGCGGCAGGGCGGCCACACCTACATCTACGGCACCGAACAGGCGCCCGGCGGCGGCAGCCACCTGCGGCTGGCCCGCGTCACCGGATCCGATCTGCGGCGGCCCTGGCGGTACCGGGCCGCCGACGGCACCTGGTCCGCCCGTGAGGCACGGTCCGCCCGGCTGACCGGTCCGGGCGGGGCGCCGTTGCGCGTCTCGGACGAGCTGAGCGTCGTCCGGCACGGTCCCTGGTACGCCCTGGTGACGCAGCGCGCGGACCGGCCGTTCAGCGCGGAAATGCGGCTGGCGTGGGCCCGTGGCCCCGGCGGCCCGTTCGGCCGGCCGCGCACGGTGTACCGGGCGCCGGAGGCGGGTCCCCTCGGTACGTACCGCGACCCGGACGTCTTCGCGTACAACCCCCACGAGCACCCGGATCTCGAACGCCCCGGGGAACTCGTCGTCTCGTACAACGTCAACAGCCTCGTTCCCGACGACGTCATCCGCCGCGCGGGCATCTACCGGCCGCGCTTCCTGCGGGTGACGCTGTCACCGCCGGGCGGCCGGTGAACGACGCCCGCACGGCGTCCGAACCGTTGGCCCCCGCGGTCGCGTCTCCAAGGCTGTCCCCGGTTCATGCCCCGGCGGGGGCGCTCCAGGGCCGGTCGTCGACCCGTGCGAGGCTGTGGGGCACGTCAGTGGGGACAAGGGGCGGTAGTGAGCGAGATATACGGGCCGGGGCGGGGCTTGCGGCCGCGCGGGCTGGTCGACCTGCGGGGGCCGGGCGTGGCGCCCGCCGTCCTGTCGTATCCGGCGGGTGCCGTGGTGGTGGTCTCCGGGCTGCCGGGCAGCGGCAAGAGCACGCTGTTGCGCCGCTGGTCCGAGGCGGCACCGGCCGTCGATCCCCGGGACGTCCACGTGGCGTGCGAAGCGGTGATGCCGGACCGGCTGCCGTACGCGGTGTACCGGCCGTGGGCGCGGTGGGAGCACTTCCGGTGGTTGCGGGCGGCGGTGCGCGACGGCGGGGCGTTCCTGGTGCACGACTGCGGGAGCCGGGCGTGGATGCGGCGGTGGCTGGCCCGCGAAGCGGGGCGGCAGGGGCGCGAGTTGCACGTGGTGCTGCTGGACGTCGGAGCGGCCGAGGCGCTGGCGGGGCAGGAGGCGCGCGGCCGGTGGGCCCCGGCGCGCGTCTTCGCCCGGCACCGGCGCGGGCTCGACCGGCTGCTGCGCACGCTGACCGTACACAGCGCGACCGCCGCAGGCGGCGGGGCCACGGCGCGGGTGTGCCCGGTTCCGAACGCGGTGGCGGAGGCGGCCTCGGTCGTGCTCCTGGACCGGATCTCGCGCGAGCACGTGGCGGCGGTGGAATTCGGCCCGGACCGCCCCTGCCCGGCGGCTCCGCCGCAGGAACCGTCCGGCGTGGCCGTTCCCTGATCCGGGCATGTCCGTCGGGGTCTCGATGGACCACGCCCTGACCTCCAGATGCGGTCGAACTTTTGACCGGCCGGCAGGGACGCGGTCGCGTCGAGGCCGAACGGGTGCCGTGTGCGGCGGGTGCGTTTGCGCGCGGGGGAACCGGGGACCTCGTCACGGTGCTGGTGGGACACCAGTGAACAAGGGACACCAGTGAAAGGTGGCGCACCGTGGCAGCGCATCCCGCCCAGAGCCGGTCCACCGCCCCGGACCTCTCCGCACCCTCCACCACGTCGACGGTGACCCTCCATGTCAACGGCGCCGCACACCGGCTGACCCTCGACAACCGGACGACCGTCCTCGACGCCCTGCGCGAGCACCTGGGCCTCACCGGTGCGAAGAAGGGCTGTGACCACGCGCAGTGCGGCGCGTGCACGGTGCTGGCCGACGGGCGGCGCGTGAACAGCTGTCTGCTGCTGGCGGTCGCGCACGACGGCGCGGAGATCACCACCGTGGAGGGGCTGGCCGGGGGCGACGCGCTGCACCCGCTCCAGGAGGCGTTTCTCGACCGCGACGGCTTCCAGTGCGGCTACTGCACGCCGGGCCAGCTCTGTTCGGCGGTCGGCGCGATCGAGGAGGCGGCCGCGGGTCACCCGTCCCATGTGACACCTCCGGCGGCCGCGCCGCCCGGCGTACCCGTGCCCCTCTCCCCCGAGGAGATCCGCGAGCGGATGAGCGGCAACCTCTGCCGGTGCGGCGCGTACCCGAACATCGTCGCCGCGATCGAGGACGTGACGCGGTGAGGTCGTTCACGTACACGCGCGCCGACGACGTCGACGCGGCGATCGACGCCCTCGCCGGCCGGCCCGACGGCATGGCCCTCGGCGGCGGTACGAACCTCGTCGACCTGATGAAGCTGGGCGTCGCGTCCCCCGGCCTGCTGGTGGACATCGGCCGGCTGCCGCTGACGGAGGTCGAGGAGACGGCCGGCGGCGGCCTGCGGATCGGCGCGAACGTCCGCAACAGCGACCTCGCCGCCCACCCGGCCGTCCGCGCCCGCTATCCCGTGCTGTCCCAGGCGCTGCTGGCGGGCGCCTCCGGGCAGATCCGCAACGCCGCCACCACGGGCGGGAACCTTCTCCAGCGCACCCGCTGCCTGTACTTCCAGGACGTGGGCAAACCGTGCAACAAGCGGGTGCCGGGCAGCGGCTGCCCGGCCCGCGAGGGCGTCCACCGCGACCTGGCCGTCCTGGGCCACTCCCCGCACTGCGTCGCCACGAACCCCTCCGACATAGCGGTGGCGCTGGCGGCGCTCGACGCGGTCGTCCACCTGCGCGGGCCCGAGGGTGAGCGGGCGGTTCCGCTCACCGGATTCCACCGGCTGCCCGGTGACGAGCCGCACCGTGACACCGTCATCCGCCCCGCCGAGCTGATCCTCGCCGTCGAGCTGCCGCCCGCGCCGGCCGGCCGGTCCGCCTACCGCAAGGCGCGCGACCGCGCGTCGTACGCCTTCGCGCTGGCCTCCGTCGCGGCCGCGCTCGATGTGCGCGGGGGCACCATCGCGGAGGTACGCCTGGCGTTCGGCGGGCTCGCCCACAAGCCGTGGCGGGCGCACGCGGCGGAGAAGGCGCTGCGCGGCGCCCCGGCCACCGAGGAGTCCTTCGCGCGGGCCGCCGAGGCGGAGCTGGCCGCCGCCGAACCGCTGCGCGACAACGCGTTCAAGGTGCGGCTCGCGCGCAATCTGGCCGTACGGGTCCTCTCCGGCCTGTCCGCCGCGGCTGCCGAGGAGGCCACCTCATGAGCACCACGAACAGCCCCGGCCCCGCCCGCCTCGAAGGGCGCGCGAAGGTCACCGGAGCCGCGCGCTACGCGGCCGAGCACACCCCGCCCGGTACCGCCTACGGCTGGCCGGTCCCCGCCACGATCGTGCGCGGCCGTGTCGTCTCGGTCGACGCGGCCGGGGCGATGGCGGAGCCCGGCGCCCTCGCCGTCCTGACCCACGAGAACGCCCCGCGGCTGAAGGAGGTGGACGACGGCACCTTGCTGGTCCTCCAGAACGACCGGGTGCCGCACCGCGGCTGGTTCGTCGCGCTCGCCGTCGCCGCCACCCCGGAGGCCGCTCGCGCCATGGCCGCGGCGGTGGCGATCACCTACGCCCCCGAGGACCACGACGCCACGCTGACCCCCGACCATCCGGGGCTCTACACCCCCGAGGAGGCCAACGCCGGCGTGCCCGGCAGCCGCGAGTGGGGCGACTTCGACGGGGCGTACGAGCGTGCGGCCGTGCGCGTCGACGCCACGTACACGATGCCGGGCCTGCACAACCACCCCATGGAGCCGCACGCCTCGACCGCCTGGTGGGAGGACGGCGACCTCGTCGTGTACGACTCCAGCCAAGGCGCCACGGCCGTCCAGGAGACCCTTTCCGGCCTCTTCGGCGTGGGCAAGGAGCGGATCACCGTCGTGTCCGAGCACGTGGGCGGCGGCTTCGGCTGCAAGGGCACGCCGCGCCCCCAGGTGGTCCTGGCCGCGATGGCCGCCCGGCACACCGGACGGCCCGTCAAGGTGGTGCTGGCGCGGGCGCAGCTCGCGGCGGTCGTCGGCCACCGTCCGCCCGTCGTCCAGCGGCTGCGGCTCGGCGCCGGCGAGGACGGTGTGCTGACCGCCCTGGCGCACGAGGTCACCACCCAGAGTTCGGCCGTCCGCCTCTTCGTCGAGCAGTCCGCCGTTGCCTCGCGCACCATGTACATCTCCCCCAACAGCCGCACCACGCATCGCGTCGTCGAGCTCGATGTACCCAGCCCGTCCTGGATGCGGGCACCGGGCGAGGCCTCGGGGATGTACGCGCTGGAGTGCGCGATGGACGAACTCGCCCGCGCCGCCGGGATCGACCCCGTCGAGCTGCGCGTGCGCAACGACACGGCGACCGAGCCGGACAGCGGCAAGCCGTTCAGCAGCCGGCACCTGGTGGAGTGTCTGCGCGAGGGGGCGCGGCGCTTCGGCTGGTCCGCGCGGGATCCGAGGCCCCGTTCACACCCCGAGGGCCGCCTCCTCATCGGTACCGGCGTGGCCTCCTCCTACTATCCCGTGTTCCTCATGCCCTCCACGGCCGAGGCGGGGATCACCGCCGACGGCCGCTGCCGGATCCGGGTCAACGCGACGGACATCGGTACGGGCGCCCGTACGGTCCTGGCGCAGATCGCCGCCGACACGCTCGCCGTGCCCCTGGAGAACGTCGGCATCGAGATCGGCAGCACCGCCCTGCCGGCCGCTTCGCTGGCCGGCGGCTCCTCCGGGACGGGCTCGTGGGGGTGGGCCGTGCACAAGGCGTGCCACGCCCTGAACGCGATGGTCCGCGAGCACGGGGGCACGGTGCCGCCCGGGGGCCTGAGCGCCACCGCCGACACGGCCGACGACATCGCTTCCGACCCGCCGCACGCGAAGGGGGCCTTCGGCGCGCAGTTCGCGGAGGTGGCGGTGGACACCGACACCGGCGAGACGCGGGTCCGCCGCCTGCTGGGCGTCTTCGCCGCCGGTCATGTCCTCAACGCCCGGACCGGGCGGAGTCAGTTCATCGGGGGGATGGTGATGGGGGTGGGCATGGCGCTGACCGAGGGCAGCACCCTGGACCCCCGGTTCGGTGACTTCGCCGAGCGCGACCTCGCCTCGTACCACGTGCCGTCCTGCGCGGACATCAGTGGCATCGAGGCGCACTGGATCGATGAGGAGGATCCGCATGTGAACCCCATGGGCACCAAGGGCATCGGGGAGATCGGCATCGTCGGCACGGCCGCGGCGATCGCCAACGCGGTCCATCACGCGACGGGCGTCCGGGTGCGCGACCTGCCCATCCTTCCGGAGAAGCTGCTCGCCTGAGGGCGCGGGCCGCGCGTCAGTCGACGCAGGGCACCCCGCCCATCCGCACCGGCGGCCCCTGGAAGGCGTGGGAGGGTACGGGGGCGGCTCCGCGGCCGGGCGCGGCGGGCTTGTCGTCCGAGGTCGCCCCGCCGGTCGCCCTGCGGACCAGGGAGCCGACCCTGTCCCGGTCGACGAGGTTCACCGCCTCTCCCTTGCGGGTGGCGAATCCCGCGATGGGCAGGGTGTGGAATTCGGCGTTTCCGCCGGTGAGGCCGGGCGCCTGCCGGGCGAAGTCCAGGATGTCCCAGCCGTCGTCGATGACGACGTCCTTCTTGACGACGTCGAAGAGCCCGCGCAGTGCGCCGACGTCGCTCCACACGCCCTCGGACGTGAGCTTGTGCGTGACGGAGGAGAGGAACGCCTGCTGACGGCGGGTGCGGTCGAGGTCGCCGCCGGCCAGGCCGTGGCGCTGCCGGACGAACGCCAGGGCCTGCCGGGCGTCGAGTTCCTGCGGTCCGGCGGGGAAGTCCGCGCCGGAATAGCGGTCGCGCGCGGGCCTCCTCAGGCACACCGGGATCGGCTGCACCACTTCGGCGACGTCGTAGAAGCCCAGGAGGTTGACCTCCGCGAAATGGTCGATCGGGACGCCGAGGAATCGCTGGACCGTGGCCAGCGTGGCCTCGCGGCCGGCCTCCCGTCCCCGGTGTTCGAGTTCGGCCCCCCGGAGCCCTTCGGCGGTCAGCCTCCCCGCGGCTTCCGCCTTGGCGAGCCCGTACGCCTCCTTGATCTTGTGCTTGCCGCGGCCACCCGCGATCTCGACGTAGTCGTCGCGCGGGATGGAGAAGGCGGTGGTCCTCCCGCCGCCCGCCGGGATGTGCATGAGGATCAGCGTGTTGGTGTTGTAGCCGCCGATCGCGCTGGATCCGGCGTGCAGTTCCCGCTGGACGAATTCCTTGGGCAGGTCGTCTCCGTTCATGTCCTTGCGGCTGTCGAGGCCGATCAGCAGGACGTTGACGGCTCCGTCGCGGTGCGGGGGCGCGTCCGCGCGCAGCCCGTCGAGCGCGTGGGAGGTGACCAGTCCGGTGTTCAGCCACTGGCAGGTGAACCAGCCGATGGCGCCGGTGAGCAGGACGGCCGCCGAGGTGAGGCAGACCGCGAGCCGGGCGTAGGCGGCGGCCCGTCCCGGCCGGGCGCCGCGCCGGGCGCGCGGGGGCCGGGCGACGGGCCCCCTGGGACCTCCCGCGCCAGGTCTTCCGGCATCCGGCCGTATCTCCGGCCGGCTGTCCTGCCATCGGTTCTGCTGTCTGCCGACGGCGGTCCGCCGTGCGGCGGGGCCGCGCGGGGCGGTACGGGGCTGGTCACGCATGGGCGGCCTTCCTGTGCCGTCCCGGCCGGGCGACGCACGGGGTCGTCGTTACGGGACAGTGACCGGCCAGGAGACAGCGCACCCGGGGAACGTATCGTCTCATTCCATGATTCGCACCAATGACAGCCAACTACCCTGGAGTTGGCGCGGAAAGTATGAATTCCACGGAAAGTGGGTGGCCATGACGTCCGTCCCGGACCGGCGTTCCCCGCACCTCGCCGCGGCCGCGTTCCTCGCGGCCGCCGCACTCGTCCTGGCCGCGCCGCCCGCGGCCGCCAAGGGCGCGGTGCGGATCACCGTGCCCTCGCACCCCGTACGCAGCGGCCAGGCCGTGCGCGTCAGCGCGGACGGCGACGACGACTCGGCGCCGTATCTGCGCGCGTGCGTCCAGGAGCGGTCCGGGTACGGCTCATGGCACCTCGTCTCCTGCGGCGCGACCGTCGCCGCGGGGGCGGGCGCGAAGGTCGAGGCGAGGGTGCGGGCCCGGCGGCACGGGGCGCTCCAGCTCCGCGGCGTGCTGTACGGGCTGGGTCACGCGCGCGACGCCCGTCCGAGCGTGACGCGCAGCTCGGCCGTCCGTACCGTCCACGTGCACTGAGCCGGCCGGTGGTACCGGCACCATCGGCTCGGGGACCGTCAGACGGCGCCGCCGCTGACGATGGTGTCGCGGACCGTGACCGCGGAGCCGGTGCCGGGAATCGCGGCGCGTTCGCGGTCGCGGTCCTCCCGGATCTCGCGGCCCAGGCGGTGCAGCGTGTCGAGCGGGCAGTTCTGCCGCAGCAGCGGGAAGAGGTCGTGCTCCTCGTGCCGGACGTGCTGGGAGACCTCGCGCTCCAGGGCGCGGACGCGGGCGTCGAAGCCGGGCTCGTACACCGTGCTGGACTCCAGCCCCCGCAACATGGCCGTCAGGCGTTCCTGGCGGCCCGCCTCCTTGGTCACCACGTCCTCGCCGCCGGGCACGTAGGCGCGGACGGCCGGGTAGAGGTAGCGCTCCTCGGCCGCCGCGTGGCGTGCGAGCTCGGCGGCCACCTCCTCCAGGAGACGCTCGCGCCCGGCGTCCTCGAGAGGGGTGCGGTGGATCCATGTGAACAGCGCCTCGATCACCCGGTGGTCGGTCTCCATCTCGGTGATGATGTCGGTGCGGGTCATCGCCCAACCGTCCCTTCGCCTCATGCGCGGCTGCCTGGGGACCACGCTGCCACGGTTCGCCGCATCCCGCAGCGACACCCCCGGGCGCGGGGAGCGGCACCGGCGAGGACCGGACACCGCCGGGGGCGCCGGTTCAGCCGGTGTGCCAGGCCCCGGTGACCGCGGCGACCACCACGGACCCGATGACGACCAGACGGTGCGTCACCGCGTCGAGCTGCTCGCGCTGGGCGGCGGGCAGGTGCCACTCCTCCCACCAGGTGACCTGCTCCGTCGTGAGCGGCTCGGGGCGCTCGGCCCGCCACCGCTCGCGCAGGTGGTCCGCGAGCGGGGCGACGACGGCGGCCTGCTCGGCGTAGGCGGAGACGAGCGCCGTCATGTGGCTCGTGGGCAGGTGGGGGTACCACTGGTCGCGGACGCGGGCGGCGAGGACGGCCACGGCCTCCAGCCACAGCACGTGCTGGGTCACCCACCCCTGCGGGTCACGGTGCGCGGGCATGCCGGGCAGCAGCAGGGGCTCCAGCGCGTCGCGGTGGGTGAGGAACGCCTGACCAAGGGCCTTTTCCTCGTCGTCAGGGGTCCAGAGGCGCTCGCCCAGGGCGATCGCGGCGGCGTCAACGGCGTGGGTCATTTGATCACTTTAAGGGGCCCATCGACGTACTCCGCACCGCATTGCCCGACCCTGTAGGCCCTCCTCACCGGCAGGCGCGCGCCCGTCCGGCGCCCGGGGCATCATGGCCGGGTGACGAGCCTCGGACTTCCCCCCGGCATCCGCGCCTGTCTGTTCGACCTCGACGGCGTCCTCACCCGCACGGCGACCGTGCACGCGGCCGCGTGGAAGGAGATGTTCGACGCCTTCCTGCGCTCCCGCGACGGGGCGGGCTTCCGTCCGTTCGACCCGGTCGCGGACTACGACGAGTACGTGGACGGGATGCCCAGGGCCGACGGTGTGCGTTCGTTCCTCGCTTCCCGGGGCATCCGCCTGCCCGAGGGGCGGCCGGACGACCCGCCGGAGCGGGACACCGTGCAGGGCCTCGGGACGCGGAAGAACGCGATCGTGCTTCGGAAGATCAAGGAGATGGGCGTGGAGGCGTACGAGGGCTCGGTCCGCTACGCGCAGGCCGCCCGCGCCGCCGGGCTGCGGCGTGCCGTGGTCTCCTCCAGCGCCAACTGCCGTGACGTGCTCGTCGCGGCCGGGATCGCCGATCTCTTCGAGGTCCGTATCGACGGGCTGGTCGCCGCCGAACGCGAGCTGCCGGGCAAGCCCCACCCGGACACCTTCCTCGCCGCGGCCCACGACCTGGGGGTGACCCCGGAGCAGTCGGCGGTCTTCGAGGACGCGCTGGCGGGCATGGAGGCGGGGCGCGCGGGCGCCTTCGGCTTCGTGGTGGGCGTGGACCGCGTCGGCCAGGCGGAGGCGCTGCGCAGCCACGGCGCGGACGTGGTCGTGCGGGATCTGGACGAACTCCTGGGAGACTCACCGTGATCACCCATCCGGCGTACGCGGTCGAACCGTGGTGTCTGCGCGAGACCGCCCTCAACCTCGATGTGCTGCCGCAGAGCGAGTCGGTGTTCGCGCTCGCCAACGGGCACATCGGCTGGCGCGGCAACCTCGACGAGGGCGAGCCGCACGGCCTGCCGGGCTCGTATCTCAACGGTGTGTTCGAGCTGCGGCCGCTGCCGTACGCGGAGGCGGGCTACGGCTATCCGGAGTCGGGGCAGACCGTCATCGACGTCACCAACGGCAAGGTGATCCGGCTGCTCATCGACGACGAGCCGTTCGACCTGCGCTACGGCCGACTCGTCCACCACGAGCGGGTGCTGGACTTCCGCTCGGGGCTGCTGAGCCGCGAGGTGGAGTGGACGTCGCCGTCGGGGCGGACGGTGCGGGTGCGTTCGACGCGGCTGGTCTCCTTCACCCAGCGGGCGGTCGCGGCCGTGGCGTACGAGGTGGAGCCGGTGGACGCCGAGGTGCGGATCGTCCTGCAGTCGGAACTGGTCGCCAATGAGCAGCTGCCCGGGGCCGGCGGCGATCCGCGGGTGGCCGCGATGCTGGAGTCCCCGCTGGTCCCGGAGGAGCACTCCGCCGAGGGCGACCGGCTGCGGCTGGTGCACCGGACGCAGCGCAGCGGGCTGCGGGTCGCGGCGGCGGCCACCCACCGGGTGGACGGCCCGGAGGAGACGAAGACCTACGCCCAGAGCAGTGAGGACCTGAGCCGGTTCACGGTCACGTCGGTGCTGCGCCCCGGGGAGCGGCTGCGGCTGGAGAAGACGGTCGCCTACGGCTGGTCGGGCGTCCGCTCGCTGCCGGCGATGCACGATCAGGTGGACGCGGCGCTGGCGGGCGCCATGAGCACCGGCTGGTCGGGGCTGTGCGCCGAGCAGCGGTCGTACCTCGGCGAGTTCTGGAGCCGGGCCGATGTCGAGGTGGACGGCGACGCGGAGATCCAGCAGGCGGTGCGGTTCGCGCTGTTCCATGTGTTGCAGGCGGGGGCGCGGGCGGAGTCGCGGGCGATCGGCGCGAAGGGGCTGACCGGCCCGGGGTACGACGGGCACAGCTTTTGGGACACCGAGACGTTCGTGCTTCAGGTCCTGACGTGCACGGCGCCGCTGGCGGCGGCGCAGCCGCTGCGGTGGCGGCACGCGACGCTGCCCGCCGCGCTCAACCGCGCGCGGCTGCTGGGGTTGCGGGGCGCGGCGTTCCCCTGGCGGACGCTCAACGGCGACGAGTGCTCGGCGTACTGGCCGGCCGGTACGGCCGCCTTCCATGTCAACGCGGACATCGCGGACGCCGTGGTGCGCTATCTGGACACCACGGGCGACGAGGTCTTCGAGCGCGAGGTGGGCCTGGACCTGCTGGTCCAGACCGCCCGGCTGTGGCGTTCGCTGGGCCATCACGACCATCAGGGGCAGTTCCACATCGACGGGGTGACGGGCCCGGACGAGTACAGCGCCATCGCGGACGACAACGTCTACACCAATCTGATGGCGCAGCGGAATCTGCGGGCGGCCGCGGACGTGGCCGAGCGCCACCCGGACCTGGCGGCCGAGTGCGGTGTGGACGACGAGGAGACCGCCGCGTGGCGGGACGCCGCGGCCCGGATGACGCTGCCGTACAACGAGACGCTGGGCGTCCATGAGCAGTCGGCCGGCTTCACCGGGCACCAGAGTTGGGACTTCGCCGGTACCCGCGCCGATCAGTATCCGCTGATGCTCAACTTCCCCTACTTCGACATCTATCGCAAACAGGTCATCAAGCAGGCGGACCTGGTGCTCGCCATGATGCTGCGCGGTGACGCGTTCACGGATGATCAGAAGGCCCGCAACTTCGCCTACTACGAGCCGCTGACCGTCCGGGACTCCTCGCTGTCGGCGTGCGTGCAGGCCGTGATGGCCGCCGAGGTGGGTCATCTGCGGCTGGCGTACGACTATCTCGGCGAAGCGGCGATGATGGACCTGTCGGACCTGGAGAGCAACACCCGCGACGGCCTGCACATCGCCTCGCTCGCCGGGACGTGGATCGCCCTCGTCACGGGTTTCGGCGGGATGCGCCACTGCGACGGCGTCGTCTCCTTCGCCCCCAAGCTCCCCGAGCAACTGGGCCGGCTCGCGTTCACCGTGCAGGTGCAGCGGCGCCTGCTGCGCGTGGAGATCACCGATCCGACCGCGACGTACACGCTGCTGGACGGCCCGGCCCTGGAGATCGAGCACCACTGCGAGCGGCTGACGGTGACGCCGGGGCGTCCGGAGAGCCGGAAGGTGCCGGGCACCCCGGACCGGCCGGAGCCGGCCCAGCCGCTGGGCCGGCGCCCGGCCCATCGCGGCTGGGCGGCTACCCGGCCGCCGGAGAGCCCGGCCTGATCATCTGCCGCAGCAGGGGGCCGGATCCGGCTCGACGTCGACGGCCAGGCGCAGGTCGGCGCCGTTGATGTAGGTCAGCAGCATGACCAGTGGGTCGTCGCCCTCGTTGCGGCCGTCGTGCAGGTGGTCGCGGCCGCCGGTGATGAAGCTGGTCCCGGCGGGGTGCCGGCTCACCCGGCCGTCCGCCCAGTAGTGCGTGAGCGTGCCGCCGGTGACGACGCCGACGAGGGTGCCGGGGTGGTAGTGCCATCCGGTGCGGGCGCCGGGCGGCATCGTGGTGCGGTGCACCACGACGTTCGAGGCCTCGGTCATACCGGGAGGCAGGGGGAGGACGATCTCGCCCTCGGCCATCGTCTCGCTGACCGGCTGTTCCGGCCGCTCCCTCAACACGATGTGTTTCCCTCTCGTTCCGGTGCAGCCCGGGGGGTGTCCCGGGCTCACTCCAGGCGGTTCGCTGCGGCGGCCGCGCGGGATCCTCCGATCGGTCGCCGACGGGGTATGACGGGGATGCGCACAATGGGCCTCATGCATGCTGCCGAGACCGATCCGCTGCGCCGGCTCTCCCAGGAGGAGCTGCGGCTCCGTACGAGCGCGAAGTGGCGCGCCCATCCGCCGGACGTGCTGCCGCTGTGGGTGGCGGAGATGGATGTGCCGCTCGCCGAGCCGGTGGTGCGCGCGCTGACGGAGGCGGTCGCCCTGGGCGACACCGGGTATGCCGGGGGGACGGGGTACGCGGACGCGCTGGACGCGTTCGCCCGCCGGAGGTGGGGCTGGGACGGCGTGGTGGCGGAGCATACGGCGATCGTGCCGGACGTGATGCTGGGCATCGTCGAAGTCCTGCGTCTGATCACCGGTCCGGGGGACACCGTGGTGGTGAACTCGCCTGTGTATCCACCGTTCTACGGATTTGTGGAGCATATGGACCGGCGGATCGCCGAGGCGCCGCTGGGCGAGGACCACCGCCTCGACACCGGTGTCCTGGAGGAGGCGTTCGGACGGGCGGTGGCGGGCGGCCGGCGGGCCGCGTATCTGCTGTGCAGCCCGCACAACCCGACGGGGACGGTGCACACCGCCCAAGAGCTCGCCGCCGTCTCGGGGTTGGCGGAGGCGTACGGGGTGCGGGTCGTGGTCGACGAGATCCACGCTCCGCTGGTGCTGCCCGGGGCGCGGTTCGTGCCGTATCTGTCGGTGCCCGGCACGGACAGCGCGTTCTCGGTGCTGTCGGCGTCCAAGGCATGGCATCTGGCGGGCGTCAAGGCGGCGTTGGCCGTCGCGGGTCCCGCGGCCGCCGAGGATCTGGCGCGGATGCCCTATGTGGTGAGCCACGGCCCGAGCCATCTGGGCGTCGTGGCCCACACCGCCGCCCTGCTCCACGGCGGTGAGTGGCTCGACGCCGTGCTGGCGGGGCTGGACGGGAACCGGCGGCTGCTCACCGCTCTGCTGGAGCGGCATCTGCCGAAGGTGCGACCGGTACGGCCGGAGGGGACGTATCTGGCGTGGCTGGACTGCCGGGCGCTGGGCCTGGGCGACGACCCGGCGGCCGTCTTCCTCGAACGGGGCCGGGTGGCGCTGACCAGCGGTGTGCCCTTCGGCACGGGTGGGGCGGGGCACGCGCGGCTGAACTTCGCCACCTCGCCGGAGATCCTCACCGAGGCGGTGGAGAGGATGGCGGCGGCGCTCGGGTAGGGGTACCCGGGCCGCCGCCCGATGCCGTCCGCGGGTTATTCCGGGGCGACGTTCTCCGCCTGGGGGCCCTTGGGGCCCTGGGTGACGTCGTAGCTGACGCGCTGGTTCTCCTGCAGCTCCCTGAAGCCGCTGCTCTGGATCGCGGAGAAGTGGACGAAGACGTCCGGGCCGCCGTCGTCCTGCTCAATGAAGCCGAAGCCCTTGTCGGCGTTGAACCACTTCACCTTGCCTGTTGCCATCGGTACCGTTCCTTCGTCCTTGCCACGGCACGATGTCGACGCACCGGCCGGGCCCGTCATGACCGACCCCGGCGCGGGGTCTTTCCCCGCCCGGCGGCGCAGAAATGCGCTTCACCCCCCGGCATTCACCCGCCCGGCCCAATCCCCTCCCCGGGCCGGACGAGGCGAGCTGGGGGGCCGGGGCCCGGCACGCGCAGGCCCGGCCAGGGCGTTCCTGGCCGGGCCGGACTCAAGGTTGCTGGTGCCGGGGGTACGCGTCCGTCGAGGGCTTCGGCCCTCCGGGCGCCTGGTCGGCGGCGGCGGTACGACCCGCACCGCCACGCTCGTCCGCGCGACCGGCGAGCCGCGCGGTCAGCGACCCGCGGCCGCCGCGGGGGTTTCGGGCGTCGCGCACGCGACGTCGGTCCCGCCCACGGGGTAGAGCCCGTCCTTCTTGGCCTGGCCGCCCTGGTACTCGTAGTAGAGGTAGGTGTAGAACTCGATGCGCCTGCTGGGACCGCACGCCGAGTCGGCGGCGATCTTGTACGTCAGGGTGGCGGTGCGGCTCGCGCCGGGCAGGATCGGCACGTTGTAGCTCACGGCGCCGCTCCGCTGGTTCGGCACGGTGCAGGAGGACGTGTCCCCGGCGCAGGTGGCGAACGAGTACTTCAGACCGGGGTCCGACGAGGTGGTCCACGTCGGCTGGATCGACTGGTATACGAACTGGGCGTTCGTGGTCTGGTCGTTGGTGAACGTCAGCTTGATGGTGACCGTGGAGCCCGGCGTCGCGGACTGCTTGTCGACGCTGATGGTCATCGGCGGGGTGTCGGCGGCGGAGGCCGGCTGGGCCAGGCCCAGCAGGGCGACGACGAAGGCGAGTATCGCGGACAGGCTGAGCCGTCCCAGTGTTGTTCTGCGCATGGCGACGGAGAGTAGACAGAGACCTCACGTCTTGGCAGCACCCACCGAACAGGTCCGGCCAAGCGCAAGGTGGCTCGCGTGACTTCCGGAGCTGGTGTGAGCCACGTGACAGTGTTGCGCTGATGTTGCGAGTTGGCCGGGAAGCACCACCGACACGGCACGGAAGGGCCGACTCCACCGCCGGCGACCCCTCGACCGGGGTGCTGATGATCAAGAAACTGGACGGCGCGGACCGCAGGATCGATCATGGAATGGATCAGCGCTTGACCGGGGCGATCGACCGGAGAGCCGACCGAACGGGACCAGGCGGAGGAATTGGACACCGCCCGGCCCCCGGCGCAGAGTGGAGGCCGACTCCACCGTAGAGAAAGGCAGGCAGTCCCCCATGGCGCAAGAAGTACGCGGTGTCATCGCCCGCGGCAAGGGCGAACCCGTCCGGGTCGAGACGATCGTGGTGCCGGACCCCGGCCCCGGCGAGGCCGTGGTGAAGGTGCGGGCGTGCGGGGTGTGCCACACGGATCTGCACTACCGGGAGGGCGGCATCAACGACGAGTTCCCCTTCCTGCTCGGCCACGAGGCGGCCGGTGTGGTGGAGTCCGTGGGTGCCGGGGTGACCGAGGTGGCGCCGGGCGACTTCGTCATCCTCAACTGGCGCGCGGTGTGCGGCCAGTGCCGCGCCTGTCTGCGCGGGCGCCCCTGGTACTGCTTCGACACCCACAACGCCACGCAGCGGATGACGCTCACCGACGGCACCGAGCTCTCCCCCGCCCTGGGCATCGGCGCCTTCGCGGAGAAGACCCTGGTCGCCGCCGGGCAGTGCACCAAGGTCGACCCCGCCGCGTCGGCGGCGGCCGCCGGGCTGCTGGGCTGCGGTGTGATGGCCGGCCTGGGCGCGGCGCTCAACACCGGCGCGGTCGGGCGCGGTGACACGGTCGCCGTGATCGGCTGCGGCGGGGTGGGCAGCGCGGCCATCGCGGGCGCGCGGCTGGCCGGCGCGTCGAAGATCATCGCAGTGGACATCGCCGACGCCAAGCTGGCCACGGCGAAGTCGATGGGCGCCACCCACACGGTCAATTCCCGCTCGGTCGACGGGGTGGAGGCCATCCGCGAGCTCACCGGTGGCTTCGGCGCGGACGTCGTGATCGACGCGGTGGGCCGCCCGGAGACGTACGAGCAGGCGTTCTACGCCCGCGACCTGGCCGGCACGGTGGTCCTGGTGGGCGTGCCGACGCCGGAGATGAAGCTGGAGCTGCCGCTGCTGGACGTCTTCGGACGCGGCGGCGCGCTGAAGTCCTCCTGGTACGGCGACTGCCTGCCCTCCCGCGACTTCCCCATGCTCATCGACCTCTACCGCCAGGGGCGCCTCGACCTCGACGCGTTCGTCAGCGAGACCATCGCGCTGGACGAGGTGGAGGAAGCCTTCCACCGCATGGAGAAGGGCGAGGTCCTGCGTTCCGTGGTGATCCTGTGACGACGGCTCGTATCGAACACCTCGTCACCTCCGGTGTGTTCGCCCTCGACGGGGGTGTCTGGGAGGTCGAGAACAACGTCTGGCTGGTGGGTGACGACCAGGAGGTCCTCGTCATCGACGCGGCGCACGACGCCGCCGCGATCGAGAAGGCGGTGGGCGGCCGCCGGCTGACCGCCGTCGTGTGCACCCACGCGCACAACGACCACATCGACGCGGCTCCCGAACTCGCCCGCCGCACGGGCGCGCCGATCCTGCTCCACGCCGCCGACCGCGAGCTGTGGCAGCAGACGCACCCCGGCGTCGTCCCGGACGGCGAGCTGGTGGACGGCCAGGAGCTGTCCGTGGCCGGGGTCGGGCTGACCGTGCTGCACACGCCCGGCCACAGCCCCGGCGGTGTCTGCCTGTACGCCCCGGCGCTGGGCACGGTCTTCACCGGGGACACCCTCTTCCACGGCGGTCCGGGCGCGACGGGCCGGTCCTTCTCGGACTTCCCCACCATCATCGACTCGATCCGGGACCGGCTGCTGTCGCTGCCGCCGGAGACAGTGGTCCGCACCGGCCACGGCGACACCACCACGGTCGGTGCCGAGGCGCCGGCCCTGGCGGACTGGATCGCCCGGGGTCACTGACACCGCCTCCGCCCCCCGTCCGCCTCGCGGCCGGGGGGGGGACCGCGGGCGCGGGTCAGCCGAACGGATGTGCGGGGAGCGTCAGCGCAGGCTGTAGCCGCCGTCCGGGTAGAGCGTCGAGCCGGTCATGAAGGTGTTGGTGAAGAGGAAGACGACCGCGTCGGCGACCTCGCTCTCGCTGCCGGGCCGGTTCAGCAGCGCGTCGCGCCCGTACTGCGCGAAGCTCGCCTCGCGCACCCGCTCCGGGCGGTTGGCCCAGAGGTTGCCGTCGATGGTGCCGGGTGAGACGACATTGACCCGTACGGGCGCGAGTTCCACGGCGAGGCCGCGCCCCAGGCCCTCGATCGCGGCGTTGCAGGCGACGTAGGCGGGGGCGGCGGCCGGGGGCCGTACGCTCGCGGCGCCGGCCATCAGGACGACGGAGGCGTCGGGCGCGAGCTTGGGCGCGGCGTGTTTGACGGCGTGGTACTGCCCCCAGAACTTCGACACGAAGGGGCTCTCGGCCTCGCTGTCGGTCAGCTCCCTCATGGGCCCGACCTGGTAACCGGCCCCAGGGGTGAAGAGGTGGTCGACGCGTTCGACGCCGGCGAAGAAGGCGGCGAGCGAGTCCTGGTCGGTGTTGTCGACCGTCCGCCAGCGCGCCCGGCCGCCGAGCGACTCCGCCGCCGTGATCAGCCTCTTCTCGTTCCGGCCGCCGAGCAGCACCCGCGCCCCGGCCGCGACGACGCGGCGTGCGACCTCCAGGCCGATGCCCGAACTTCCTCCGACGATGACGACGTGGCGGTCGGTGAGCGGGATGGTCATGCGAGTCCTCTCGACGGGGCCGGACGGCGGCGGAGCGGATGCCGCCACTCGATCGAACCGCCTGCATGCACCACGGATTCCCGTCCGGGGAGGCCGGCCGTGATGCGCCGCTCTCGTCGCGGAGGGACGATCGGCATCGGCGCCCGTCACGGCGGGCAGTGGCGCGAATCGCGTACCGGGCGGCCGGAGCCCGGCAGTGGCGGGTGCGGGCGGAGGGCCGTTAGCGTGAGGAGTGGCCAGGGCGGGCTCCTGTGGCGGTCCCGGCCGTACCGGGTCTCTTCGGTCGAGAGGACGCGCAGGATGACGCATACGTCGGGCACCGGGATGACAGCCTTCGACGAGTTCTACGACCTGCCCGACCCCCGCGGCTACTTCCGCGCGCTGGGCCCGTGGGACTACCGCACGCCGCACCACGCCCAGGAGGTCTTCCGGCGCCTGGCCGAGCTCCGCGGCGGGGCGGAGGCCACGGTGGTGGACGTCTGCTGCTCGTACGGCGTCAACGCGGCCCTGCTGAACCACGACCTGACCCTGGACGACCTGTACGCCCGCTACACCTCGCCGGAGATCGCCGCGCTCACCACCGCCGAGCTGATCGAGGCGGACCGGGTGCACTACGCGGGCCACCGCCGCTCCGGCGCGTCCCCGGTCGTCGGGGTCGACGTCGCGCCGCACGCCGTCTCCTACGCACGCGCGGTCGGCCTGCTCGACGAGGGGTTCGCCGAGAACCTGGAGACGGCGCCGCCGAGCGCGGGCCTGCGCGAGCGGGCGCGCCGCGCCCGCCTGATCACCATCACCGGCGGCACGAGCTTCCTGACCGCCCGCACCCTGAACGCGCTCCTGGACGCCGCGCGGGAACCGGTCTGGGTCGTGGCGTTCGTCCTGCGGACCGGCTCCTACGAGCCGATCGCCGAGGCCCTCGCCACCCACGGCCTGCTCACGGAGAAGCTCACCTCCCGGACGTTCCCCCAGCGCCGGTTCACCGGCGCCAGGGAGCAGCGGTACGCCGTCGACGCGGTGACCGCGGCCGGCGAGGACCCGGCGGGCAAGGAGAGCGAGGGCTGGTTCCACACCGCCCTCTACCTCTCCCGGCCGCCGGCGGACGCGAAGGAGGTCCCGCTGCCGGCGCTGCTGCCGCAACCCTGACGGGAAGCGCCGCGGGCGTCAGCGGAGCGGTCGCTGCCCGGCGTGTCGGGTGAGGTAGTCGCGTAATGCGGCCAGCTGTCGGAACGGCTCCTCCGGAGCGACGATCCCCAGCCGGATCTGCGGATAGTGGGTCCGGGCCAGCTCGAAGGCGCCCACGAGATCACCGCCGCCGAACTCCGTCCACCAGACCGGCTTGCCGCCGTCCCGGTAGGCCCGCATCACCTCGGCCACGGCCGGGAAATTGCTCACGTCGTGGGTGGCGGCCGGGGTCTCGGACGTACGGGTGGGGCGGGGGCGGAGGGCGAGGACGTCGAAGTGGTCGCGGGTGCCCGCCGCGTAGATGTCGCGGATGAAGCGGTGGTCGGTGTGGCGGGGGCCGCCGAGGACCACGACGGCCGGGGCGTGGCCGGCCTTCAGGCCGGTCGAGCACGCCTTGAGGAGTTCGGCGTAGCGGGCGGTGCGCCGGGCGGGGTCGGTGACGCCGGTGGTGTCGGGGTGGTTGGGTTCGTGCCACACCTCCCAGGCGTGGACGCGGTCGCCGTAGGTGGCGGCCAGCCACCGGGCCCAGGGGCCGATGGCCTCGGGGTCGTCGGGGAAGCACGCGGACGCGTCCCGCGAGGAGGCTCCGGAGCGCGTCCACGCCGGGGAGTCGTGGAGCGTGAGCAGGACGTCGATGCCGCGCGCCCGGGCCGCGTCGAGCACGGTCGCCAGGCGCTTGTTGTACGGGTGCCCGGCTCGCGGTCCGCCGCGTCCGCGTTCGCTCCTGGGCCAGGCCACGTCGACGCGGACGAGGCCGACGCCGTACGTCCGCAGCGTGTCGAGGTGACGGTGGAACGCGGAGCACGGCCGCCCGCCTCGCCAGTAGCCCCTCCCCATGCCGGGGAACCGCGCGCCGAGCGCGGGCGGCAGGGGATCGGTCGCGAGGGCCGGAGCTGTCGTGGGGGTGGTCGTGGCGAGAGCCGCTCCGGCGGCCGAGACGACGAAGGTACGGCGACGCATGCGGAGCAGACTGTCAGCAGCGGTCGTCGGGGCCGCCGTTCCAGGCCGGGCGTCACCCGTAAAGGTGGCCCGGATGGGAGCTCGTTGCCCACGGCGGGCGTGTCACAGCGGCGCGCATCCGGCTTTACTCAACTGGCCTTGACGCGGCTGTAGTTGCCTGCCACCGCTTCGTCGTGGCCGTCGCAGCGGTGGCATCCGTCTCCGTCAGGACTGGTGGGACGTCCAATCGGGCTCCTCCGCCCCGGTCCCGGGCCGGTAGGTGAGGTATCCGTGGCGGCGGTAGAACTCGCAGGTCCACTGGGCGATGTTGCCGATCACCCGCTCCGGGCAGCCGGTGTCCGTGCGGACGTCCCGGGTGTTGCGTTCGCAGCGGGCGAGCCCGTCGGCGATCTCCCGCTCGACCTGGCGCCTGGCGGTGGCGAGGGCGTCGTCGGGGGTGCGGCCGGCCCGTAGGGCGGAGGCGGTGTGCAGGGTGAGGGAGTTGATGTTCCCCTCGGCGAGTTCCTTGAGGTAGCTGCGCAGGTCGTTGGCGAGGCGGATGCACCGCGCGGCCTGCCGCATCTGCCGGCTCAGGTGGCCGGCGCGGCGGGGGATGGAAGGCTCGCCGAGCACGATCATGGCCATCCAGATGTACGAGCCGCCGGCGATGCTCTTGCACCCGTTCTCCACGTACTCGGCGTAGGCGGGGAGGGCGCCCGTTTCCGCGTGTTCCTGGCGCCACTGGTGCTCCCGCGCCATCCCGTCGAGAGTGTCGCTCAGGGCCTGTGCCCAGATGTGGCGGACGTCGCCGAACATCCGGTATTCGGCGAGGCCGTCGCACACGTCCTGCAGGAGTTCGGCGAGAGGGTCGGCGACGGGCGCCGCGGCCGCCCGGCCGGTCCGGCGGCGGGCCGACCACCGCGAGGGCCCGCCCCGGGCGATGAGGCTGTAGCGCGCGACCAGGTCGCGCACCTCCTGCTGGGTGAGGTCGCCCTCGTCGACCAGGTCGTCGAAGGCGAAGATCCACAGCGTTCCCCTGGTGATGGCGACCAGGTCGTCGGCGTTCAGGCAGGGGATCGGGTCGGCCATGCCGAGAGCGGAGGAGTAGGCCCGTCCGGGGTTGATCTCCGGATGACCCTCGGCCCACTGCCGCAACCGGCGGGCGGCGTCCGCCACTTGCCGCCGCTCCCCGCCGTGACCGATGAGGCCGTCATATCCGCTGTGGGCGCACCGCGCGGCGCGCCGGTACGCGCCTTCCCGTACGGATCGGCTCATGCGCGTCCCTTCACCCGTGGGGATCCGAACCGGGCGCCGTCGAACCCCAGGGCCGTCAGCCCCATCACCGTGAACGCCTGGGTCTCGATGGGCATATGGGTCAGCAGCGGTCGCGGGCCGAACATCTCCGGCACGCCCGGCCAGGTGCCGTCACCGCGCTGGGTGTGCGCCAGGAACCCGGCGGCGGCCGCCAGCACGGCCTTCCCCGGCCGGCGGCAGCGGGTGAGGGCGGCCAGCGCGAGCCCCGTGGCCGAGGCGTTGCTGCCCTCCCCCGGCACGCGTCCCCAGCCACCGTCGCGGTTCTGCGCCGAGGCGAGCCGCTCCGCGGCACACCTGACCTGTGGGTGGTCGTATCCGAGCGCCCGCCCGACCTCCAGTAACGCGTAGGGGCCGCTGTGGTACCAGCTCGCCCGCCAGTCGCCTCCGGAGGCGCGGTGCTGAGCGGCCAGCCACACCCGGGCCTGGTGGAGCGGCAGGTCGTGGTGGCCGGAGAAGCGGTCGAGCGCGGCGATGACGTGCGCGATGGTGTCCTGGGCCGGCGGGTCCTGGTCGAACTGCCAGGTGCGCCAGAGGCCGTCCGCCTTCTGCTGGCGTGCGAGGTAGCCGATCGCCCTGGCGATCGGCCGGGCGTCGCCGTCCGGCGGCAGGGCGAGGAGCGCGGCCGCCGTGGTGTCGCAGTCCGACTCCGCTAAGCCGCCGAAGCCCCAGCCGCCGTCGTCGTTCTGCGCGGCGGAGAGGAATTCCAGGGCCTGCGGCAGGGACCGCTCGCGGAACGTGCGGTGACGTCCGAAGGCCCGGACGACCAATGCGGTGTCCCAGATGTCGCAGGTGCAGAACCGCCAGGTGCCGTCCGCCCATTGGTCGGCCAGCAGCCAGTCCCGGCACCGGCGCAGCGCCGCCGTGCCGTCGGGGCGGGCCGAGGCGAGGGCGAGGAGGGCCATCGAGGTGCTGATGGGGTTCTGGAAGAACGAACCGTCGCGGTCCTGCTGGGCCTCGATGCGCGCGACGGCTTCCGTGACGGCCGGTGCGTTGCCGAAACGGCCCTCGATCAGCACGCGCGCCGCCAGTAACTCGACGGCGCTCCACGGTTTGAGGCGCTGGTCCCGGTAGCGCGCGTACCGCGCGTCGGCCATGGCGCGTACGTCCTCGGGGCCGGCCGCTCCCTTCACCCGCCGCCCGGCGTGGAGGGCGACGGCGTGCACCAGCAGGACGCGGGAGGAGTAGATCAGGTCACCGAAGTCGGGGTGGGCCAGGTCGACCGCGGTGTCGCGGCCCAGAGCCGTGTCCCGCAGGGCCCGCTCGATGCGCGCCGCGACCGGGTGGTGGCCTTGCACGTCGGCTGCCGAGAGCCATCGCCGGGCGCGGTCCACCGCCGCGGCGACGGCCCGGTGGGCACCGGCCGGGCCCTGGCACGCGGTCAGCGCGTGGCAGGCGAGGGCCGTCTCCAGGACCCTCGGATCCGGGGGCAGGGCCCAGCCCCCGGAACGGTCCTGCACCTCTATGCAATGGCCGACAGCCAGGTCGAGCACGGAAGCCAGACCCCTCGCGTCCCGCGTCTGCGTGTGCACCGGCGAGTCCCCCTCACCGCCACCCCGACGACCGCACCTTTGCGACCGTTCAGCCCTTGGCGGCGGAAAAGCTACTGGTGACCATGGTCCGCGGCAATGGTCGGGCTTCGACAGTGAGGGGAATAGTCAGCTTTTACGCTCGACAGTGCCGCTCAGGCACAGGAGACCGACGTACTAATCGCGTACTACCGCACGGTACGGCATGAGTGGGATCTGGCCGGTTCCGATTCGTCTGGGCCGGAAGTGGAAGGCGATCGCTCCACCCCCGGCCCGGAGCCCCGTCGTTACGGAGCCATCTCGTACGTCCCGGACAGCGCCTCGACGCGCTCCCAGACGCGTGCCGAGCGGGCGTCGTCGACGACCGGGCGGCGCACCGCGGCCAGCGCCCAGCCCTGCTGTGCGGCCGTGGCCGAGTCCTTGCCGTGCAGCTCGACGGCGTGCGCGGAGAAGTCGCGTACGAGAACGGCGAACAGCTCGTCCAGCACGTCCTCGTCGAGACCGGTCAGCCGGGCCTTCTCCAGGATCAGCTGGCCGTGCACGACGAGCGCGAACAGCTGGCCGACGGCCAGGAGGAGGTCGAGGTCACGGCTCTGCTCCTCGTCGGGGGCGGCGGTGGTGACGAACTCGCACAGGGCGTCCGCCTGCTCCCGGAAGCGGGCGACGTTGGGCACGGCGGCGTACGCGTCGTAGGCGGTGCGCCAGTCGTGGAAGCGGATGGCGCCGAGGCCGCGGGCCGGGCCCTGGCGGAAGAGGAAGTCGTCGTCGGCCGCGTCGAGGCGGGTCGGCACGGGCGCGTACTCGGCGGGGTTCAGCAGGTGGTTGCCCATGAACTTGAGGATCAGCGCGAGGTTGACGTGGACCGTGCCCTCCAGCTTCGGCAGGCCCCGGATCTCGGTGGCGGCCTGGGCGAAGTAGGTGTCCTTCTCGAAGCCCTTGGCGGCGATGACGTCCCACATCAGGTCGATGACCTTCTCGCCCTCCGTGGTCACCTTCATCTTCGTCATGGGGTTGAAGAGGAGGTAGCGGCGGTCGTCGGGGCCGGCGGAGCGGAAGTAGTCGACGGCGCGGTCGCTGAAGAGCTTCATGCCCACGAGGCGGACGTACGCGTCGGTCAGCTCGCGGCGCACGTGCGGGAAGGCGGTGACGGGGCGGCCGTACAGGACGCGGTTGTGCGCGTGGGTGACGGCCTCGTACATCGCGTGCTCGCAGATGCCGATCGAGGCGGTGCAGAGGTTGAACTTGCCGACGTTGACGGTGTTGAGGGCGGCGTCGAAGGCGGCGCGGCCGGTGTGCAGCACGTCCTCGGGAGCGACGGGGTAGTTCTCGAGGCGGAACTCGCTGACGTACTTCGAGGAGTCGACGACGTTCTTCACGAGGTGGTACGCCGTGTGGCGGCTGTCGGCGGCGAAGAAGACGTAGCCGTCGGGGCCCTCGACGTCGGTGCGGCGGCCGAAGACGGAGACGAGGCCGGCGGCGTTGCCGTTGCCTATGTAGTACTTCGAGCCGCTCGCCCGGAAGCCGCCGTGACCGTCGGGCTCCAGGAGCATGTCGGTGGAGTAGATGTCCGCGCCGTGGGTCTTCTCGGACAGGCCGAAGGCGAACACCTCGCCCTGGGAGAGGAGCTCCGCCGCGCGGCCGCGGGCGGCGGCGTTGTCGCTCTGCCAGACCGGGCCGAGACCGAGGATGGTGACCTGCCAGGCGTACCAGTAGTCGAGACCGTAGAAGCCGAAGATCTCGTTGAGGGCGGCGATCCGGGCGGTGTCCCAGCGCTTGTCGCCCTGCCCGTCGGCGGCGGAGGCGGGGGTGAGGAAGGTCGAGAACAGCCCTTCCTTGGCGGAGAACGCGAGGAAGTCCGCCAGCCATGCGCGGGAGCGGTAGTCCTCGATGAGCTTGCGCTTGCCGCGCGCCTCGAACCAGTCGACGGTGGCGCGCAGCAGCCTGCGGGTCTCGGGGTCGAAGTGCGCCGGGTCGTAGGTGCGCGGGTTGAAGAGGAGCGGGTCGGCCATGGGGTCCGCCTTTCCGGCTGGGGCTTGAGGATGGGGAGGTGTGGGGGCCGCACCGGCGCCGGGTTCAGCGCTCGGGGCGGAGCCGGTGGAGGGTGGCGAGTACGTCGTCGAGCCAGGCGAGGGTCATCCGCTCGTACGCGATGCCGCCGCGCAGGACGACGTGCTGCAGTTCCCGCCCGGCGTCGGGCGGGTCGGGCGCCTCGGGTCCGGTGAAGTCGCGCAGCTCGCCCGCGAGGTAGTGGGCGAGTCGTTCGGTGTGCGCGGCGTGGTGCCGTTCGACCTCGCGGATCAGCGCGGCCGGGTCGTCGAAGGCCGCGCCGCGGATCTTCACGGCGAGGTCGTGCCGGACGCTCTCGGGCTCGATCGGCTCGTGCAGCCACCGGGACAGCGTGTCCCGGCCGGGAGCGGCGACGGAGTACTCCTTCTTGTCCGGCCGGCCCTGCTGCGAGACCTCGCGCACGTCGATCCAGCCGTCGCCCTCCATGCGCTTGAGGACGCGGTAGATCTGCTGGTGCGTGGCGGCCCAGAAATACCCGATGGACCGCTCGAACCGCCGGGCCAGCTCATAGCCGGAGCCCGGCTTCTCCAGCAGAGAGACGAGGATCGCGTGCTCGAGCGCCATATCCCGATCCTTCTATGCAACTCGTTTCATAGACAAGTGGTACCGCGAGGGTGAGACGTGGCTCACCCATCGCTGTGGCCGGTGCCCGGCTCAGCTGCCGGGGCGGTCCGGGACCGCTTCGAGGGGCGTGCGGGGGTGCGGGATCACGGTCTCCCCGGTCTGCCCGGCCTCACCGGTCTCGCCGGTCTCACCGGTCCGCTGAAGGGAGACCGTCCGCGCCGGGGCGGGGATGCGGATGCCCTCCGCGCGGTACCGCTGGTGCAGGCGCTTGATGAACTCGTGCTTGATGCGGTACTTGTCGCTGTACTCGCCGACCCCGAGGATCACGGTGAAGCCGATCCGGGAGTCCCCGAAGGTGTGGAAGCGGACAGCCGGCTCATGGTCGGGGACGGCACCGGCGACGTCCTTCATCACGCTCTCGACGACCTCGTTGGTGATCCGTTCGACGTGTTCCAGGTCGCTGTCGTAGCCGACGCCCACCTGCACGGTGACCGACAGCTGCTGCTCGGGCCGGCTGAAGTTGGTCATGTTCGTCCCGGCGAGCTTGGCGTTCGGGATGATGACGAGGTTGTTGTTGAGCTGCTCCACCACCGTGATGCGCCAGTTGATGTCGCGGACGTAGCCTTCCTCGCCGCTGCTGAGCCGTATGTAGTCGCCGGGCTGGACCGTCTTCGACACGAGGATGTGCACGCCGGCGAAGAGGTTGGCCAGCGTGTCCTTCAGGGCCAGGGCGATCGCCAGACCGCCCACGCCGAGGGCGGTGAGCAGCGGGGCGATGGATATGCCGAGGGTCTGCAGGACGACGAGGAAGCCCATCGCCAGGAGCGTGACGCGCGCGATGTTGACGAAGATCGTGGCCGACGCGGCCACACCGGATCTGGACAGGGCCACGGACCGCACCAGCCCGCTGACGACCCGGGCGACGGTGAACGTCGCGGTCAGCATGATCAAGGCGATCAGCGTCTGGTTGACGGTGTGGCCGACGTGGCTCGTCAGCGGGAGGGCCGCGGCCGCGGCCGCCACACCGCCCGCCACGGTGGCCCAGGGAACGAGCGTGCGCAGCACGTCGACGATGATGTCGTCGCCGGCCCACTGGGTCCGGGCGGCCCGCTCGCCGAGCCAGCGCAGGACCACCCGCAGCACCAGGGCCACGGCCAGGCCGGCGGCCAGCGCGATGCCGGCGGCGATGATGTCGTGCAGCGTCAGATCCCGGTTCATCGGCGTCCTCCGTCCGTGACGGAGGACGGAGCGACGGCGTCGCACGCCGCCGGGGACCCGGAGTAATGATTCGTCACCTTGTACCTGCCTGTCCTGACGGATCGCGATCGCGCCGGACCACGGAAGTGACCCGGCGCGAAAGATCATCTTGCACCCGTCCGTTTTGCCCTCGCACGCCCGGGTGGCCCACGCGCTCGACGCCGGGCGGCAGGTGGTGCGGGCCCCGCTCGTGGCCGGGAGCCGTGCCTGCCGGCGGTTCGGCGCGTACCCATACGGCCGTCCCAGGACTGGCAGCCGAAATCCGGCACACGGATGCTTGAGCGTGCCGTACATGACGAAAGAGCGGGAGCGGGTACGTGAGGACACCGAGCGCGGGGCGCACCGCCGTGGAGCGCTGGTGCCTGCGCCACCTCCGGCTGCTGCCCGTCCTCCTGCTCCTGGGAGGGGCGCTCGTCGATTACCACACCTCGCCGCATTTCAGTTCCGAGGCGTTCTACACGGCCGCGCCCATGACGGCCGCCGCACTGCTGTCACTGCGCGCGACGGTCCTGGCCGGCATCGGCGCCTGTGCCGCGGATTTCGCGCTGCTCACGCACTTCGGCTTTCTGGGGGATTCCGGTGGGCGGAGCGAGCTGGCGGCGGTCGCGACCGTCTCCGCCCTCGCCGTCTTCGTCAACCGCCTCATGTACTACAGCGACGTGCGGCTGCAGTCCGCACGCGAGATCGCCCTCGCCGTGCAGCGCGCCGTGCTGCCGCAGCCGCCGGCCTCGATCGGGCCCCTGCGGATCGCCGTGCGCTACCAGTCGGCCGTGAAGGACGCCCAGATCGGGGGCGACCTCTACGGGGTGCAGGACACTCCGTACGGCGTGCGCTGCCTGGTCGGCGACGTGCGCGGGAAGGGCATGGAGGCGGTCAAGGCGGTGGATGTGGCGCTGGGGGTGTTCCGGGAGGCCGCCGACGAGGAGCCCACGCTCGTCGGGGTCGCGACCAGGCTGGAACGGGCGCTGCTGCGGGAGAAGGAGCGGCGGGAGGGACTGGAGCGGGACGAGGGGTTCGTCACCGGCGTTCTGGCCGAGATCCCGCCCTCCGGTGATGAGCTGCGGCTGGTCAACCGCGGCCATCCGGCGCCGCTGGTGCTGCTCGGCGGTGAGGTACGCGGCGTGGAGCCGTCCGAGCCGGCCCTCCCTCTCGGGCTGGCGGAGCCGGGCGCGGTCGAGGGTCGGATGGATACGGTGCCGTTCCCTCTGGGGGCGTCCCTCCTGCTGTACACCGATGGCCTCACCGAGGCGCGGGACCGCGCCGGGGTCTTCTACGACCCGTGCACCGGGCTGAGCGGGCGTGGCTTTCGCGAGCCGGACGCCCTGCTCGATGCCCTCCTCACCGATGTGCGCCGCCATACCGGCGGTCGCATCACCGATGACATGGCGCTGCTGGCGGTCACCCGGGGCGGGGACGGCGCGGAGCGCGTGTGAGCGTGTCGTCATCGGCGGGAGCGCTCCGGCATACGAGCCCGGGGACATCGGCTCGCCCGGTTCGCCAGCACTCGTTCGAGTGGCAGGCGGCGTCGGCCGGCGTAGCGGGTTGACGCGTGGGCATGGGCGGACCACCGGGCGGATCGCCGCTCGGAGAGGGAGCCGTGACCACGAAGGGTCCGCATGGAAGAAGATGACGTCTATGAGCCGCCCCTCGTGGTGGAGGTCGGCGATTTCCTCGACTTGACCCGTGGCGCGTGGCGGGGCACGTCGGGCGACTTCGGCGGCAGCCCGGGGGCTCCTCGTTGCTACGGACCGGCCGGCCAGGGCTGACAGCGCGTGACCGCCGAGGCGTGGTGCGCGGGGCCTGCACGGCACGGCTCCCGCGCCCGTCGACGGACACGGTGATCGATCACGCTGCGGGCGGCCGTGGCCTCTGGGCTCCCGGCCGTCAGCGCTTGGGCCAGTGCCACGCCGGCTCGTCCAGCGGGCCTTCGCGGCCCGCGACATCCGTCTGACCCAGGGCGTCCTTGACCAGGGCGATGGAGTTGACGTCGAGCCGGTGGCGTTCGGCGCCGCGGGTGAGGGCCTCGGCGAGCTCGGGCGCGTGGGTGACCACCACGATCTGGGTGTCGCGGTTCGCGGTGAGGATCAGCTCGGCCAGCGGAGCCAGCAAGTCCGGGTGGAGGCTGGACTCCGGCTCGTTGAGGACGAGCAGCGCGGGCGGACGGGGAGTGAGGAGCGCCGCCGTCCACAGCAGGTAGCGCAGCGTGCCGTCGGACAGCTCGGCCGCGCCGAGCGGGCGCAGCAGGCCCGGCTGGCGCAGCCGCAACTCGAACCGACCGCCCTCACTGACGATCTCCAGCTCACTGCCGGGGAAGGCCGCGTCCACGGCGGCGTCCAGGGCCTTGTGGTCGCCGATCTCGCGGATCGTCTGGAGCGCGGCCGCGAGATCCGAGCCGTCGTGGCCGAGCACGGGGGTGCGCGTGCCGATCTGGGCCCTGCGGGCGGGGGCGTGCGCGTCGGTGCGCACATGGTCGTAGAACCGCCAGGACCGCAGGTGCTCCCGTAGTCGCAGCAGGTCGGGGGCGAGCCGCGGGTCGGCGAGTTCGCCGAGCATGCTGTCGTACGGGCGGATGGCGTTCACGGTGCTGTGCCAGGTGCCGTCCGCGGCGCGGGTCCGCACGGCGGGGCCGGAACGGTCCGAGAGCAGCGCCGCCGGACGGAGCACGGGACCGGCCCATGTGCACTCCCGCTTGATCTCGGGGTCCCGGTCGAACATGGACGACCCACCCATGCCGCCCGAGGTCGGGACCGGGTGCCCGAAGTCGACCGCGTAACCGAACTCGTCCCCGGCGAAGCCGAGGCGGAGGCTGACGGCCGGGGAGCGGCCCGTGCCCCGCCGCTCCCCGGCCCACAGCGTGGAGGGCAGCCCACCCTCACGCGCCAACGCCGCGACCGCGCCGCCCCCGGCCGCGTCGGCGAGCAGCCGCAGCGCCCGGTACAGGCTGGACTTGCCGGTGCCGTTCGCGCCCGTGACCACGTTGAGCCGGTCCAGTGGGACGATCAGGCGGCGCAGGGAGCGGTAGTTCTCGACGGCGAGGGTGGTGAGCATCGGACCTCTCGGTGCATTGCCGTGGATCTTTCCCACAGTGTGCCAAGGGGGTCTGACATCGGCCGCGAGGTCCGGCGGCGGCAGTGGGCAGCGGCAAGCCTGCCGGGCGCGTCGGGCCGCGGTGACCGTGTTCACCCCACCGGCA
Organism: Streptomyces sp. NPDC023527; assembly: GCF_055560115.1. Taxonomy (NCBI): domain Bacteria; kingdom Bacillati; phylum Actinomycetota; class Actinomycetes; order Kitasatosporales; family Streptomycetaceae; genus Streptomyces; species Streptomyces sp. NPDC023527. The sequence continues at coordinate 120,221 of NZ_JBVHJJ010000008.1, forward strand.
GCTCCCTTCGGTCGCGGACCGGGCCGTGGAGGAGGAGCAGGGCGCACAGGGCGTTGCCTGTGTAGAGGGTCCATAGGGCGCCGCGGTCGCCCAGGGCGGTGGCGAGGGTGCCGCCCAGGAGGCTGCCGACCGGGACCGTTCCGTACATGATGAAGCGGATGCCGGCGCTGATCCGGCCGAGCATCTCGGGCGGGCAGTACGCCTGCCGGAAGCTGACGATGATGACGTTTCCGGCGACGATGCTCGCGGTGAGGCAGAAGTCCCCGACGAGGAAGGCCAGCAGACCCCCGCCGTCCGTGGTGAGCGGGATCAGCAGCCCGAACGGGCCGCCGCAGAAGGCGCAGAGCATGACGGCCCGGGCGGTGCCGACCTTGCGGGCCAGCAGGGGTGAGAGGACGGCGCCCAGCACCCCGCCGAGGCCGACGAGGGCGATCAGTACGCCGATGGTGGCGCCGTCGACGCCGACCGTGCGGCTCAGGAACACGATCGCGAGGGCCTGGGTGCCGGCGAGGAAGAGGTTCATGCCGGCGTCGCACAGCAGGATCGTCCGCAGGAAGGGGTCCCGGAGGAGGAAGGCGAAGCCTTCGCGGATCTCCGGGCCGAGGGCGGGTGTCCGGCGTCGCTCACCGCCCGGTGGGCCCTCGCGGGCCCGGATGCGGGTGAGCAGGAGCGCCGACGCCAGGAAGCTCAGCCCGTCCGCGAGGAACCCGAAGACCGCTCCCCCGGCCTGGACGAGCGCGCCGCCCGCGCTCGGGGCGACGACGTCGGCGGCCGATTCGCTGGTCTGGAGCTTGGCGTTGCCGTCCTCGAGGTCCTCGCGGGGCAGCAGGGCGGGGATGTAGGCGCTGTAGGCGGCGCGGAAGAAGACGTCGGCGGTGCCGGACAGGACGGCCACCATGAGGAGTTGGCCGACCGAGAGGACGTCCAGCCAGGCGGCCGCCCCCACGGACAGGAGCAGCACCGCCGAGACGGCGTTGCACACGATCATCACGGGGCGGCGGCGCATGCGGTCGACCCAGGCCCCGGCGGGCAGGCCGATCAGCAGCCAGGGCACCCACGCGGCGGCGTTCAGCACGCCCATGGTCATCGAGCTCGCGTGGAGGGTGCCCACGGCGATCAGTGGCAGCATCACGCGCGTCGCCGCGCTGCCGGCCTGGCTGATCGACTCCCCCGCCCACAGCAGCCGGAAGTCGCGGTGGCGCAGGGAGCCCTTCATCGGGCCGGCCTGTCCCGGAGGACCGCGCCGATCCGTGCGAGCGGCTCCTCGGCCATCATGTCGCCGTGGGCGCAGGCGAGGTCGTGCCGGTCGACGCGGCCCGTCACGTGGGGCCGCCACGCCTCGGGGCCGCCGTCGTCGGCGTCCGGGTCGAGTGCCGCCGTGAAGAGGGTGACGTCGCCGTGGAAGCGGCCCGGACGATGGTGGTCCGCGAGCGTGCCGTGGTGGCCGAACGCCTCGCCGACGGCCGCGATCACGTCCGTTCCGAGGCCGGCCAGCGGCCCGTCCGGGGCACCGGCCAGCCGGACGAACCCGGCCTCGTCGATGGCGGCGTCCTCCACCGGGCGGCCCAGGGACGCGAGGAGTTCGGCCCGCGTGTCCCCCTGGGGGCGTTCCGCCGCGTCCGCGTCGGCGGGGTAGCCGTCGAGCATCACCAGTTCGGCGACCTCCGCGCCCTGCCTTTGGAGATGGACCGCCATGGCGTGCGCGACGACCGCGCCGAACGACCAGCCGAGGAGGTGGTACGGGCCGGCCGGCTGGACCGTACGGATCAGGTCGGCGTAGTCCTCCGCCATGGCCTCGACGCTCACCGGCCGGGCGGCCGGGTCGCGCAACGCCCGTGTCTGGAGGGCGTACACCGGCCGGTCGGGGTCCAGGTGTCCGGGCAGCCCCGAGTACACCCAGCCGATCCCGGCCCCGGGGTGCACACAGAACAGCGGGGGCTTCCCACCGCCGGACCGGAGGGGGATCAGGGGCGCGAGCGAGTCGTGCGCGTCGTCCGCCGCGAGCCGCGCGGCCAGTCCGGCCGCGGTGGGCGCCTGGAAGAGGTCCTGGATGCCGAGCCCGGCCCCGAGCGCCGTCCGGGCGCGGGAGATGAGCCGGGCGGCGAGCAGGGAGTGGCCGCCGAGGTCGAAGAAGCTGTCGTCGACGCCGACTTCGCTCAGGCCCAGCACCTCGGCGAACAGGGCCGCCAGCGTCGCCTCCTCGGGCGTGCGGGGCGCGCGGGAGGGCGATCCTGGCGCGTGGTCGGGGCGCGGCAGCGCGGCCCGGTCCAGCTTGCCGTTCGGTGTCAGGGGGAAGGACTCCAGCACGGCGAACGCGGACGGCACCATGTGTTCCGGCAGCACGGACGCCAGTTCCCGGCGCAGGGTCGCCACGTCGACCGTACGGCCGCCCGCGGGTACGACGTGGGCGACGAGCCGCTTGCCACCGGGGCCGTCCTCGCGGACGCTCACCGCGGCCGCGGCCACTTCGGGGACCCGTACGAGAGCGGCCTCGATCTCACCGGGCTCGACGCGGAAGCCCCGGATCTTCACCTGGTCGTCCGCCCGGCCGAGGAACTCCAGGGCGCCGTCGCGGTCCCACCGCGCCAGGTCGCCCGTGCGGTACATCCGCTCGCCCGTGGCGAACGGGCACGCAACGAAACGCTCCGCCGTCAGGGCGGGCCGGTGGAGATAACCGCGGGCCAGTCCGGCGCCGGCGATGTAGAGCTCGCCGGGCACGCCGGGCGGCACGGGGCGCAGTGCCGCGTCGAGGACGTACGCCCGTGTGTTGGCGATCGGCCGGCCGACCAGGGGGTGGGCGCCGGCGGCCAGTTCCCACGACAGGGCGTCGACCGTGCACTCGGTCGGGCCGTAGAGGTTGACGCCGATCATGCCGTCCAGCTGCCGCAGCCGGTGCCACAGGGCGGGGCCGGCGGCCTCGCCGCCGAGCAGCAGGACCCTGGGGGGCCGGTCGGCCAGTCCTTCCTCCAGGAGTTGTTCGGCGTGGGTGGGCGTGACGTCGACGACGTCGATGCGGGCGTCGGCGATGTGGCGCACCAGGGCGCCCGCGTCCCTGCGGACGTCGTCGCCGATGAGGTGCAGTTCGTGGCCGGCGACCATCCAGAGCAGGTCGTCCCAGGAGGCGTCGAAGGACAGCGAGGTCGTCAGGGCCACGCGCAGCCGTCGGCCGCCGGTGGCTTCCTCGGCGCGGTCGATGATGCCGGCGCGGTGGAAGGCGTAGAGGTTGCGCAGTGCCGCGTGGTCGGTGACGACGCCCTTGGGTCGGCCGGTGGAGCCTGAGGTGTGGATGATGTACGCGGCGTTGCCGGGCAGCACCGCGCGTCCGAGGTCGCCCGGGGACTCGGCGGCGACGGCGGGGTCGTCCGCCAGTACCCGGGGGGTGTCGCCGAGCGGCAGGCGATCCGCCGTGGTGGTGTCCGTGACGACGAGGGCGGGAGCCGCGTCGGCCAGCAGGTGGGCGATGCGCTCCGCCGGGTAGCCGGTGTCGACGGGCAGGCAGGCGGCGCCGGACTTGAGGACGGCGAGCAGGGCCACCACCGATTCCTCGGACCTGGGCAGCGCCACCGCCACCACGTGTTCGGGCCCCGCGCCCACGCGCACCATGCGGCGGGCCAGCCGGTTGGCCCTGGCGTTGAGCTCGTGGAAGGTCAGCGCCGTCTTCCCGTGCACGACGGCCGTGGCCTGGGGTGTGCGTGCCGCCTGGGCCTCGAAGAGCTCCGGTACGGTCGCGTGGGGCACCGGCAGCCCGGTGTCGTTCCACCGCGCCAGCATCCGGTCGCGCTCCTCGGGCGACAGCGGGTCCGCCGCGCTCACCGGCCGCGCCGGGTCGGCGGCGAGGCCGCCCAGCACCCGCGCCAGGGCCGCGGCAAGGGCGCCCGCCGTCCGTGGGTCGAAGAGGTCGGCCGCGTAGTCGAGCGAACCGCTGATCCCGGCCGGCCCGCCCTCGGCGTCCCGCCGTTCCTGGACGTCGACGGTGAGGTCGAACTGCGCGGCGTCGAAGCGGAGGGGTTCGTCGCGCACGTCGAGGCCGGCGAGGGCCGGGGTGTCGTCGGCGGACTCCTGGAGCTGGAGCATGACCTGGAAGAGGGGGTGGCGGGCGAGGGAGCGGTCGGGGTTGAGGGCCTCGACGACACGCTCGAAGGGCACGTCCTGGTGCTCGTACGCCGCCAGATCCCCCTCCCGCACACGGGAGAGCAGGTCCACGAAGCTGGGGTCACCGGAGACATCCGTGCGCAGGACAAGGGTGTTGACGAAGAAGCCGACCAGATCGTCCAGCGCCTCATCCGCACGACCCGCCACCGGCGTACCGAGCGGGATGTCCGTACCGGCCCCGAGCCTCGACAACAGCACCGCCAGACCCGCCTGCAACACCATGAACAACGTACAGCCGCTCGACCGCGCCAACTCCACCAGCCGGCCATGCAGCGCGGCATCCAGCTCCACCGGCACCGAACCACCCGCATGACTCGCGACCACCGGGCGCGGCCGGTCGAGGGGCAGGGCCAGTTCGGCCGGAGCGCCCGCGAGTCGCTTCCGCCAGAAGTCGAGCTGCCGGGAGACGACGCTTTCCGGGTCGGACTCCTCGCCCAGCAGTTTTCGCTGCCACAGGGTGTAGTCCGCGTACTGCACCGGCAGCGGCTCCCACTCCGGGCCGCTTCCGCGCCGGCGGTCCTCGTACGCCCGCGCCAGGTCGTGGAAGAGCGGCCCCCACGACCAGCCGTCGAGCGCGATGTGGTGGACCACGAGGGCCAGTACGTGCTCGTCCTCGCCCAGCGCGAAGAGCGTGGCCCGTACCGGGGGCCGGTCGGCGAGGTCGAACTCCTCGGCGACCAGCCGCTCCAGGGCCTCGCCCGGCCCACCGTCCACGGCCTCGACGATGTCCAGCTCCACGGTGCCGGTGTCCGTCGGCAGCACCCGCTGGCACGGCTCGCCGTCGATCTCGGGGAAGACCGTGCGCAGGGCTTCGTGTCGGCCGGTGACGTCCGCGAGCGCCGCGCGCAGGGCGGCACGGTCCAGCGGGCCGCGCAGCCGCAGGGCGAACGGGCAGTTGTAGTTGACCCCCTGTCCCGTACGGCTCAGGAACCACAGGCGCCGCTGGGCGAACGACAGGGGCAGCACGGCCGGGCGGTCGGCGGCGCGCAGTGGCGGCCGGGCCGGGCCCGAGCGGTTCAGGCCGGTCGCCAGACCGGCGACGGTCGGGGTCTGGAAGAGGTCACGGATGCCGAGCTCCACGCCGAGCGCCGTCCGGGCGCGGGAGATGAGCCGGGTGGCGAGGAGCGAGTGGCCGCCGAGGTCGAAGAAGCTGTCCTCGGCGCCGACCTCGGGCAGCCCCAGGACCTCGGCGAACAGGCCCGCCAGAATGTCCTCGCGCGGTGTGCGCGGCGCACGGGAGCCCGCCCCCGCCGCGTAGTCGGGGCGCGGCAGTGCCTTGCGGTCCAGCTTCCCGTTCGGCGTCACCGGGAACGACTCCAGCACCACGAACGCCGACGGCACCATGTGGTCGGGCAGCGTCGCCGACAGCTCCCGGCGCAGACCGGCCGCCTCGACCGTACGGCCGGCCACCGGCACGACGTAGGCCACCAGCCGCTTCCCGCCGGGGCCGTCCTCGCGGGCCGTGACCGCCGCCTGCGCCACGCCCGGCATCCGGGACAGCGCCGCCTCGATCTCCACCGGCTCGACGCGGAAGCCCCGGATCTTCACCTGGTCGTCCGCCCGGCCGAGGAACTCCAGGGCGCCGTCGCGCCCCCACCGCACCAGGTCGCCCGTGCGGTACATCCGCTCCCCCACCGCGAACGGGCAGGCCACGAACCGCTCCGCCGTCAGGGCCGGCCGGTCGAGGTGGCCGCGGGCCAGGCTCACGCCGGCGATGTACAGCTCGCCCGCGACGCCGGGCGGCACGGGCCGCAGCGACGCGTCGAGTACGTGGACGCGCGTGTTGTCGAGGGGCAGGCCGACCAGCGGGGATTCGCTGCGGGCGGCGTCCCACCACAGGGCGTCGACCGAGCACTCCGTCGGACCGTAGAGGTTGTAGCAGAGCATGTCGTCGGCTTCCCGGACCCTCGTCCACAAGGTGGCTCCGGCGGCCTCGCCGCCGAGCAGGAAGACCCGGGGGCGGTGGGCGGGGTCGGCCAGCAGACCTTCCTCGACGAGCTGTTCGGCGTAGGTCGGCGTGACGTCGAGCACCTCGATGCCGACCTCGGCGATGTGCCGGGTCATCGCGCCCGCGTCGCGGCGGATGTCGTCGCCGATGACGTGCAGTTCATGCCCGGCGACCATCCACAACAGCCCTTCCCAGGACGTGTCGAAGGACAGCGAGGCCGTCAGCGCCACCCGCATGGGCCGGGGTCCGTACGTCTCCTCGGCGTGGGCCATGACGCCGGTGCGGTGGTGGGCGTAGAGGTTGCGCAGCCCGGCGTGGTCGATGAGGACGCCCTTGGGGCGGCCGGTGGAGCCGGAGGTGTAGATGACATAGGCGGCGTTCCCCGGCAGGACGTCGAGCCCGAGGTTCTCGTGCGGGCGCCGCGCCGTCGCCGGGTCGTCGACCAGCACCCGCTGGGCGCCGCCCGCCGCCGGGAGGGTCGCGGCGGTGGCCGAGTCGGTGACGACGAGCGCGGGGGCCGCGTCCTCCAGGAGGAGGGCGATGCGCTCGGCCGGGTATTCCAGGTCGACGGGGACGAACGCCGCGCCGGCCTTGAGCACGGCGAGCAGGGCCACCACCGATTCCTCGGACCTGGGCAGGGCGAGGGCGACGAGGCTCTCGGGCCGCGCGCCGTGCTCGACCAGGGCGCGGGCCAGGCGGTTGGCCCGCGCGTTGAGCTCGGCGAAGGTCAGCGCGGTGCCGCCGTGCACGACGGCCGTGGCGTCCGGCGTCCGCGCGGCGCGCTCCTCGAACAGCTGCGGGAGCGTCGCCTCGGGGACGGGGCGTGTGGTGTCGTTCCAGCCCACCAGGACCCGCTCGCGGTCCTCGTCGGACATCGGCTCGGTCGCGCCGACCGGGCGCAGCGGGTCGGCCGCCAGCTGGCGCAGCACCCGGGGGAGGCTAGCGGCCAGGCTCTCGGCGGTCTCCGGGTCGAAGAGGTCCGCCGCGTATTCGAGGGAGCCGGTGACGCCGGCCGGGGTGCCCTCGGCTGCCTGGTGCTCCTGGAAGTCGACGGTCAGGTCGAACTTGGCGATGTCCCAGCCGACCGGCTGCTCCTCGGCCACGACGCCGGGCAGGCTCAGGGCCGTGCCCGAGCCGTTCTCCAGCGTCATCATGACCTGGAAGAGGGGGTGGCGGGCGAGGGACCGGTCGGGGTTGAGGGCCTCGACGACACGCTCGAAGGGCACGTCCTGGTGCTCGTACGCCGCCAGATCCCCCTCCCGCACACGGGAGAGCAGCTCTACGAAGCTGGGGTCACCGGAGACGTCCGTGCGCAGGACGAGGGTGTTGACGAAGAAGCCGACCAGATCGTCCAGGGCCTCGTCCGCACGACCGGCCACCGGCGTACCGAGCGGGATGTCCGTACCGGCCCCGAGCCTCGACAACAGCACCGCCAGACCCGCCTGCAACACCATGAACAACGTACAGCCGCTCGACCGCGCCAACTCCACCAGCCGGCCATGCAGCGCGGCATCCAGCTCCACCGGCACCGAACCACCCGCGTAACTCGCCACCACCGGGCGCGGCCGGTCGTAGGGCAGGGTCAGTTCGGAGGGGACGCCCGCGAGTTCCTCCTGCCAGAAGTGGAGCTGCTGGGTGAGCACGCTGTCCGGGTCGTCCTCCGCGCCCAGCAGCTCGCGCTGCCAGAGCGTGTAGTCGACGTAGCGGACGGGCAGCGGCTCCCACAGCGGGGCGGTGCCGGAGCGCCGTGCCGCGTACGCCTGCGAGAGGTCGCCCAGCAGAGGCTCCCACGACCAGCCGTCGCAGGCGATGTGGTGGATGACGAGGGAGAGCACGTGCTCGTCGGCCGAGAGGGTGAAGAGCTCGGCGCGTACGGGCAGTTCGACGGTGAGGTCGAAGACGTGTCCGGCGGCCTCGGCGAGGGCGGTGGGCAGCAGGTCTCCGGTCGTCGCGACGGTCGCCAGGCGGGGCCGTCGGTCGAGGACGCGCTGCACCGGTTCGCCGTCGGACTCGGGGAAGACCGTCCGCAGGAGTTCGTGGCGGTCGGCGACGTCCTCCAGCGCGGCGGCGAGGGCGGCGCGGTCGAGCGGGCCGCGCAGGCGGACCGCCAGCGGGCAGTTGTAGGCGGCGCCCGTCTCGGCCATGCGGTTGAGGAACCACAGCCGGCGCTGGGCGAAGGACACAGGGAACACGGGATCTCCTTGGTGTGCGCGCACTCGACGGATCAGAGGGCCGAGCGGCGCAGCGCGGGGCGCGCCTTCGGTGCGGCGGTCAGGTGGGCGGCGACGCCGGCCGGGGTGGGGTGCTGGAAGACCTGGCGGATGCGCAGCTCCAGGCCGAGCTCCGCCCGGACCCGGCTGATGAGCCGGGTCACTTGGAGGGAGTGGCCGCCGAGGGCGAAGAAGTTGTCGTCGGGGGCGACGGAGTCGACCTCCAGCACTTCGGCGAAGAGTGCGCACAGCGCCTGCTCGGTGGAGCTGCCACCGGTGCGTTCGTCGGCGGCGGGAGCGGCGGCGGGCGCTTCTTCGGTGGTACGGGCGGCCGGGCGCGGGGCCGGCAGTCCGGTGAGGGCGCTGAACGGCCGGGTGGGGTCGGCGGCGACGGTGCCGAGCAGCAGTGCGAGGTCCTCGGCCAGGTGTCGTGCCGTGTCTGCGGTGAACAGCTCGGTGGCGTAGGTCAGTTCGCCGTGCAGCCCGTCCGGTGTCCCGTCGGCGCCGTGGCGTTCCGCCATGTCGAGGGTGAGGTCGAACTTGGCGACGCCGAAGGGAACCGGGTGGGGCGTGGCGGTCAGTCCGGGCAGCGTCAGGCCGTCGGCGGGCGTGTTCTGGAGCTGGAGCATGACCTGGAAGAGGGCGTGGCGGGCGAGGGACCGGTCGGGGTTGAGGGCCTCGACGACACGCTCGAAGGGCACGTCCTGGTGCTCGTACGCCGCCAGGTCCGCCTCCCGCACACGGGAGAGCAGCTCTACGAAGCTTGGGTCGCCGGACACATCCGTGCGGAGCACCAGGGTGTTGACGAAGAAGCCGACCAGGTCGTCCAGGGCCTCATCCGCACGACCGGCCACCGGCGTGCCGAGCGGGATGTCCGTACCGGCCCCGAGGCGTGACAGCAACACCGCCAGACCCGCCTGCAACACCATGAACAACGTGCAGCCATTCGACCGCGCGAGTTCCGACAAGCGCCCGTGGAGCTCAGGGCTCAGTTCCACCGGCACCGAACCGCCCGCGTAACTCGCGACCGCCGGGCGCGGCCGGTCGAAGGGCAGGGCCAGTTCGGCCGGAGCGCCGGCGAGCCGCTTCCGCCAGAAGTCGAGCTGCCGGGAAGCGACGCTTTCCGGGTCGGACTCCTCCCCGAGCAACTCCCGCTGCCACAGCGTGTAGTCCGCGTACCGCACCGGCAGCGGCTCCCACTCCGGGCCGCTCCCGCGCCGACGGTCCTCGTACGCCCGCGCCAGGTCGCGCAGCAGGGGTTCCATGGACCAGCCGTCGGAGGCGATGTGGTGCATCACCAGGAGCAGGACGTGCTCGTCCACGCCCAGGCGGTGCAGCCGTGCCTGGAGAGGTGGTTCGGCCGCCAGGTCGAAGCGGTGGGACGCCAGGGCCTCGGCGGCCCCGGCCAGCTCCGCCTCGGTGACGTCCGTGGTCCTGAGCTCGGGGCGGGCCTCGTCCGGGGACAGGACGCGCAGGGCCGGGCGGCCGTCCACCTCGGGGAACAGGGTGCGCAGTGTCTCGTGCCGGGCGACCACGTCGGCCAGTGCCGCGGAGAGCGCGGTGTCGTCCAGGGTGCCGTGCAGCCGGACGGCGAACGGCATGTTGTAGGTGGCGGCCTGTTCCTCGGCCTGGTGGACGAACCACAGGCGGTGCTGGGCGAAGGACAGCGGCGGGTTCTCCGGGTGCTGCCGGTGGGTCAGCGGCGGCCGGGCGTGTTCGGCGCCGTCGGCCAGTTCTGCGAGGGCGGCGGGGGTCCGGGCCCGGAACAGGTCGCGCAGGCCGATCTCCACGCCGAGCGCCGTACGGATCCGGCTGGTGAGCTTCGTCGCCAGCAGTGAGTGCCCGCCGAGGTCGAAGAAGCCGGCGTCGGCGCCGACGGTGTCGAGGCCGAGGACCTCGGCGAAGAGTCCGCAGAGGATCTCCTCGCGGGGTGTGCGGGGCGCGCGGCCGGTGGTGCCGGTCCGGTCGGGGGCGGGCAGGGCCCGGTAGTCGACCTTGCCGTTGGGTGTCAGCGGGAGCTCGGCGAGGGTGATGACGGTGGCGGGCACCATGTAGTCGGGAAGGGTCGCCGCGAGGCGGTCGCGCAGGTCGTCGGCCCGGAGGTGCTCGCCGACGGCGTAGGCGACGATCGCCTTGTCCCCGTCGGGGCTCTCGGGCGCGGTGACGACGGCCTGGCGGACGCCCGGGCAGCGGGCCAGCGCGGTCTCGACCTCGCCGGGTTCGACGCGGAAGCCGCGGATCTTCACCTGTTCGTCCGCCCGGCCGAGGAACTCCAGGAGGCCGTCGGGGCGTCGGCGCGCCAGGTCGCCGGTGCGGTACATGCGGCTGCCGGGCCGGCCGTGGGGGTCGGGGACGAAGCGTTCGGCGGTCAGGGCGGGCCGGCCGTGGTAGCCACGGGCCAGGCCGGCGCCGGCGAGGTGGAGTTCGCCGGTGGTGCCGGGCGGGACCGGCCGCAGGTGGTCGTCGAGGATGTAGACGCGGGTGTGGTCCAGGGGGCGGCCGATGGGGACGGGGCGTGTGGTGTCGTGGCTGTCGCGGTCCACGGTGTGGGTCGTGGCGCACAGGGTGATCTCGGTGGGGCCGTAGAGCTGGCGGATCGCGGTGTCGGGGCAGGCGTCGAGGACCCGCCGGACCGCGCCGGGGCTGACGACGTCGCCGCCGGTGAGGACCTCCCGCACGCCGGTGAACAGCTCGGGGCGCTCCTCGGCCACGACGCGGAACAGCCCGGCGGTGAGGTGGATCGCGGTGATGTCCTCCTCGTGGACGAGTCGGCTCAGTTCGGCGACGCCGAGGTCCCCGTCGGGGGCGACGACGACCTCCCTGCCGGAGAGCAGGGGCACCCACAGTTCGTAGTCGGAGATGTCGAAGGCGTGCGGCGCGTGGAAGAGGATCCGCTCGTGGCTGTCGTTCCGCCAGCAGGTGTCGGCCGCCAGGTCGAGGACGTCCTGGTGGGTGACGGCGACGCCCTTGGGGGTGCCGGTGGAGCCGGAGGTGTGCATGATGTACGCGAGTTGGGCGGTGAGCACGACGGGTGCCGGGGTGCCGTCGGCGGTGGGCGCGGGAGCGAGGTCGGCCCGTACGACGTGCGGGGCGTTCAGGCCGTCCGCGGCGGAGGGCTCGTCCACGAGGAGGACCGCGCAGCCGGTGGCGTCGAGGATGCCCTGCATGCGCGCGGCCGGGTAGCCGCCGTGCAGGGGTACGTAGACGCCGCCCGCCTTGAGGACGGCCAGCAGGGCGACCACGACGTGGGGCGAGCGCCTCATGTGCACGCCGACCGGGCTCTCGGCGGTGACGCCCAGTGCCCTCAGGTGGCGGGCGAGGCGGTCGGCGCGGGTGTCGAGCTGCCGGTAGGTGAGGGTGTCCGGGCCGGACCGGAGGGCGACGGCGTCCGGTGTCCGGGCGGCCTGTGCCTCGAAAGCGGCGGGGACGCCGCCGGGCCGGTGCACGGGCGTCCCGGTCGTCGGCAGCAGGTCGTCGCGCTCCTCGGGGGTGAGGATGTCGATGGTCGACAGCGGTCGGCGCGGCTGGTCGGCCGCCGCGCGGAGGATCCGCAGCAGCCGCCCGGTGAACGTCTCGACCGTGCCCGCGTCGAACAGCTCGGTGCTGTACTTCACGACGGTCCGCAGGCGGCCGTCCCGCTCGGTGAATTGGAAGGCGAGGTCGAACTCCGCGACGGCCACGTCGATTTCGGTGGTGGCGCAGTCCAGACCGGGCAGGGCGAGGTCCGGGCCGGGGCCGCGGTGCAGGGTGAGCATGACCTGGAAGAGGGGGTTGCGGGCCAGGGACCTTCGGGGGTTGACCTCCTCGACGACCCGCTCGAACGGCACGTCCTGGTGGGCGAACGCGGCCAGGTCCGTCTCGCGCACCCGGGCCAGCAGCTGGGTGAAGGCCGGGTCGCCGGAGACGTCGGTGCGCAGGACGAGGGTGTTCACGAAGAACCCGACGAGGTCGTCGACGGCCTCGTCGGTGCGGCCGGCGACGACGGTGCCGAGGGGGATGTCGGGCCCGCCGCCGAGCCGCGACAGCAGCACGGCGAGCGCGGCCTGGACGACCATGAACAGGGTGCAGCCATTGGCCTTGGCCAGCGCATCGAGGCGGTCGGCGAGTTCGGGGTCCAGGTCGGTGGTGTACGAGGCCCCGGTGTGGCCGGCGACGGCGGGGCGCGCCCGGTCGAGGGGCGGGGTGACCTCCTCGGGCAGCCCGGCGAGGGCCTCGCGCCAGTACGCCAGCTGGGTGCCGGCGAGGCTCTCGGAGGCGTCGTCGGCCAGGAGTTCGCGCTGCCACAGGGTGTAGTCCGCGTACTGCGCCGCCAGTGGCGCCCACCGCGGCGGGTGGCCCGCGCACCGGGCCTCGTAGGCCAGGGCGAGGTCGCGCAGCAGCGGTTCCCACGACCAGCCGTCGGTGGCGATGTGGTGGACGGCCAGGACGAGGCGGTGCTCGTCGGGGCCGGCCGTGAGCAGGGTGGCGCGTATGGGGGCCTCGACGGCCAGGTCGAAGGGGCGGGTGGCGGCGGAGGCGGCCGCGGTGGCGAGGTCCGGTTCGGGGCGGTCGACGACGAGGAGGTCGACACCGGTCGCGTGGGCGGGCAGGACGCTCTGGCGGGGTTCGCCGGAGACCTCCGGGTAGATCGTGCGCAAGGTCTCGTGGCGGGTGACGAGGTCGCCGAGCGCGGCGCGCAGGGCGCCGACGTCGAGGTCGCCGCGGAGTGTGGTCTCGACCATGCAGTGGTAGGCCGGGCTGGGGCCTTCGAGGCGGTTGAGGAACCACAGCCGGCGCTGGGCGAAGGACAGCGGCAGTTCCCCGGGCCGGTCGGTGCCGCGCAGGGGCCGCCGCGCCCGGCGGGCGCCGTCGGCGCGGGCGGCGAGTCCGGCGACGGTGGGGGTGGCGAACACCTCGCGGATGCCGAGCTCGACGCCGAGGGCGGTACGGGCCTGGGCGACGAGGCGCATGGCGAGGAGGGAGTTGCCGCCCAGAGCGAAGAAGTCGTCCTCGGCGCCGACCTCGGGCAGGCCCAGCACGGTGGCGAAGAGGCCCGCGAGGATCTCCTCGCGTCCGGTGCGCGGCCTGCGCCCGGTGCGGCCGGTGGTGTGGTCGGGGGCGGGCAGGGCCTTGCGGTCGAGCTTGCCGTTGGCGGTCACCGGCAGGGCGGCCATGACGACCACGGCGGACGGCACCATGTGTTCCGGCAGTCCTTCGGCCAGTTCGTCCCTGACCTGGGCGGGCCTGAGTTCGGCGCCGAGGGCGGGCACGGCGTAGGCGACCAGGCGCGGGTCGCCGGGCCGGTCCTCGCGGACGACGGCGGCGGCCCGGTCGACTCCGGTGCAGCGGGCGGTCGCGGACTCCACCTCGCCGAGTTCGATGCGGAAGCCCCGGATCTTGACCTGGTCGTCGGCGCGGCCGAGGTACTCCAGGGTGCCTTGTGCGGTCCAGCGCACGAGGTCGCCGGTGCGGTACATGCGGGTGCCCGGCTCGTAGGGGCAGGCGATGAATCGTTCCGCCGTCAGGGCCGGCCGGCCGAGGTAGCCGCGGGCCAGCTGGACGCCGCTCACGTAGAGCTCGCCGGTGACGCCGGGGGCGACCGGCCGCAGCAGGCCGTCGAGTACGTAGGCGCGGGTGTTGGCGGCGGGCCGGCCGATGGGGACGGTGGTGGCCTCGGGGTCGGGGCGGCAGGGCCACAGGGTCACGTCGACGGAGGTCTCGGTGGGCCCGTAGAGGTTGTGGAGCTCCACGCCGTCGAGGGTGCCGAAGAACGCGGCCTGGGTCTCGGGCGGGAGTGCCTCGCCGCTGCACATCACCCGGCGCAGCGCGGTCGCGGTCGCGGCGGCGGCCGGTTCCTGGAGGAAGGCGCTCAGCATCGAGGGGACGAAGTGGGCGGTGGTGACGGACTCGCGGCGGATGAGGTCGGCAAGGTAGGCGGGGTCCTTGTGGCCGTCCGGCTCGGCGACGACGAGTGCGGCTCCGGTGATCAGGGGCCAGAAGAACTCCCACACCGACACGTCGAAGCCGCACGGTGTCTTCTGCAGGACGCGGTCGTCGGCGGTGAGCGGGTACTCCTCCTGCATCCACAGCAGGCGGTTGACGATGCCGGCGTGGGTGATCTGGACGCCCTTGGGGCGGCCCGTGGAGCCGGAGGTGAAGATGACGTAGGCCGGGTGGTCGAGGGTGAGCGCGGTCGTGGGCGGGTGCGCGGGCAGGCCGGTGGTGGGGGCGTCGAGCGGGAGGACCGGTACGGCCGTGGCCGGCAGGTGCCCGGCGGCCTCGGTGGTGGTGAGCAGCAGGGCCGGCGCGGCGTCGGTGAGGAGGGCGTCGACGCGGCGTGCGGGCTGGCCGAGGTCGATGGGCAGGTAGGCGGCGCCGGCCTTGACCACGGCGTGCAGGGCGACGACGAGGTCGGCGGAGCGGGGGACGGCGACGGCGACGGTGTCCTCGGGGCCGACGCCGTGTGCGATGAGGCGGTGGGCGAGGCGGTTGGCCCGCTCCTCCAGTTGCCGGTAGGTCAGCCGCTCGTCGCGGAAGAGGACGGCGGGCGCTTCGGGGGTGCGGGCGGCCTGTGCGGTGAGCAGCTCGGGGAGGGTGGTGTGCGGTATGGGCCGGGTGGTGGCGTTCCAGTCGTGGAGGACCTGACGGCGCTCCGCCGGGCCGAGGGTGTCCAGGGCGCCGAGGGCGGTGTCGGGGGCCGCGGTCCACTGGTGGAGCAGCCGGGTCAGCCGGGCGGCGAGGGCGTCGGCGCGGGCGCGGTCGAGCAGCTCGGGGCGGTGGCTCAGGCGCAGTTCGAGGCGGGTGCCGGGCTCGACGACGAGGGTGAGCGGGAAGTGCGTGGTGTCGCGGAAGGTGATGTCCATGTCGGGGACGGAGCCCGGCAGGTCGAGGGTGTAGTCGTTCATCGGGAAGTTGTCGAAGACGATGTTGGTGTCGAACAGTGCCTGCGACGAGCCGACGAGGTGCTGGATGTCGGTGAGCCCGAGGTGGTCGTGGTCCATGAGGGAGGCGCGCTGGCGCTGGATGCTCTCGCACAGGGCGGTCAGGGACGCCCGGGGGTCGAGCCGGGCCCGGACGGGCACGGTGTTGATGAGCATGCCGATCATGGTGTCGGCGCCGGGTAGGTCGGCGGGGCGGCCGCCGACGGTGCAGCCGAAGACGACGTCGTCCTGGCCGGTGGCGCCGCCGAGGAGGACGGCCCAGGCGCCCTGGACGACGGTGTTGAGCAGCAGGCCGTGGGCGCGGGCCTGCCCGGTGAGGGCCGCCGTGGCCTCTTCGGTGAGGCGGACGGTGATGTCCTCGGGGGTGCTGCCGGCCGGTGCCGGTCCGGCGGGCGCGAGGTAGGTGGGTTCGCCGACCCCGTCCAGGGCGGCCCGCCAGGCGCGCTCGGCGGCGGGCCGGTCGCGCCGGCCCAGCCAGGCCAGGTAGTCGCGGTAGGGGTGGGCCGGAGGCCGCGCGGTGATCTCGCCCTGCCGGCCGTAGAGGGTGAACAGCTCGCGGAAGAGCAGGGCGAAGGACCAGCCGTCGAGGAGGATGTGATGGGCCGTCACCACGAGGCGGTGGCGTGCCGGGCCGAGGGCGATCGCGGTGAAGCGGAGCAGCGGCGGGCGCTGGATGTCGACGCCGCGGGCCCAGTCCTCGTCCGTGAGCTCGGTGGCGCGGGCCTCGGCCGCATCGAGGGTGAGGTCGGTGAGGTCGATGGTCTGCCAGGCCAGGGGCGCGTCCCGGCGGACGACCTGGATCGGCTCGCCGGTGCGGCGGTCGGTGAAGGTGGCCCGGAGGTTGGCGTGGCGGCGTACGACGGCGTCGGCGGACGCCTTCAGCCGTCCCGCGTCGAGGCTGCCGCGCAGGTCGACGGTGAACTGGGCGATGTAGAGGCTGCGGGCGTCGCGCTCGTACCGCGCGTGGAAGAGCATGCCTTCCTGCAAGGGTGTCAGCGGCAGGATGTCCTCGACGGCCGACCGGGTGTTCTTCATTGCTTCCCCACTCATCAGAATGCTTCCAGCGCGGCTTCGAGGTCGTCGATCTCGTCCTGACCGATGGAGGACAGGACGACATCGGAGGGCGTCAGCCCGCCGGCGTCCGGGCGGCGGGCGTGGGTGACGAGGGCGGTGAGCATGCGGAACCAGGACTCGGCCAGCTCGCGGACCGCCGCCTCGCCGAGCGCGCCCGGCGCCCAGGTCCAGTCGGCCCGCAACGCCGGTCCGTCCGGGGAATCCAGGGTGATGGCGCCGATCTCCACGGCGTGGGCCATGGGCATGCCGGGGGTGACGGAGTCCAGGCGGGCGCCGTACTCGGGCAGGATGTGCCAGTCGCGGTCGCGGTCCTCGGTGAAGCGGCCCAGGTAGTTGAAGCCGATCTCGGCGGCGTCCGCGCCGGCCAGCACCGGGCCGGAGGCCGGGTCGAGGTGGCGGAGCAGGCCGTATCCGATGCCCTTGTCGGCGATGCCGCGCAGGTGTTCCTTGACGCGCGCCAGCGCCTCCCCGACGGTGGGACCGCCGGCACGCACGTCGTGCGCGTCGAACCGGCCGAGGTCGAGGCGTACGGGGAAGACGCTGGTGAACCAGCCGACGGTGCGGGAGACGTCGGCGTCCTCGAAGAGCTCCTCGCGGCCGTGGCCCTCCAGGTCGACGAGGACGCCGGTCTCGCCGTCGGGCGCGTGGTGGTGGCGGTGTTCGGCCAGGGCGAGGGCGAGTCCGGTCAGGAGGATCTCGTTGACGTCGGCGTTCAGCCGCTCGGGCACCGTCGTCAGCAGGGGGCCGGTGGTGTCGACGGGGAGGGTGAGGGCGAGGTGGCCGGCCCGTTCCTCCAGGTCCTGTCCGGGGTCGAGCGGTCGGTCGGTGAGGCGGAGGGTGCCGGGCCGTACGGTGTCGGTCCAGCGCGGGAGTTCGCCGGCCCGCCGCGGTGTGGTCGCCTCCGCCGTGAGCAGGTCGGCCCAGCGGCGGAAGGACGTGGGGACGGGGTCGAGCCGCGGTGTGCGGCCGACCGACACGGCCTCCCAGGCGGTGGCGAGGTCGCCGGTCAGGACGCGCCAGGAGATGCCGTCCACGACCATGTGGTTGATCACCATCGCGAGACGACCGCACCGGTCGCGGCCGGCGTCGTACCAGACGGCCTGGAGTACGGTGCCGTCGCCGAGCGACAGCCGGTCCCTGGCCGCTTCGACCCCCCGCCGCACGAGGCGGGCGGTGTCGGCCTCGGTGAGCCCTTCGGTACTCATCCGGGTGAGGCCCGTATCGGCCCGCACGGCGCCGACGGGCTGGACCACCAGGTGATCGGTGAGGGCGCCGCCGGTCGCCGCGCGCCGCAGCCGCAGCGCGTCGTGGCGGTCGAGGAGGGCCTGGATCACCGTCAGCGCCCGCTCGTGGGTGAGTCCGGCGGGGGTGCGGACGACGACGTACTGGTGGTAGTGGTCGGCGGGGCCACCGCGCTCGCGCAGCCAGTGCATGATCGGGGTCGGCCGCAGCGGGCCGGCGCCGTCGTCGTCACCGGGGCCGGTGGCGGCCTTGGGGGCGGTCCTGGCCACGGCCGCCAGCGCGGCCACGTCGGGCTGGGTGAGGACGTCGCGCACGCCGATCCGCAGGCCCGCCTTGCGGGCTCCGCCGACCAGCTGGACGGCGATGATGCTGTCGCCGCCGAGCCGTACGAAGCTGTCGCCGGGGCCGACGGCGGGGACGCCGAACAGGTCGGCGAGCAGGCCGCACAGGATGGCTTCCCGGGGCGTCAGGGGCGTTGCCACAATGATCCGTTTCCTGTCTTCGATACGGGGATGTCGAGGCCGTCAGACCAGGTCCCGGAGCCTGGCCCGGTCGACCTTGCCGTTGGGGGTGACGGGCAGGGCGTCGAGCACGGTGAACCGCTTCGGCACCATGTACGCGGGCAGTTGGGCGGCGCAGGCGCGGATCAGGTCGTCGGTGCCGACGTCCGAACCGGCCTCGCGGAGGTAGGCGGCGGCCAGCTGGGTGGAGGCGGCGACCTTCACGCCGACGACGGCGGCGCGGCGGACGCCGGGGACGCCCGCGAGGACGGCCTCCACCTCGCCGGGCTCCACGCGGTGGCCGTTGACCTTGAGCTGGTCGTCGGCGCGGGCGAGGAAGTGGAAGGCGGTGCCGTCGAAGCGCACCAGGTCGCCGGTGAGGTAGCAGCGGCGCGTACCGCCGTCGCGGTGTGCGACCGTGCGGAACTTCCGTGCCGTCAGGTCGCCGTCGCCGAGGTAGCCCAGGGCCACGCAGTCACCGGCGATGACGAGTTCGCCCTCCTCGCCGGGGGCGAAGGGCCGCAGCCGGCCGTCGGCCAGGCGCAGCGGTTCCGCGTCGGCGACGGGGGTGCCGATGGGCGGGTGGTCGGGCCAGGAGGCGGGGTCGCCGGGCAGTCGGTGCTGGGTGACGACGTGGGTCTCGCTGGGGCCGTACTGGTTCACCAGGTCGACGGCTCCGTGGGCGCACAGCGCCCGGACCTCGTCGTTGACGACGAGCGGCTCGCCGGCCACGAGGATCTCGCGGAGGGTGGGCAGTTCCGCGTCCTCGACGGCGGCCGCCATCGCGAGTCCGTGCAGGCCGACGACCGGGAGGAAGGCGCGGGCCGCTCCGTGGTCGCGGATGATGTCGACGAGCGTGAAGGGGTCCTGTCGCTCTTCGTCTCCGACCACGATCAGCGCGGCTCCGGCGAGCCAAGTGGCGACGATCTCCTCGTAGCCGACGTCGAAGCCGACGGACGTGGTGTGCAGGGTGTGCGGGAGGCCGTTGTGACGCCAGTGGCGTACGTGCCACTGGCCGAGGTCGGCGAGGACGATCGGGGGCAGTGCCACGGCCTTGGGTTCGCCGGTCGAGCCGGAGGTGGAGATGACGTAGCAGAGCGGCCCGTCGGTGACCGGGTCGCGGCGGGGGCCGCGCACCTCGCCGATGGTGTGCTCGGGGAGGTCCCACGCGGCGGGGGGCAGGTCGTCGGTGCGCAGGACCAGGGCGCAGCCGGCGCCGTGCGCGACCTTGCGGGCCCTGGCCGGCGGCGTGCCGGGGTCGACGGACAGGACGCCCGCGCCGACGCGCCAGGCGCCCAGGAGCGCGGCGCAGCGCTCCCAGGAGCGGGTGGCCAGGACGCTTACGACGGCGCCGGGGCCGATGCCGCGCGCGGCGAGTCCGCCGGCGATCTCGGCGGAGGCGGCGTCGAGTTCGGCGTACGTGTGGTGCGTGCCGCCGTCGATCACGGCGACCGCGTCGCGGTGCGCGTGGGCGGCGCCGATGAGGCTCCGGATCAGGGAGGTGCCGTCGTTCATCGGCTCGGGCCGCCTTTCGTCAGGTCCATGCGCTCGGTGATCAGGGCGTGCAGCCGGTCCAGGCCCTCGCGAATCCGCTCCACCGTCAGCAGGGAGCAGGAGAGCCGGAGTTGGCGGCGGGCATGCTCGCCGGTGGTGAAGTGGCTCATGGGTGTCCACAGCACGCCGTGCCGGACGGCGGAGTGCTCCAGGAGCGCGTCGTCGACGGTGAAGGGCACGGTCAGGACGGCGAAGAAGCCGCCGTCGGGGGTGTTCCAGCGCACGCCGGGCACGGAGCCGAACCGCTCGCCCAGGCCCTGGATCAGGGCGTCGAGGTTGCGGGCGTACGTGGCGATCTGCCGCTCGTTGGCGCGTAGGAGGCTGCCGTCGTGCTCCAGCAGCATCCCGCCGACGAGGGCCTGGCTGACCGCCGAGGTGTTGACGGTGACCATGCTCTTGATCTTCGAGAGTTCGTCGGCGAACAGGCCCTGGCGGCCGTCGGCGAGGGCCACCGGCTGGTCGGCCACGGCGAAACCGACCCGGGCGCCGGGGAAGCAGCTCTTGGCCAGCGAGCCGAGGTAGACCACCTGGTGGGCGGTGTCGAGTGCCTTGAGCGTGGGCGGCCGGTCGCCGGAGGCGCGGAAGATCCCGTAAGGGTTGTCCTCCAGGATCAGCAGCCCCTCGTCGGCGGCGGTCCGCAACAGACCACGGCGGTTGTCGAGGGTCATCGTCGTGCCGGTGGGGTTGGAGAAGTCCGGGACGACGTACAGGGCGCGGGGCCGCTGTCCCGCCGCGCGGGCGGCCCGCAGCTGGGTGGTGAGGTCGTCGAGGTCGACGCCGTCGGGGCCCTCGGCGACGAAGCGCACCGGCATGTCGAGGAGCCGGGCGGCCCCGGTCAGCCCGACGTAGGTGGGGGCGACGGCGAGGACGACGTCGTCCGCGTCGGCCCGCAGGGCGCGCAGCACCAGCCACAGCGCCTCCTGCGCGCCGACGGTGACGACGAGGGACTCCGGGTCGGCGGTGACGCCCTCGTCGACGCTCAGGTGCCGGGCGATGAGGTCGTGGACGATGCCCTTGGTGCGCCCGTACTGGAAGAGGGCGCGCCGCACGCCGGCCTCGTCGTGGCCGCGTTCGTTCAGGAGGTGGTCGCGGTAGCGGTCGAGGTAGCGGTGGAGGTCCTCGACGGCGAAGGACTCCTCGCTGGGGCGGCCCGGTGCGAAGGAGACCGCGTCGGGGAAGCGGCCCGCCACCTCGTTGAGGAAGTTCATCGACAGCAGGGCCGGGTCGGTGAGGGAGCCGTGGAGGTCGGCGGGGTCGAGGACGAGGTGATCGGTCATGCGCGTGCTTCCTTCCAGCCGTCGGCGCGGCCGGTCGTGTGGAGGTCGCGGGCCGAGGCGGTGTCGGGGCAGCCCGACAGGGCCAGCGCGGAGCGCAGTTCGGCGGCCAGCAGCGCCAGGACGTCGCGTACGCCGTCGGCGCCGTCGGCGGCCAGGCCCCACAGGGCGGGGCGGCCGAGGAGGACGCCGTCAGCGCCGAGGGCGAGGGCCTTGAGGATGTCGGTGCCGGAGCGGATACCGCTGTCGAGGAGGAGTTGGCAGCGGCCGGCGACGGCGTCCACGGCCGCGGGGAGCATGTCGGCGGCGGCGACGGCGCCGTCGAGCTGGCGGCCGCCGTGGTTGGAGACGACGACGGCGGCCGCGCCGAGGGACGCGGCGCGCGCGGCGTCGCGGGGGTCGAGGATCCCCTTGACGATCAGGGGCAGGCGGGTGATGCCGCGCAGCCAGCGCAGGTCGTCCCAGTCCAGCCTGGGCGCGAACGCCTCCTTGGTGTGCTCGGCGACCGCCGACAGACCCGCCCGGCGCTCGTGCGCCCGGGTCGTGCCGGGCCCTTCGAGATGGGCGGCCACGACACCGGCGGGGAGGCTGAAGCCGTTGCGCAGGTCCCTCAGCCGGCGGGCCATCTCAGGTACGTCCACGGTCACCATCAGCGCGCCGCAGCCGGCGTCCTCGGCCCGGCGTACGAGCTCGACGACCGCGCCCCGGTCGCGCAGCCAGTACAGCTGGAACCACGTGACGCCGCCGGCGACGGTCAGTTCCTCGACGGGCACGCTGCTGAGCGTGCTGACGGTGAACGGCACCCCGGCCGCGGCGGCAGCGGCGGCGGTGGCGCGCTCGCCCTCGGGGTGGACCAGCCGCTGGTAGGCCATGGGCGCGATCGCCAGCGGCAGCGCGGCCCGCGATCCGGCGAGCCCGGTGCCGGTGGCGGGCTCGGCCGCGCCGGTGAGGACACGCGGGACGACGGCGACGCGGTCCAGGGCGGCGCGGTTGGCCGCCAGGGTCCGCTCGGCGCCGCTGCCGCCGTCGATGAAGTCCCACACCTCGCGCGGCAGCACCCGCTCGGCGACGGCCGCGTAGTCGGCCGGGGACACCGGCCCGGTCACGGCCGCGGCCCCTGGGGGGCGAGGCGCTCGGCCTCGACGGCCTCGTACAGGGCCTTGATGTTGCCGCTGCCGAAGGTGCGGGCGCCGAACCGCTCGATCACCTCGAAGAACAGCGTGCCCCGGGGGTGGGTGGAGCGGGTGAAGAGCTGGAAGAGCTGGCCGTCGTGGTCCTCGTCGACGAGGACGCCCAGCGCGCGGAGTTCGCCGGTGCTGTGCCGGGCGAGGTCGAGCCGCTCGCCGAGCAGGTCGTAGTACGCGCCCGGTACGGACAGGAACTCGACGCCGCAGTCGCCCAGTTCGGTGACGGCCCGGACGATGTCCGCCGAGCGGAACGCCACGTGCTGGACGCCGGCTCCGTCGTGCTCCTTGAGGAAGCCGTCGATCTGGCCGGGCTCGGCCGAGGTGTCGGGTTCGATGAGGGTCAGGGTGACGGTGCCGGAGGGGCTCTGGACGACCTGGGAGTCCATGGCCTGGGCGCCGACCGTGATCCGCTCCGTGAAGATCATCTCGAAGCCGAGGACGTGCGTGTAGAAGTCGACCGTGGGGGCGAGCCGCCCCGCTTCGAGGCAGACCGCGAAGTGGTCGAGCTCGGCGAGCGGTTGCCCCTCGCCGGGCCGGGGCCCGGTGTCGGGGAGGGCGGTGAAGCCCGGCGGCAGCGGGTTCTCGTGGGCCGGGTCGTGCTCGACGAAGGTGTGCGTGACGTCGCCGAAGCCGGCGACGGTCGCCGTCGTCCGCCCGTCGCGGTGGCGGCGGGGCGGGGCGACGGGGCGGGCGCCCCTGGCCACGGCGGCGGTGAAGGCGGCCGTGGCGTCCGGGGTGCTCAGGGCGATGTCGGCGACGCCGTCGCCGTGCCGCTGGACGTAGCCGCCCGCGGGGTGGTCGTCGCCGATCCCCTGGGTGAGCACGAGGGTGATCGCGCCCTGGCGCAGGGCGAGGGAGGCCGCGGCGGGCCCGTCGGCGGCGGGCTCGGAGCGGCCGACGGTCCGGAAGCCGTAGCGGGTCACGAACCCGTCGGCGGCCGCCGCGAGGTCCGTGACGTGGAACTCGACGTGGCTCAGCCCGAGGCCGGTGGGCGGGGAGGGGGTCGTCGTCATCACATGCGTCCGTTCGAAGGTGCGAGGGGTGCGGCGGCAGGGTGGAGCGCCGCGATGCGGTCCGGGAGGGTCCGCCAGATCCCGGGGGTGTAGAAGTGGCCGCCGGGCAGTACGTCGTGCCGGTGGGCGGCGGTCGTGAGACCGCCCCAGCGGGTTCCGGCGTCGTCGCCGACGACCGGGTCGTCCGCGCCGGAGAGGACCTGGAGGGGCACGGTGACCTTCGCCCCGCCGTAGGTGAAGGTGTCGCGGACCCGGATGTCGGCGCGCATCAGCTCCACGGCCATCTCCGTCAGGTCCTCGTCGCCGAGGACGTGCTCCGGCAGCAGCCCGTGGGTGCTCATCCACGTCAGGAGCTCGCCGTCCCCGTCGCGTTGGGCGGGGAACCGGTCGCGTGCGGTCAGCCCCTGGTCCGGGGCGTTGCAGGACGACACCACCAGGGCCTCGGGGGCCGGGTCGCCCGCCTTCTCCAGGCGGGTGGCGACGTCGAAGGCCATCCAGCCGCCCATGCTGTGCCCGAAGAGGACGTACGGGCCACCGGCCGCGGTGGCGGCGCGGACGGCGGCGGTGGCGTCCTCGGCGAGGGCTTCCCAGCTGTCGGCGAAGTCCTCGGCGAAGCGCCCCTCGCGGCCGGGGTAGCAGACGGCGAGGAGGTCGGTGGCGGCCGGCAGCGCCGCGGCCCACTCGTGGTAGGCCGCCGTGCCGCCGCCGCAGAAGCCGAGGCACACCAGCGTCCGCTCCGCGCCCTCGGTCCGCTTCAGCGCGACCACCGTGGTGGCCGGTGCGGCGCTCACGCCGTCCTCCCCGCGCGCAGCGACTCGGCGTGCCCGGCGAGGTCGCGCAGGCGCGGGTGCCGGTAGATGTCCTTCGTCGGCATGACCACGCCGATCCGTTTCTTGAGCCGGGAAACGACGCGCAGCGCCACCAGGGAGTGGCCGCCGAGCGCGAAGAAGTCGTCGTTCGGGTGGATGTCGTCGCGGCCGAGGACCTCCGACCACACGCCGGCGATCAGCTCCTCGATCTCGCCGTGGAGGCCGTCATGCCCGTCGGGTACGGGGCCGGGGCGTTCCGTCGCGGCTTCCGGCGCCGGCAGGGCGCGTACGTCGACCTTGCCGCTGACGGTCATCGGCAGGGCGTCCAGGGCGACGAACGCGGCCGGAACCATATAGCCGGGCAGGGCGGCCGCGGTGTGCGCCCGCAGCTCCCCGGGGGTGGGGCCCGCGCCGTCCGCCGGCACGTAGTGGGCGAGGAGTTCGGTCCCCTGGCGTACGGTCGCCACGGCGGCGGTGACGCCGGGGTGGGAGCGCAGCGCCGCCTCGACCTCGCCGAGCTCCACCCGGTGGCCGCGGACCTTGACCTGCCGGTCGGTGCGGCCGAGGAACTCCAGGGTGCCGTCGGCGCCTTGGCGGACCTC
The DNA here is from genome assembly GCF_055560115.1 of Streptomyces sp. NPDC023527. Classification (NCBI taxonomy): domain Bacteria; kingdom Bacillati; phylum Actinomycetota; class Actinomycetes; order Kitasatosporales; family Streptomycetaceae; genus Streptomyces; species Streptomyces sp. NPDC023527. The sequence goes on from NZ_JBVHJJ010000008.1 coordinate 144,706, forward strand.
GTCGCCGCTGCGGTACATGCGCGTGCCGTCCGCGGCGAAGGGGTCGGCGACGAACCGTTCGGCGGTGAGCGCGGGCCGGTCGGTGTAGCCGTTGGCCAGGCCGGGTCCCGCCAGGTAGAGCTCGCCGGCGGTGCCGGTGGCGGCCGGGCGCAGGGCGCCGTCGAGGACGTACGCCCGTACCCGCGGCAAGGGGCTGCCCAGGTGCGGGCCCGGTCCCTTGATGCGGCAGGCGGTGGCGTCGACGGTGGTCTCGGTGGGCCCGTAGAGGTTGAACGCCTCGACGCGGCCCTCGGCTGACGCGTCGGCGAGCTCGCGCCACATGCGCGGCGGTACCGGCTCGCCGCCGATGAGCAGGCGCAGCATCCGCTCGGGGGGTGCCTGCGGCAGCAGGTGGGGAGCGAGGGCCTCCCAGTGGGAGGGGGTGAGGTCGAGGTCGGTCACCCGGTGCTCGGCGAGGAGGGCGGCCAGCCGGTGGGGGTCGGTGCGGTCCGCGTCGTCGAGGACGACCAGGGTGTCGCCCCGGCACACGCGGACCCACTGCTGGACGGAGGCGTCGAAGGACATGCTCGCGTTCCAGGCGACGACCCGGTGGCCGTCCGCGTACACGCCCCGCTGCTCCAGTCCGTCGATGAGCGCGGCGACGCCGCCCCGGCGGGCCTCGACGCCCTTGGGGGTGCCGGTGGAGCCGGAGGTGTGGATGACGTACGCCGGGTCCGAGGCGGCCGGTTCCCCGCGCGGCGGCGCGGTGGCGCCCGTGGGGCCGGGTCCGAGGACCGGCACGCCGGTGAGCCAGGTGGGTGCGGCGGTGTCCGTCACCAGGGCGCGCAGGCCGGCGTCGGCGGCGGCGCGGGCGAGCCGGGCCTCGGGGTGGGCCGGGTCGAGGGGGACGTACGCGGCGCCCGCGCGCCACACGGCGAGCGGTGCCACGACCCAGTCGACGCCCCGGGGCAGACCGACGCCGACCCGGTCGCCCGGGCCGATGCCCAGGGCGTTCAGGCGGCCGGCGAGGTCCGCGGTGCGGGTGTCGAGTTCGGCGAAGGTGAGGGTGCCGTCCGGTCCGCTGACGGCCGTGCGGTCCGGCATGGCCCGTACGGTCTGCCGGAAGCGGTCCACCGGGTCGGCGGGGAGCGGGAGTTCACGGGGGTCAGCCATGGGAGGTCACCGCCTCCGGCGCGGGGCGGGGCGCGTCGGCGGCGGGCTCGACGGTGGGCCGGCAGTCGGCGAGCGTCACGGGGGCGCCCATGGCGACCACGATCCGGCGGTCGCCGCGGAAGGGGTCGCGGCCGTGCGTGCTGAGGACGTTGTCGACGAGCAGCAGGTCGCCCGGTTCCCACGCCCGGCGGACGGTGGCCGCCTCGTAGGCGGCGTTGATGGTGTCGAGCTCGTCCCGGGTCAGCGGCAGGCCGTCGCCGAAGCCCGTGTTGAAGGGCAGGTCGTCGTGGCCGAGCTCGTCCACGAGGGTCTCGCGGACCTCCTCGTCCAGCGACCACTCGTTCCAGAACGCCAGGTGGTTGAACCACACCTCCTCGCCGGTCTCCGGGTGGTGGACGATGCCGGGGCGCAGCTGGCGGGTGCGGAGGGTGCCGTCCTCGTCCCAGGCGCAGGAGATGAGGTTCTCGGCGCAGTAGCGCTCGACCTCGGCTCGGGAGTCGGTGGCGAACGCGGACCGCCAGTCCACCGAGAGGTGGTCGGAGTAGGTGCGCCTGAGCAGCCAGCCGTGGTTCCGCGCCCGCTCCACGAGGTGCGGGGGGAGGTTGCGCAGCACGCTGCGGCAGTCGGCCACGGGGGTGGCGCCGCCCTGCTCGGGTGCGGTGAGGCAGCCGAAGAGCAGCAGTCCGGGGAAGGTGAGGGTGTAGCTGTTCTCGTTGTGCATCCTGATCGACTGGGCAGCCGGCAGGTCGGTGGAGGAGTAGACGTCACCGCCGAAGTCGCTGCGCGGCGTGGCCTTCTCGCGGTACGGGGTGCGCTGCGGTATGAGCACGTCCCGGACCCGCGCGAAGGTCTCCACGCTGTGCACGGGCAGGCCGCGTATGTACACGGCTCCGTACGCCCGCAGGCCGGTGCGCAGTTCGGTGTGCGTGTACTCCAGCCAGGCGAGCGCCTCGTCGACGCCGGCCAGGTGGGGGGCCACGAGGGTGGCGGGCCCGCCGGGCTCGACGGTCCAGTGGGCGATCACCGGCGGCCGTCCGTGGCGCGGTGGCGGATCTCCAGGGTGCAGCACTTGACGCTGCCGCCGCCCTTGAGGAGTTCGGACAGGTCGACGCCGATGGGCCGGAAGCCGCGGGCGGCGAGCCTGCCGGCGAGGGCGGTCGCGGCCTGCGGGAGGAGGACGTTGAGGCCGTCGGATACGGCGTTGAGGCCGAACACCTCGGCGTCCGCCTCGTCGGCGAGGATAGCGTCGGGGAACAGCTCCCGCAGCGTCCGCCGGCTCTCCTCCGAGAAGGCGTCCGGGTAGTACATGATCTCGTCGTCGTCGAGGACGGCGAGCGCGGTGTCGAGGTGGTAGAAGCGCGGGTCGACGAGCGTCAGGCTGATGACGGGGACGCCGAACAGCTCCTGCGCCTCGGCGTGCGCGGCGGGGTCGGTACGGAAGCCCGTGCCGGCCAGCACCCGGTCGCCGGCCACCAGGTAGTCGCCCTCGCCCTCGTTGGTGTGCTCGGCGGCCTTCACCTCGGCGTGGCCGGCGTTCTCGAACCACGCGCGGTAGGCGGGGGCCTCGGCGGCCCGCTGCTCGTAACGGAAGTTGGCGACCAGGACCCGGTCGTCGTGGACGGTGGCGCCGTTCGCGGAGTAGACCATGTCGGGCAGGCCGGGGACCGGCTCGATCAGCTCGACGGTGTGGCCGAGCTGCTGGTAGAGGTCGTACAGCCGCTCCCACTGGAGCACGGCCAGCGCGGTGTCGACCGGCTTGTCGGGGTCCATCCAGGGGTTGATGCGGTAGTCGACGGTGAAGTGCGTCGGACGGCACATCAGATAGTGCCGGGGACGGGCCGTACGGGTGGGCTGCTGCTGCGGATCGGGCATGGCGGATCTCCGGGTCGGGGGGGACGGGTGGGTGGGTACGGGTGCGGTGGAGCGGGGCGGTGTCCAGGCCCTGGTTGCGGCCGGGACTCGGCTTCGGGCTCGGGCCTAGGGCTCGCGGGTGAGGGCGATCAGGGAGGCCGGGCGCATGTCGGTCCAGGTCCGCTCGATGTGGTCGAGGCAGGCGGCCCTGGTGTCCTTGCCGTGGGCGACGGTCCATCCGGCGGGCACATCGATGCCCGCGGGCCAGAGCGAGTGCTGGTTCTCCTCGTTCGTCAGGACCAGGTACTCGCCGTCTTCGCCCTCGAAGGGGTTGGCCATGGGGAATTCCCTCTCTCGTGGATGGGTGGTGGTACGGGTTCCGGGTGCGGCGGCGCGCCGGCGCGGGGTGCGTGCCGGTGACCGACGACGGGTGGAAGGGGTGGCGGGTGGCGGCCATACGCGGGCGGGCGGCCGGTGACCGGCAGGTGGGTGAAGGTGGACGGGTGCCGGGCCACGCCGGTCCGACGGTCGGTGGCCGACCGGTGGAGGCAGGTGGGGGCCGGGCCTACGCGGGGCGGACGGCCCGGACGCTCCAGTCGCGCAGGAGGGGGGACATGGCCAGCGCGCGGCGGCAGATGCCGAGGGCGGCGGCCCCGGCGGCGGCCTCGGGGAGCACCGCGGTGAAGATCCCCAAGTGGAGGCGACCGGGGGCGCATCGGGTGCTGATGTGCTCCAGGCGGTCCTCGATGGCCGCCGCGGCCCACAGCACGGCCTCTACCTGCGCTCCGTCAAGGACCTGACGGGCACTGGTCCCGGTGGCGGCCAGGGTGATGACGGTCAGTCGCATGGTGGGTGGTACATCAGTCCCAGATCACAGCGGTCGCACCACCTGGGAGGTCGAGGGCTGCCGGGCGGCGGTGGCCGGGGCGGCCGGTCTGCCGGGGACGCGGGTGCGGACTGCCATGGGGAGTGCCTTTTCTGTTCGGGTCGATCAGGTCGATCGCGTTGATCAGGTCGATCGCGTTGATCAGGTCGATCGCGTTGATCAGGTGTCGGGCCGCTGGTGCGGCCGGGGCCGATCGGGAGGCCGGCCCATCCGCGCCGCCCCGGTGGAACACCATCTTGGTCATCGACCCTCGGCCCGGGAACCGGTTCAGGGCGGTCTAAACCGTCCAGGCCGGTTTGTGACACGGGCCCACGGAGGCGGCGTTCAATGCGCGTTGATCCGCTGTTGACCGCCTCCGCCCAGACTGTCCGGCACGGGGTACCAGCCACACAGAAAGGGGAACGCGTGTTCGTAGCACTCGGTCTGGAGACGACGGACGAGGCGGTCTACCGGGAAATGCTGGAATCCCCTGCCCTGGGGGTCGAGGAGATCGCGGCCCGCCTGGCGACCTGCCCCGAGCGCGTCCGCGCCTGCCTGGACAAGCTGTTCGAACTCCGGCTGATCCAGGAGTCCTTCGAGGCGCCCGGCCGCTTCCTGGCGGTGGAGCCGGCCATGGGCCTCCAACAGCTGCTGGCCCGGCAGCACGCCGAACTGATCGAGCGGCAGCGGCAGATAGCCGACAGTCAGGCCTCGTTCATCCGCATGCTCGCCGGCACGGGCGCCCGCACCCCCCGAAGCGACGGTGTCGAGCGGCTGGAGGGCATGGACGCGGTGCAGCGGCGGCTCCAGGAACTGGCCCGCGACGCGGTCCGCGAAGTGCTGACGTTCATGCCCGGAGGACCCCAGTCGGCGGCGGCCCTCCGGGCGGCGCGGCACAACGACGGACATGTCCTGGGACGCGGTGTGACGATCCGTACGATCGGCCTGGACGGGGTCCGCGAGGACGCCGCGACCCTGGACTACGCGCGTTGGCTGACCGAGCAGCGCGGCGAGTTCCGCACCGCGGCGAGCCTGCCGCCACGGATGATCCTGGTCGACGGGGCGTCGGCGCTGATCCCCATCGATCCGGGCGACACCCGCAGAGGCGCCCTGTGCCTGTCCGACCCGGCCATGCTGGCCCCCCTGCTCGCCCTCTTCGAGCAGACCTGGGAACGGTCCACCCCCCTCGGCACCGAACACACCCGCACCCTGTCCGACCATGAACGCGCCCTGCTCGCCTACATCGCCCAGGGTCATACGGACGAGTCCGCCGCCAAACAACTCCACGTCTCACCGCGCACCGCCCGCCGCACGATGGCCTCCATCATGGAGCGCCTCGGCGCCCGCAGCCGCTTCGAAGCGGGCCTGAAGGCAGCACGGCTGGGCTGGCTGTGAGAGCGGCGCCGGCAGCCCCACCGTGCGGAGGGCTGCCGGCGGGCCGGATGCGCGGGGGCGGTTCCCGGACCGCCCCGCCGGGGTCCACGCCGGGCACAGCGCCGAGATCGCCGACCGGGAGCGGCCGCGCGTGCCTTGCCGGACCCACGGCCCCTGCTCGACCACCCACCACTGACAGGAAACCCACCACCATGAGGCGCTTCACCGCTCTCCTCGCAGCCGCCCTGATCTCCACCGGCACCATCCTGACCACCTCAGCCGCCCCGGTCACCTCGACCACCCCGGCCACCCCGGCCACCGCCCAGGCAGCGCCCTGTCGCAGCGGCCACTCCTGCTCCCGGACGGACGCGCCTTCCGACAGCCAGAGGTACGGGCACGCCGGCGACGACCACCGGCGGCAGGGCGACACGTGGGAGCACGGCCCCTCCCGGGGCGCGCCACAGCCACCTCTCCGGACCGAACGCCCCCGACCACGCCAAGGCGCGCAAGGGGCACGAGCCGTTGGGACGTGTCACCATCCGCCCAGCTCCCGGGCAGGAAGTCGGTCACGCCCCGGGCGCGAACGACCGGGGCGGCACCCCCGGCAGATCGCCGCGCACTCCGCCTGCGGCAGCACCGTCGGCCACCCCGCACCGACGCGCGGTGGCGATTCGAAGTGACCGCACGGCGATCCGGTCGCCGGACCCGTCGATCTCGTACATCCGGACCACCCGGCCGCAGCCCCGGCCCCCTCAGCGCGCCGCGGCCCGAGCACGGACCCGGTCCGGATAGCGGGCCGTGAACATCGCGGGCAGGGCGAATCCGGCGACCTGGACCAGGGTGGACGCCCCGCCGCCGAGGCCGGTGGCGTCGAACGCGGCCAGGGCGGCGGCGGTCAGGGTGAAAGCACCGGCCCACGCGGCGGTGATCACGACGTTGATCCGGCGGAAGACCGGCGTGGCCCATACCTCGGGCGGCGCCTGCCGCTTGGCTATCCCGGTGGTGAAGGGCCGCCCGATGATCAGCGTGACCCAGGCGGTGAGGGCGAGCCAGCCCAGCGACAAGGCGCCGCCGTAGTGCCGCAGCCCGCTGTGCGGGAGGGCGAAGGCCAGCGCGGTGAGCGTGGCGAAGAAGACGACCGTGCTGCTCTCCAGGATCAGCGACTCGCCGGCCACCCCCGCCCTTCGGTCCTTGACCAGCAGCACGGCGCCGGCGATCAGCGCGGTGACCGCTCCCCACTGCCAGCCGCAGGGCGAGACGACCGCGAAGGCGATCCAGGGAATGAAGCCCCGCACGTAGTTCATGGAAATCTCCTCAGCCGAAGCGGTGCGCCCCCGATTGGCCGCGCCGACATTCCAACTATGACATGTCAGCTATGGAAGGTCCATCCTTGACGGGTCATTACTGGAAGGTAGTGTGGAGCCATGAGCCTGAGACACGCGTTGCTGGGACTGCTGGCCAACCAGCAGGCCAGCGGCTATGACCTGATGAAGCGGTTCGAGACCTCCCTCAGCAATGCCTGGCCTGCCACCCAGAGCCAGGTCTACGGCGAGCTGGGCAAGCTCGCGAAGAGCGGCCTGCTGGAGGTCGCGGCGGAGGGCCCCCGCGGCCGCAAGGAGTACGCCATCACCGAAGCGGGCCGCACCGAGCTGCACCGCTGGCTCACCGAGTCCGACCCGCAGCCGGTCCGCCGGAGCGAGGCGCTGCTGCGCGTGTTCTTCCTCAATCACCTCACGCCGCTGGAGGCGACGGCCTACCTCCTCGGCGAGGCGGACCGCGCCGCCAGGCAGCACGGCGTGCTGGAAGAGCTCGAGAAGAAGATCGACTGGGGCGACGACCCCCTGTCGGTGAACGGCCGACTGGCCATGGAGTACGGGCGGCGCTTCACCGCCATGCGCGAGGAGTGGGCCCGCTGGGCCGCCGACGAGATCAACGCGGCCGCCCGAAGCGACGATTGATCCAGGCGCCGACGCCCCCGGCCCCCGCCGTTCCGGCCGTATGCCTCACGCCGAGGGAGCGCCGTGGGTGATACTGGCTCTCGCCACGGGGAACCGAAGCGAGGTCGGTGGATGTGTCACATACGACAGGGGCGGCCGGAGGGCCGTCACGGCGGTGCGCTCTCGACATCCGCCCGCTGGTGGGCCGGTCCGGCGTGCGCGCCTCCGGTGAGATCGGCCTGACCACGCGAGCCCAGTGGGAGTACGCGCTGGAAGGGCTGCTCCAGCACGACGGGGACGCCTACCTGGAACTGTCGGCCGTCACGTTCGTCGATGTCGCCGGCACCTCCGCCCTGGCCCTGGCGGCCCAGCGGATGGGGGAAGCCGGGAGGCGGGTCGTCATAGACCACCCGCCGACCTCGCTGCGCCGCACGTTGGAGACGTTCTGGTCCGATCTGACAGCGATCGAGGTGACGGGGTGACGGGCATACCCGCCGTGGCCGAGGTGTTCGTCCACCCGGCACTGTTCTACCGGGACGAATGCGAGTATCTGGCCGGCACGGTGCCGTTCATCCAGGACGGGCTGGACGCCGGGGAGCCGGTGGCGGTGGCCGTTCCGGGACCGAACCTCGCCCTCCTGCGCGCCGCCCTGGGAGAGCGGGCCGCCGCGGTGCGTCTCATCGACATGGAGCAGGCCGGGCGCAACCCCGGCCGGATCATCCCCCGCGTACTGCGCGCGTTCGCCGACGCCCATCCGAGCGGCCATGTGCGGATCATCGGCGAGCCGATCTGGGCGGGCCGCACCCCGGCGGAGTACCCGGCCTGCGCCCAGCACGAGGCCCTGATCAACCACGCCTTCACCGGCCGTGACGTCACCATCCTCTGCCCCTACGACGCCGTCCGGCTGGACCCGGCCGTCCTCGCCGACGCCCACGCCACGCATCCCGTGATCATCGCCGCCGGCAAGGACCGGCCCAGCGACGCCTACGCTCCCGACCGCGTCGTCGCCGCGTACAACACACCCCTGCCCCTCCCCTCCGGCGCCGCCGCCTTCACCTTCGACGCGGACACCCTTCCGGACGCCCGGTACTTCGCCGCCCGGCTCGCCACCGGGCTCGGCCTGCCCCGGGACAGGCAGGACGACCTGGCCCTGTCCGTGGCGGAGCTGACCACCAACAGCGTCGTGCACGGTGGCGGTTCGGGCACCTTGCGGATCTGGTCCGAGGAGGGCCACGTGGTGTGCGAGGTCGAGGACGGCGGACACCTCGGCGACCCCCTGGCCGGCCGCCGCCCGCCCCCGCCCGGCCGTCTCGGCGGCCGCGGGCTCCTCCTCGTCCACTGCCTCACCGACCTGGTCCGTACGCACACCCGGGCCCAGGGCACCACCACCCGCTTCTACCTGCGGCAGTGAGCACGGCCTCCCTCAGACCGCCTGGACACCCACGAGGCACGTGTCGTCGTCCGTGTCGGCCTTGCTGTGGGTCAGCAGCCGGTCCAGTCGCTGCTCCAAGGTGACGGTCGGCACCTTCGCGGTGGCCATCAGGTGGTCCAGGGAGTCCTGGAGCAGGGAGCCCTTCCGCTCCACCAGCCCGTCGGTGAACATCAGCAGCGTGTCCCCGCTCGCCAGACCAGGGCGGCCTTCTCCTCCAGCTCCGCGTTGGACCGCTGGAGCTCCTCCTGCTGGACCTGTAGTTCCTGGGAGCGGGCCTGCAGCTCGGTGGCCAGCCGCTGGGACTCGCCCAGCAGTCCGTCGGTGCGGGCGTTGGCGAGGATGGTGTTGACGTTGACGCCGACCGTCTCCATGAGCTGGCCGACGAAGGCCCGGTGCACGGGGGTGAAGGGGGTGAAGGAGGCCAGCTCGATGACGTCGAGGACTTGATCCTCCGCGACGATGGGGAGCACGATCAGGCTGCCCGGGGAGCTCGGCGACGACGGCCAGGTCGCGGTGGCCCTGCATCAGGCCGGAGATGCGGGCGAGGTTGGACTTGAGCCAGTCCTGTTCCTGGTTGGCCAGGGTCGTCTCGCGCAGGGGCCCCACCATCGCGTTGATGTTGTCCTTGAGCTCGGCCACCTCGCCGGAGGCGTCCACGGTGATGGAGCGGGTCGGATCGCCCTCGGCGCCGGCGCCGGCGACCTCCGCGATGGCCCGCACCTGACGGGTGAGGTTGCCGGCGAGCTCGTTGACGTTCTCCGTCAGCCGCTTCCAGGTGCCCGAGACGCCTTCGACCCCGGCCTGGCCCCCAGGCGGCCCTCGCTGCCCACCTCCCGGGCCACGCGGGTGACTTCGGCGGCGAAGGAGGAGAGCTGGTCGACCATCGTGTTGATGGTGTTCTTGAGCTCCAGGATCTCGCCGCGCGCGTCCACGGTGGGGTACCGAGCCGTCGACCGTCGTGTCAGCCATGCCACCCTCGTTCCGCAAGGGCGCGGAGGCAGGTTGGCCCCGCTCACCGGGGGCGCGGTGACGGCCGTAGGTCCGACGGGCGGGCGTTCCGGCGCTCCCCGCCTCTCGTCCGGCACCGTTGGAAGCGGTGGTCGAAAATCGACCCTGTTACGCGCCATCTCGCCTCACACGCCCCCCAGTCGCCGCACCTCGGCGTAGGACCGTGCCCGCAGGTCCGCCGGCCGACCGTCCCGGATGGCGGTCGCGGTGGTCACATCCGGGTCCGACAGGCCCCCGGCACGAACGCCCTGTCCGCACCGGCCTGTTCGTAGAGCGCGAGACGGGTCGCGGTCTCCTCCTCCTGGCGGCCGAGCCAGTGGGTGTCGGTGCGCGCATTCGCGAACAGCGCGGGTACGGCGGCCTTGACGGCGGCCGCCCCGTCCGGCAGGCCGGCGGCCACGGCCACGGCCAGGCTGGTGGTGCCGCTGGTTGCCCCTGGGGTCGGTGGGGAGCACGATGGAGGAGGGGCGGAACTGCATGCGTGATCGGAGGAGATCGGAGGAGATCGGAGGAGGAAACCCTGACCGTCATCGGGGCGAGATCTTGCTTCTGCCGGACGGCCAGGCCGTACGGCCGGTGGACGACGGCATGAACAGTCAGTCGCCAGTCAGTCGGTAGGAGCGGCCCCCGCCGAGCCGCGACCGCCGCGCCGGCCTGTGAGCCGTGAGCGGTAGGAGCGCGTGGCCCCGGTGGGCGGCCCCGAGGCGGTACCGGATCCGCGGTGCGCCCGTTTCGGACGCATGTGCAGGGGCAGCCGCACCTATACAGGGCTCACTCGGCTACGAGCGGAGGACCCAATGTCCCTCATCACCATCATCATCATTGCCGTCGTGCTGGTGCTGCTCGTGTCCGCGGTGGCGGCATGGGCGGTCACGGCGCGCCGCCGGAAGCTGCGGGAGCGGTTCGGCCCGGAGTACGAGCGGACCGTGGAGGCCCAGGACAGCCGCCGAGCGGGCGAGCGGGAGCTGCGCGAGCGCCAGGAACGCCATGACGCGCTGGACATCAAACCGCTGCCGGCCCCTGTCCGGGACCGCTACACCCAGGACTGGACCCGGGTGCAGGAGGAGTTCGTCGACCGGCCCGACGACGCGGTCCACGAGGCGGACCGGCTCGTGACCACGCTCATGAGCGAGCGAGGGTACCCGACCGAGGGCTACGAGCAGCAGCTGAAGGACCTGTCGGTCGAACACGGGCGCACCCTGGAGCACTACCGCGCCGCCCATGAGGTCAACGCCCGCAGCAGCCGCCATCAGGCGACGACGGAAGAGCTGCGGGGCGCGATGGTGCACTACCGCGCGCTGTTCGAGGAACTGCTCCACAACGGCGACCGGCCGCGGCGCGAGAGCCAGGCGTGAGCCCGCGGCCGACGACGTGACGACGAGCGGCCCGGTCGGCACCCAGTCGCCGCCCGGCCGGAACACGTGACGGACGGAAGTGAAGAGATGCGTAACCAAGACACACCCCAGCCGGACGAGGGCGCTCTGTCCACGGAGGACCTGGCCGGTGCCCGGCAGGGCGCCGGAGAAGAGGCACCGGGCTCGGCCGACGCCCCGCCGCAGTTCCCCGGGGAGGCCACCACCATCGGCGGCGAGGACCGGGAAGGCGGCGGCCGGTCGGCCACCGGTGAACCCCGGGAGGCGGAGCTGGCCGAGGAGAACGAACCCCTGCTCGGCGAGGAACAGGAGGACTTCCGCGCCAGGTGGCAGAAGATCCAGAGTGAGTTCGTCGACGACCCGCAGGACGCCGTCAACGCGGCCGACCAGCTCGTCGCCGAGACGATGCAGGCACTGGCCACGACCTTCTCGGACCACAAGCGAGGTCTCGAAAACCAGTGGCAGCAAGGTGAGGAGGTGGCGACCGAGGATCTGCGCGTCGCACTCCAGCGCTACCGCTCGTTCTTCAACCGCCTGCTCAGCACCTGAGACCCCTCTCCCACCCACAGGAGGACGCTCGGTCCCGCCTTCGGGCCGTTCGGCCTGGTCGTCACCGGTGACGACCAGGCCGCGTGGCGGGCGGGATCATCCGTACCCGCCTCCAGCCGCTCGGTGACAGCGGCGTCGCCGCCGAGCCCGTACCGGAGGTCGGCGACCGCTACTCCTCGGCGGTGACCAGGGCAAACGCCCCGTCCCGGATGTCCGGGCGAGGGTGGCCGCGCAGTGCGCGCAGCCGCTCGCGCCAGTGCGCCGCCCACTCGGTGCGACGGCCGCCGGCGGCCGTGAGGGCGACGGCGAACAGCCCGGCGGCGTGGCCGCCGTCCTCGGACAGGGCACGGGCGGCGTGCCCGAACGCCCCGTCGTCGCCGTCGCGGGAGAACCGCAGCCGCTGGTCGAGCGCGTCGGCGGTACGGACCGCGAGCGCGGGCCTGCCCTCGTGGAGGTGGGCCAGGCGCGTCAGTTCCGCCGCCAGCGCGTCCGGCGCCGCGTCCAGGTCGAGGGTGTGGACGGACAGTTCCGCCGCGTCCGCGACGAAGTCCCCTGATGCGGCGAGGAGTTCGGTGGCCGCGTGGGCCACGGGCAGCGTGGCACGGCGGCTCCACCGGCTGTCCTGGACCAGTACGGCGACGATGTGCCGGACTCGTCGGCGGGCGGGCCGGTCGCGGCCGGGCTCCGCGTCGGGCGTTCCGCCGCGCGCGTCGGCGGCGATCAGCGTGGTGAGGGCGCGGGCCAGGGGCGTGACGTCCGGGGTGCCGGACGGGCCGGTGGCGACGACGCGGCACAGTGCGCCGGACGCGGCCTGCCAACCGGTGCGGTTCTCCAGGTCGACGACGACGTCCACGAGCGTGTCGGCGGCCTCCGGAACCCAGCGCGCCCAGTGTTCGAGCGCCCTGTAACCGGCTTCCGCGACCTCGGGGTCGTCCGCGCGGCACACGGCGTGGATCAAGTGCGCGTAGCGCGGGCGGTGCTCCTCCGGCAGCTCATAGGGCGAGGTACCGAGCACCGCCGACCGCGGCTCGCGCCGCCCGGTCACCGCGGTCTCCAGCAGCGTCCATGCCTCCTCGCAGCCCAGCAGGTCGGTCGTGACCGCCACACAGGCGGCCTGGACGTCATGGTGCTGCCCCGGTCGGGCGCAGGTCTCGGCGAGCAGGGCCGCCGCCTCCCGTACCGGCAGCGCACCGGCGGCGAGCCGGGCCGCTTCCTTGCGGCTGGTCACCTTCACGCCGCGCTCGGCGAGCAGCAGTCCGCGCAGCGCCCCGGCCAGGCGGGACGGCGCGACGAGGCGGCTCACGCGGGCCGCCGTGTGGACCGCGACGCCGGCGCGGTCCCCGCCGGCGTGGGCGAGCAGCTCCTCCAGGTGTTCCGCCGGGCGCTCCGCGTGCGCCATCGCGGCGAGCGCGGCTTCCGCGAGCGGCACCTCCGCGGAGTCGGCGTAGCGCCGCAGGAGCTCGGTGCCGTGCCCGGGAATCGCCGCGGACCGCCGGATCGCCTCGACGCGCTGGTGGGTCTTGAGCGAGGCGTCCGCCGCGGCGCGGGCCAGCAGCCGTGCGGCAGCGGCCTGTTGGCGTGGCGGCCAGCCGGCCGTGTGGGGGCCGACGGGCGGCAGCCAGTGGCTGCCGCGGGCCAGGAAACGCCCGTACGGCGGGGTGTCGCCCAGCGCGACGTCGAGCAGGTCCGTGCGCCGCCAGGCGAGGGTCCGGGAGACGAGGGGGTGCGTGGCGGACGAGGCGTCCAGGGCGAGGAGCGCGGGCACGCGGTCGCCCCGGGTCCCGGGGTCGTCCAGCCACAGCCACACGGCCTCGTACGCGGTCCTGTCCGCGCCGTGCCGGATCGCCCGCCACAGGAGGTCCTGCAGCTCGGGCAGGTCGCGTGCGCGCGGGCCGAGCGAACGGGCGAAGTCGAGCGCCGGCTGGTGGTCGGCTTTGTCCGCGGCCGCTTCGAGCGACGGCAGCACCGCGTCGAGCAGCTCGCGCTCCTGCCCGCGCCGCAGCGCTCCGGTCCACGAGCGGCGGGCGTCGGGGAACCGGTCGAAGGTGCGCAGCGCCCAGGCCCGCAGCCGGCGTTCGCTGCCGGGTGCGTACGCGCGCAGCACCGCCTGGGCCAGGCCGCACAGGGCCTGACGGCCGCCCGGGGAGAGGTCGCGGGCGGCGAGCGCGTCCGTCGTGATCCGCTCCAGGTGGGGTGCGGCCGCGTCCGTGAACAGCGACGGGTGGACGCGGGCGAGGGCGGTCAGCGCCGGGGTGCGTACCGGGTCCTGTTCGTTGCGCAGCCGGCCCAGGTCTTCCGCAAGGAGCGCGGTGACGGCGGCCGCCTCGCGCGAGCGGGCGGCGTTGCGCAGCAGCAGCTGGTAGGCGTACGCCCGGTCCTCGGCCGCGGAGCGGCGGGTGGCGGCGAGCAGCTCGGGCCGCGCTTCGTCCACCGGCAGGAACGAGACGGCGGAGAGGACCTTCTGCCAGGGGTCCCCGACCTCGCGGGCCTGCGCGGCCATCCGCCGCGCCTCGGCCTCGCGCCGCGCCCGCGGCAGCACGTCGAGGAGGTCCTCCGACAACACGGCGCGGTCGGTGGCGCGGCCGGTCATGGCGGCGTCGTAGCAGGCGGCGCGCCGGGAGGGGGCCAGCTCGCGCAGCAGGTGCGTCAGCGCGCGCTCGTCGGCGCCCAGCGCCCGGGCCAGCTCGGCGAGTTCGGGAGGGTCGTGGCGCACGAGCCTGCGGAGCACGGGTGGGCCGAGCCGGTGGAGATGCGCCGTGCCGCGTTCGGGTGCGAGCAGCAGCCGGATCGTGCGGCCCGGGTCGGCGGCCGCCAGACGGCCGATACGGTGCTGGATCCGCAGGGGCAGTTCCTCGTGGCACAGCCGCTCCAGCAGGTCGAGCACCCGCGGGGGCTCGGCCTCGACGGCGGCCGCCACGCTCGCCGCGTTCGCCTGCCACCAGCCGCGCCGCGCCGCCCGCGGGAGAGCGGTGAGCCGGCTCTCGGCCGTGTCGAGGATCGCGGTGGCGTGGTGGCGGGCGAGCCCGGTCCAGCCGGTGACGGCGTGGAAGAGGCCGGGCAGCAGCTCCGCGACGGTGCCGGTGCCGCAGCCGGGCAGCAGCCTGGCCGCCTCCGCGTCGCCCCAGCGCGCGCGGACGGGCCCGACGAGGGAGTCGGCGAGAGCGGTGCGCCGGCCGACGACGACGGCGTGCGTCAGCGCGCGCCGTACGACGGCCGGGGCGTCGTGCATCGCGGCCGTCACGGTGGCATCCGATATGTGCCCCCGCCGGACGGCGGAGAGGGCATGGTGCCGCACGATCGGGTCGGGGTCGGTCAGGCGCCCCTCCAGCCAGGCGAAGTCGTGGCCGGCTTCGGCGGCCAGCGCCGCGAGCCCCCGCCCGTACGCCCCGCGCCGCGCCAGCTCGGCCACCACCGCGCGCAGCTCCCCACTGGCGCGCAGTTCCCGGGCGTGGGCGGCCGTGTGGTTCAGGCGCCGGGGGTGCGGCATCGGGTCGAGGGTGGCGAGCAACTCGTCGACGAGCACGACCGGGGACTTCTGGATCATGCGGGGGATTCTCGCCGACGTTCTTCCCTTCGGCCGAATCCTTATCGAGGGCGCTATCGGGGGCGCTACGATCCGGCGCCGGTTCGGCCGGCCGGGCAGCCTGTGCCGGGTCTGGCCGGATCCCTACTCGAACATATTTCACTATAAGTGCTGAATCGATTACCTTTCGTAGGATCTCCTTCGGTGGGCCCACATCGGACCGTCGCGGGGTACGGACCCGTGTCCGCGCCCCGCGGCGGTCTCCGTCGCGAAGGACACGAAGGAGAAGACATGCGCACATGGAGGACGGCGGCCACCGCCGCGTCGATGGCGGTCCTGGCGCTCCTCGGCGGCACCTCTCCTGCCGCGGCCGGAGCAGCGGACGGGGACCCGTCCGCTCCGCCCGCCGCGTCCGCGGGGCGCGGAGCGGACACCGTGGAGGCCGGGAAGGCCGGCTCGGGCGCGGACGCCTCGGCGGTGATCCGTTGTGAGGGCCAGGTGCAGCGCCCGCACAACTCCACCCACGTGCCCGGCACGGTGAACGTCGTCGTGACCGTCTCGTGCACGGCGCCCGTGCCGCAGATCACCACGCGGGCAGCCCTGTACAAGAACGGGCAGCTCGTCAACCAGTCGTCGCTGCGGACCCAGACGAACACCCGCTCGGCGCAGAACAACGCGGCCGTGCGCTGCAGCCCGGGCAACTACCGCGGCTGGATGTACTTCAAGGTCGTCTTCCCGCCCGGTTACCAGCCGCCGACCGCCTCCGCCAACGGCCTCGGCCAGGAAGTGCGCATCGCCTGCTGACCCACTGCCACCGGAACGGCACCACCACGTTGCACGGGGGCGCCGCCGGGGAAGGAGTTCCGACGTGCGCCCCACCCCCGCCCGGATCCTGCGCCGGAGAGTGACGGACCTCGACGCGGCGGCGGACCCGGCCGCCGGCTCCGACGCGTGGCTGCGTCATTTCACCGCGGTCATGCCGCTGTGGACCGAGCCGGAAATGGCGGCCGCGGCCGGTGGCCCCGCCGTCGTCGACCCGTCCGAAGCGGACGGGATCGTGGAGAGCTGCCTGCTGCTGCGCCACCTCGCACGCGAGGAGGAAAGCCTCGTACGGGGCCCACTGGAACGGACGCGCCAGCACTGGATCGGCGCCGGCCCGCACGAACTGATGCCCTCCCGGCAGCCCGTCCTGGACCGGGCACGGTTCGTCGCACCCCTCGGGGACCCGATTCCGCCCAGCACGAAGCCGTTCCACCTGGGGCTCTACACCTCCACGGCGCGGCGCGGCGGCCCGAGCATGTGGCGGATGTACCTCGACCAGGGTTCGAGCCTCCACCCCTTGCCCTGGTACACATGGGAGTTGCGGGTCACGGACCCCACGGCCGAGGTCCTCGAGATCAGCGGCGCGAGCACCTGGGCGGCCTTCGTCGGGCGCTACCCCCTCGTGCACGACGGCTCCCTCTTCCCCGACTGGCGGAAGGTGGCCCAGGACTACGCCGGGGTGCACATGACGTTGCGCGCGATCGTCGCCACCCAGGGGTTCCGGATCCCCGTCGGGGTCGGCCTGGCCGCTGCCCCGTACTGGGACCTCGAATCGACCCTCTGGCTGCGCTGGTGCTTCGCCGACCCGCACCTGATCGAGACCCGCACCTGATCGAGACCGCACCACCGTCTCAGGGCCTCGCCGGCGCCGCCGGGGAGTGACCACCGGCAACGGTGCGGGAAACGTCTCGCGACCGCCGGGTCCAAGAGGCACAGGGATCAGTGTTTGAAGGCGTCCTTGGCCTTCTCGCCGGACTGCTTCAGGTTGCCTGCGACCCGGTCCGTCTTCCCTTCGGTCTGCAGCCGCCGGTTCCTGGTGGCCCGGCCGAGGCTTTGCTTGATCCTGCCGTGGAGTACCTGCTTCTTGTCCCTGATCTTCTTTGCGAGGTTCATGGCGGTCCCTTCTCTCGTCCGTCGGGTTCGGCTTCCTCATGCGTGCTCTCCGCGCAGGCCGCCCTTCCCGCAAGGGGGGCGGAGTCCGCCCGGTGCGGACTACCGGCGGTTCCCGGCGTACCGGCGTCCGCCGCCCTGGCGGCCACGACGGTGACGGGCGAAGCCCAGGATCCAGACGATCAGCACGACGACCGCGGCGGTCCACAGCAGGTGCATGCCGAAGCCGAACCCGAACAGAACCAGGGCCAGCAGGAGAAGGACGATCAACATGATCACGCCGGGCCTCCGGATGGGCCAGGGAGGATTCCCTGAGTTCCGCAGGGTCCGGGCGAAGCTGGACGGGGGCGCCGCCCCGGAGGATGCCGGAGCGTCGTAGCCCTATGCCGTGGTGTTCAGTCAACGCCCGGTTCCACTGCCTGTCAACAAGCTGGTGATACTGGCGTGTTCCGGCTCCGGGACGGGGACCGGCGGGGTTCGCGAGGACCCTTCGGCGGCAGTCTCCGCCGGGTCGGCCGGTGGCAGGACGTGGTCCTCCCACCAAGACAGGCCCATGACGGTCGCGAGCAGGACGAAGGGGGTCAGAGTGGAGATGATCAGCGCGTACATGAGTGCCGCCTGCCATCGGATGCGCGTGACACGGACGAGCGGCGGAATGCTGCCCGCGAGGGGCGCACCGAGGCCGTGCCGGGGTCGTGTGGCGACGGCAAGCGGGGGCCGGCCCCGATCGGGGAGGCTCCGGCACCGATGCGCAGCGTGCGCCCCGCAGGGGCGCGGTCAGTGCTCGCTGCTGCCGGGGTCCCGGGCGGCACCGTGCAGGTTAGTCCTCCCCGCATCATCCGAACAGGCGTATGGGATCGGCCTGTTCAAGTCCTGTCCGCGGTGGGCGGGCAGGACTACGCTGTGCGGTGAGGCCCCGGTCCCCGGCAGCGTGAGATCCCTTCCGCTCCGAGGAGGCCCATGGTGCATACAGGTGCCGGAATCTCCCGCACCACCCTCGGATGCCTTCCCTTCCGCGAGGGTCGCTGCCCGCGCCTCCGCCTCGTGCCACCGGCCCTGGTTTCCCGTCCCGGGTCCCTGCCAGGCGCCGGCGGCATGAGCCGCCCTTGACGCGCGAAAAGTGCCCGCGGGCCACAGGGCCGAAGCGGCACAAGACCGGCGAGTTCCCGAACAGCCACCGTCTCGATGAAGGAGCCTTCATGAATGACGTCTGGGGCTATCAGTCCAGTGCCGGCTACACGGCGGGCATCGACTTGACCGGATTCAAGGTCGAGGCCAGCGACGGCAGCATCGGCAAGGTCGACAAGCACTCCGACGATGTGGGCGCGGCCTGCATCGTCGTCGACACCGGCATATGGATCTTCGGCAAGCACGTCCTCATCCCGGCCGGCATCGTCACCAGGGTGGACAACGCCCAGCACACGATCCACGTCTCGCGAACGAAGGAAGAGATCAAGAACTCCCCGGAGTTCGACAAGGACAAGCACCTCGGCGACACCGACTACCACCGCAACGTCGGCTCCTACTACCAGCGCCCACGCGGCTGATAGCGCCCTCGCACCGCGCGGGGCGGCCGCGTGGCGGCAAGGACGGTGGGCGCAGACCGGGAACGCACCCGGTCTGCGCCCACCGCGTCCCCTCCCCCGTCCCCAGCTGCATCGGATGACACCACCCCACCACGAGAGCGACAACAAGACTGGGCCGCCCGCTGCCGACGCAGGCGGCCCAGCCAGAGGGCATCGTCCGGCCACTGGTCGCCGTCACCTCATCCCGGGGTCCATGGCGTCCGCTGCACGGGGCCGCTCGGTGTCCGCGTTGTGCGCCAGGCCGTCCGGCTTCGCCGCGCTCCGCTCGCCGATGGGAAGGACCAGTACCCGCAGCACGGTGGGGCCGGGCGGCCGGCGGAACTCTCCGATGTCCTGCCACCCCCAGGACCGGAAGGCAGCGCAGGCCGCTTGATCGGCCCGATCCACCAAGGTGGCCCCGAGCGATGCCTGATGGCTGGTGAGCAGCCGCTCCTGAAGGTGACCGGCGAGACCACGGTCGCGCTCATGCGGATGGATCACGATCTCGGTGATCGCGAAGACGTGCCCGGACGCGGTGAGCTGCTCGACGTCCTGCGGGAGCGCCCCGGAGAACCCCTGCCACCAGGCGCCGTCACGCCGCACGGGAAACCCGAAGGCACACCCCACCAAGGCCGGCGCCTGCCCTGCCTGCGTGGCTTCCGCGATCATCATGTCGAACCCGGGCCGTCGGACGTCATCGGCAAGGCGCCGCAGGAAGCTCTCGCGGCTGCGGTACTCCTCGCCGGGCTCGGTGTCGGCGGACTCCACGTACAGATCCGCCAGGTCCTCACGCTGGTCCTCGGCCTGCCAGCGGCTCAGCCCACGCACGTACACCCCGCCCTCCGCCGACGGTGCGTAGCCCTCCAGCTTCTGGGCCTGCCCCGGCCCGGAACGGGCCGTCACAGCACACCACCCGAGAGAGCGGGCATCAGGACACCGGACGGTCCGATGGCCCCGTACGTGCGAGAAGACTGTGGTGCCGGAAGGCTTCCGGCTGATCCTTCCGGGCAAGGAGGTGTCATGGCAGGGTCCGGGAGGTCGAGGAGCAGGGGACCGGCGCCGGTGAAGCTGAGGATCCGGGTCAGCGTAGGAGGCGGGTAGTGCAGGCGCAGGGACCCTCCGGCCGCGATGGTGTGGTGCGAGGCGCGGAGGAAGGCGTTGAGGCCGCTGCAGTCGCAGAAGGTGACAGGGGTGAGGTCGACGTCGATGGTGCGGATGCCCTCGCCCAGGCACCGCTCCAGTGTCTCGCTCACCAAGGGCGCCGAGACCTGGTCGATCTCACCGGCCAGGGTGATCAGCGCCCGGTTCTCCTTGTCGTGCCGGTAGACGTTCAGCATCTGAAGGGCGGGCATGGTGCCTCGGTTCAGGAGACTGGCCGGGGCATTGCCAGGTGAGGTGCCGGGCTTCGGCACTTCCTGCTGTGCTCCCGGTGCATGACTTTCGGGCAAGCAGGCGAACCACTGACCCAGCGGGCCGTGTTCCAGGGCCGAGGGCCCCAGCTGGTTCCCTGCGGGGATGCACTGAGCGAAGGGACGAACAGTCCGCTCCCCACAGGCACCGTGTGCCAAGAAACAGCATGCCGTCGGGGTCTGGGACGTCCACTCAGCAGCATAGACCCCGGTCCGACCCCAGGAGACGGCCGCAAGCCGACAAGTTTTCAAGACTGCGCAGTTCGTCCGCCCGCAGCTTGACAGCTCTGTCCGCCTCGTCAAAAGGACTGCGCCCGTCTAGCGGCCTCACTGCCGGCCGAAGTGAACGAATGAGTACTCCAACGCCGCCACATGCAATGACAGGCACTACGCGACGCCAACGTAGCCACGCACACGGGCGACCTGTCCGGCGCACGCCGTGCCCTGAGCCGCGCGGTCAGCCACCAGGGGCGCGCCCACGCTGACGCGGAGGTGCCGCGCTGGGCTCAGTTCGTCGGGCCGTTCGAGGTCGACTACGCCACGGCCGACATGTACGTACGAGCCGAGCAGCCCAAACGCGCCGTGCCGTTCCTGCGCGCAGCCGTGCGCGACATCGACGGCGACCTCGCGCGCAAACAACGCGTCGTACCGCGTCAAACTCGCGAGTGTGCTGCTTGCTGCCGGGGAAGTCGATGAAGCATGCGCGGAGATGAGCGCCGTACTCGACGTCTACAGCGGTATCTCCTCGCCACGTCTGGCGGGCAAGGTACAGGACTTCTGGCATGCCGTAGCCCGCATCGACAGCGTGACTGCCCGTGACTGCGCGGCGCGTATTCGCGAGACAGTACGAGGGACTGCCGTATGACAGAGCACGAGACAGTCACGGTTGAGCAGTTGGACGGTCCGGCCGCAGCGGAGGCCGAGGACTCGTTCCGTCTGGTCTACGCCGAGGCGTTCGCCGAACCGCCCTACAACGAGACGGGGGCCGACGTCGCGGCCGCCTTCCGCCGATTCCGCTCCCAGACCCGCAAAAGCAGCTTCCGCGGCGCCCTCGCCCACACGGACGACCGCGAGCCGGTCGGCATCGCCTATGGGTACTCTCTCGGACCCGACACCGGCTGGTGGGACCAGCTCGTCACACCCGTACCCGACGACATGCGGCGCGAGGACGGACACCGCACCTTCGGCTTGATGGAGCTTGCCACGCGCGGACCGTGGCGGAGGCGAGGTATTGCTCGCCGACTGCACAACGCCTTGCTCGAAAGCGCTGAGGCCGAACGTGTACTGCTCAACGTCCATCCGGACAGCAAGGCGGCACAAGCTGCCTACCGATCGTGGGGGTACCAGAAGGTAGGCGAAGCTCGCCCCTGGCCCGGCGCAGATCTCCACGACGTGATGCTATTCAGCCGGCGGTGACCACCCACTGAGCGCTACCACCGAGGAGGACCCAGCCAACTCGCGACACAAGCAGCGTATTTCGCCAATCGTTCACGTTCCTCCGAAGATTTCTTTCTTACACAGGCGGTTCACAGCGAAAGTGCAGGCGAGGCGGCGTTGCTACGCCGCGTGCGGCTGCACGACCTGCGCCATGGGCGGGCGTATTAAAAGTCCGTTGCCAGCCGGGAGTGAAGTTCGACGTCATAGCGGACGCCGTCGTATGCGAGCTTCTGGCGTTGCCGCCCCTCCACGGTGAATCCCGCGGCACGAGCCACCGCGCACGAGGCGGGGTTGTTCACCCGGTGTCCCAGCTCCAGCCGGAAGAGATCCGCGTCGTGGAAAGCCCAATGGGCGAGGGCACGGCAGGCCGAAGAGGCTGTGCCTCTGCCTCTTGCCGGCGCCGTGGTCCAGTACGACACCCATCCGACGGAGTGCCGCCGGTTCACCGCACCGACGGACACATGTCCGAGCACCGTGCCCTGGCCGTCGGCCACGGCGAAGGCGAAGGCCGAGCCCGCAGCCCACTGGTCGCCACGATCGGCAATCCAGCGCTCGGCAGCCCGCGCCGAGTCCACCGGCTCGTCGGCCTGCCCCCGCATGAGGGGATCCGCGAATGCGGCCATCACCGATGCGGCATCCCCGGATGTCCATCTACGCAGCACCAGGCCTGAAGAAGCTTCGACACGATCACGCACGACGCGAGTCTTCCTCCCGGGCGCCGCAGCTGTCACGCCGTTTTCCCCAGCGGCCTGGCACCGTGAGACGCAGGGGCGGCGACGCGCGTCCCCCGAAGGGGCCGCCCCGCCCCGGCTCCACGCCGGGGCCGCCGTTACCGTACATACGCGATCTTGAGGCCGGTACCAGCACGGGGCCGGGGCGGAAAGGAAACCATGCGCGCGGCAGCCGAGGACGAGGCACACGACGAGTTCTTCCCGCTCGTCCCGGCGCCGGAGGACGGCAGCCGCTGGCAGGCGCCCACCGACCTCGAACAACACCTGTACAAGCTGAGCCGGAAGGACGACGGCTACGCCTACTTGCGCACCCTCGCGATCGAGGGCGTGTACTACCCCGTACGCCTCGACCAGGCGCGGGCGGCCGGCGAGGACTCGTACCCCATGCTGACCACCGAGACGCCCGACGGGCGCGTCGTGGCGCAGGTCTACACGGCGGGCCTGCTGCCCCGGCCGCACCCCTTTCTCGTGTACGAGTACACGACCCTCGGCGCGCTCGCGCACATCCTCGCCGACGAGGTGGACGTCCTCGCCGTCAACCCGGCCACGCCCTGCGAGCACTACTTCCCGACCGACGACGACGAACGGGAAGTCTGGCTGGACCTGCACCACGAGCTGTTCTCGTCGGACGCGCTGATGGACCGGGTGGTGACCCGGCGGACCGGGGCGCCCGCGCCCGGCCCGTTGCTGCACGGCCTGGCCTGCGGCGCGCACCTGTGCTTCACCAACGGCGACGCGTGGAACACCGCGCACTGGCATGGCATGGGCTACCGCGGCGAGACCGAGCGGATCGCGGACGACTGGGGTGTGCACGGCCGTGAGGACTGGCTCGCGACGCAGGAGCGGCTGCTCGGCCAGGAGGTGAGCCCCTGGTACTGGGACTTCGTCCTCGGCGCGCGGACCGCGCTGATCCGTGCCCGGGGCGGTCGCGTCGACCCCGAGCGGTGGCGGGACACCGTCGAGTCGACGCTGCGCGCCCGCGCCCAGGAGAGCGACGCCGCGACCGACGACCCCGAGTTCGGCGAGTTCGTGGCGCATCTGCGCTCCCTGGTGGGCAAGGTGCTGCGCTACGAGGCCCGCTTCCGCGCCGATGGGCTCCTGCCGCCCGACGGTTTCGTACGCACGATCGCCGCCTGGGACATCGGCCGCGGCTCGAAGATGGCCCGCTGGGGTCGGGGAGCCCGCTATGCCACGGAGTCCGAGATGCACACGGCGATCGAACGCGCGGCCACGGCCGCGCAGGCCGCGTACGACTCCTGGGAGGAGTTCTCCGCCGGCTACGTACTCGGCCGCTGCCTGCACTTCGACGAGGAGGAGTTCGGCCCCTGGTACACCACGGTCCTCGACGCCCACCGGGCACTGACCACCGACCCGGACAGCCCCTGGCTGACGGTGCCGTTCACCGGTCACGCCTGAGCGCGGGCCCGGTACGCGACGGCCGTGCCCGCGGGGGGCTCCGCCGAAGCCGGTGGGCCGGCCACCCTCGCCGCCGCGACGGCGGGGGGCCGGACCGGCTCACACGTCGAGATCGGCGAAGACGGCGGCGTGGTCGGATGCCTGGTCGCCCTTCGAGGTGACGGTGTCGAACGACTTGCCGGGCCTGAAGATCCCGCGCCGCTCCACGTCCACCGCCTCCACCGTGTCGAACAGCTCGGGCGAGAACATCAGGTAGTCGATTTTGTCGGAGAGCGACGTGCCAGGGCCGTGGGTTCCGGGATCCCCCGTGAAACTGGGGTGGCTCATCGCGTCCTGCAACCCGGTGGCCAGGAGGGCCGCGAGCGGCTCACTGTCCGGCGTGTCGTTGAGGTCTCCGGCGACCACCACCCGCGCGGAGCGGTGGAGAGCCTCCTTGTAGATCGCCGCGACCCGCTCGGCCTGCCGATTGCGCTTGCGGAGGGTGTCGGCCGGGTTGCCGATCTTGCTCTTGAAGTGGTTCCCGAGGATCCACAGCGGCGCCGCGCCATCGAGCTGGATCTCGAATTCCGGGCAGTCCCGGCTGAAGATCTGCTTTCCGTCCTTGGTGTCGAAGATGTGCGAGCGTATCGAGTTGATGGGGTGACGGCTGAGCAGGCCGACATCGATGCCGCGACTGTCGTTGCCGTCGATCAGCAGGTTGAACGGATACGGCTGCGCACCCAATTGCCCTCCCAGCACTTGGTGGTTGAAGCGGTCCAGGGTGAGCCGGTCCTCGACCTCGACCGTCAGCAGCACGTCGGCGTTCACCTCGGCGATCACCCGGGCGGTGTTCTTGACGGCTTGCAGGTTGAGATCGTCACGGACCATCTCGGCCCAGCCCACCCAGTCCGGCCGTCCCTTGGCCTTGACCTCGACGGCGCTGCCCTGCCCCTTCAGCAGTTTCGCGCCACCGCGGGGCTCGATCACCGCGATCGTCTGGGTGGAGACCGCTTGGGCGCTGTCGATGCTGTGCGCCTTGAGTATCTCGACGATGTCCGCCTTGTCCTGCGACGTGTACTCGACGTGGCCGAGGAGTTCGACGAGCTTCTTGAAGGCGTCGAGGGCGCCTTGTCGTTCGGTGTCGTCCGCGATGCCGAAGACGGCCGGCCGCCGGAAAAGGTTCTCGGCGTTGAAGGTTGCGATGCGGATGGTCATAGCGCCTCCTCACGCGGCGCGGATACACGCTGCCGACGCAGCAGGCGCCGCCGAGGTCACTGCTCGCCGACACTTCATATTCTCCGAGGGTGGGAAACGCCTGTCCAACGGGGGGCGGACCGCTATCCGGGGGCGGCGCACGCGGGCAGAAATATGCCTGAGGCATCATGTTGCGGGCCGCTGAGCGAGGGCGGAAACTGACTACATAACACGAACACACCTGGATCGCATCCCAGTCGGACGATTCACGCGTTTCACCAGGTGGAACTGTTCGGCTTCGGCTTACGTGAAGATCTCTCCTCGTTCACCGGCTCCGGGTTCCGCCCACGACACCATCTCCATTTCCTCAGGAGCACCGTCATGACGGACTCTCCTTTCGGCACCGGCGCGACCCGCGCCTCGAACACCTCGTGGTGCGCGATCGTGCCGCCGTATCTGCTCACCAAGCTCGCCCAGTCCGGTGATCTGGACGTCAGACGGCGGGCCCGCCGTACCTTGGCGCTGGACACGGCAGAGCGGGTCCAGCGGCGGCTGACGACGGAACTCGGCCTTCTGGCCGCCCCGCCGACAGGTCCCGCCGACCGCCCCGACCGCACCGTCTACGATGCCGAGCGGGGCTCCGAGCTTCCCGGCACACCCGTGCGCAAGGAGGGGAGCAGCGACGTACAGGACGCCGCGGTGAACAACGCCTATCGCGGCCTGGGAGCGACTTTCGACTTCTACCTGAAGGTCTTCTCCCGCTCCTCCATCGACGGAGAAGGGCTCCCGCTCGACGCCAGCGTCCACTACGGCGTCGAGTTCGGAAACGCCCTGTGGAACGGCGAACAGATGATCTTCGGAGACGGGGACGACCTCATCGGCAATTTCACCGAATCCCAGACGGTCGCCAGCCACGAGCACACCCACGGAGTGACCCAGTTCACCGCCAATCTGGAGTACTTCGGCCAGTCCGGAGCCCTCAACGAGCACGTCTCCGATGTCTTCGGTTCCCTGGTCGACCAGTACATCAAGCACCAGACCGTGGCCGAGGCCAATTGGCTGATCGGAGAGGAAGTCCTGCGTCCCGGAGTCACGGGAGTCGCACTGCGCTCGATGAAGGCACCGGGAACCGCGTACAACGACGACGAGCTGGGCAAGGACCCCCAGCCGGCCCACATGGACCAATTCGTCAGGACGTTCCGTGACAGCGGCGGAGTGCATTCCAACTCCGGCATCCCCAACCACGCCTTCTATCTGGCGGCATCGAGACTCGGCGGTTACGCCTGGGAGCAGCCCGGCCGCATCTGGTACGACGCGCTCACCAGCGGGAGACTCGGCCCCCGAGCCGACTTCGCGGCATTCGCCCAGCTGACCGCGGAGATCGCCGAGGACTACGGACCGAGGGAAGGCGAAGAGGTGCGCCGGGCGTGGGCCGAGGTCGGCGTACCGACCACGGCCGGCTGAGGCGCGGCCACTCAGTCGAGGCAGAACTCGTTGCCCTCGATGTCCCGCATCCCGAGGCACGACTCGTCGACGCCATCGGCAAGCAGTAGTCGCTCGCGTACCGCGCCGAGCGCGACCAGCCGTGCGCATTCGGCCTCGAGTGCGGCCACGCGCTCTTCACCCACGAGCCCAGTGCCGACCCGCACGTCAAGATGCACCCGATTCTTGACGACCTTGCCTTCGGGAACGCGCTGGAAGAACAGTCGCGGGCCCACTCCCGAGGGATCGACGCATGCGAACTCCGAACCCTGACGCTCAGGCGGCAGGGCGCGATCGTAATCGTCCCAAGTAGCGAACCCCTCCGGTGGCGGCGGTACGACATACCCCAACACCTCGCACCAGAAACGAGCGACGCGCTCAGGTTCCGCGCAGTCGAAAGTGATTTGGACCTGCTTGATCGACGCCATCGGTCCATCGTAGAGGCGGGGTCATTCACCGTCTCCACGGGTCCGCCCTTGGCCCGGGGCGGCGTTTCCGAGGCCGGGGACGGGTCCGGGCTGGAGGTGCGCGTGGTTCCTCGCGCGTGCCCGGTCCGTCCCCGGTTGCGGTGTCGCGTACCCGTTCCGCTTGTCCCGACTCCGTTTCGCCGGGCCCGGCCCGGGACGGAACGGATTCGCCGGGCCCGGCCCGGGACGGAACAGAAGGGGCCCGGCCCGATCACGTGGATCGGGCCGGGCCCCTGGGTGTCGCGAGGCGTCAGGTCACCATCGATACCAGCGGCCACGGCTGCCACCGGCGCTCGTGGAGCGCATGAGGAAGCCGAGGAGCCAGATCACCAGAACGGCGACGGCGACCCACCACAGGATCTTCACCGCGAAACCGGCACCGAAAAGGATCAGTGCGAGGAGCAGTACGAGAAGCAGGGGAACCATAGTCATCAACCTCCGAACCGACGTATGCCCTGCGTTCTCCCTTTCACACCCACTCTGTTTCAGGGACGATTTTCGTGCGACAAAAGGCGGGTTCACGACCTTTCAGGTCGTGAACCCGCCTTCTGATGATTCGCCTGTTCTCCTACGAACTCCCCCGGCAGGCGGATCCGTCAGTCCTCGGCGGTCATGCCGGTACGGAGTTTGGCGAGAATTCGGGTGAGGAGGCGGGAGACGTGCATCTGCGAGAGGCCGAGCTCTTCCCCGATCCGGGACTGGGTCATCTCCTGGCCGAACCGCATGGCGACGATGCGGCGTTCGCGCTCGTCGAGCTGTTTCAGCAGGGGTGCGAGAGCGTGGAGGTTCTCCACGGTTTCCATGGCGGGGTCGAGTCCGCCCAGCGCCTCGGCGAATGTGCGCCCGGTCTTGCCCGCCGGGCTGTCGTTTCCGGAATCGCTGGGAATGTCGAGGGATCCGGCGGTGTAGCCATTGGCGGCGACAATGCCCTCGACGACCTCGTCCTCCCTGAGTTCCAGATGCGCGGCGAGTTCCGTGACGGTGGGTTCCCGGTCCAGGGCGGTGGAGAGGTACGCCTGGGCCTTGGCGAGTTCGACCCGCAGTTCCTGCAGGCGCCGGGGGACATGGACGGCCCAGCTGGTGTCGCGGAAGTGCCGCTTGATCTCCCCGACGATGTAGGGGACCGCGAAGGTGGTGAACACGACTTCGCGCGAGAGGTCGAACCGGTCGATGGCCTTGATCAGGCCGATGGTGCCGACCTGGACGATGTCCTCCATCTCGTCCGCGCCACGGTTACGGAAGCGGCTCGCGGCGAACCGGACCAGGGACAGGTTCATCTCGATGAGGGTGTTGCGCGCGTACTGGTACTCCGGCGTGCCCTCTTCCAGGACCTGAAGCCGGGCGAAGAACAGCTTCGAGAGCTCCCGGGCGTCCGTGGGGGCGACGCTTCCGGCATCCTCCACCCACGGCAGGCCCCCGGCCCGGGCCGGCGCGGCCGCCGACGCCACCGCCGACAGCTCCGCCTCCGGCGTACACACCGATTCCGCTGTCATCGGATCCGCCCTCCGTGGTAGTCGGCCGGTCACTGAACGCGTCTTCCCCGGGACGGCCCGTTCATTCCTCCGGTCCACCCGCACCGTGCGATCCGCCCTGCGGGCCGCGTCGTGCAAGTCCGGGGGCGGGCCGGTCACCAGCTGGTGACCGGCCCGCCCCGGGCGAAGGAAGCGACCGGCTCGGAAGGAATCGACCGGCTCAGAGGATGGGGAAGCCGCCGTAATATCCGCCGACCTGCTGGTGATAGTCCTTGTCGCCGTCGTGCCTGTCCCTGTCGAACTCGGGGGCGTCCTTGATCTCGGCCTTTGTCCGGCCCACGTAGATCTTCTCCTCCGAGGTATCGACACGAGTGATGGTTCCCACCGGAAGAAGCACGTGCTTGCCGAAGATCCATACTCCGGTGTCCACCACGATGTATGCCGAACCGGCTTCGTCCGAGTGCTTGTCGACCTTGCCGATATGACCATCCGTCGCCTCGACCTTGTATCCGGCCAGGCTGGTGCCCGCGACGTAGTTCGCGTTCGACTGGTAACCCCAGATGTTGTCACTCAACTGCTTGCTCCTTCATCCGTTCGGAAGTCACGAGAGGAGCACCTTCGACGAAATCCATCGGGATCCCGTGATCTCTTCTCATCGCCGCCGAGGTGCCCGGCTGCTCTACGGGACCGGCTTCCCGGGTCCGCGGAGAGCAAACCCCCGCCTCCTCCGGGAACGCCTTTTGGAAGGGGCGTCCGTGGGCAGGCGATTGGGTGACTCCGGCCGCGAAAATACCGGCGACCGAGAAGCGGGCATCAGACGCGGAAATGGGCCGGCGACGAAGAACGAAGGCAGGTGAGCGAGCGTGACCACACTTGGGAAGACGGAGCAGGGCGCGGCACAGCGGGTGGGTGTGCGGGCCTATACGGATGTCGAGCTGGCGAACAGGATCCTCGCGGCCCCGGACGCGGGACACAACCACTCGTCCCAGTTCTCTGTCGGTGCGTCGGCCGCTTATCAGTGGGCCGTCGGCCGCGCCGATCGATCGCCGGTCACCGGCGCGAGCACCCAAGGCGTACCCGACCTCGGCTCGCTGACCGCCGAAGTGGACTCGGCGGTGGTCCAATTGGCCGATCTCACCAGCCAGGGCGGGACCAGGGACTACATCCTGGGCGCACACGACGCTCTCGCGTGGGTCTGCGGATACAGCGACCAGCTTCCCTGACCCGCGTCCGCCCCGCGGCGGCCGGGCGACGGCGGCTGTTCGAGCTCAGGCGGCGGGCGTGGCACCGAAGGCGGTAGCGATGTCGCGGGCCGCACTTCCCCGCGGGCCCCATCCGGGACAGGGTGAGCCCTTCATGTGGCCCGGTGGCCGGCCGGTCCGCCGTCAGGCGGCCCGGGCCTGGCGGCGGTACCCGCCGGGGGCCTGGCCGTACTCGCGCTTGAACGCTTTCGCGAAGGCGAACTCGGAGCCGTATCCGGCCTGCGCGGCGACCGTGGTCAGCGGGGCGTCGGACTCACGCAGCAGCCGGGCCGCGGTCGTCATGCGCCAGCGGGTCAGATAGGCCATGGGCGGCTCCCCGACCAGCGCCGCGAACCGCCGGGCGAAGGCCGCGCGGGAGAGCCCGGCCCGCTCGGCCAGCGACTCGACGGTCCACTGGGCCGAGGGATCCTCGTGGATGGCCGCGAGCGCCGGGGCGACCGCCGAGTCGCCGAGCGCGGCGGCCCAGCCGTGGGCGGCCGCCGGAGGCTGGGCTTCCAGCCAGGCGCGCAGGATGTAGAGCAGCAGTGAGTCGATCAGCGTGGGGACGATGCCGGCCGAGCCGATGCGCGGGTTCTCCAGCTCCGCGCCGAGCAGTTGGACGGCGGCGCCGAGCTCGGGGTGGGAGCCGTGTCTCGTCCGCAGGTGGATCACCTCGGGAAGCTGCCGCACCAACGGGTGCGGCCGCCCCTGGTCCAAGTGGTAGTTGCCGCACAGCAGGCTGGTCAGCGCGCCGTCGCCGCCCACCCTCACCGAGCCGATCGGCGTTCCCGGGTGGAACTGCTCGGGCCGCTCCACCTCGGCCGGGGTGGACGGGTGGTCGGCGAGGATGTGGCCCCGGCCGTCGCGCAGGAAGACCACATCACCCGGGCTCAGCGCGATCGGCTCCGCCCCGCCGGGGGCGTCCTCCAACGGCACCAGCCAGCACGTGCCGTACAGCACCACATGGAAGCCCGCCCCGGCGACGGGCGGGAGCCGGAGCCCCCAGGGGGCTCGGCCGTCGGTGCGGACGGACGTGGGAAGCCCGGTCCGCATCGAGCTCAGCGCCTCGGTCAGGATGTCCACGCCGCTCACCCTACGGTCAGCACGACCTTGCCCTGCACCCGCCCGGAACCGACCAGTTCGTGCGCCTTGCCCGCCTCTTCGAGCGGGAACGTCTCCTGTACGTGGGGCCGGATCCGTCCCTCGTCGATCAGCTCGGCGATCGCCTCCAGGGAGGCGTAGTCGGGCTCGACCGACACCCCCGCGAAGTGCCGTCCGGCCGCCTCGGCCTCGGCCGCCAGCTCCTGGTTCCAGTGCTCCATGATGCTCACCAGCGTGCCGCCCCGCCGCAGCACGCTCAGCGAACGCGAGCCCTCGGCGCTCGAATCGAAGACGACGTCGAGGTCGCGCACCGCGTCCGTGAAGTCGGTGACCCGGTAGTCGATCACCTCGTCCGCCCCGAGGCTCCGTACGAACTCGTGCCGCGCCTCACTGGCCAGCGCGATCACATGCGCCCCGCGCGCCTTCGCCATCTGCACCGCGAAGTGGCCGACTCCCCCGGCGGCGCGGTGGATCAGCACGCGGTCGCCGGCCTTCACCCGCGCCGCGTCCACCAGCCCCTGCCACGCCGTCAGCGCGGCCAGCGGCACGGCGGCGGCCTGCACATGGTCGAGCGAGGCGGGCTTACGGGCGACCTGCCGCGAGGGCGCGGCGACGTACTCGGCGTACCCGGTCGCGGCGCGCGGGAAGAACGGCATCCCGTAGACCTCGTCCCCCACCTTGAACCGGGCTCCCGGGCCGGCCTCCTCCACGACGCCGGAGATGTCCCATCCCACTCCGAAGCTCGGCTCGCCCAGCAGCGGGTAGGCGCCCGACCTGACGGCGACGTCCACGGGGTTCACGCCGCTCGCCCGAACCCGGATGAGCACCTCGCCGCCGAGGGGCTCGGGCCGGTCGATCTCGACGGTCTCCAGGACCTCGGGGCCGCCGAAGGAATTCTGGACAACAGCACGCACGGGAGCTCTCCCTTGTCGTTCGGGCTTCTTGATGCACCCAACGTTAGAGAGATCGAATGAGCCGCGTAATGGCCTGCCGTCTTCGAAACATGTCCCATCGTCTTCCGGCCCGGTGCTCTCGGCCGTCCTCGCGAGGCGTCCGGCCGATCGGCGGCGCCTCGCGCCCCGGTGCGGGGATGTCGCCGAAGCGGACGAGCCCATACTGACCGCATGGCATTGAGCTGGAAACTGGTCATCGACAGCACGGACGCGGCCGCCCTCGCGGACTTCTGGGCCGCCGCCTTGGACTACGAGGTGGAGGATCCCAGCCCCCTCGTCGAGGGTTTGCTGGCCGCCGGCCGGATCGGCGAGGACGCGGTCGTCGAGCACCGCGGCCGCAAGACCTTCCGCGGCTACGCGGCGATCCGCCACCCCGAGGATCCGTTCGACGGGACCAGCGGCATCGGCCGCGGCCGACGGCTGCTCTTCCAGGACGTACCGGAGCACAAGTCCGGCAAGAACCGCCTGCACCTCGACGTCCACAGCGAGCCCGGCGACCGCGACAAGCTGGTGGCCCGGCTGGAAGCCCTGGGGGCGACCCGCGTCCGCGAGGTCGACAAGGGCCCGGCCGGGCACTGGTGGATCATGCGGGACCCGGAAGGCAACGAGTTCTGCGTGGCGTAGGACGGGACCGCTGGGAGCCGGTTAGCCACGGATCAGGTCCGCGCCAGGTGGTCGGCGGCCGACTCCGCCAAGGTGCGGATCGCCGGGTGCCAGGGGCGGGCACTCGGTCCGGTCAGTACGAGGCGGCGCGAGGTCCGGGGCTCCAGCGGCAGCAGGACGAGGTCGGGGGGAATGACGGAGCGGGAGACCTCGGACAGCACGGTCACGCCGATTCCGGCCTGCACCATGCTGATCAGGGTCGCCAGGTCCCGTACCCGGTGAGTGGGTGCGAAGCGCAGCCCGGCCAGGCTGTGGATCGTACGGATGCGGGTTTCGCAGCTGTTGGGTGAGATCAGGAACTGGTCGTCCTCCAGGTCGCGGATGTCGACGTGCGGTTCGCCCGCCAAGGGGTGGTCCCGGGGCAGCAGGGCCCGGTAGGAGTCCGTGGCGAGCTGGATGCCGGGGCCGGGCGGCGGGTCGATCAGTACGGCGGCGTCGGCCGTCCCGTCCCGCAGCCACGCCGAGACTTCGCCGCTGTCGCCCTCGAAGACCCGCACGGTGACCCGTGGTTGCTCCGCGCGCCAGTGCCGGAGCAGGCCGGGGATCAGCCCGTGGCAGACCGTCGGTGTGGCGGCCAGCCGCACGGTGCCGGTCATGGTCTCGGCGGCTTCTGCCGCGATCCGCTCCACGGAGCGGGCCGCCGACAGCGCGATGCGGGCGTGCGGCAGGACCCGCTCCCCGAGCGCGGTGGTCCGCACCGGGGTGGCGCGGACCAACAGCGGGGCGGCCAGCTCGCGTTCCAGGGAGGCGACGGCGTGCGACACCGCCGACTGGCTCAGGCCCAGTTCGGCGGCGGCCGCACTGAAACCGCCCGCGTCGACGACGGCGAGGAAAGCCCTCAGCTGGGGAAGATTCACGGTCATGCGTCGGCCTCATATACCTATGACACGTATGCGTTGGATCTATGGTGCCAGGTCGGTGACGCTTGCCCGGTGCCGCCGACTCCGGCGGCGACAACCCCCAGCGTGCCGAGGAGAGCCATGCCGTACTTCCGGGTCACCGTGACCGACACCGACCTCTCTGCCGACGTCCAGCGCGACCTCGCCGAGGGCCTGACCGGGCTGGCGGTCTCCGTGTTGCGCAAGGCGGCCGCGCGGACCATCGTCCACATCGACGTGGTTCCGCCCGGCAGCTATTACATCGACGGCCGCCCCCTGGCCGGCGGACGCGACGCGCACATCGAGGCGAGCATCACCGCCGGCACGAACAGCGCCGCGGAGAAGTCCGCCTTCATCGCCAGGGCCGGTGAGCTGCTGTCGGACGTGCTCGGCCCGCTTCCCCGGGCCGGCGTCGCCCTGCACGAGCTGCACCCCGAGAGCTACGGCTACAACGGGGTGACCCAATTCGACTACTACCGCCGGTCCGGGGACGTCCCGGCCGTCCCGGCCGCCGGCTGAGCCGCGCCGACTCGGACGGGCACTACGGCCACGCCACCCACCGGCATCCGACGCGTGGGCGGGGAGAGGGCGGATGACCCATGTGCCTGGGTCATCGGGGGGTCGAAGCTCTGGTTGTCCGGATCCGGCGGGCAGCGGTCGGCACCGCGGCCTCGCCGGGTCCCATCCACCGAGGAAGGAAACACCCATGAAGAGCAAGCGCGTCTCCCTCGCCGTCGTCGGACTCGCGGCCGTCGCGGCCTCGATGACGGGCGCCGGCATCTCCCAGGCCGTCGAAGGCGGCGCCCACGCGTCGCGGTCGGTCGCGGCCGTCGTCTCGCACGTGAACCAGGCGCCCGCCGACCTGCCGGTCCACCGGGGGAAGTACTGGACCCGCGGGGGCTGCATGGAGGCCGGCCAGGAAGGGGTCGACCGCGGTCACTGGTCGCAGTTCCAGTGCGCCAACGGTCCGGTCTTCTGGAATCTGTGGACCGACCGCTGAGGGTGGGATGACGAGCCGTCCTGCCCGAGGGGGATGACAGAGCGGGGGCGGCCTTTCGGCAGGCGTGTGTCGCCTGCCGAAAGGCCGGGGCTCTCCCCCGGGCGCGCGGCTCAGCCCGTTCCCAGGCCCGCGTCGCGGGCCCGCACGATCGCCGTGGCGCGGTCGTGGACCTGGAGCTTGGCGAAGATCGAGCCGACGTGGTTGCGTACGGTTTTGTCCGCCACGAACAGCCGCTGCGCGATCTGCCGGTAGCTCAGCCCGGCGGCCAGGAGGTCGAGGATCTCGCGTTCCCTGGCCGTGAGCGTCGGGAACGCCTCCTTGGCGGAGGCGCTGCCGAACGCGGCGAACAGGGCCCCGAGCCGTTCGGCCATCCGGGGGCTGAAGACGGCCCCTCCCCGGCCGACGGTGTGCAGCGCGTGCAGGATCTCCTCGCGGACGGCGCCCTTGAGGAGGTAACCGCGCGCCCCGGCCCGCATGGCCGCCAGCAGGTTGTCGTCGTCCTCGGACATCGTCATGACCAGGACGCGCAGGTCGGGGTGGCGTCCGCGGAGCTGTCGGGTGGTCTCGATCCCGGACTGCCCCGGCAGTCCGAGGTCCATGACGACAAGGTCGGGAGTGGTACGGGCGGCTTCGGTGAGGGCTTCCTCGCCGGTGGCGGCCTGGGCCACCACCGTGAAGCCCTCGTCCAGGTCGACCGCGGCCGCGAGACCTTCCCGGAAGAGGGGATGGTCGTCGACCAGCAGCACACGCCAGGGGCGCTCCTTGTCGGCACCGTCAGTCGCTTCGCTCATCGTCATCCTTCTGGGTCGTCGGGCCGGGGTGCGATGGGCAGGGTGGCGCCGACCGTCGTGCCGTCCGGGCCGCTGGTGATGGTGGTGGTGCCGCCGATCTCCTCGGCGCGTTCGACGACCGAGGCCAGGCCGGTGCCGGGCACGACGGCGGTGTCGAATCCCGAGCCGTCGTCGGTGACCGTGACCGTCAGCGCCGTCGGAACGGCGTCGAAGGCGACCGCCACGCGGCGGGCCCTGGCGTGACGGACGGCGTTGGTCACCGCCTCGGCGGCGATGCGGTAGGCGGCGGTCTCCACGCCGGGCGCCAGGGCGGGCAGCGGAGTGCGCGGCCCGGTCACCGTCACGCGTACGTCTTCGGTGGTGAGCCGGTGCGCGAGCGTCCGGGTGGCGTCGAGGAGGCCGTGCTCCACCAGCGCCGCGGGCGTCAGTCCCGCCGTGATGCGCCGCACTTCGGCCAGCGCCTCACCGAGACCTTCGGCGGCCATACGCAAGTGCGCCGTGGCCGCGGAGGACGGCGGGCCGCACGCCTGGGCGGTGCCCAGCCACAGCTGTGCGGCCGCCAGTTGGGGGCCGAGGCCGTCGTGGATCTCACGGCGCAGCCGGCGGCGCTCCTCCTCGCGGGCGAGCACCAGGCGTTCGCGGGCCGCCTGCGCCTCCTCGCCCAGGCGCAGGGCTGCCAGCGCCGGGCCGGCCTGGTCGGCGAGCAGCGACAGCAGGTCGCCGTCGCGTTCGGCGGGTGTGCTCGTACCGCCGCGTGCCACCTCCAGGCGGCCCACCACCTGGCCGTGGTGGCGCAGGACGAAGACCTGCTTCGGGTCGGTCACGGGGGCGCCGACGGCGGCGAGCCACCGGGGCCCCGAGCGGGTGTCGACGCCGATGGTCGCGCCGGCCAGCCCCAGGTCCTCCACCGCGCTGCGGCAGATCTGTTCGGGTACGTGGCCGGGGTGCGGGGCCTGTCGCAGCCGTACGGCCAGGGCCCGCATGGCCTCGTACGGCCGGGCGCGCGGTCCGTAGAAGGCCCGCTCCACCGCCAGGGAGGTGCGCAGTACGACGGGCCGTACGGTCCAGCCGGCCACCAGCGCGATCCCCGCGGCGACGACCACCGTCACGCTGCGGGCCGCCGGCAGGGTCGCCCACGCGGCCACGGCGGCGCAGACGGCCGCGGCGGCCAGGGCGGTGAGCACGAACGCGCCGGCCAGCCGGTGGCTGGTGACACGCTCCAGCCTCCACATGCCACCGCGGGCCGCCGCCAGGCAGATCACGGCGACCCACACCGCGCTGCCCGCCGCACGGGCCGCGACGGTCCAGCTCTCGCCCCACACGTCCGACAACAGCAGGCAGACACAGGCCGGGTAGGCCACGGCCAGCAGCGCCCACACGCGCCGGCCGTCCCCGGCGGGCTCCCGGAGGGCGCGGCGGACGAGGCCGGCCGTCACCACCAGGGTCACGGCCCGGCTCACCCAGTCCACGGCCTCCTCGCTCGGGTCCAGCAACCCCATGGCCCACTCGCTGGCGGGCGTCCCGGACCACGGGCTGGGAAACGGGTGCGAGCCGGGTGTGCCCAGCGCCCACAGCGCTCCGTATCCCAGGCAGACGGCTCCGGCGCCCACGATGACGCCCCATCGGCCCCGGCGGGACGTCGCGTCGTGGAGGAAGCACAGGGGCATGAGCAGCACGGTCAGGGGGTGGCCGGCGATCCCGGTGGCCGCCAGCAGGATCATGGCGGCGGCGACCGGCACCGGTTCGCTGCCGAGGAACGCGAACAGGTCGAACACGGCGGACGGCACGAGCCACACCGCCCCCGCCGCCAGCAGCAGTCCGCCCATCCGATGCCCGGAGGGGTCGGCGAGCAGCAGCACCGCGACCACGCAGAGGGGAAGGCCGACGACCAGGCGGGTCACCTCCGCGGACGCCTGTGGCGCGGAGTAGTTGACGGCGAGCCACTGGTCTCCGGCCAGGAACAGCACGACGGTGAGCTTCACCAGCAGGACGGCGAACAGCAGGGCCGCGGCCGTGCCCGCCACGCGCACCGCCCGGCCGTGCGACCGGACGGCGACCGCGACCGGGTCCGGGCTCATCGCACCCAGAGGTCGTAGGGGTCGACTCCGAGCCAGCTGGAGGGAAGGCACCGGTACTGCGCCCACCGCTTGGCGCGCCTGCCGTCCTCACCCGCCTCTTGGCAGCCCTGCTTCGAGTGGTGGGTGGCGATGTACTTCCAGGATCCGTCGTACGTCAGGGACCGCCGGGAGCCCTCGTACGTCCGGCCGTCGCTCGCCGCGGCCTCCCCCACCAGCAGGACCACCACCGCCACGGCGGCGGCCAGCACCGCCAGGGAGACCCGGAACCGTCCAGGTGAACAGCGCATTCTCTCTCCTCGATCGGACAGGTGGCGGCTCCGGTGAGCATCACCTGAGCCGCCACCTGTGACACGCGCTGGTCAACGAGTCGGTGATCCCCCTCGTTGCGGGTCGCCGGGGCGGTCGGGCCGCCGGAGCGCCGGTGGCAACCGCGGCGCGGCCGCCGGATCCCGCGTGGGGTTGCGGGTGCTCAGGAGGTGGGAACCTGCTGAGCACGGGCGCTACGGGCGCCGCGCGCGTCGCGGAGGTAGAGCAGTCCCGCGCAGACGATGATCCATGCGGCCAGGACGGCGATGCCGCGCCCCAGGCCGTCGTTGTGGAAGTACGCCAGTCCCTGGACGGCGCGCACACCGGCGCCGACGGGCAGGACTCCGGAGAGCGGGTGCAGCCAGCCGGGCAGGTAGGGGGCGGGCATGACGCCGCCGCTGGTGGCGTTGCCGAGGGTCAGCAGAACGACCGAGGCCAGTCCGGCGCCCGCCGATCCGGCCCACCTGATGAACACCATGGTCGCGCCGCCCGCCGCCATGGCCATCAGCGCGGTGATCCCGGCGATGCCGACGAAGGAGCCGGGCAGGGCGCCGAATCCGGTGCTGCCCGCGAGGAGGGCGATGATGATCCCGCCCAGGACGCCGAAGAGCGCGAGGCTGGCCATGCGCTGCCGGAAGCGCAGGGCGGGAGCGGCCTGGTAGGTCATCATGCCGAAGAGGTAGCCGGCGAGGACCAGTCCGAAGGCCGCGTAGAAGATCGACAGGCCGCGGGTGTCACCGGAGGACGCCGGGAGGACGTCCTCCTGGGCGAGCCGGTGCCCGCTCGCCCCGGCGGCGTGGCCGAAGGCTCCGGTGAGGGTGCCGGTGACGGAGGGCCCGTTGGCGCCCGCGTACAGCAGCTTCGGGGCGTCGTGGCCGTGGCCGGTGAGGTAGGCGGCGTAGACGTGGCGGTGTTCGACGGCGTCCCGGGCGGCGTTCTCGTCCGCGTAGGGCCGTACGTCGAAGCCTCCGGAAAGGGCGGATTCCAGCCCCTCCTCGACCCGGTGGGTCTCCTGCTGCGTGCCCACGACGGCGACGGGAAGGTCGTGCGGTCGGGGGGCGTGGAACGCGGCGAGGTAGACGCTCACGAAGATCGTGCCGATGGCGAGGACGACGGCCACCGGGAGGAGGACGCCCTTCAGGCCGCCCTTCGGGTGCTGTGGCGGTGCGGGATCCGGTATGTCGGGGTGCGAGGAGACCGGCCGCGGCCGGGTGGGGGTCGAGGAGGTGGGGAGTGACATGAGGACCATCCAAACTTGTAAGCTGCCTTACAACAGTAGCAGCAGTCATAAGGCGCCTTACAAGTGGTGGTCCCCATGAATGATCCGTTCTCCTACACCGGCTACCTCGCGTGGCAGTTCTCCCAGGCCATGGGCGCCCGCCTGGAGAAGGAGCTCCGCGCCCTGGACCTGACCCTGGCGCAGCACAACGTGCTGCGGAGCGCCCTCCGCGAGCCCGGCATCTCCAGCGCCGAGGCCGCCCGCCGCGCCGGCATCACGGCCCAGTCCATGGGGGCCGCGGTGAACGGGCTGGTCGACCGGGGGCTGATGGAGCGCCGCCCGCACGCCACCAACCGCCGCGTGCTGCGCCTGTACGTCACCGACGACGGCCGGGGCGTGGCGGAGCAGGCGACGACCGTCGTCGCCCGGGTGAACGACGACGCCCTGACCGTCCTCTCCCCCGAGGAACGGGCGACCGCGCACAGCCTCCTGCGCCGCCTGGTCGAACACCTCAACCCGGACGCCCTGCCGCCTTCGCCCTGACGCCGGGGCATGCGCGGTGCCAGCGCTGGGTGGCCAGGTCGAGCTGGGTCTGCTGCAACCGCGCCAGGTGGCGCAGACCGGCGATGGCTCTGGCGCAGGTGACCCAGCGCGTCAGGTTCCTGGAGACGGCGACCTTCGGGGCGCGGATAGAGCTGATGCCGCTGGGCGTCGGGCGGCTGGCGCACCACGCCGGTCACCATCCCGCCCTGTCCGACGGCTCCGCCGCGTCCGGCGAGTCCGCCGAGTCCGGTCGGCACGTGCTCTTCCTGCGGATCGGCGCCTTCATCGTCGAGCACCTGCGGGACCCCGCCCTCGGCCCGGAAGCCATCGCCTCGGCCCACCGCATCTCCCTCCGGTACCTGCACCGCGTCTTCCAGCAGAACGGCACCACGCCCAGGGCCTCCATCAGGCGGCAGCGGCTGGACCGCTGCCGCAAGGACCTGGCCGATCCCGGTCCGGACCACCTCACGATCCGCACCATCGCCACGCGCTGGGGGTATCCCCAGCCCGACAGCTTCTCCCGCGCCTTCCGCACGGACACAGGCATGTCCCCCAGCGAATACCGCGCCACCATGCGCGGGGCGTGACGCACGCGGCACCGCACGGGTTATCCGGGTGCGACGTCGAAGCGGGCCGCGCAACGCCTCCCCCGCCCCCAGCACGTCATGCCGCCCCCGGACAACAGCACATCCCTCTGGAGCACTGAGCAGCAGATGAGCAGCGACCCCGCCGACCCGCCGACTCCCCCGCCCACCGCTTCCCCCGACGGGCCGGCCGTCTCCCGCGCCGAGTTCGACTCGCTCTTCGCGACGCTCCGTACGTGGGGCCGCTGGGCGGCCGCCGACCGGGGTGCCTGGAACCGGGTGACCGCGGACCATGTCCGGCGGGCCGCCGCCCTGGTCCGGTCCGGGACCGTCGTCCCGATGGCGCGACCGTGGGACACCACGCCCGCAGCGGACAACAACAAGCCCGCCCTGCGCTACATGTCCGACCTCGGCGACGTCGAGGCGCCCGAGCCCTCCACCCACAAGGACTTCATCGGCGTCGACTACCACGGCAAAGGCGTCAGCCACCTGGACGCCCTGTCCCATATCGCCTACCGCGGGCAGCTCTACGACGGCGGTACGGCGCGGGAGCTCGTCGGGGCCGGCGGTGCCCGCTTCGGCGCCGTCTCGGCGCTCGGCCCGCTGGTGACCAAAGGCGTGCTCCTCGACCTCCCCGCCGTGCTGGGGCACCCCTGGCTGGAGCCCGGACAGGCTGTGCACGCCGCGGATGTCGCGACCGCGGAGACCGCGCTCGACGTCGAGATCGGTGAGGGGGACGCGGTGCTGCTGCGGGTCGGCCGGTTCCGCCGCCGCCGGGAGCTGGGCGCCTGGGACCTCGACGCGGCGAGCGCGGGCCTCCACGTGGACGCCATGCCCCTGCTGGCCGAGCGCGGCATCGCCCTGCTCGGCGGCGACGGCGACAACGACGTACGGCCCTCGCCGGTCGAGGGCGTGCACTCCCCGGTCCACGCGCTCGCCATCGCCGCGATGGGAGTGCCGCTGCTGGACAACCTGGACCTGGAAGCGCTCTCCGCCGCCTGCGCCGGGACGGGCCGTTACGAGTTCCTGCTCCTCGTAGCCCCCTTGAACGTACCGGGCGGTACGGGATCGCCCGTCACCCCGGTCGCGGTCCTGTGACGGTCACACCACCCGGGGCCACGTGAACCACGTACGGTACCGAACCGCCACCGTCGGCAATCGACACCGCTATGTCGACAAAGTTCTAAACTGAGAACGACAGTGCGGCCGCTCCGACCCGCGGCCGGCCATAGCCGCACGTACCCGCACGTACCCGCGAGGGAAGTGATCCGGATGGGGCTCGTGGCAGAGGACATCGGCCCCGCGCTCGCCCGTGAGCGATTCCTCCGCGACGGGTCGGTCGAGGGGTCCGTGCGAAGCCCGATCCTGAACTCCTGGCAGCGCAGCCGAGCGCTGGGGCTCTCACCGGATGGAAGCGAGCTTCCCTTCACGGAGGACCTCGATCTGGACGGCCGTCTCGTCCGCGCGGCCGGGCCGGTACTGGACCGGCTCGAGTCCGTGTTCGCGGGCAAGAACATGAACGTGTGCCTGGCGGACGGGCACGGTGCGGTGCTGCAACGCCGTTTCGGCAAAGCCTCCATGGTCAGGCAGCTGGCCCCGATCCAGACCGTCCCGGGCTTCGTGTTCGCCGAGAGGTTCGCCGGGACCAACGGCATCGGCCTGGCACTCGCGGAGAGGCAGCTGATCAATGTCTACGGCGCCGAGCACTTCGCCGAGCGCGCCCAGTCGAACGCCTGCGCGGCGATTCCCCTCCGGGATCTGCTCAGCGGGCGCATAGAGGGGGTCCTCTGCTTCGGATATCCGCGCACCGACGCGGATGTGGCGCTGAACGCCGTGATCCGCAGGGCGGCCGGGGCCATCGAACGGCGGCTGCTGGAACAGAGCTCGGCGCGCGAGCGCGCCCTGCTCCAGGCGTACCTCGATACCAGGCGCCACATGCCGGCCGGCGAAACGACCGGCGATGCGAGCGGCAACGGCCAGATGGGCGAGCTCGCCGCGAGCGGCCTGGACTGGCGTGACCGGATGGTCCTGGAGGAGAAGGCCACCGAGCTGATCTCCTCGGCCCAGCGGGCCGCCGTCGAGGTGTCCCTCCCCGGCGGTCGGCGGGTCACGCTGCTGAGCCGCCCGCTGACGAGCTCCTCCGGGGTGGAGGGCATCGCCATCGAGGCGGTCCTGCCCTCACGGCATCAACGCCTCGCCGTCCCCATCGAAGCCGCCGCGTCCGCCGAAGCCGGCGCGTCCCCCGAAACCGGTGCGTCCCCCGGCCTCCTGGAGCAGCGGACCTTCGCCCCCATCGCCCCGCCCCTCACCCCGCCGCCCGGGCACCTCCCCGGCACCGTACGCACCGCACCCACCCGAGCCGCCACCACGGCCCCCTCACCTGGCACACCCACCGTCCCCGGCACCCCTGGCCCCACCGACGACGGCGCGACCAGCGGGCTGGTGCTGCTGGGCGAGCCGGGCGTGGGGAGGTACGCGGTGGCGGCCCGGCGGCGCCTGGAGCTGTTGTCGGAGGCGAGCACCCGCATCGGCACCACCTTGGACGTGAGCCGCACCGCCCTCGAACTCGCCGAGATGGCCGTCCCGCGCCTGGCCGACTACGTCACCATCGACCTGCCCGCGGCGGTCCTGCGCGGTGACGAGCCGACCGACCCCCGCAAGGACCTGCACCGGACGGTGGTCCACGGCATCGACGAGGACTGCCCGTTCTACCCCGCCGGTGAGCGGGTCGACCTCAAGGCGACCACACCACAGCTCCGCTGTCTGACGGGCGGGGAGACCGTACTGGAGCCCGACCTGAGGGCTGCCTCCGGCTGGATCTCCCAGGATGCCGTGCGCGCCGAGCGCCTCCTCGCGCACGGCGTCCACTCCCTCATCACCGTCCCGCTCCTCGCCCGGGGCATCGTCCTGGGCATAGCGAGCTTCTACCGCGCGCGGGACCCCGCCCCGTTCGGGGACGACGACCGTTCGCTGGCCCAGGAACTCGCCACACGCGCTGCCATCTGCGTCGACAACGCCCGCCGGTACACCCGCGAACACGCCATGGTCCTCGCCCTCCAGCACAGTCTGCTGCCGCAGGGCTTCCCCGAGCAGAGCGCCGTCGACGTGGCGCACCTCTATATGCCCGCCGAATCAGGCGTCGGCGGGGACTGGTTCGACGTCATTCCCCTCTCCAGCACCCGCGTCGCCCTCGTGGTCGGCGATGTCGTCGGCCATGGGCTGCACGCCGCCGCCACCATGGGCCGGTTGCGTACCGCCGCGCGCAACTTCGCCGAGCTGGACCTCCCCCCGGACGAAGTCCTCACGCACCTCGACAATCTCGTGGGGCGCCTCGACCGGGAGGAATGCGGCGAGGACGCCTCCGCCGGCATGACCGGCATCATCGGTGCCACCTGCCTGTACGCCATCTACGACCCCACCTCCCAGCAGTGCGTCATGGCCCGGGCCGGCCACTGCCCACCCGCGCTGGTCCACCCCGACGGCACGGTCGTCTTCCCCGATCTGCCCGCCGGCCCGCCGCTGGGGCTGGGCGGCCTCCCCTTCGAGACCGCCGAATTCCACCT
The DNA here is from genome assembly GCF_055560115.1 of Streptomyces sp. NPDC023527. Classification (NCBI taxonomy): domain Bacteria; kingdom Bacillati; phylum Actinomycetota; class Actinomycetes; order Kitasatosporales; family Streptomycetaceae; genus Streptomyces; species Streptomyces sp. NPDC023527. The sequence goes on from NZ_JBVHJJ010000008.1 coordinate 187,774, forward strand.
CGCCGAAGGCAGTCAGCTGGTCCTCTACACCGACGGGCTCATCGAGGACCGCCGCCGCGACTTCGACACGGCCGTGCAACAACTGCGCGAGGCCCTGTCCCACCCGAACCGCCCACCCGAGGAGACCTGCCAGGCGGTTCTGCGGAGCGTGGTGCCCGACCACCCTTCCGACGACATCGCCCTGCTCGTCGCCCGTACCCACACCCTGGACCCGGACCGGATCGCCACCTGGACCCTGCCCGCCGACCCGGCGGTGGTCTCCTCCCTCCGCCGCTCCGTCACCGAGCGGCTGGCCGAGTGGGGGCTGGACGAAGTCGGCTTCTCCACCGAGCTGCTGCTCAGCGAGCTGGTCACCAACGCGATCCGGTACGGCAGCGGTCCCATTCGGGTACGCCTGCTCCACGACCGCACGCTGACCTGCGAGGTCGCCGACGCCAGCAGCACCTCCCCGCATCTGCGCCACGCCGCCACCACCGACGAGGGCGGCCGCGGCCTGTTCCTCGTCGCCCAGCTCTCGCAGTCCTGGGGTACGCGCTACACCGCCGACGGCAAGGTCATCTGGGCCGAGTGCGTTCTGGAGGTGCCCGGAGGAAAGCTCGCCGCGGTCGAGGGTTATCCGAGTGTCGACGACATCGACGACATTCCCGCGATCTGACGGCTCATCCGGCATAGCGGTCGAAACGGGTCGTAGCATGACGGAAACGCGGTAGCCGGTCCTGACAGGTCCCGGAGAAGTCTGTGCACGACACTCCTGAAATCCCTCCTCCCCCGGGCCGTGGCTCACCGCCTCTCGTCCGCGTACGCGGTCTGGGCAAGCGGTTCGGCGGCACCCTCGCGCTGGACGCGGTCGACCTCGACATCGACTCCGGCAGCGTCCTGGCCATGCTCGGTCCCAACGGGGCCGGGAAGTCCACCCTCATCAAGGTGCTCGCGGGCGTCCACCACGCGGACGAGGGCGAGGTGACCGTCGCCGGACATCCGCTCGGCAGCGAAGCGGCCTCCCGCGCCATGTCCTTCATCCACCAGGACCTGGGGCTGGTCGGGTGGATGACGGTCGCCGAGAACGTCGCCCTGGGCACCGGATATCCGCGCCGCGCGGGACTGATCTCCTGGCGCCGTACCCGCCGGCGATGCGCCGAGGCCCTCGGCATCGTCGCCGCGCACCTCGACCCGGACGCCGTCGTCGCCGACCTCACGCGAGCCGAGCGCTCCCTGGTGGCCATCGCCCGCGCGCTGTGCACGCGAGCCGAACTGATCGTCCTGGACGAGCCGACCGCCAGCCTCCCGGCGGCGGACTGCGCCCGGCTCTTCGACGTCCTGCACACCCTGCGCGACCGCGGTCACGCCATCGTCTTCGTCACCCACCGGCTCGACGAGGTGTACAAGGTCGCCGACGCCTTCGCCGTCCTGCGCGACGGCCGCCTCATCAGCCGCGGCCCACTCGCCGGCCACGGCCCCGCCCGGCTGGTGCACGACATCGTGGGTTACGAACCGGGCGGCCACGGGATCGTGACCCCCGCCGCGGGGTCGACCGTCCTGAGCCTCGACGGCGTACGGACCGAGAACGCGGGACCGGTCGGCCTGCGCCTGCGCGCCGGCGAGATCCTCGCCATGGTGGGCCTCACCGGCGCCGGGCACATGGAACTGGGCCGTGCCCTCGCCGGCGCCCGGCCGATCCTCGACGGACGGGTCCTGCTGGACGGCCGGCCGTACCGGCCGGGCACGGTCGCGGCCGCCGTCGACGCCGGCGTCGGCTTCGTGACCAGCGACCGCCAGGAAGAGGGCTGTGCGGCCGAACTGACCGTACGGGAGAACTTCCTGGCCAACCCCCGGGCAGGAGGGCTGCGGGGCGCGCACTGGATCAGCCCCGGACGCGAGCGGGCCGAGGCCACCGCCCTGATCGAGCGGTTCTCGGTGCATCCACGGGACAGCGAGGCGCCGATCGCCACCCTGTCCGGAGGGAACCAGCAGAAAATCATGATCGGCCGGTGGCTCGGGCTGAGCAGGCGCCTGCTGATCCTGGAGGAACCCACCGCCGGAGTGGACGTCGGCGCCAAGGCGGCGATCCACCACCTGCTCCAGGACGCGCTGGCCGGCGGTCTCGCCGTCCTGCTCGTCTCCACCGACTTCGAGGAGGTCGCCAACGTGTGCCACCGAGCCCTGGTGTTCGTCCGCGGAACCCCGGCGGTGGAGCTGAGCGGCGAAGCCCTCACCGTCACCGCACTCGCCCGGGCCGCCTCCGACATGGACGCCCTCACCGGGACGCCGGGACGATGAGCCCCAGGCCCTCCCCCTCGCACCGTCCTCCGCCGGGCCGCCGCTTCGGCCACCTCATCGGTGCCTACGGCCTCCTGGCCCTGACCGCCCTGCTGTTCCTGGCCTTCTCCCTCGCGCTGCCGGACACCTTTCCCACCTTGGACAACATCTCCGCCGTCCTGTCCAACCATTCCATCCCCGCCATGCTCGCGCTCGGCGCGACGATCCCGATCGCCACCGGCAAGTTCGACCTGTCCATCGGCTACGGCCTCGGCCTCGCACACGTCATGACGATGCAGCTCATCGTCGTCGAAGGGTGGTCCTGGCCGCTCGCCTGCCTCGTGGTGGTCCTCGGTGGGGCGGTCGTGGGTGTCGTCAACGGCGCCGTCGTCGAATTCGCGAGGATCGACTCCTTCATCGCCACCCTCGGCACCGGCAGCGTCATGTACGCCTTCACCGGCTGGATCACCGACGGGGCCCGGATCGTCCCCGGCCCGCACGGCCTGCCGGCGGCCTTCACCGCCCTCTACGACTCCAGGTTCCTCGGCCTGCCGGTCTCCGCCTTCTACGTCCTCGCCCTCGCCGCCGTCCTGTGGCTGCTCCTCGAACGGCTGCCGCTGGGCCGGTATCTGTACGTCATCGGGTCCAACCCCCGCGCCGCCGAACTGGTGGGCATTCCCACCCGGCGCCACGTCGTGTACGCCTTCGCCGGATCGGGCCTGGTCGTCGGCGTCGCCGGCGTCCTGCTCGCCGCGCAGCAACAGATCGGCAACCCCAGCGTGGGCATCGACTACCTGCTGCCCGCCTTCGTCGGCGCGCTGCTCGGCTCCACCGCCATCAGACCCGGCCGCGCCAACGCCCTGGGCACCCTCGTCGCCGTCACCGTCCTCGCCATCGGCCTCGCCGGCATCGGCCAGCTCGGTGCCCAGTTCTGGGTCACCCCGCTGTTCAACGGCAGCACCCTGCTCATCGCCGTCGGGCTGGCCGGCTATGCCGCGCGCCGACAGCTGCGCCAAGGCCGTACGGAACCCTCCCGTACGCCCCATGAGGCGTCCGGAGTCACCCCGTGACGTCCGACTACCGCAAGACCACCCTGGGGAGCGCGGTCGCCCTGGTGGTGGCGGCCGCCGTCACCGTCGGCTGCGAGCGCGGTTCGTCGACGGGCGGCGCCGCGTCCCTCCCGCCCCCGTCGGCGGCCGGCTGCCCCACCGCTCTGGCCAGGGCCGAAGCGGCCGTTCGACAGGCGCAGAAGACCGACACCGCGTGGAACGGCCCCACCAGCGGCCCTGCGGCGATCCCGGGCAAGACCATCGTCTACGTCGCGCAGACCATGACCAACCCCGGCGTCGCGGGCACCGCCAAGGGCGTGCGGGAAGCCGCGAAGGTCATCGGCTGGAACGTCCGGGTGATCGACGGCCAGGGCACCCCCGCCGGGATCCAGGCGGCGTTCGGCCAGGCCATCGCCCTCCACCCCGCCGGCATCGTCATCGGCGGCTTCGACCCCCACCTGACCTCTCAGCAGGTCGCGCGGGCCGACGCGGAACACATCCCGCTCATCGGCTGGCACGCGGTCGACTCCCCCGGCCCGAGCGAGGACCCGAAGCTCTTCAGCAACATCACCACCAGGGTCGAGGACGTCGCGAGGATCAGTGCGGACTGGATCACCGCGCACTCCCGCGGCAACGCCGGAGTCGTCGTGTTCACGGACGCGTCGATCCCGTTCGCCAAGAACAAGTCCGAGCTCATCAAGAAGGAACTCGCCACCTGCTCCGGTGTGAAGCTCCTGGCGGAGGAGAACATCCCGATCTCGGACACGAGCAGCCGAACGCCCCAGGAGGCCTCCGGGCTCCTCTCCCGATTGGGGGAGAAGTGGACCCACTCCGTCGCCATCAACGACGTCTACTTCGCCGACGCCGCCCCGGCCCTGCGCGCGGCCCGCAAGAAGGGTGCCGGTCCCCCCTACAACATCGGTGCGGGCGACGGCGACCCGTCCGCCTTCCAACGCATCAACAGCGGCCAGTTCCAGACGGCCACCGTCCCCGAGGCCCTCACCGAACAGGGCTGGCAGATCATCGACGAGTTCAACCGCGCCTTCGCCGGCGACCCCGCCAGCGGATACGTCGCCCCCGTACACATCACCACGGCCGCCAACAGCGGCGGAGCCACCGCCTGGGACCCACCCGGGTATCGCGCGGCGTACCGAAAGATCTGGGCAAGTGAGCCCGCGTGAACAACGCTACGGGACAACACAGCTAGAGGGCGTGTCCGGTGGGTCGAGTGGCTGGACCCACCGGACAGGCCCTCGCCAAGGCGCCCGCGCTGTGGCTGAAAGACTCAGCTCAAGGGCAGCCGACGAGCACGAACCCACATCACCACAGTCGTGATCGCGGCGAAGTACGCCGTGCCCGCCACAAAAATCACGTCTTGGACGTACTGCTCGTAGCCTTCCGCGCGCAACTGAAACGCGAAGGATACAAGCGCAGTCCCGAGCACTGCGAGCGCAGCGAACATGACGCCAAACGGGACCTTTTTCATTCCATAACCTCCCAACGGTGAAACGACCTGGCCACCACCGACTCTACGTGTGCGCCGTCTCCGCACAACCGCCTGGTTCGGCGTCACCTCCTGTTGCCGAGGCCACCGTTGTATCCACAACCACCAGGCCGATCGCGCCACGCCCGCTCGACCAACCAGCCTGGGCACGCGCCAACCGACCTGTCGGAGTGTTGCCTTGGTCTTGTTGCCGCCACCGAACTGGGTGACGTAAGTGCCCTCTCGCCCGGCACGCCCTCTATTCGGGTCGCGGAGAAGCAGAACCCGGCGACCTCGCCGTATGAGTCGGGCAGCCGCTCACCGGTCCATTTCGCCGACGATTCCGCCCTGACTGGCGGCGGAGGGTTCTTCCCTCGGCCACCGGTTCGCCCGCCGCCTGCCCGGTCGGCAGACCGCCGCGCGCATCTCCCTCGGGGTACGCGGTCCAGGCACCGCCGCGGCTGCCCGGACGGTCAGGACCAGGTCGAGGCGTCTGGTCCAGTTCGAACCGGCCGTAGGGGTTCACGTGGGTCCGGAACAGCGGGGACAGCGCCCGCTGGCCGGCTTCGGTGAGGGTGTTCGGCCCACCTCGGCTCGGCGAGGACCTGCTGCACCAGCAAGGTGTTGACGTGGACCAGGGCGGACTGGAGCAGGTGGAGAGCGAGTATGGACACCTCCTGGGACTGCCGGTACCCCAGCTTCCGGCTGCCGCCCTTCCCTGGGTTCCAGCCCGCGCCGATCGCCAGGCCGACGCCGACGATCCGCATCCGCAGCCTCCGGTACTGTTGGTCATCCTGATCGGCGACATCACCTACCGGAGACAAGCTCGGCCAAGTGGCGCAGCGAGTTGGTGAGATGCTCAGGGCCGAACGGCGGGAACCGGAGGTACTCCCGGATGAACTGCGGCACCGCCGACCAGTCGTAGGTGAGCGTGACCTCGGTCTCGGACGGACCGAGCGGCGCAAGGTCGTAACGCCAGATCCAGCCGCCGAACTCCAGGTGACCGTCGCCCTTCTCCTGCCCCGTCAGCCAGCCAATGGCGTACGGCGGGTCGAAGACCTGGACCTTGTTGGCCACCCGGTAGTCACCGTTGGGATGGTCGGCGTGATACATCTCCATCCGGAAGACCTGCCCCGCCTCGGTCAGCGGCGCCCGGTCGACAGCTTCCTGAACCCAGCCGGTGCCGTCGATCGCGGAATGGGTCGTCGGGTCCGCCAGCACCGCGAATACCCTCGCGGCGGGCACGGCGACAGTCAGGGTGGCGCTCACGTTCTCCTGGTCCACGGTGTGCACGCTCCTTGTCATCTCGGCTCGGGCCTCCCGCAGGCGCGGAAGGGTGACGTCCCCAACATGAACATGCGGACGACGCGGCGAGGCGGAACTCATCGGTCGTGTGGGCGGAACCCGCACCCGTGCCACCAATGGCGGGCTTGTACGGGTCAAGTTTCGAGGGCCGGGGAGGCAGGGCCCTCCTCGCACACCCGGCGATGGCGGCCGGTGCTGGTACCGCTCGGTGCCGGTTCCGGCTCGGAGGGATGCGCTGCCGCGCGGCGGGGGAGCAGCAGCGGGGTCGTCAGCAGGAGCACGCCGGCCAGGCCGACGGCCGTACGCGGGCCGAGCAGGCCGCCCAGCACACCCCAGACGGCCGTCAGGAGCGCGGTCGTGCCCTTGGTCGTCACCGCCCATGCGGACAGTGTGCGGGTGACCCGGTCGGGTGCGGTGCGTTCGAGGCGGTAAGTGGTGTAGACGGGGTTGAAGACTCCGCAGCAGAAGATGAGTCCGAGCTCGACTCCCATCACCAGCAGCAGCCCGCCGGTGCCCGGCCCGAGGAAGGCCAGGCCGACGGGCCAGATCGCGCGCAGCGTCCCGGCCACGATGAGGACCTGGTGCTGCCCGAACCGGGTGACGAGCGGTCGGGCCAGCCGCGAACCGAGCAGCCCGCCGATCGAGGGCACGGCGAAGGCGAGGCCGTACTGCCACGGTGTGAACCCGAGTCGGCCGAGCATCATGACGGCCAGCAGTGGCTGGGCGGCCATCACCAGGCCGTTGAACAAGGCGGTGTTGAAGAACAGCGGACGCAGCGTCGCGTCGGCGAGGATGTACCGCCAACCGTCGAGCAGGTCCCCGGCCCGCATGCGCGCGGCCTCCCGGCGCTCGGGCGGCGGCTCGTGTCCGCCCGTCGCGCGGATGCCCAAGGCCGAGAGCAGGTAGCTGACCGCGTCGGCCACCACCGTCGCCACCGGACCGAGGAGCCCGATCGCTGCGCCGCCCAGCGGCGGCCCGATGATCGTGGTCGTCCAGGCCGTGGACTCGAATCGGGCGTTGGCGACGAGCAGGTCCTCGGCCGGCAGCAGCGTCTTCAGGTACGCGCCGGAGGCGGCGCGGAAGGTGATGTCGGCCGCCGCGACGACGACCGAGACCAGCAGGAGCTGAAGGAAGGTGAGGACGCCGAGCGCGAACGCGGTGGGGATCGTCAGCAGCGCCGCGAACCGCACCAGGTCCGTCGCGATCAGCACGGGCCGCTTACGGCGGAACTCCACCCACGGGCCGAGCGGAACCGCCACGGCCGCGCCCACCGCGGACCCCACGCAGGAGAGCGCGGCGACCTCGGCCGGTCCGGCGTACAGCACCCGGATGGCGATCAGCTCGAACGCGCCGAAGGCGAGCCACGTGCCGAGGGCGCTGGTCCCGTACGCTCCCCACAGCCACCCGAACCGCCGCCCCAGCCGGTGTCCGGGCAGATGACCCGGCCGGTGCCCGCTCCTCATGCCCGACGCCCCTCGCACTCACCCTGCACAACCGATCCGCGATCGGAAGCATCAAAGCGAGCACCACCACCAGGAATCAAACAACCACAGAGGCGACGGCCACAACCATCGGTTGTACCCGTACGGTATCGGCATGGACCTCGACACCGTCCGGACGTTCGTCGCCGCCGCCGACGCGGGGCAGTTCCAGGAGGCCGCCGCCGAGCTGGCGGTCACCCAGCAGGCCGTCTCCAAGCGCATCGCCACGCTGGAGCGCGACCTCGGCGTACGGCTGTTCACCCGCACCCCGCGCGGCGCCGAGCTCACCATCGACGGGCAGGCTTTCCTGCCCCACGCGCGCGATCTGCTGCGCGTCGCCGAGCGCGCGGTCGCGTCCGTGCGCACCGGCCGCCGTCCGCTGCGCGTCGATGTGATCGCCTCGCGCGTCGCGCCGTCGGGGCTGATGCGCGGCTTCCACCGCGCGCACCCCGAGATCGACCTCGACGTGGTGATGCTGTTCGACGTCGAGACGGCCGTCGCCGCCATCCGGTCCGGTGCGATCGACGCGTCCTTCCGCGCCGTCGCCGTGCCCGGCCGGCCCCTTCCCGAGGACATCGAGTCCGTCCGGGTGCTCGACGAGCCGCTCCAGCTCCTCACCGGCCCCGCCCACGCGCTGGCCGGCGCCCGGTCGGTGACCGTCGCCCAGCTGGCCGGGCACCGGATCTGGATGCCCGGCATCGTTCCCGGTACCGAGTGGGCCGCCTACTACGACGACCTCGTCGCCGAGTTCGGCCTCACCATCGAGGCGACCGGCCCCAACTTCGGCTCCGACGCGCTCCTCGACACCATCGCCGACACCCCGGCCCTGGCCACCTTCATGGGCGAGCGGACCAGTCTCGTATGGCCCGCCGGCCACGGCCTGCGCCGCATCCCGGTGACCGACCCGACGCCCGTCTACCCGCACTCGCTCCTCTGGCACCGCGACAACCCCCACCCAGCGCTGACCACCCTCCGCGCCCACCTCGCCGCCACAGCGACCGGCCACGACACCACCGGGACCTGGGCGCCGGGCTGGGTGGTTCCGCGCTGAACGCCGCCGCGTCCGCGATCATCCTGGCCGTCTCTACGGACGGCGGCTCCGGGGGCGGACGTGGCCATCGGCACACTCCGGCTCTCCCCTCCGCACCCCTCACGGTGTAACCGTCGACCGTAGGTCCGGGACGGCGCGGCGATCCCGCTGGGCTCGTACGACCCAGGTGTTCACGACGGCTCCCTTCATATGGCCGCTCCCCGCGGCCTGCGCCGAGGATGAGATACCCCTGGGGGGTATGAAGTCAACCACTCTGAAGCCTTGCCCAAGGATACGGGTAGGGGGTATACCTGAGACAGGCAGCTGCATACCCCCCTCGGGTATCTGACCTGATCGCCGCCTTCACCGGCAACTGCCTGGCAGTCCCGCACCCCCATGTCCCGGGGCCCGGCCGATCGCCGGGTCCCGGCGCCCCGCCCCCCCCCCAGTCCGAGGAGCAGCAATGTCCACCGCAACCACCAGGACCGTCGGCACCGCCGAGGTCGAACTCGCCATCGGCGGGATGACCTGCGCCTCGTGTGCCGCCCGTATCGAGAAGAAACTCAACCGCATGGACGGTGTGGAGGCGACCGTCAACTACGCCACCGAGAAGGCCAAGGTCAGCTACACCGGCGACATCGCGATGGCCGACCTGATCGCCACGGTCGAGGCCACGGGCTACACGGCCGCGCCGCCCGCGCCGCCGCGTGAGCCCGAGGCGGGTACGGACGCCGTGGGGGCGGACGACGAGCTGCGTCCGCTGCGGGAGCGGCTGGTCACCGCCGTGACGCTGGCCGTCCCCGTGGTCCTCCTGGCGATGGTGCCGGCCTGGCAGTTCGAGTACTGGCAGTGGCTGTCGCTGACCCTGACCGCACCCGTCGTCACGTACGCGGCCTGGCCCTTCCACAAGGCGGCGTTCACCAACGCCCGCCATGGCGCGGCCACGATGGACACCCTCATCTCGGTCGGCACCTCGGCCGCATTCCTGTGGTCGCTGTGGGCCCTGTTCTTCGGTGACGCCGGCATGCCCGGCATGACGCACGCCTTCGAGCTCACCATCGCCCGTAGCGACGGCGCCGGGAACATCTACCTCGAAGCCGCCGCCGGGGTCACCGCCTTCATCCTGGCCGGGCGCTACTTCGAGGCCCGCTCCAAGCGCAAGGCCGGCGCCGCCCTCAAGGCACTCCTGGAACTGGGCGCCAAGGAGGTCACCGTCCTGCGCGGCGGCCGCGAGGAGCTGGTCCCCACCTCCGAGCTGGCGGTCGGCGACCGCTTCCTGGTCCGCCCGGGCGAGAAGATCGCCACCGACGGTGTCGTCGTCGAGGGCGCCTCCGCCGTCGACGCCTCCATGCTCACCGGCGAATCCGTGCCCGTCGAGGTCGGGGCCGGCGACGGCGTCACCGGCGCCACCCTCAACGCCGGCGGCCGCCTCGTCGTCGAAGCCACCCGCATCGGCTCCGACACCCAACTCGCCCGCATGGCCCGGCTCGTCGAGAAGGCCCAGAACGGGAAGGCCGCCGCCCAGCGCCTCGCCGACAAGATCTCAGCCGTCTTCGTCCCCGTCGTGATCGCCCTGGCCCTCGGCACCCTCGGCTTCTGGCTCGGCAACGGCTCGGGCCTGACCGCCGCGTTCACCGCCGCCGTCGCCGTACTGATCATCGCCTGCCCCTGCGCCCTGGGCCTCGCCACCCCCACCGCCCTCATGGTCGGCACCGGCCGCGGCGCCCAGTTGGGCATCCTCATCAAGGGCCCCGAAGTTCTGGAGACCACCCGCAAGGTCGACACCATCGTCCTGGACAAGACCGGCACCGTCACCACCGGCCGCATGACCCTCCTCCGTACGCACACCGTGAGCGGCACGAACGAGACCGACGTCCTGCGCCTGGCCGGCGCCCTGGAACACGCCTCCGAGCACCCCATCGCCCAGGCCGTGGCCACCGGCGCCGCCGACAAGGTCGGCACCCTGCCCACACCCGAGGACTTCGCCAACATCCCCGGCCTCGGCGTCCAAGGCGTCGTCGACGGTCACGCCGTCCTCGTCGGCCGCGAGCGGCTCCTCACCGAGTGGGCCATGGACCTGCCCGCAGAACTGGCCCGGGCCAAGTCCCGGGCCGAGGCGGCCGGTCGTACCGCCATCGCCGTGGCCTGGGACGGCGAAGCGCGCGCCGTCCTGGAGGTCGCCGACGCGGTCAAGGACACCAGCGCCGAGGCCATCGAGCGGCTACGGGCCCTCGGCCTCACCCCGATCCTGCTCACCGGCGACAACAAGGCCGTCGCCGAAGCCGTCGCCGCCGAGGTCGGCATCGAGACGGTCATCGCCGAGGTCATGCCCCAGGACAAGGTCGACGTCGTCAAGCGCCTCCAGGCCGAAGGCCGTTCGGTCGCCATGGTCGGCGACGGCGTCAACGACGCCGCCGCCCTCGCCCAGGCCGACCTCGGACTCGCCATGGGCACCGGCACCGACGCCGCCATCGAGGCCGGCGACCTCACCCTCGTCCGCGGTGACCTGCGAGCCGCCGCCGACGCGATCCGCCTCTCCCGCAAGACCCTGGGCACCATCAAGTCCAACCTCTTCTGGGCCTTCGCCTACAACGTCGCCGCCCTCCCCCTCGCCGCGACCGGCCTCCTCAACCCCATGATCGCCGGGGCCGCCATGGCCTTCTCCTCCGTCTTCGTCGTCGGCAACAGCCTCCGCCTCCGCCGCTTCCACGCCGACGCCTGACGCCTGACGCCTGACGCCTCGGACCGTGCAGGACGGAGCAACGGCCGAATCCTGCTTTTCGCCGCGGCGTGGGGCGCTCCCCCTCGGCCACTCCCTCGGCAGCGCACTTATGAGAAGTCTTCTTATCTCTGCCGACTATGAACTCCTCATGCGATCCCTCACTTCACGTCACACCACCCGCACCGTGGCGACAGCCCTGGTCGCGTCTCTGTCCTGCCTCACTCTCGTCGCGTGCGAGCCGGCCCAGCCGCAGCTGGAGAACACGGCCGGTGTCGTCCGCGGCGACCTCGTCGACATTCCCGTGAAGGGCGGTACGGCCAGCGTCGACACCACCTCGCTGAAGGTCACCGCCCGCACGGGGAGTGGTCGCGGTGTCCTGCTCTCCGCCCCCGCCGCCCAGGCCCCCGGCGTGCCCGGCAAGCCGGTCGGCACGGCCAACGGCGCCAAGTGGTCGTACCCGGGCAAGGGCCTGACAGCCGAGGCGCGTTCGGAGCGCGGACGGCTGGTGATCACCTTGACCGCTGATGCGAACACGTCCGTGCAGTGGCCGGTGACCGGCACCGACCCGGACACCTCGGCCCTGCAACTCCCGCGGGGCGAAGGTCTGTCCATACCGGTCGGCGACCGGTTCTGGAACTCGGCCGACGGCGGCCTGGTGGGCGAGGAGCACGACGTGAGCTCCGCGCTCAGCATGCCGCTGTGGGGGCACTCGCTGGGCACCGCCGGGGTGGGCGTGAGCTATCTCGCCCCCACCGACATCGGGACCTCGCTGACTTTCGCCTCCTCCGGTGGCCGGCTGCGCGCCACGGCCAAGCACGAGTTCTCACAGGGGAACGACACCCGCACCTACACCGTCGCCTTCTCCCTCACCGACGGCTCCCCGGTCGCGCCGGCCGTCGACTACCGCGACTGGCTGTCCGAGCACGGGCAACTCGGCAGCCTGACCGAGAAGATCAGGAAGAACCCGGAGGCCGGGAAACTGCTGGGCGCGTTCCACGCCTACGCCTGGGCGGGCGCCCGCAAGGCGCCGTACATCCAGCAGCTACGCAAGCTGGGTGTCTCCAAGCTGTGGCTGGGCTACGACGCCGACGAATCGCCGATGAAGAGCGAGGACGTCAAGGCCGCCAAGGACGCCGGGTATCTGGTGGGCCCGTACGACTCCTACGCCAACGGCCGGGAGAAGTCCGCCGAGGCCCCGCCCAACTCCCAGTGGCCGACCGGCGTGTACCCGGAGTTCTGTGTGCGCAAGGCCGACGGCAAGCCGCAGCCGGGATTCCACAAGCAGGGCTGCTACCTCAGCACCCAGGCGTTCGAGAAGGCCGAGAAGGACAAGCACTACCTGGGCGACCGTACCCGCTCGCTGGTCGCCAACGGCGCCAGCAGCTACTTCCTGGACGTGGACGCGGCCGGTGAGCTCTTCCGCGACTTCGACACCAAGCACCCGATGACCATGGCCCAGGACCGGGCCAACCGCCTGGCCCGGATGAAGCGCCTGGCGGACGGCACCTACGACCCCACAGGAAAGGGGCGCCATCCGCTGGTCATGGGCTCGGAAAGTGCCGTCTCCTGGGCCAATCAGGTGCTGACCTACAACCACGGCTCCGCCACCCCGGTGGACAGCCGCCTGTGGCCCATGGAGACCGGTCACTTCGACACCAAGTCCGACCAGCCCAAGGACGACGACGCCTGGGGCGGCTACGCCCCGGAGGGCGCCGCCGACACCTTCTTCAAGCCCGTACGCCCCGACGACTTCAAGCCCGAGCACCGGGCGAAGGCGGCGGCCGCCCTCAAGGCCATGTACGACCCGGCCTACCGGGTGCCGCTCTACGAGACGGCCCTGCACGGCTCGCTGGTCAACGCCGAGCGCTGGGAACTTCCCTTCAGCAAGCTGCCCGAGCAGAAGCGGAACCGCGCCCTGCTGGCGATGCTCTACAACACCCCGCTGAACTTCGTGCTCAGTGACAAGGACAAGAACAACGAGCAGAACCTGCGCGAACTCGCCGCCCTGCAGAAGTACTTCGCTCCCCTGCACCAGGCGGCCGGCACCAAGGCCATGACCGGCTTCCGCGACCTGACCGGAGACCGGTCCGTCCAGCGCACCGTCTTCGGCGACGGCACCCTCACCGTCACCGCCAACTTCGGCACCAAGTCGTACAAGGGCCTGCCGGGCGGCTGCGTCGACGCCTCCCTGAAGAACGACAAGAAGCCGCGCCGCCTGTGCCCGGCCACGCTGCGGTAAGCAGCGCGCCACGCTGAACGGGCTGCGAGCAGGCACTCCCTCGGCGGCCCCCGACACCATGTACTCCGCAGCACCCGCCGGACCTCCGTCCGGCGGGTCGCTCTCGACCCCTGATTGGCAGCGAGGAACAGCGAATGGCACTGCCGCACACGCAAGCGACGGAACGCCCGCCAAGCGGTCCGCCGGCCGGGGGTCGCGAACCCGAGCCGGCCGGGTCGCGAGTCCGTCGCCTGATCGACCCATGGCGGAACGACCGGGACATCTGGCGGCGCGGCATCGTACTGGCAGGCGCTTCGGTACTGCTGGCCCTGACCTTGGCCTTCCCCGCGCAGATGCCCAACACCGTGGGCAACCTCGGCAGCCTGCTGGAGACTTTCCAGCCGTGGCTGGGGCTGTTCATCCCCATACTTCTCGCACTCGCGCTCCTCCGGCGCTCGGCCACCGCGCTGCTGGCCGCGCTCCTCCCGATCATCGTCTGGCTCGGCCTCTTCGGCGGAGTGGTCTTCACCGACAACTCCGGGCACCGTGGCGACCTCACTTTCGTCACCCACAACGTCAACGCGGACAACCCCGACCCGGCGGCCACCGCGCGCCGCCTGGCCGCCTCCGGAGCGGATGTGGTGGCTCTGGAGGAGCTGCGCGGCGCGGTGGTGCCCCAGTACGAGCGGGCGCTGGCAGGCACCTACCGCTACCACACCGTCCAGGGAACGGTCGGTGTGTGGAGCAAGCACCCCCTGCGCGACAGCCGCCCGGTGAACATCAAAATGGGCTGGACGCGTGCACTGCGCACCACCGTCGGCACCCCCCAGGGCGACGTCGGCGTCTACGTGGCGCACCTGCCGTCAGTACGGGTCAGGCTCGACGCCGGCTTCACCGCCGGCCGGCGCGACACCAGCGCCCAAGCCCTGGGCCGGGCCATCGCCGAGGAACGGCTCGACCACGTCATCCTCATGGGCGACCTGAACGGCACCATGAACGACCGCGCGCTCGCCCCCATCACCTCGCAGCTGCGCTCCGCGCAGGGCGCGGCCGGCGACGGCTTCGGCTTCACCTGGCCGGCGGGCTTCCCGATGGCCCGCATCGACCAGATCATGGTGCGCGGCATGCGACCGGTCTCCGCCTGGAACCTGCCCCGGACGAGCAGCGACCACCTACCGGTGGCGGCGTCGGTGAGCCTCCCACCGGTTCGACACTGATCGGCCGGAGCCTCAGCTGTCGGCCAGGGTGCGGGCGAGGAGGGGGAGCAGGCGGTCCCAGTGACGCCGCAGTGCCGAGGAGTTGAAGGCGTCGGTGTCGGACATGGTGAAGCCGTGGATGGTGTCGGGGTAGATCTCGGTGGTGTAGCCGACACCCGCGGCATCCAGGGCCTGGTTGAGCTCGCTGATGGTCTCGGGCGTCATGTCGTTTTCGGCGAGGCCGAGGTGGACCTGGGCGGTGAGCTCGGGAATGTGGCGGTGCGGGCTGTCGGGCGCGTCGGTGACCAGGAATCCGGGGTGGAATCCGGCGACGGCGGCCACCTGGTCGGGGTGGGCCGTCGCGGTGCGCATCGCCAAGGCGGCGCCCATGCAGTAGCCGATCACGGCGACCGGTCCGGCGCCGACCTCGGGCCGGGTGGTGAGGAACCTCAGGTAGGCCTCGGCGTCGCGCAGGGCACGTTCGGTGGTGTGCGCCTCGATCAAGGGCATCAGCTGGGCGATGACCGCGGGCCGGGCCTCTTCTCCGATGTGCTCGGGAAGTTCGATCACCGGTGCCGGGCCGTGCCGGTAGTAGAGGTTGGGGACGAGCACGTAGTACCCGTGCTCGGCCAGTTCGCGGGCCATCTCCTCCAGCACGGGCCGCACGCCGAAGGCGTCCGGGTACAGCAGCACTCCCGGGTGCCGCTCGCCGTCGTCGGGGAAGGCGGCGAAAGCTTCGGCCTGGCCGTCCGTGGTGGGTATTCGCAGAGTCTTGGTGGGCATGGCTGATCATCCTTGCTCGGACTCATGCCCGTGCACAAGGCTCTCTGCTTCCCAAGCCGCCGCGAAGCGACAGCCGGTCAGTGCGCGGGCAGTTGGTCGGCCGAATCCGTGGCGGTGGTACGCAGGGTCTGGCTGGCCGCCAGCTCCCGGTAGGTGGCGTTCCGGGTGAGGAGTTCCTCGTGTCGGCCGCGGGCGATGACGTGGCCGGCGTCGAGCACGACGATCTGGTCGGCGTGCTGGACGGTGGACAACCGGTGCGCGATCACGAGGAGCGCGCATTCCTGGGTGATGTCCTTCAGTACGCGGCTCAGCGCGGCCTCGTTGATGGCGTCGAGGTGTGAGGTGGGTTCGTCCAGCAGGAGCAGCGAGGGCCGGGTGAGGAGGGCTCGGGCCAGGGCGACGCGCTGCCGCTCTCCGGCTGAGAGGGTGCCGCCTCTCTCGCCCAGCATGCCGGTCAGCCCGCCGGGGAGGCGGTCGACCACTTGGTGGAGGTTGGCGAGTTCGATGACGCGCTGCACGTCGGCCGGGCTCGCGGCGGGGGCGGCGTAGGTGAGGTTGTCCCAGAGCGAGCCGTGGACGACGTAGGTGTTCTGGTCGACGACGGCGATGCGGGCCCGGCATTGCGCGCGGCTCAGTTCGGCTGCCGGCCGGCCGTCGAACAGCAGCGTTCCGGAGTCCGCTTCGTAGAAGCGGGCGGCCAGGGCGAAGATCGTGCTCTTGCCGGCGCCCGAGCTGCCGACCAGGGCGACTTGTCGCCGGTGCGGCACGGTCAGGGAGACGCCTTGCAGGACCGGCCGGTCGGGGTCGTAGCCGAACCGCACGTTTTCCAGGGCGAGGGCGGGTTCCTCACCGCCGTCCGGCGGCGGTGCCTTCCTCGCTACGGGGGGCGTGGTCCGGCGTGGGGACGAGCCCTCGGCTTGTCCGGTCGGGGGTTCGAGCGCAGGCGTCGGCTTCGCTTGCGCGGGTCCCGTGGGTTCCGCCTGGAGCGCCAGTGCTTCCTCGACGCGCTGGAAGGCGCCCATCCCCCGTTGGACGAGGCCGACGGCGCGGAAGACCGACGACAGGGGCACCACCAGGTAGGTGGCGTAGAGCAGGAAGGCCACCAGGTCGCCGAGGGAGTTGGCGTGGCCGTTGACCCGCATGCCCCCGATGACCAGAACGAGCAGGAAGGAGCCGTGCACCGCGAGTTCGACGGCCGGGCTCATCACCGATGCCAGTCGCGCGGTCCGGACCCCGGCTTCGTAGGCCGTGTCGACGCACTGTCCGATGCGCGCGGCTTCCCGCTCCTCGGCGCGGTGGACCCGCACCATGGGCAGTGCGCCGAGGGCCCGTTCGAGGTCGGCGGCGATGTCCCCCACGGCTTGCTGCATGCGCTCGGCGGCGGCGCGTATCCCGGTCAGCAGGAAGGTGACGATCGCCGCCGCCGCGACGACGGTCAGCGTCACCAGGATCAGCAGCAGGGGGTCGATCCAGATCATCAGGGCGACGGCTCCCACGGCGACGAGGGAGCCCGTCACCAGGTCGACCAGCGCCTGGGAGACGACCTCGCGCAGCAGGGAGGTGTCGGCGGTGACCCGGGATATGAGGTCACCGGTGCGGTGCTTGTCGTACTCCCGCATCTCCAGTCGCAGCAGGTGGCCCACCAGGCTGCGGCGGAGTCCGCGGACGATCCTCTCCCCCATGCGTTCCAGCACGAAGCGGCCCACCGCGCCTGTCGCCGCCTCGGCCAGGAAGAGGCAGGCCAGGAGCAGGAGCGGCCAGGCGATGCGGCCGCTTCCCGTCGCGTCCACGATCTTCTTGGCGAGCAGCGGCTGGGCCAGCCCCAGGGCGGACCCCACGAGGGTGAGCACGGTGGCGACGGCCATGGAGGAGCGGTGGCCGGCGGTGAGCCGGAACATCGTGGCGACGGCGCCCCGTGCGGAACGGTCGCCCTCGTTCCGTGTCTTCCTGTCCACCTCGCTCCCGGGGTTCGTCACGGGGCCGCCCGTTCCGTGGGCGGCACGGTGATGAGGCGGCTGAAGTAGTCGTCCGGTACGCCTTCGTCGACCGGGTGGCCGTCGATCTCGACCCAGGCGTGCGCGGTGAAGGGCGGCACCACGCGCACTCCGGTGCACCAGGTCGGCCAGGTGCCCAGCAAACGGCAGAGCAGGGCGGTGGCCAGGGAGCGCGGGAGGCAGCCGCGCGGGCCGGCGCAGAACAGGCTGACCGCGCAGACCGCCTCTCTGGCGGACCTCGTCTGCTCGGCGGAGGCCGGCACGGCTCCGCGGCGCACCAGGAAGAGCACGGTCCGGATCCGGCGCGGTGGCAGGAGCGACAGGGCGAAGGCCGCCGTCAGGACCAGCCGGGCTCCCAGCCGCCGTCCGAGAGGAACACCGGTCGGCCGGTGCAACGCGCTCGGAGTTGTCATAGGACGACCAACCCCGCCTGCCGCAACTGGCCGATGAGGGCGGAGACGTCCTGGGCGGCCCGGGGCCGGTCGATCGCGAATTCCGCGACGACCGCGTCGACCGCGTCCGCTTCCCCGCCCCCCTCCATCAGGGTCCGCACCACCAGGGTGCCGGTGGGGTTGAGTTCCCAATACTGGCCGCTGCGCTGGTCGAGCAGGACCGTGCCGTAATCGGTTTTCGCAGTGGAGACATCCTTGGCGAAGCGCACTGCCATGAAGCGTTTCCCTTTCCGCGAGGCACCGGTTCCGCGAGGCACCGGGGGATTTCGTCCCGTCAGAAGCCGATGGCTTTCTGCTGCGGCAGATTCCGCAGCCATACTTCGCAGGCGATCGTGGAATAGAGGATGGCGTCCTGGAGTCCCGGCGTCGAAGGTCTTTGAGCCAGCGCCCGCAGAGCCCCGGCGTCCACCAGTCCCCTACGGGCCAGGTGGGAGTCCTCCCACAATGCCATCAGGTCGCCCCGGTGCTCGCGCAGCCCGTTGGAGGCGTCCATCGAGGCATGTGCCTTGTTGGAGCGCTCCAGGCACACGTCCGGAACGACCCCGCGCATGGCGGTGGCCAGCAGGGGCTTGTACGTCCAGGGGGTGACGCGCTCGGCGGGATCGACCGCCAGGCATTCCTCGATCACCCGGTCGTCGAAGAACGGTGAGGCCATCGGTACCCCTGCCCGGGCGGCCATCCTGTCCCACTGGCGGACGATCCGCGTGCAGATCCGGATCTGCTCAAGGTCACCGTGCATGCCACGGTCGGAGTGAAGTGGCACGGCGTCCCGGGCGGCCTCGCGCAGGACGCGCGTCACCGTGTGTGCCGCCTCGGGCGTGACCCAGTCGAACAGGCGCGGCGGCGTTCCCCAGCCCAGGGCGCCACTGGCTCCTGGCGGCAGCGGGTCGCGCAACCGCCTGCCCGAGGAAGCGAGCCACTGGCCGTACGGGCGGGAGTCGGCCAGGACCCGTGCGGTGTCGCCCAGCGGCCACTGGAAGAGGGTTCTGAAACCGCGCAACTGCCGCAGGGCGAACAGCGGGCGGGTACGTATCAGGCGGTGGTAGTACGCCTCGGAGCACCAGGCCACGTGGTCGCCGCCGATGCCGGTCAGATGCAGTCGGCTGCCGCGCCGGGCGAGCCCCGGCAGGTGGTGGAGGGCCCGCGCCCGGTCCATCACGCCGATGGACGGCTCGTCCATGAGGTCGTCGATACCGAGCAGGTCGGTGTAGACCAGCGGGGCTTCGTCGGGGTCCCAGACGACGTGCTCGACGTCGGGGAGGAAGCCGGCGGCCTTCCGGGCCCAGTAGAGGTCGCTGTCCGCGGGGTCGCGTCCCGGCCAGGTGCTGGCCACCACGTGGGCGGGTGAGGCGGCCGCCAGGAAGCAGACCGAGGTGGAGTCGAGGCCGCCGGAGAGGTCGCAGCTGACCACTCCCCCTCCGCGCGTGCGGGCCTGGACGGCCTCCGTCAGCGCCTGCCGCACTCGAGGGGCCCCCTGGGCCAAGGAGCGTGTCGGTTCGGGCGGCGTCCACCAGCGCGTACGCCTGGCCGTCCGCCCGTCAGGGGCGATGACCAGCGCTTCCTCCGGGGGGACGGCTGTGACGTCGCGCCACAGCGACGTCTCGAACAGCGGGTAGGGGACGGGCCACATCAGCCGGGTGGCCAGCTGTTCCTCGTCCAGCTCCGACCCGATCGCGGCGGCGAGGACGTCGGCTCGGGTCGCGGCCGTCCGAACACCGCCGACCAGGGCGTGGAAGACCAGGCGCAGGCCGGACGCGGCCCCTTGCACGCGTAACCGGCCGTCGAGCGTCGCCACGAGATGGAAGCTGCCGGTCAATCGCCGGGCCAGCGTGTCGAGATCGGCGAGGTCGCGCATCCGGGCCGCGTGTCGCTCCAGCTCGGTGGGGTCGACCGGGCAGCAGCCCACGACCGCGATCGCGGCCCGGCCCGCACGCGCCGTGACGATCTCCTGGTCGCTCCACCGGCCGATCAGCCAGGGACGACCCGAGGCGTGATCGAGGGTTCGGGAGCCGGTTCGGGGGAAGGAGCGGGCCGCGGCGAGCGCGTCCGCGCAGTCCGGAAGGACCACGAAGTGCGCGTCACCGGGGCCCACTCCCCCCGTCTCAGAGGACGGTTGCATGGCGTCGAATCAGCCTGCCGACGCTCAGTTCTTGCTGAGGATCAGACGGTCGTTACCGCTGGACCGCAGCAGCCCGGTCTTCTTGCGGAAGGTGCCGAGCTGGACGAGCGTCGGTGCTTCGTACGCCTTCTTCATGACGTCTCCTCAGAGTCGGTGAACCTGTAGCCCTGATCGATTGAGGGGACCGACGTACCGACCCCCGAATCAATGAAACTCGCACTATTTGATCCGCGAGCCAGGGCGTTGAACGTATGAACATACTAACCGCACCCCTGAGAGGCACCGCAACCCCTGTCAGGAATTCGCCTCCTCAGAAAGTCCGAGCAACCTCCTTGGCGGATACGGCTGTTGCCAGAGCGATTTCCGGTCACTCACGGGATGGAAATGCTCGTACACCAGTACAGAGAGAAGCGGACGCGCATTCATTTCTGGATAACTTTTCGACATATTCGCGGCCACGCCTGGCCCGCCCCCGCGCGCGGCGCGCGGGAAGGGCGCCGCGGATCCGGGGCATGCACTGATCAGGAGGGGCGCTTCCGCGCGGTGACGTAGCTGAACGGCTCGGAGACTCCCGCGCTGTGGTGGCCGGCGGCCGCGAGAGCCAGGGCCAGCCGCCTACGAGGGTCGAGGCCCAGGCCCGCGGTGGCGTGCAGAGCGCCGAGTGCGAGTTCGTCGCCGCACCCCACGGCCGCGTATCCGTCGGCGGGCTCGGCTATCTGGTAGTCCTCGTAGACGGTGAACAGGCGGCCGTGCACACCGACGAGGAACGTCCCGGCCCGCTCCTGCTCGCAGTCCTTGCGCGACCAGCCGCCGTCCTTGAGACAGGTGCGCAGCTTGTCGACGAAGACGGTGGTCATGAACCGGTCCAAGTCCCCTTTTGGCTTGGGCGCCTTGAACGCGTGGTGCAGCAGCTGGCCCATGCGGAAGCTGGTGGTGAAGCCCATGGCGTAGGGGCCGTTGCGGAAGAGCTTCGGATCCCGGCGGACGGTGAGACTGAGGCCGGAGACACCGGCCGAGTCCCCGCCCAGATGCACCCGCGCGTTGTGTACGAGCCCGACGATCACGGTCATGATCTCCCCCTCCGCTGCGCCACCCTTCTCGATACTGCGCCCGAGGAGACGGACGGAAACCGGGCGGCGGAAGGCGGGAAGCGGCGAGGCTTCCCGCTTCCTCAGCGTCAGGCCCCTGCGGGCCCGGCGGCGAGACAGTCGGGGTGGCCCCATCCCCGCGGCCCCTTGGCGATCGCCTCCTTGGCGGCGTAGGACCGTCCGCAGTGGCACCGTCCGGCGAACTTCGCCTTGATGACTCCCCCTGTCGCGCGCCGGGCCTTCGGTGTCCTGTTCGCGGACCGGGGCGAGGACTGGGCGGCGCGGTCGGGGACGGGCAGCGCCAGGTCGCCGTGTGCCGTACCGGCCGCCTGCTGCGTGGAGGCGGCGTCGCTGGCGGCCCGGTCCGCGAGCGCGTTGAGGAGGTCGCCGTCCACGCGGTGCGCCGGGACGTACACGAACTCCACGGCGCGGGCGGCCAGGAGGGCGTCGATGCGCATGACGAGGTCCTGGTTGGCGACGGGCTTGCCCGCCGCGGTCCTCCATCCGTTGCGCTTCCAGCCGGGCAGCCACTTGGTGACCGCGTTCATGGCGTACTGCGAGTCCATCCGCACCTCGAGCGGCACGGTGGGATCGGTGGCTTCCAGCAGCTGCTCCAAGGCGGTCAGCTCGGCAACATTGTTCGTCGCCTTCCCCAGAGGTCCGGACTCCCAGCGCTGCGGGACCTCGTGGGCGTCGGCGACCACGTACGCCCAGCCCGCTGCCCCGGGGTTCCCCTTGCTCGCGCCGTCACACGCGGCGATCATGCGTTCAGACATCCTCCGATCATGCCAGGGCCGGCCTGCCGTCGCCGCGGCCCCGCCAAGGCGCCCTGTCAGCAGCCGCCCGACGCGGCCGGTGCGCCGAGCCCGATCCGGAGGGTGGCCGGTGCCGCGCAGCAGCCGGCACCGTCGGCCTGGTCGGCTTCGGGCTCGTCGAAGAGGCCGGCTCGGCCGCACACGCCGGTCTCGGGGAGGGTCAGCTCGACGCGTTCGGCGGCCGCGGTGTCCCCGGCGAGGTGGGCGGCGATGGAGCGGACCTGCTCGTAGCCGGTCATGGCCAGGAACGTCGGCGCGCGGCCGTAGGACTTCATGCCGACCAGATAGACGCCCTGTTCGGGGTGGGAGAGCTCGCGCACGCCGCGGGGGTGAACCGTGCCGCAGGAGTGCTGGTTGGGGTCGATCAGCGGGGCGAGCCCGGCGGGGGCCTGGAGGCGTTCGTCGAGGCCGAGGCGGACCTCGGACAGGAAGGCGAGGCCGGGCCGGAAACCCGTGAGCACGATGACCTCGTCGACCGCGTCGAGGCGGCGGCCGTCCTCGGCGACCAGGACCAGCCGCTCGCCGTCGCGTTCGACGGCGGTGGTACGGAAGCCGGTCACGGCGGAGGCGTGCCCGGCTTCGACGGCGGCCTTGGCACGCGGGCCGAGAGCGCCGCGGGCGGGGAGCTGGTCGGCTTCGACGCCGCCGAACGTGCTGCCGCTGATGCCTCGCCGCAGGACCCAGGCGGCATGCGTGCCCGGAGCGTCCTCGGCGAGGTCGGCGAGATGGGCGAGGGCGGTGAACGCGGAGGCGCCGGAGCCGATCACGGCCGTGCGCTTGCCCGCGTACCGGGCGCGGACGACCGGGTCGGTCGGGTCGGGGACGCGGTGGGTGATGCGGTCGGCGGCGCTCGTCTCGCCGAGGGCGGGCAGTCCGTCGCCGCCGAGCGGGCCGGGAGTGTTCCAGGTGCCGGAGGCGTCGATGACCGCGCGGGCGGTGATCCGCTCCTCGGCGCCGTCGATCGTGGTGAGGTGGACGTTCACCCGGCGGCTTCGGCCGACTCCCGGGTGGTGAACTTCCGCCGCCAGGCCAGGGAGACGTACACCAGGGCCACGAGGACGGGGACCTCGATGAGGGGGCCTACGACGCCGGAGAGCGCCTGCCCGGAAGTGACGCCGAAGGTGGCGATGGCGACCGCGATGGCCAGCTCGAAGTTGTTGCCCGCCGCCGTGAACGCCAGGGTCGCGGTGCGGTCGTAGGCCAGGCCGATGGCCTTGCCCAGGGCGAAGGTGCCGAACCACGTGATCGCGAAGTAGGCCAGCAGCGGCAGCGCGATCCGCGCGACGTCCCCGGGCCGGGAGGTGATCGTCTTCCCTTGGAGGGCGAAGAGGATCACGATCGTGAACAGCAGTCCGTACAGGGCCCACGGACCGATCTTCGGCAGGAACGCCGACTCGTAGCCGTCGCGGCCCATCCTCTTCTCACCGATGCGGCGGGTGAGGAAGCCGGCCAGCAGCGGGACGCCGAGGAAGATGACGACGTTGAGGGCGATCTTCCCCATGGAGATGTCGAGGTGCTCGCCGTTGCCGAAGCCGAGCCAACCGGGCAGCAGGTCGAGGTAGAGCCAGCCGAGCAGGCCGAAGGCGAGCACCTGGAAGACGGAGTTCAGCGCGACGAGGACGGCGGCGGCCTCGCGGTCGCCGCAGGCGAGGTCGTTCCAGATGACGACCATGGCGATGCAGCGGGCGAGGCCGACGATGATCAGGCCGGTGCGGTGTTCCGGCAGGTCCGACAGGAAGATCCACGCCAGGGCGAACATCACCGCGGGCCCGAGGATCCAGTTGATGACCAGCGAGGAGACCATCAACTTGCGGTCGCCGGTGACCGCGTCGAGCTTGTCGTAACGGACCTTGGCCAGCACCGGATACATCATGATCAGCAGGCCGACCGCGATCGGCAGCGAGATCCCGCCGATCTCCACCTTGGCCAGGGCGTCGTTCAGCCCGGGGATCAGGCGGCCCAGGCCCAGGCCGAGTCCCATGGCGATGAGGATCCACACCGCGAGGAATCGGTCGAGGGTGGAGAGCTTCGCGACGACCGAGGCTTCCTCCACGGCGGCGGAGGCTTCGGTGCGGGTCACGGGCAGGACCTCTTCCTGTCGGCGGCGGTACGGGCGTGCTCGGCCAGCTCGGTGAACTGCCCGGCAAGGGCGGCGATGACCTCGGGCTTCAGCTTGTAGTAGGTGAACCGCCCGCAGGGCTCGGTCTCCACGACGCCCGCCTCCCGCAGCACCTTCAGGTGGTTGGAGAGGTTGGTCTGCCGTGCGCCGGTCTCCTCGACCAAGTGCGTGGTGCACAGGGTCTCGTGGGCGAGCAGGGTCACGATCCTCAGCCTGAGCGGGTCCGCCAGCACCCGGATCAGATCAGTGTCGACTGATGTCATCATGGACTGATACTCTCACATCAGCCGCAGCTGAAATCAGTGGATACTGATCCCACACTTCCCTTCCCGCTGTGAGACAAGAGAGACCCCGATGTCCGAGAAGCCCTCCGTTCTCTTCGTCTGTGTCCACAACGCGGGCCGTTCCCAGATGGCCGCCGCGTGGCTGACCCATCTGGCGGGCGACCGCGTCGAGGTGCGCTCCGCGGGCTCCGCCCCGGCCGACAGCGTCAACCCGGCGGTCGTCGAGGCCATGCGCGAGGTCGGCATCGACATCACCTCTCGGACCCCCGAGGTCCTGACCGTCGACGCCGTACGGGCCTCCGATGTGTGCGTCACCATGGGCTGCGGCGACGTCTGCCCGGTCTTCCCCGGCAAGAGGTACCTGGACTGGAAGCTCGAGGACCCGGCCGGCCAGGGCGTCGAGGCCGTCCGCCCCATCCGTGATCGGATCAAGGTTCTGATCGAGGGCCTGATCGCCGAGATCGCCCCTGGGAAGACCCCGTGAGCGAGGACCTCCGCGACTCGTCGTCATAGGCGCCGGCCCTGCGCGACGGCCGCCCGCGCCTCGCCAGGCCCCAGGATCTTCCGGTGCGAGCGCGGCTGTTCTGGCGCGTAGTACTAACCGCGCCTCTTCGCCGCCGGTCTACTCCGGAGCCGCCTGCCGCAACGTCGATACGCACCCGGGCCACCCGCGTACGGGCTCGGTCGGGGGCAGAGCCACCCGGTCGGCGGCCGCCGCGTTTTCGACGATCGTGTAGGCGAGCCCGGCGTCCAGGCCGTCGGCGCCGAGCCCCGGCAGGGGGATACGGACCACCACCACATCCTCGCGGGAGACGCGGCCGACAGTGACCGTCGCGGTGTCCTGGCCGTCGGTGCCGACGTGCAGGAGTTCCACCGGCTCGGGCAGGTACGCGTACCAGGCGTCGCTGCGGCGGCCCAGTTCGTCCAGCAGCCAGGCGTGGCTGAGCAAGGGCGTACCGTCCGCTCCGCCAGGTGCCCAGAACTCGGTGTCGTGGTCCGTCGGCGCGTTGTGGGCGGGCCCCGCGCCGGTGATGTGACGGAGCAGAGCGGCGCGGTCGGCCTCCGGGGCCGGCCGGAAGGTCGTGTCGGTGCCGTCGGGCCAGTCGACGGTCACCGCGGCGCGCTCCGCGGAGAGGTCGACGGCCCGGACGCGGAGGCCCAGCGGCGCGCTGCCCCGCTGGACGGCCGCCAGGTCGACGAGGAGCGGGGCCCACCACTCGGCGGCGGGGAGCCCGGGGGCCGGCCGACGGGGACGAGACGTCATCGGGGGTGCCTTTCGGGAGAGCGCCGCTGTGCCGCCCGCCTCCGCGAACAGGCGGGCGGCACGGCCGGGTGCGTGCCGGGTCAGATGTTGATGGCCTTCCTGACCCAGTCGGGGCACCGTCCCGGAGTGTTCTCGCAGAACGCGGTGATGACGCCCTTGGACTTGCCGTCACCGCCCGGCGGGATACGGAAGTCCACGCCGGCGCGGATGGTCTTCACCTCGACGACCCGGCAGGTCCGGAAGATCCACCAGCCACTGCACTTCACGTGCAGGACTTCGGTGCGGTAATTGTAGGTGGTCTGTGACCCGGCGAGCGGTTCCTTGCCCGTGGGGCCGGGGCGCGGGTATTTCGTCGTCGCCTTGACGGCGCCGAGGCTGAGGTTGTGCTTCTGGTCGACCTTGGTGAGGCCGAAACCCTTGTCCGTCGTGGGGTCGTAGTAACCCCGGCGCATGACGGTGTTCCAGCCGTCCCTTTCCTTCCACTCACCCACCACGTCGTCCGGCCCCACCTGCGCCTGCTGCGACGCGGCTTGCGGACGGGCCTGCCGGCCGGCGGCGAGGTCCTCGATCGCGGATTTCGAGATGCCCTGCCGGCCCAGGTCGGCCAGCTGGAACGTCGAGCCCTCCGACATGCCGGCGCCTCTGTCGAACAGCGAGAACTCGACGTCCCCGCTCGAGCCCCGGGCCGCCGGTGCCGCCTCGGCCGCCGACGCCGGAGCCGCCGCCAGCAGCCCGGCCGTGGCCGCCAGGGCCGCGGCCAGAGCACCCCACTGTGCGTGTGTCCTACTCATGTTCCCCCTTGGAATGGCGATGGTGGAACTGTTCGGCCGGACGGAGGACGACCGGAGCGATGAGTGTTTCCGGCCGTTCGTCCGGCCTCAGCAAGCTAGGGGGCGGTTGATGGCGCCGTCGAGTCCCGGGAGTGCCGAACCGGCCATTCCGACGTCTCGGGCGGCCACCTGGTCAGCGGCGGATCGCGCCTGCCGCCGGGGCCGTCCGGCCACGGAGGGAGAGCCTCGCCGTTCCCCCGCCCACCGGTCTTCGGCCACAGCTCACCCGACTGCGGCCGCGCGGACCGGTGCGTCCGCTTCCGGTACGGCCCTTGGTCCCGATGTGGTCCGAAAGCACACCGCATTCCGAGCAACCAGCCCTCGACACACGCCAATTGGGACTCCGGAGTCCCATTTTCGGTAACCCGTATCCCGTTTCGGGGCAGCGCTGTTAGCTTGGCAGGGTGAGCGACTCAGCCCGTTCCTCCCTTCTCGGTCCCGCCTCGGGCGGTGCGCGGACCCGGACCCGGCGGACCATCCTCGGCGCCGCCGCTTCCGTACTCGCCCGCGACCGCGGGGCGACCCTGGCGGACATCGCCAAGGCCGCCGGCGTCGGCCGCAGCACGCTGCACCGGCACTTCCCCGACCGCCAGGAGCTGCTGGCGGCGACGGTCGAGGACGCCTGCGCGGCACTCGACCGAGCGGTCCTCGACGCGGCCCCCGACCGCGGGACGGTTCCCGCGGCGATGCGGCGGCTGATCGCCGGATTCGTGGGGGTCGGCGACCAACTGGTGTTCGTGTACGGCGACCCGGCCATCGTGGCGGGCCTCGGACAGGACGACGCTCACAATCCCGCCTACCGAGCGGTCATCGATCTGATCGAACGCGGCCGCGCCGAGGGCGTGTTCGACGCCGAGTTCGACCGGGAGTGGATCGAGCAAGTGCTCTGGGCGCTCGTCTACGCGGGCTGCGAGGCGGCCGCCAAGGGCGTACTCCCGAAGCATGGCGTCACCGACACGGTGGTGCGCACGTTCGAGAACGGCATTCACGCCCCGCGTCCACTACGCGGGGACCACCACGCCCGGCGGCGACCGGGTCCGTCCGTCGACGAAACGAGGGAATACACATGACCACTGTGGTGACAGGAGCGACCGGCAACGTCGGCAGGTCCCTGGTCGATCAGCTTCTGGCGGCCGGTGAGGAGGTACGGGCGGTGACCCGCCGCCCGCGAGAGGCCCGGCTCCCGGCGGAGGCGCGGGTCTTCCCCGGAGACCTGACGGAACCCGAGTCCCTGTTACCGGCGCTGCGCGGCGCCGACCGCCTGCACCTCTTCCCGGAGCCCAGCACCGTGCGTCAGGTCGTCGACCTGGCGAAACGGGCCGGTGTGCGCCGGGTGACCGTCCTGTCGTCCGGCGCTGTCGCCGCCGGCCTGGACACCGACTTCCAGCTGCCGGTCGAGCAGGCGGTGGAGGCGTCCGGCCTGGAGTGGACGCACCTGCACCCCGGTCAGTTCGCGGCCAACCTGCTGCACCTGTGGGCCCCGATGATCCGGGCCGGACGCGTGGTCCGGTACCCGGATCCGGACGCCATCGAACTGCCCATCCACGAGGCGGACATCGCCGCCGTCGCGGCCGTCGCCCTGCTGAACGACGGGCACGCCGGCAAGGCGTACCAGATGACGGGCCCGGAGCAGGTCACCCGCCGCCAGCAGGTGCTGGCTCTCGCGGAGGCGATCGGCGAGGAGATCCGCTACGAGGAGGTGACGCCCCGCGAGGCCCTGGACATCCTCAAGCGCCAGGGAGGCTGGGCCGCCGCCAACGCCGACTTCCTGCTGGATTTCGAGCCGTACTCGGAAGGGGCGCGGGAGTACACGGACGAGGAGCGGTCGGCCTGGCTGGTGCCCGTGCCCGAGGCGGTGGAGACGGTCACCGGACGGCCCGCCCGTACGTTCGCCGAGTGGGCCCGCGACCACGCGGCCGACTTCCGCTGAACCGCGCGTCCCCGGCGGGATCCGGCCGGGGACGCCGCCGCGCATCGCGCGTGACCTCCGCAAGCGGCTGGAGCAGCCGGTTCAGGATTGGTGGGTCGGCTCGATCAGCGTCGCGATGCCGGCGCAGAGCAGCCGTACGCTGCGGGCGAATTTCTCGTCCTCGTCGTAGGCGGAGGCGGCGGCCACCGTCATCGGGAAGCGCTCGTGGACCTCGGCGGCCTGCTGGGCGCTGACGGGGAGGGCGGGGGACTCGCTCTGCTCCTGGAGCACGAATCCGGTGATGTGGCTGAGCAGCGCGTCCGCGGCGACGCCGCGGTGCTCGTCGGGCACCCCGGCGTCGCTCAGGGTGTGCAGCAGCCGTTCCATCAGCGACAGCGCACCGCCGCTCAGCACTTTGGGGCTGTCGGCGAACATGACCGCTCCGCCCGGATGGCGCCGGATGCTCTGCCGCAGCGTGACCGCCTGAACCTCGACCCTGGCCTGCCAGCCCGCACCTTCGGGCAGTGCGGCCAGGGCGGCGCTGCCCGTGTCGTACGCCTGCCGGGCCACCCGATCCGCCATCAGCTGGAGCAGCGCTCCCTTGCTGGGCACGTGGTAGTAGAGGCTCCCGGCGTGCGCGTCGAGGCGCTCGGCCACTCGTCGCATGGACAGTCCGTGGTATCCGGATTCGGCGAACACGGCCATGCCCGCGTCGATGATCCGCTCTGCGGTCAGCTTCATGGAGCCAACCCTAGCCGCAGTTTTCAAACAGCGTTTGAAAACTGCGGTCACTGAGGCTAGTGTCACCATCAGCAAATTCAAACGCGGTTCGAAGGGGGGTGGTGACGATGGGCGGACTGCTGTTCAACGTGACCACGGCAGTACTGATGATGCTGATGCTCAACGGGGGTCTGGCCCTGATCGGTCAGGACACCGTGGGCCGGCGCCGGATCCCCTGGACCGCGGCCGGGCTGACCGCGCTCGCGCTCGCCGGGGTGGTGACGCAGCTCTGCTGGTCGGGCGCGATGGCCGCCTTCGACAGCGACCCCGGCAAGTCGGGTTGGTGGCGCGTCTTCACGTCGGTCTTCATGCAGAACGGGGGCTTCCTCGGGGCGGCGTGGAACATCGCCACCCTCGCCGTCGTCGCCGCTCTCGCGGAGTGGTTCTGGGGCGCGCCGCTGATGGCGGGCCTGTTCGTGGCGGGCATCCTCCTGCCCCAGTACATCGACTCCCTCTTCGGGCAGACGAGCCACAGCACCGACCCCCGCAACTTCGCCGGAAGCTCGGGAGCGACCTACTTCCTCGCCGCGACACTGGCCGCCGGCCTCCTGCTGCGTGGCGGTGACCCGAAGGCGAACCCGAAGGACATGCTCCTCGCGCTCAGCGCGCCGGTGCTCGGCCTGGCCGTGTGGTTCGCGCAGGCCAACGGGCATGGTCTGGTGACGGTTTACGGGTTCGCCCTGGGCGCCCTCGTCCGCCTCCTGGCCCGGCCGGTGCTCCACCCCGACCGCGACCTGGAGCGTCCGGCCCGCACGACCATGGCCTCGCTGGCATCGCTCGTCGGCAAGCGCCGCGCCCGGCAGGCCGGCTAGGACTCACCTCGGGTCGTGATCACGAAGCGGGGCGAGAATCCGGAGACGGATCACCGCCCCGCTCCGTGATCATTCGTGGTTCAGTGCGGGTGGGGGCTTCGGCGGCGGCTTTGAGGTCGCGCAGCCATGCTTCGAGGCCCTGGCGGAGGATCCGGGTCGCGGTGGGGACGTCCGCTTCCACCTCGGCACCGGTGTGGGTCTCTTCGGTGCTCACGCGGACGCCGCCCTTGACCTTGGTGAGGTTCCATACATGGACGCCGTCGATGCGCAGCCCTTCGCCGACCGCGGGGCCGGTCCAGCGGATGCAGGAGTTGTGCTTGAGCTGCTCGACGGTCGAGGTGATCTCCAGGCTGGTGGCGGGAGTCGTGGGGTTGGGAGGTATCGGGTCGTCCACCGAAACGCCGAACCCGTGCGGAACGGGCCGTGGTCGAGGCGCGAGCGCGTGTTCGCTGTCGGATGGGCGTCGGCCGTCGGGTGGGTGCTGGGCCGTCAGGCAGGTGCACGGCCGGAGCCGGGCCGGGCGTCAGTCTCATCCCCGTCGAGGCGTCACACTGAACAGATGAGTGTGGTGATCGACGTCTCGGACGTGCCCCTGGATCGCATCTCCTTCGCGATTTCTCCGCTTGCCGAGTTGGGGGCGGTGCTGCATGTCCTGGCCGAGCCGTCCCACCACCCCGGTCTCCTCGATTGGGCCGCGGAGACCAGGGGCGCCCTGCCTCCGGATCTGGCCGACAGGCTGTACGAGGCGGACATCCTCTGGCGCTCCACACGATCGGATCTGTTTCTGCCCGGTGTCGCGGCGGCTGACCTCAAGGAGGAACTGGACGCGTGGGACCGGCTGGACGACGACGCGTTCGTCGTCGCCGCGGTGGAGATCTCCTGCGCCACCTCGTTCGCCACTCCCCGGCCGTCCCCCCTGCACCGCGAGGAGGACCGCCGACGAGCCCGGGAGCTCGCCGCCGCGCGTGGCCTCCGGCAAGCGGCGTTCGCCGATCGGCTGCTGGAGGATCCGCAGAAGGTACGGGCCTGGCTTCGCCGGCTCCTGGAGGAATGCGACCAGGCGTTCTTCGGCGAGGTCTGGCAGCGGGTCCGCCCACAACTGGCTGCCGACGCCCGCCACAAGAACGAACTGCTCAAGCACCGCGGCCTGGAGCAGGCTGTCGCCGCGGTGTCCCCCGCCGTCACGCTGGACAGCGCGCACGGCCGCCTCGTGGTCGACAAGCTGCAGGACGGCTGGGTGAAGGGCTCCGACGCCGGATTCGTCCTCCTGCCCACGGCCTTCGGATGGCCGCACCTCGTCGTCCGGGACGCCCACCGCGACCGGCCGGTTCTCCAATACCCCGTCGCCGTCCCCGAGCTGCCGCCGGCCCTGTCACTGGCAACGGTCCAGCGGCGCTTGGAAGCCGTGGCCCATCCCCTTCGGCTGCGCCTGTGCCGCACTCTTGCCCGCGGACCCCACTCGACCACGGAACTCGCGGACGCCAACGGCCTCACCGCGCCGGAGGTGTCCCGCCACCTCGGCGTCCTGAAAGGGGCCGGTCTCACCCGCACCCGACGAGAAGGGCGATACGTCTTCCACGAACTCGACATCGAGCTGATCGGCCGCCTCGGCGCCGACCTGCTGGGGAACGCGCTGCGGTAGACCTGCCCAGCGGGTCACGTGTGAAGCCGGCACCATGTCGTCGCCGACTGCGGCTCTTCGAAGGGGCGTCGCCCGGCGCGGCGGACCGCTCATCGGCCCACGCCGCGTCCCCGACGCGCCCGATGTGAAACTCACGCGGCGTGAGGATGCATCGTTGACCCATGACCGCATCCGCGACCTGGAAAGTAGGTCCGCTCGCCGAGGCCAGTGGACTGACCGTACGCACGCTGCACCACTGGGACACCATTGGTCTGCTCAGCCCCTCCCGACGCACCGCTGGTGGACACAGGGAGTACACCGAGGATGACCTCGTCCGCCTGTATCAGGTGCTGGCCCTGCGTGGTCTCGGGCTGAGTCTGGAGACCATCGGCGCCTGCCTGGACACCGGAATCGACCCGGCGCGGCTGGTCCAGGACCACCTGGCGGGCGTGGAGGCTTCCATCGCCGCGCTCGACGCCGTGCGGCAGCGGCTCGTGCGGCTCGGCAGCGAGCTGGATTCCGGTCGGGCCCCGACGACTTCGATGCTGCTCGACGCGTTGCGGGCGATCGGCCGCACCGGGCCGGAGAGCGAGGAAGCGCTCCGTGATCACCTGGACGCCGACCAGACGCGGACCTTGCGGACACGCGCCGCGGGCCTGGGGCCCGCGATGCACTATCTGCTGGAGGTCGAATGGCCGGAGCTGTACCGCAGGGCCGACCGGCTCCGCGCGGCCGGGACTTCTCCCACTCATCCGAAGGTCCGGCGGCTGGTGGCTCGCATGGATGAGCTGAGCGCACTGTTCACCGGCGGCGATGCCGGCATCTCCACCGGGGTACGGAGCGCCTGGCATGACGATCCGGCCGCCATGTCCGGTGACCCCGGCGCCGCGGCCGACGACTGGCGGGAGCTGGCCGACTATCTGGACCTCGCCCGCCGAAGCCCGGCCTGACCGGGCTCCGCTGTCCTCCCTCGTCATCCACCGCATTCGCCCAAGGAGCCCGGCCATGGATCGCCGAACCCGTACCCGTACCGCCCTGAACTCAACGTTTCCCACCCTGCTCGCCGTTCCCGCCTGCTGCCTCCTGGCCGTGGTCGGCGCGGCGCCGTGGGACATCCTCCTCGCCCTGCCCGTCGCGCTCGTTGTGCACGCCGTCGTCAACTTCGTCCGGCTGCGGCCCGAGCTCCGACGCTGATTCCCGCACCAATTCCCGCGGCCGGTCGGACCGGTCGTCCCACCCGGCCCCACCGCCGGGCGCGTCACAGCCTCCACGCCCGGCGGCCAGGTGTGTTGCCCGGAGGGGACGGCGGGGCTCAGGCGTGGATGATGATCTGGGCGATCAGCGCTATCCACCACGCCAGGGGAATGATGGCCACCAGGGCGGCGGGGCGGCCGGTCATCGGCTTTCCCGGGTTGAACTGCGGTCCGGGCTGGCCGGGGGCGGGCTCCGGCAGCTTGTTGATCTTCGCTCGGGCGGCGAGGTTGACGCAGATGGTTATCGGGTTGAGCAGCACCAGGGAGAACGGGCTCCACCACCCCTGCCACAGGGTCTTGGTGGTCATGTCGCGGAAGACGGCGGTGCCGCACGTGCGGCAGTACGGCCCCTCCAGGCTGGAGAAGCGCATCAGCAGGACGAGGCCCTGGTGGCTGCGGATGGTCGTGCTGACGGCGGGGAAGGCGCCGCAGAACCGGCAGTGGGGATGCGGTCCGGCCGCATGCGTCGGCGCGGGGGCGACCGGCTGTCCGTACCCCTGGGGCGGGTAGGGGGACTGCTGAGCCGCCGACTGCCCGTAGGGGCTCGCCTGCGGGTAGGCCTGCGGCTGTCCGTAGGCCGGGGCGGCCGGCCCGGTGGGGTGGTTGCCGGGAACGGGCGGGGTGGGTGTCGTCACGAGTTTTCCTTGTTGCACGAGCGTCGGACGTTGGGCTGAGTGAGAGAAGTTACATGGTCAGGGCTGGTTCCACCGCCCTGAGGGGTGGCGGAGCCCGCCGGCCGGCCTGGAGTGGGTCGCCCCGCCCGGAGTTGACGGCGACCGCCGGACGGGCGTCGGGAAGCCGTGAGCACGGCGGCGGTCGCCGCTATCGCGCCGGGCGGATGGAGAGGGCGTGGCGGAACTCGTCGCGGGGGTCCCAGCGGGTCTTGATCCGTTGCAGGCGGGGGTAGTTGTCCTTGTAGTAGAGGGTGTGCCACGGAGTGCCGGAGGTGTTGAGCGCGGGGTCGGCGAGGTCGGTGTCCGGGTAGTTGATGAAGGAGCCGTCGCTCGCCTCGCCCGGGACGGGCACGCCGCCGCTGTCGGCGTACATGGACCGGTAGAAGTCGCGCACCCACGCGAGGCGCGGTGCGGGGTCGTCCTGCGGGGCCTCCCAGCCGGTCATGTAGATCGCCTTGAGGATGGAGTCCCGCTGCGCGACGGCCGTCGCGTCGGGCGGGGTCGTATTGACCTTTCCGCCGTAGGAGACCAGCCACAGCGATCCGTCGATTTCGGCGCCCGCCTTGCCGGACAGCCGACCGTGGACGACGTCGATCTGTCGGTCGGTGAAGCGCTTGCGGAGATAACCGGATTTGATTTTGAAGGGCGCCGGGGGCGTCTCCTGTACGTTCGCCGCGGCCTGGAGCCACGGTTGGCTCTCGTGCCCGCGAGTGGGCCGTGCCCCGACTCCCCGGCCGACCGCGGCGACGTAGTCGTCCATCAGCCGCAGCGCGCCGGGCCCGGTGGAGTCCAGGTGGCCGACCAGGGAGATGGTGCCGGTCTTGCGGGTGTTGAGCATCAGGACGCTGATGCCGCGAAGCCGACGCCGTCGCGGAGGGCGGGGGGTCAGGCGGAGGAGCAACCACCGCTGCTGCAACTGGAGCTGGAGCACGAGCTGCCGGAGGAGCAGCTCGAACCGGAGCAGCTTGTGCCGGAACAGCTGTAACCGCTCGAACAACTGGAGTGGCCGGCCCCGACGGTGGCATGGTTCGAGGAGCGCCTGCCACGACCGCGGCGGGAGGCCCCGCTCGAGCGCGTTCGGGCGGCTTTCCTGAGCTTCTGCCGCAGCAGTCCGTCGGGCAGGGCATCGACCCCCGACACGGCGATCACCCCCGCGGTCCCCGCCGGGTGGAGCTCCGGGGAGAGCACGCTCCAGGGGCCGTCCTTCCTGATGTCGCGGGCGAACTGCTCGCCCTGACGCGTCCGGTCGTCCCGCCGGGCCCGGGGGCGCCACTTGACCTGCCCGACCACTCCGGCGGCGACCAGCGCGAGCAGGAGGAACGGCGCGGGGTACGAGCGGGGCTGGAACAGCAGCACGAGCGCGGTGACGGCGGCGATCGCCAGGCCCACGATCTGAAGGTCGGCGGCGCGCCGCCAGCGGGTCCTGGCCGTCGGCGACATGAGCAGGCCCTGGCCGGCCAGCGAGGCTTCGACCGCGTCCACGGCGTCGTCGAACTGCAGCGACGTCCGCAGCCTGCGCAGGGAAACGGCCCAGTCGCCGCCGCAGCGCGCCAGAAGGGCGCGCTCCATGCCGTTGTGGGCGATGGCGCCGACCACTCCGATCCGCCCCTGCGGGTCCAGGGATATCCGCCCGTCCTCGTGCATGACGGCGATCACGGTGTCCGCGAGCCGACCGCGGCCGCCCAGCAGATAGGCGGTCTCCAGCAGGCCCGGTTCACCGCCCGGGGGTACGGGCGTGCCGGGGCCGTGGACTCGGCGGCGGGCGGTGAGCAACCACGCCGAGGAGGCGAGCAGGGACAGGAGTGCCACGACGATGGCGACGAACATGGGTCAGCCTTTCCGGTCACGCGTGAGGCGAACGCCGCGGAGTGCCGCCACGACGCGGCCGAGGACACCGGGCGCGGCAGGTGTCGCGGGCGCCGTGCGGTCGGCCAGCCAGCGGGCCAGCCGGCGCCGGTGCTCGGGAGGGATCTCGGGAGGGGTCGAGGCGTCGCCGGCCAGCAGGTGCCGGACGAAGTCCAGGGTGTCCTGGTGATAGCCGTCGGCCATGGGGCGATCCCGGGCGTAGGCGAGGAACAGGGGCCGGAAGTCCTCACCGAGGATGTCCGCCGGCTCCGGTGCCACCTTGGCGGCGACGTCGGCGCGCTTGGTGAGCAGTGCCCGCCGCTGGACCAACAGCCGTTGCCGGTCGAAGCCCTCGGGCGGCGGGGAGCCGGCGACGAGGGTGGAGAGCAGGGCGTGCTGGGCGAGGGCGAGCCGCTGCCGAGCAGCATCTGCGGTGGTGGGGAGGGCGTCAGACACGCTGCGCCCCGACGACCGTACGGATCGCGTCGAGTTCGGCGGCCAGCTCACCCGCCGTGGGGAAGTGGTCGTCGCGTTCGAGCAGGACGCCGGGCGGGGTGACGCGGGAGCAGAGCAGGTCGAGTACGTCGAGGACGGGCGGGCCCACGGGGTGGGCATGGCTGTCGTGCCAGAGCCCGTCGCGCTCGAAGCCGCCGGCCACATGGACGTAGGCGATGGCCTCGACCGGCAGCTCCGCCAGGGCGGTCTCCGGGTCCTCGCCCCGGTTGACGTGGTTCGTGTGGAGGTTGGCCACGTCGACGAGCAGCCGCACCCCCGTCCGCTCGACCAGCTCGGCGAGGAACCGCCCTTCGGTGAGCTCCTCGCCGGGCCAGGTCAGGAACGCGGCGATGTTCTCCAGGGCGAGCGGTACGGGCAGCAGGTCCTGGGCGATACGGACGTTCTCGCACAGCACGTCGAGGGCGTCGCGGGTGCGGGGCACCGGCAGCAGGTGCCCGGCCTCGACACGCGGGGAACCGGTGAGCGGGCCGCCCGCCCGTACGAAGGCGATGTGCTCGCTGACCAGGGGCGCGCCGAGTGCCTCGGCCTTCTCGGCGAGGGCCACCAGCCGGCCGAGATCGGGGCGGTCGGCGCCGCCGAGGCCGAGCGAGACACCGTGCGGGATCACGGTCGTACCGCGGTCCCGCAGGCGCTGGAGGGCGTCGGGGAGGTGGCCGGGGCAGATGTTCTCCGCCACGACCTCCACCCAGTCGACGCCGGGCAGGCGGGCGATGTCGTCGGCGATCTCCGGTCGCCAGCCGATACCTGTCCCAAGAGCGTGCATGGCCCCGTCCCCCCGTGCTCAATCCGTGGCCGTGTCTTCGATGGGCAGGTGATTCCCGCCGTGCACCTTGCAAAACCTTGATCGGCAGATCTAGGGGAGAGATCAGGGTTCAGGTCGTCCCACAGGCAGGGGAAGGGGCCGGGCAGCGCCGCTCACGCACTCGAACCGGTGGAGTCCGCCACTCGTAAGGGCGAGATCGCGTGACGGCCGGGCGCGGCGGCGCCACCCTCTCCCTGTGCACGCCCGTCACCGCGGGCCTCGCACCCCGACCGTGCCGGATCGTGCCCGACCTCTTCGACAAGGAGTCTTCCCATCAACGTTCGCCGTTCCCTGACCGCCGCCTTCGGCGCCCTCGCCCTCACCGCCGGGCTGTCCGCCGCGGCGTCGGCGGCCCCCGCCGCCGAGCGGATCTGCGGCTTCTACAAGACCGCCGGCGACGCGTACTACAACCACTGCACGCACGACGGCTCACGTGTGGTCATCAAGGTGAGGGCGGCTCACGCACCCGACTACGAGAGGTGCGTCGGTCCCGGCCGCTCCTGGCTGGGGAAGGCCGGCCGGATCCAGGGCGCGCACTACGCCGACCGCACCTGCTGACCCCGACCGCGACGCATCGATGCGCCACCCCCGAAGGGAGCGGCGCATCGATTCTTCTTAGGCCGTACGAGTGAGGGGACGGGTTTCCGAGGACGCGGCGGGCATGCAGACCTTCCGGGTCATCACGCCCCAGGAGGCTGAGATGAGACGCATCCGCTCGCGCACCCACATCCCTGTCCTGGCCGCCGCCGTACTGCTCACCATCGGCATGACGGCAGGAGTGGCACAGCTCCCCGACAGATCGACCGCACACGAACCGGCCCAGGCCGCCGCGCCGTTGGACGGCACCGGGCTCCGGGCCTCGTCGTGATCGCCCCGCCGTATGAGACCGCCGGCGGGAGGTGAGTCGCCCGGTCGGGCAGGGACCCGGCGCACGCGGCCCCGCGCCCGGTCCTCAGCCGCCCGGCCGGCAGCGACGGCGGTAGTAGGAGTAGGTCAGAGCCAGGACCAAAGGGCCCCACAGGACGAACAGGCCGCTGACCGTGACGGCCAGCATCTGCCACCACACGCTGCCGTACGCACCGTCGGAGAAGCCTGCGAGGTGGAACGTACAGAGGAACCAGTCGACCAGCAGACCGGTGAAGAAGAGACCGCCGAGCGTGCCGGGCACGATCACCGCGAAGGGCGGGACGCGCCTGCCACGGAGCACCGGCACCCAGCGGGGCACGATCTCGCCCCACTCGCGCACCAGGACGAGGCAGAGCAGCGCGAAGGTCTCGGACAGCAGACTGAGTCCGGCGACGTAGGACACATTGGCCCACCGTCCCCACGTCATGTGCGGACCGTCGATGCCCATCATGAAGTCGAACCCGATGGGCAGTCGCCACAGACATACAGGGAGGGCCAGCAGGGGCATGAGGCGGACCGCACGCACCGCCCAAGGCGGCACAGGCCGCTCGGTCCCTGTCGCCACCGTCGTCGCACTCATCTCGCTGATCGCCATGTGATCACTCTTGCGGGTCCCCGGCTCCCGAGGATCACGCGCGGGGACGAGCCACCTCCCCCGCGCGGTGGAGACCCGGCTCACCCGGCCGTCGCGGTGACGAGCACGTCTTGCGCACCCCTCCCCCGCAGCTGTGAAGGTGTGGCGGAGGAAGGGCCGTTCGGAGGTGAAGTGAGCGGTATCCGGACAGCCGCGGCCCTTCCTGTCCGCTCACCGCTCAACGGGGCGTCCTCGCCGGACGCGCCCGTTGACGAGGGCGACCATCGGAGCGCCCGCGGACACGGAACCCGGGCGGCCGGTCCGCATCCACGACCGAATGTCGCTCTTGAACACCGTCCGAACCCGTCGCGACACTGAGCGGTGATTGACATGGACGCGA
This sequence comes from Streptomyces sp. NPDC023527, assembly GCF_055560115.1. Classification (NCBI taxonomy): domain Bacteria; kingdom Bacillati; phylum Actinomycetota; class Actinomycetes; order Kitasatosporales; family Streptomycetaceae; genus Streptomyces; species Streptomyces sp. NPDC023527. The sequence continues at coordinate 226,354 of NZ_JBVHJJ010000008.1, forward strand.
CCGACTCATCGGCGTCCCTCTCGCGCCCGTGCCCCCACCTCATCACACGGACGTCCACATCTCGCGTACGCCCTCCACGCCCGGACATGATGTCACCGGGCACTCCCCCACAGGAGGTCACGAGTGATCCACTCACGCATTCCCGCACGCCTTACGGTCCTGACCGGTACGGCTGCCGCGCTCCTGGCGACGGCGGCGCTCACGCTGCCGAGCGCCCACGCGGCGCCCGTGCCCGCCCCGCACCCGCTCTCCGCCACCCAGGCGGCCGAGCTCGGGCAGCGACTCACCGCGGATCTCGGCGCGGACGTCACAGCCGGCTCGTACTACGACGCCGCGGCGCGCAAGCTCGTCGTCGGCGTCCTCGGCGAGGCGGCCGCCGCGAAGGTACGGGCCGCGGGTGCCGAGGCCAGGACGGTCGCGCACTCGGCGGCCGAGCTCGCCTCGGCGCGCGACACCCTGAAGGAGAAGGCCTCCATCCCCGGGACCACCTGGGCGGTCGACCCGAAGAGCGACAAGGTCGTCGTCACCGCGGACAGCACGGTCGAGGGGGCCGGGCTGACGCGACTGGAGAAGGTCGTCGCGGGCCTGGGCGACAAGGCCACGCTCAAGAGGACGGCCGGTAAGCTCCGTCCGCTCATCGCCGGCGGCGACGCCATCTGGGGCAGCCGGGTGCGCTGCTCGCTCGGCTTCAACGTCACCAAGGACGGCAAGCCGTACTTCCTGACCGCCGGGCACTGCGGCAACGCGTCGCCGGACTGGTCCGCCTCCCAGGGCGGCGCGAAGATCGGCTCGACCGAGAGCTCCACCTTCCCCGGTCACGACTACGCGATCGTGCGCTACACCGCCGAGGTCGAGCACCCCAGCGCGGTGGACCTCTATGGCGGCACCCAGAACATCGCCCGGGCGGCCGAGGCGACCGTCGGCGAACGGGTGCGGCGCAGCGGCAGCACCACGCAGGTCCACGACGGCGTGGTCACCGCTCTCGACGTCACCGTCAATTACCAGGAGGGTGCCGTCGAGGGCATGATCGGCACCACGGTCTGCGCCGAGCCGGGCGACAGCGGCGGAGCGCTCTTCGACGGCGACGCCGCCCTCGGTCTCACCTCCGGTGGCAGCGGCAACTGCTCGTCCGGCGGTGAAACGTTCTTCCAGCCGGTACCGGCCGCCCTCCAGGCGCTCCAGGCCCAACTTCCCTGACACGCGGACAGCCTGGCCTCCCTGACGCGCGCCGACACCAGCACACGGCCCCCGCCGCCCGTCTCCGGGCAGCGGGGGCCGTGTCCGCGCGTACGGGCCTCGTGGTGCGGGGCCCGGGGCGCCGGGCGTCAGTTGACGCGCCCGTACCAGACGCCGCTCGTCCAGATCTTCTCCAGCCGGACGGACGCGCCGGGCTTGGGCGAGTGCCAGATCTTGTTGTCGCCGGCGTAGATGCCCACGTGGTAGACGTTGCTGCCGGAGTGGAAGAAGACGAGGTCTCCGGCCTGGCGGGAGCCGGCGGACAGGTGCCGGGTCTTGTTGTACTGCTGGGCCGCGGTGCGCGGCAGCGTCTTGCCGACCTTCTTGAAGGAGTAGAGCGTCAGGCCCGAGCAGTCGAACCGGTTGGGGCCCGCGGCGCCGTACTGGTAGGGCGAGCCCTTCTTGGAGGCCGCGACCTTCAGGGCGGCCTGGCCCGCGGTGGCCGCCTGCGCGTCACCGGACAGGCCGGGCAGCAGCATCGAGGCGGTCACGGTGGCGGCGGTGAGAACCGACGCGGCTCCGGCCCGGGAAACGAGCGCGGGTATGCGAGGGAACGCAGACATGACAAAACCCTTCGTCATCCGCCTGCGAAAGATGACCTGTCGGGTTCGGGCTGTCGAAGTTGCCCGGCCATGGATATGGCTTCACCCCAAGGACCACCGCGATCGTGGTCCGTCGTGCTTGGGTCTCCCGCTCCTGCCGATCCATTCGAATCTGCTCCGCACCCGTGCGGCGGCAGGACTCGGCGTCCGCCCGGGTCGCCCGCCTCGGTGACGGGATCTTGTGTTCGATCCAAGATCCTGCATCACGAAGTGCCGGAATCAGGCGTTCAGATGCCCTTCTGTGAACTTCTTCACTTCACGGCCATTCCCGGAACCGGGGTGCGCATTCACACCGCACGGATCGACTGAATCCTTTATTCGCAGCGGAGTTGGGAGATCTCCGCAGGCCGTCGCGCGGAGATCCTCGTAAGTCCTTCGAGAGATCTTCATGGCGACTGAAATCGAGTCACATGGCTTCACGGAAGACGGGTACGCGCAGGGGTGCGCGGCGTCTTTGCGTCAGAAACGGGCGGCGGGCGCGTCGGCGCGGTTCGCCGGAACGGCGTGGGGGTAGCCCTACGGCATGCTCACCCTAGGGATCGAGGAGGAGTATCTTCTGCTCGACCCGGCCACCGCCCTGCCCGTACCGATGGCAGAGCAGGTCTGTGCGGCGCTGGACCTGGAGCCGGTCGTATGCGAGCGGGAGATACAGGCGGAGCTGTTGCAGGCCCAGGTGGAAGTCGCCACCCCGGTCTGTGCGGACCTGGCCGAAGCGAGCAGGCACCTGCTGCGGCTGCGCCACGCGGTGAGCTCCGCCGCCAAGCGGACCGGTTGCCGGATCGCCGCGAGCGGGACGTCACCGCGCGCGGGCCTGGTGCCCGTCCCCGTGACGCGCAGCCCGCGCTATCTGGCCATGCACAGCAAGGCCCCGCAGCTGGTCGACGAGCAGTTGGTCAACGGGATGCATGTGCATATCGCCATCCCCGACCGCGAAATGGGCGTCGGCGTCCTGAACCGGGTCCGGCCGTGGCTGCCCGTCCTGGTCGCCATGGCGGCGAATTCCCCCATGTGGCACGGCCAGGACACCGGGTTCGCCAGCTGGCGCACCGTGGTCTACAGCCGCTGGCCCGTCTGCGGACCGCCCCCGCACTTCGCCGGCCTGGCCGACTACGAGGAGCGGATCGAGGCGCTGTTCGTCGCCGGGGCGATCACCGACCGGGGGCAGCTGTACTGGCAGGCCCGGCTGTCCGACCGGTATCCCACCATCGAGGTCCGGTGTCTGGACGTACAGCTGCGGGTCGACGACGCCGTCATGCTGGCCGGGGTCGTCCGGGCGCTGGTGGCGACCGCCATCCGTGAGGAGAAGGCCGGTCCGCTGACCTCGCACTGCAGCCCGGAGCTGCTGAACGCGGCGAACTGGCATGCGGCCCGGCACGGTCTCGACGGGGTGCTAGTGGACCCCGAGGGCAAGCGGCGCGACGCCGACGACGTCGTGTGCACCCTCCTCGGCCACATAGGGCAGGCGTTGGAGGAGGCGGGCGACACCCAGCAGGTGAACGCGCTGGTCCACCGGCTTCTGCGGCGCGGCACCCCGGCGGACCGGCAGCGCCGGGTGCTGGCCAAGGAGGGCCTGCGGGCGCTCACCGACCTCATCACCGAACCGTGAGCCGGCGGTAGGCATCACCTTCGGGCCCCACCAGGGACCCGGGGCTCATAACGCCGCTCTCGGCAGCTGCCTGCGGATGTTCCCCACCCACTGGGCGCCCGGACGGTCGGTCAGTGAACGAATGGTCCCTCTCCTTCGGCAGCCATTCGGCCCACGGTGACGTTGGCCAGGTCAGCGGCACCCCCGTGACTGCTGACCCGTTCCTCGATCATGCAGTAAGGATGCGATCATTTCTGCCGGGAACTTTTCACTGGAAAAAGTTGCCTATGAAATCGGCTTCCTCTGGCGGTGCCGGTCGTGATATTGGGGGAACACCGTTGGACAAGGAAGCGTTGCAGGCTCTGCTCCGTGAACGACGGGCGCACATCGCCCCGGAGGACCACGGGCTGGCCCGCCCCTCGCGCCAGGGCCGGCGGGCGCCGGGTCTGAGCCAGAGCCAGATCGACCAGCTGTTGCACCGCACCCACGGCACCTACAACCGGCTGGAGACGGGCTCGTACCCCAATCCGCCGGAGGACCTGCTGCGGGACGTCGCGCGGCTGCTGGCCTTCACCGAGCACGAGTGGACGTCGCTGTGGCTCTACGCCGTGCACCGCGACCCCCCGTACCCGCTGCACCAGCGGTCGGGGACGGAGATACCCCGGGCGTGGCAGGACGTCGTCGACGGGCTGTCCCACATGGCCTATCTCAACGACCAGTCCTGGCGCGTGATCGCGCACAACGACGCGTTCGCGGAGATGTTCCCGCGCGGCGAGGTGCCGGAGAACACCATGCGGTGGATGACGCTCCACCCCGAGGCCCGCACGGTGCTCACGAGCTGGCGCGAGCACTGGGTGCCGATGATCCTCCCTCAGATGCGGGCCGCGGTGGCCGCGCTGCCGCACGACGAGACCCTCGCCGAACTGGAGGCGGACATCCTCGCCGACCCGGTGGTCGGACCGCTGTACGAGGCGGGCGGGCGCGCGTACGTCCATCCCGACGGCGACGAACGTCCCCTGCTGCACACGACGAAGGGCCCCGGCTGGGTGTCGCTGTGCAGCGCCGAGCCCCTGGCGTCGCCCCGCGCGCGCCTGATGGTGCTGGTCTTCCGCCCCGGCGAGCGGGCCGCCCCCACCCGCCGGGCCATGCTCCACGCGTGATGACCTGATAGGAAGGCGGCGCCCGCACCCCGCGCACAGGCCGCCTGCCCTACTCAGTGGAGCCCTTCCGTGACACCGCACATATCCCGCCCCGCCATCGCACTGCCGAGCCACAGAGTCTCCACCGACGACATCTGTGACGACATACGGGCTCAGCATTCCCGCCACCCCCGCCTGGAGTCGATGGTGCGGGTGGCCCGGGCGACCGGGGTGCGGACCCGCCGCTTCACCCGGCCGCTGCACTCCCCCACCGTCTCCGGCACCGCGGCGATCGAGGAGCGCAACCGGGTGGCGTTCGCCGACTCGGCCCGCCTGGCCGAGCAGGCCGCGCGCACCGCGCTGGCCGGGGCGGGGCTGGAGCCGTCCGCGATCGACTGCGTCGTCACCAGCCACACCACGTCATGGGCCGTGCCCGGGCTGGACATCCACCTCATGGGCGCACTGGGTCTGCGCCCCGACGTCCGCCGGATCCCGATGTCCTCGCTGGGCTGCGTCGGGGGCGCGCAGGCCCTCGTCCGCGCCGCCGACCACGTCCGGGCGCACCCGGGCAGCCGGGTCCTGGTGGTCGTCGCGGAGACCATCAGCACCCTCTACAACCACCGGAACACCACCTTCGAGTCGATGATCTACAAGGCGCTGTTCGGCGACGGCGCGGGCGCCTGCCTGGTCACCGACGCGCCCCTGGGCCCCGGTCTGCGGGTCGAGGACACCTGGGAGTACCTGCTGCCCGACAGCCACGACTGCTACTGGGGCCGGCTGGACGGCGACGGGCTGCACTTCGACTCCACCCGCGCGGCGACGGAGGCCGCCGGCGGTGTGATGCCGGCGCTGCGCGGCTGGCTGGACCCGGAAGAGACGGCCGGCGAGCCGGCGTGGGCGATCGTCCACCCGGGCGGGCCGCGCGTCCTCGACGACTCCGCGCGCGGCCTCGGCCTCGACGACGAGACCCTGCGGCACTCCTGGAGCAGCCTGCGGGAGAACGGGAACCTGGGTGGGGTCGCGGTGCTGGACGTCCTCGCCCGTACGCATGACGACCCGCCCGCCGAAGGCGCGTCGGGGGTGCTCCTCGCCTTCGGGCCGGGCTTCATGGCCGCCGCGTGCCGGGGCACCTGGTGCGCCTGACGGGCCCGCCCGCCGTGCGCGTGGTCAGTGGGCGGAGTCTGCCCTGAAGCCGCCCGGCACCAGCACGACCGCCAGGACGACGGCCGCCGCCACGATGCCCACCGACACCAGGGCGGCGACGGACAGGGCGTCGTCGAACGCCGACCTCGCCGTCCGCAGGACGGCCCGGCCCGACTCGCTGTCGTGGCCGAGGGACCGGGCCACCTGGTCGGCGCCGCCCACCGATTCGCGCGCGCTGTCCAGGTCGGCGCCGCGCACCCGGTCCGGCAGGCCGGTCATCCGCGAGCGGTAGAGCGTGCCGTGGACGCTGCCGAGCAGGGCGACGCCGAAGCCGATGCCCAGTTCGTACGCGCTCTCGGAGACCGCGCCCGCCTGCCCGGCGCGCTCCGGGCGGACGGCCGCCACCAGCACCGCGGCCGAGGCGGTGATCGCCATGCCGTCGCCGAGGCCGAAGGTGACCAGGGCGACGGCGACCACCGGGTAGCCGAGGGGCTGCGGTGCGGCGGCCAGCAGGACGAAGCCGCAGAGCAGGGCGGTCAGACCCGCCGTCAGTACGGGCCTGACGCCCGTCCGGCGCAGCAGCCACGGCGTCAGCAAGGAGGAGGCGAGCGCCGCGAGGGCCACCGGCAACGTCCGCACCCCCGCCGCCAGGGCGCTGTAGCCGTGGACGTACTGCAGCCACAGGGAGATCAGGAAGAGGGCGGCGCCGATGGCCATCATGGCGATCAGCGTGGCCAGCGCGGCGGCCAGGAAGGTCCGGTCGGCGAACAGGCGGACGTCCAGCAACGGGTCCGCGCTGTCCAGCTGGCGGCGTACGAACCAGGTCAGCGCGGCCAGTCCGACCAGCAGCACCGCCAGGTCGGCCGGGCGGAATCCGCCGGCGAGGTGCTTGATGCCCCAGGCGGTGGCGATGACCCCGGCCACGGAGAGCACCGCGGAGGGGAAGTCGAGGGCGTGGTGGGAGGGGCTGCGGTACTCCGGCAGCAGCAGGACGGCCGCGACGAGGGTCACGGCCACCACGGGGACGTTCACCCAGAACGCCGCCGACCAGGAGTAGGCGCTCACCAGCACGCCGCCCACCAGCGGGCCGATCGCCGCGCCCGCCCCGGCCACGGCGGCCCAGATCCCGATGGCCAGGGTTCGCTCGTGGGCGTCGGTGAAGATGGTGCGGATCAGCGACAGGGTGGACGGCATGACCATCGCCCCGCCGATGGCGAGGAGGACCCGGCCGGCGATCAGTTGCAGGACGCTGTCGGTGAGACCGGCGGTGGCGGCGAGCACCGACGCCGCCCCGAACACGGCGAAGCCGAGGACGAACAGCAGCCTTCGGCCCAGCCGGTCGCCCACCGCGCCGGCGGTGACGAGCAGTCCGCCCAGCACCAGACCGTAGATATCGATGATCCACAACTGTTCCAGGGCGTCCGGCCGCATCTCCTTGATGAGCGACGGCAGGGCCACGTTGAGGATCGTGGCGTCCATGGCGACCAGCAGGAGGCTGGCGCACAGGACGGCGAGCATCGCCCAGCGCGCGGAGCCGGCCGGGTGCGGGTCGGCGGGGCCTGCTGCGGGGACGGGGTCCACGAGGGGGAACGTAACCCGCGCCCCGGTGGGTCGCATCCCGTGCACCGGGGGCTTCGCGCCACTGTCGGCCGGCGGGGTTCCGGTGCGCGGCCCGCTGGGCAGGGTGCTTCACGGCTCTACAGCCTCTGGGGGTGCGGTGGGACGGGATGTGGTCGTCATCGGCGCCGGTGTGGCCGGCACCAGTGTCTTCGTGCAGTTGGTACGGGGCCTCCCGGGCGCGCGGACGCCCTGTCCGGTCCGTTCCCTCCGGCTGGTGGACCCTCATGAGCCGGGGTGGGGGCTGGCCTTCGGGGACCGCGACCCGCTGCTGCTGTGCAACTCCGCCGCCGGGATCAACTCCCTGCTGCCGGACCGGCCCGACGACTTCGTCGCCCACCTGCGCGAGCACGGCTGGACGGGCGGCGGGCAGGACTGCGTGCCGCGGGCGCGGATGGCCGAGTACTGCCACGACCGGTACGTCCGGGCCCGGGAGCGGGCGGCGGCGCTCGGCGTCGAGGCGGGGCATGTGCGGGCCGCGGCCGAGTCGGTCGGCACCGGCGGCGATGGGTACCGGGTGCGGCTGGACGACGGCCGGGAGCTGCGCGCCGACGACGTCGTCGTCTGTGTCGGGGTGCACCGGCCGCGTGTCCCGGACGGCTTCGCCGCGTTCGTGGACCACCCGCGCTATCTGGACAGTCCCTATCCGGCCGCCCGGCTCCGCCGCCGGCTGCGGCCGGGCGGCCGGGTGCTGGTGCTCGGCAGCCACCAGTCGGCCGTCGACGCGGCGCTGCTGCTGTGCCGCGACGGTCATGAGACCACCCTGACCTCGCCGTCGGGCCTGCTGCCCGCGGTGCGGGTGTCGCTGGCGGCGCCCGTACGCGACTTCCCGCCGCTGGAGCGGATCGCCCGGCTCGACCCGGCCGATCCGCTCCTGGCGGAGCGGTTGCTGCGCTGCGCGGTGGAGTCGGTGCGGCTGCTGAGCCGGCTGCCGCTGCGCCGGCAGTCCTCCCGCGCGGCCGACCCCCTCCAGCGCCTGCGGGAGGAGACGGCGCTGGTGGAGGAGGGCCTCCTGGGGTGGCCGGGCGTCATGGTGCCGCTGATGGAGGCGTTCATCGCCCTCGGGCCGACGCTTCCCGCCGCTCGCCGCCGGGCGCTGATGGAGCGTTTCGCTCCGCTGATCGGGCGCTATGTCACGGCGTTGACCGTGGTCAACGCCCGGCGGCTGCTGGCGCACGCCGAGTCCGGCGCGCTGCGCCTGGCGCGCTCGTACCCCTCGGCCGTGGCCTTCGAGGAGGGTGCCTGGCGGGTGGAGCGGCCCGGGGCCGCGCCGGAGCGCTTCGACCACGTCGTCAACGCCACCGGTTTCCTCCCGCCGGTCCTGCGCTGGGACCGCGACGGCACCGCCCTGCACCTCACCGACCCACCCGGGGCGGGGGCGGCCGTCGACCATCTGGAGGCCGATCTACGGGTGCGGCGCCGGCCCGGAGCGGCGCCGGAGCGGATCCGGGTGGTGGGCGTCGGTACGCACGTACGCGTCCCGTTCGCGAATCATCTGCGCAATGTGGTGCGTCAGGCCGGGGAGGTCGCGGGCCGGTTGGCCGCCCCCGAGTGAGCGGTCGGCCCCGGGGTCACTCCAGCAGGCCGCGCCGCATGCCTTCCGCGACGGCGGCGGCACGGTCGGACACCCCGAGCTTCTCGTACAGCCGCTGTGTGTGCGTCTTCACGGTGCTGGCGCCCAGATAGAGCTCGGCGGCCAGCTGCGGAATGCTCTTGCCCTCGGCGAACCCGCGCAGCACCTGGCGTTCGCGTTCGGAAAGGATCGTAGGGTCGCGGTCGGCGCGCATCCGGATCTCGTCCACCAGCCCGCCGGTCAGCTCCTCCGAGACCACCTGCCCGCCGCTCGCGACCTTCAGCACGGCGTCCACGATCTCGGACCGCCGGGCGTCCTTGGCGAGGTAGCCGGCGGCCCCTTCCTGTACGGCGCGGTAGACCACGGCGGCGTCGGTCGTGGCCGACAGCAGCAGGATCCGGGTGGGCGCGTGGTCCCGTACGAGGGCGTGGATGACGGCGATTCCGTCCATGGAGGGGAGGCGGTAGTCGATGAGGGCGACCTGTGGTTCCAGCTCGCGGATCACCCGCAGGGCCTCGGCGCCGTCCTCGACCTCGGCGAGCACCTCGATGCGGCCGCTGAGCCCGAGCCCGCGGGCGATGCCCTCGCGGTAGACGGGGTGGTCGTCCGCCACCACCACGGTCACCCGCGCACCGGAATCGGACACCGTGGAACCGTCTCCTCCCTGCGCGTCGCCCGCCCGGCGGCGCTGCTCATGGGCACCACGATAGGTCGCTTCGGCCCGGACGGCCGCTCCACGGGCCCGGGCCGGCAACGACCCCGCCGTACGAACGGCCGTTCCCCCGATCGGCGCCCTCGGCCTCCTCCGGGGCTCCCCCGGCGGGCGGATTCCCCTGGTGGTGGGCGGTGCCCAGCGTCGGGGGGAAACGCCCGGCTCCGGAGGAGAGGTGAGGGGAGATGTCCGAGATGGTGCGGCGCGTGGTCGTCGGGCCGGCACTGTCCGAGGCACGCTCGCTGTCCGGTGCTCGTCGTCCCCACCGAGGAGGAGCCCGAGGAGGCGGGCGGATCGCCGGAACATCCGCGGGCCCGGGGCCGGCCGCCTTTCGTGGTGCCGGTCGGGCCCCCGGACGCCCGGGATCCCTACCTGGGCGGCTGAGGCCCGGGCACGGGTTCGGGGGTGGAGTCGGCGGTGGCCGGCAGTCCGACCTCGATCGTCGTGCCGCCGGGCGCGCTGTCCACGGTGAACCGGCCGCCCGCGCTCTCCACCCGCACATAGTGGCTGGCCAGCCCGATATGGCCTTCCTTGACGCGGCGTTGGACGACGCGGGGGTCGAAGCCGACTCCGTCGTCGCGGACGGTCAGGACGGTCGCGCCGTCCTCGTCGGCGAGCCGGACCCATACGTGCGAGGCCCGGGCGTGCTTGACGACGTTGCTCAGCAGCTCCCGGGCCGCCGAGTAGAGCAGGGCCTCGTGGCCTGCGCGGCCCGGCAGCCGCAGGTCGTAGTGGATGGCGAAGCCGCCGCGACGGGCGAAGCGGTCCCCCGCCGCCTCCAGGGCGGCGGCCAGCCCGGCCGTCGCCAGGATGTGCGGATGCAGATCGAAGATGATCTCCCGCATCTCCTTGACCGTCCTGCGCACCTCCGTCTCCGCGCGGCGCAGCGCGGCCGAAGCGTCCGGGCCGTCCGGGCCGTCCGGTGATTCCGCCTCCTCCAGGTCGTGGAGGGCGGCGAGCAGGGTCTGCACGGCGCCGTCGTGCAGGGCGTCGGCGAGGTCCGAGCGCTCGCGGGTCTCCGCGGCGAGGGCGTCGTCGAGCAGCAGCTCGCGGGTGTCGAGGAGGTCGGAGACCGCGCGTGTGCGCCGGCCGAGCAGGAGCGCGATCAGGGTGCACACGCCCGTGATCCACAGGACGTAGACCTCGTCCACGACGATCGCCCAGGTGTCCCGGGTGCGGTCGTCCAGCAGGTGCGGCAGCGACATCCCCGCGTAGGCCACCATGCAGACCAGGCCGAGCGCGGCGGTGACCTTCGGCATCTGCCACAGGACGGTGGCCAGGGGCCAGATGAAGTAGGCGTAGCGGGCCGGGGAGTCCTGGCCGCCGGCGGTCTGCGCGAGGGCGCTGATGATCAGGAGGTCGACGATCAGCGTGGCCACCGCGCCGCGGACCCCGGTCACCGGCCGTCGGTGGACCCACAGCAGCCTGGTGAGCGACCAGAGGAGATACACGCCGAGCAGAAGGTTGAACCAGAAACGGTGGACGTATTCGACCGTCGTCTGCTGCCCCGCCATGAAGAGCGGGATGAAGAAGGGAAGACGGCTCCAGGCGACATAGCGCGAGGATTGCGCGACCATCTCGCCGATCTGCTGCTCACGCCACCGTGTGGTCATCGTTTCGACATTACCCGGGGCCCGGCGGTGCCCGGTGTGGGCCGATCGGTGGAAAAGGAATTCCCCCACTCCGTGGGCCGGTCGAGGGATTTCCCGTGGCGGCCCACGCGTCCAGCATGAAGGGGCACGGGATCGAAGAGCGGGAAAGGAGCAGGAAATGAACCGGGGAATGAACCGCGCCGTACGGCGTGTCGTGGTCGGGGTCGACGGTTCGGCCGGGAGCCTGGTCGCGCTGCGGCGGGCCGCCGGCGAAGCCCGCCGGCACCGCGCCGAGCTGCGCCCGGTCCTCGTCTACTCCTCTCCCCGGGGCGACTACGTCGACACGCTGTGGCCGCCGGACCCGGAGGAGGCCCGGGAGCTGGACGGTCGGGCGCACGACACGCTGGTGTGCGCCTGTGAGCGGGCGCTGGGCGGCCTCCCCCGCGACGTGGCCTGCGCTCCCGTCGTCGCTCGGGGGCAGGCGGGGCCGCTGCTGGTGGAGGCCGCCGACGGGGACGGCGATCTGCTGGTGGTGGGCGGTGGCTCGCACGGTGCGCTGCACCGCTTCCTGTCGGGTTCGGTGAGCCGTTACTGCGTGCGGCACGCGCCCGGCCCGGTCCTGGTCGTCCCGCCGGAGAGCGCCGCCGGGCACGACGACTTGGGCGGGCCGGCCGCGCGCCTCAGCAGCCCAGAGGGAACGGGATGACCCGCTTGGTGGGGCCGGTGTTGCGGCACAGGCCGTAGCCCTGGCCCTTGAGGTCGTCGATGATGCCGGGCAGGGCGTCGGGGAAGCGGCTGAAGAGGTGGCCGAGGACGACGCCGCCGCGCTTGTCCGCCGCCGGCGCGTTCCGGACGCTCGCGCGGATCGCCTCGGGGCTGCGGTAACTCCCGCCGGTGCGTTCCCAGTCGAGGGTGTCGACGGTCCAGGTGCAGATGCGCTGGCCGAGTTCGGCGGCGATGCGGATCTCCCGGTCGCCGAAGTCGCCGTAGGGCGGACGCAGCAGGGTGCTGGAGAGGCCGCGCCGGATCTCCGTACGGGCGTCCTCCTCCGAGAGGCTTCGCAGGTGGGGGTGGGAGTAGGTGTGGTTGCCGACCCAGTGGCCCTGGGCGCGCAGGGTGTCGACGATGCGCGGGTACTGGGAGGCGTACTGGTTGATGAGGAAGAACGCGGCGCGGACACCGCGCTTCTTGAGGTCCGCGCCCACCCGGACGGTCCGCTCGGGGTCGCCTTCGGGCCAGTCGTCGAGGGTGAGCAGCACCCTGCTGGAGGTGTTGCCGCAGCGCTGGCGGTCGTACTCGGCCGGCTTGCGCGGTTTCGCCGGCTGTCCCGGTCCCGCCGTCGCGGCCGTCGCCGGGGCGAGGGCGAGGAGCAGGGCGGCCAGGGCCGCGGCCAGTGGGGTCAGGGTTCTCTTCCGGGATCCGGACATGCGCGAACTCCTCCTGTGGTCACCGTCCGGTCCGATCATCGTCGCGCCCGGCCCGGAGCGCGCGACCTGTCGGGCCGGTCGGGGTGATGTGGCACACACCCGCACCGGCGGTGCGGCCGTCGCCATCAGGTTCTTTGCGTACGGTGCAAGGGTTCCTTGAGCATTTCGCACTGGAGTGGGACGCGGCGGGCGCACAGGATGCGGGCTGTGAACACCGAACGAGACCATGACCTGCTGGCCGTAGTGAGCCAGTCCGGACCGACCGTCACCTTCTTCGACGCCGTCACCCATGAGCGGCTGGACGTCCTCGATGTGCCCGCCGAGCCGCACGAGTTGTGCTTCGACCCGGACCGGCGGCTGCTGTACTGCGCCACCACGTACGTCTCCGGTTACTACCACGCCCATCAGGGCCGCGCCAGGCTGATCAGCGTCATCGACGTGGACGCCCGCAAGGTCGTCGGCACCCTCGACCTCGGCCCGGACCACGCGCCGCACGGACTGGCCCTGGACCGGGAGCGGGGCCGGCTGTACATCAGCGTCGAGGCGACGGCGACCGGGCCGGGCGGCGTGGTCGTCCTCGACGCCCGGACGCACGAGCGGATCGGCAGGATTCCGGTGATGGCCGACGGTCCGCACTGGTTCGCGATCGCCCCGGACGGGCGCCGCGGGTGGTCCACCAACAAGGAGGCGCCGTTCGTGTCCGTCGTCGACCTGGAGCGCGATGAGTTCGCCGGGCGGATCCCGGTGCCGGGCAGCGAGGGGCTGGACGTCTCGCCGGACGGCCGCTATGTCTATGTCGCCACGCCGAAGGGTGACTTCGGGGATCCGGCCACCGCGCCGGTGGGCGTTCGGGTGATCGAGGCCGCGACGGGCGAGGTGGTGCGGGTCCTGCCGACCGGCGGTGTGGTCTTCCCCGTGCACACCACCGTCACGGGTGCGGTGCTCGCGGGTGAGCTGCGGATGGCGGAGACGGCCGACGGCGCGCTGGGCACGCACGCCGACGGGGTCCTGACGGTGTTCTCCCCGGACACCTTCGAGGTGGTGGGGCGGGTGCCGGTCGGCCGGTTCCCGCTGACCATCACCTCCTCGTCGGACGGTGCGACGGGCTATGTCTCCAACGTCGTGTCCAGCACCGTGACCGTGGTGGACCTGCGGGAGATGCGCGTGGTGACCACCCTGGAGGTGGACCGGGCGGGCGAGCCGGGCGCGCACGGGCTGGCGTACATCCCGGCGGCCGGCGGCCGGCTGACGGCTGACGGCTGACGGCTGACGGCTCAGTCGCTCCGGACCGTGGTCTCCCCCGCCCGGCGGGCGAGCGTGTCCATGACCTGCGCGTCGGCATGGAGGCCGAGTTCCCGGTACCGGGCGGCCGCCCGGCCCAGATGGTCCGCGGCCTCCTCGTGCCCGCCGCCGGCGCTCAGTGCCCGGCCGAGCGCTTCGTGGCTGCGGGCCATGAGGAGGTTCTCCTCGGTGAGCCGGGCGCCGTCGAGGGCGCGCCGTGCGTGGTCGAGGGCGGCCGCGGTGTCCCCGGCGGCCGTCAGCGTCTCGGAGAGCCGGTAGAGGCACTCGGTCTCGATACGGGTGTGGCCGCTGGTACGGGCGCGTTCGAGCACGCGGGTGTACAGCTGGACGGCGGCGGCGTGCCGGCCGTCGTAGGAGTGGCTGAGCGCCTCGGTCATCATCGCCGTGATCAGCCACTCGCGGTCCTCCTCGCCGGTGAAGACCTCCGCCAGGGCCCGGCATTCGGCGCCGATCCGGGCCAGTTCCGTACGGCGGCCGGGGTCGCGCACCTCGACCTGGAGGAGGACCGTGCGGCGCCGGGCGGTCAGCCGCCGGTCGCCGGTCGCCTCGGCGAGGGCGACGGACCGCTCGGCGAAGTCGCGGGCCGAGACGTGGTCCCCGCATTCGAGGGAGAGTTCGGCCAGCATCGACAGGGCGAACAGCACGGCGAGGAAGCGCCGGGTGCCGTCGGTGAGGGAGGGCGCGTCGCCGAAGAGCTCCAGCACTTTCAGCAGGTGGGCCCGGGACTCCTCGGAGGAGGAGTGCTTGCGGTGGATGACGCCGGCCGCGTAGTGGGCGGTGCCGATGGTGTCCTCGTCGCAGCCGGCGTGGGCGGCGGGCACCAGGTCGGTGGCCGCCCGTACGAGCGAGGCCAGCGGAAGCGACTCCTCGAAGCAGGGCATGAGGGCGAGGATGTCCACGCCGAGGGCCACGGCGTCCGGATCGCCCGTGGCGGCCGCCTGCTCGACGAGGGCGGTGAGCGCGGGCAGGGCGTCGCGCACCCAGATCACGGCGTCGGGGCCGGTGCCGACACCGGCGCCGGCCGTGCGCCGGGGGTGGGCCTGGCGGGTGAGCGGTTTGCCGAGCGGCTGGGTCGCCTCCACCGTGGAGATGACGCTCGCGCACATGAAGTCGACGGCCAGCAGGACCGCCTCGCGGCGCTGCCGCTCGGTCAGCTCCGTGCGGCCCTTGGCGCGCGCGTAGACCCCGACCAGGTCGTGGAAGCGGTAGCGGCCCGCCGCCCAGGTCTCCAGGAGGGCGGCGTCGACCAGTGCCTCCAGGATGTCCTCGGTGTCCTGCTCGGCGAGGTCCAGGACGGCGGAGGCGGCCGGTACGTCCCATTCGGCGCGGTGCGGGATCGACAGGAGCATGAACGCTCGGGCGTGTTCGGGGCCGAGCTGGGAGAACGACAGCTCGAAGGCGGCCTCGACGGCCAGGTCACCGGCGCGCAGCTCGCCCAGCAGCCGGGCCTCGTCCGACATCCGGGCCAGCAGCGCGGCGACGGTCCAGGCCGGGCGGGCGGCGAGGCGGGCCGCGGTGACGCGCAGCGCGAGCGGCAGGTGCCCGCAGGCGGCCGCCAGCGCCGAGACGGCCTCCCGCTCGTCCGCCAGGCGCCGGGGACCGGCTATGCGGCCGATCAGCTCGACGGCGTCGCGGTGGCCGAGCCCGTCGAGGGGCAGGGTGAAGGTGGCGGGCATGGCGGTCAGGGCGCGGGCGGTGATCAGCACCGCGCACCGCGGCTCGCCCGGCAGCAGCGACTGGAGCTGGGCGACGCCGACCGCGTTGTCGAGTACGACGAGCACGGCGCGGCCGGAGAGCGCGGAGCGGAAGAGGGCCGCGCGGTCGGCGAGCCGGGCCGGTATCCGGGCGGGCGGCACACCGAGGGCGGCGAGGAATCCGCTGAGGATGTCGGCCGGATCGGCGGGGTCGCCGTCGGCGCCGCGCAGTTCGGCGTAGAGCTGGCCGTCGGGGAAGGAGTCGGCGACATCGTGGGCCGTGCGCAGGGCGAGGGAGGTCTTGCCGACGCCGCCCATGCCGGTGACGACGGCGACGGCGTGGGTGCCCTCGGCGGTGAGCGCGGCGGCGAGGGCGGCCGCCTGGTCGTGACGGCCGGTGAAGTCGGCGGGCGGTGCGGGCAGTTGCGCGGGGACGCTCACGGAGTGGGCCGGGGCCGGCACCATGTCCGCGGGTAAGGACGCAGGTGTCGGGGGCGCCGTGACCCGGTCGCCGGCCAGTATCGCGGCGTGGGCGGCCTTGAGCGCGGGCCCGGTGTCGATGCCCAGCTCCTCCTTGAGCACTCTGCGGGCCCGGTCGTAGGCGGCGAGGGCGTCGGCGGTCCGCCCGGACCGGAACAGGGCGTGCATCAGCGCGCAGTGCAGCCGCTCCCGGTAGGGGTGCATGTCGAGGGCGCGCAGGATCCCGGGAATGGCATCGGCGTGCCGGCCGCACTCCAGGAGCAGTTCCAGGTAGTGCTCGACGGCGGAGGCGTGCTGTTCGGTGAGGGTGTGGCGCTGGGCTTCGGCGAACGGGCCGGAGAGCCCGGCCAGCGCGGGGCCGCGCCACATGCCGAGCGCCTCCTCCAGCACGGTCACGGCGACCGCGGGGGCGTCGGCGGCGGCGACGCGCGCCTGGGCGGCGAGGCGGCCGAAGCGCAGGGCGTCGACGGAGTCCGGGGGGAGCCGCAGGATGTAGCCGCCGACGGCCGATTCGATGACCAGCGGCGCGGTGGCCGGGGCGCCGCCCGCGCCGGGGGTGCGGTCGGGGGTCAGCCGGGAGCGCAGTCGGTGGACGTAGTTGACGACGACCCGCCGGGCGGAGGGTGGCGGCTCGTCGGCGTAGAGGCCGTCGACGAGCTGACCGGTGGTCACCAGGCTGCCGGCGCGCAGCGCCAGTGCCGCCAGCACCGCTTGGGGGCCGGGGGCGCCGGGAGAGAGCGCGGTCCCCTCCTCCACGGCGCACCGGACGGGACCGAGCAACTGGATCCGGATCCCACTGTTCAGAACGCCCAACGGTGAAATCTCCCCGCATATCGACTGATGAGTGGACCGGCATCATAGGCGAGCCTTCGTCCCCCGGACCAGGGCCGTCCGGTACGCGGGCACGGACGAGGCACAATCGGGGGGTGTCCAGAAACAAAGCGAACCGGCGGCCCGCCGTCACCGCCACCTCTCCCTGCCCCTGCGGGCTCGACGCCGCCTACGGCGACTGCTGCGGCAGCCTCCACGAGGGAACGAGGACGGCGTCCACGGCCGAGCGGCTGATGCGCTCCCGGTACAGCGCCTTCGCCGTCCACGACGCCGATTACCTGCTGCGCACGTGGCACCCCTCGACCCGGCCGGACGGCATCGACTTCGACCCGCGGCAGCGGTGGACCCGGCTGGAGATCCTCGGTACGCGGGACGGCACGCCGTTCCACTCCGAGGGCACGGTCGAATTCCGCGCGCACTACACCGTGCGCGGGCAGGCGGACTCCCAGCACGAGAACAGCCGCTTCGTGCGCGTCGACGGGCACTGGGTGTATCTGGACGCGCTGGACTGAGGGGGGCGTCGGGCCCCGGCCGGGCTCGCGAGGTTCAGCGGTGTTGTGCCGGCGCGGGTGCTGTCCGGGTCAGCAGGGCTGTCGCCACGCGTCCAGTTCGAGGCGTTTCCGCATCGAACTGAGGCCCAGCTTCCCGGCGGTGGCGCAGAAGTCCCCCGGCTTCAGTTCGTACTCGACGTGGAAGACGGCCTTCTTCGCCCGTACGAAGGGCGTCAGCCGCTCGCATTCGCCGTACTGCGCGCACTGCTCGTTCACGGCGAAGTCGAAGTCGGACACCAGCTGCGGGATCTGTTCGAGGTCGTTCTTCAGGCCGATGGACAGGCCCCGGTCGTGGGCGAGCCGGACGAGCATCCGGTTGAAGGCGAGCTGGTGGGCGGCGGTCAGGGGGAAGCCGGTGCGGTTGCGGAAGCCTTCGGTGAGGTCCGGTTCGACGGCGTCGAAGCCCTTCTTCCGGCACATGTCGAAACGGGCCGCCATGAGCGGTCGGAGGGCGTCGAGGCGGCGGATGTCCAGCCACTTCTCGCCGTCCCAGCCCTTGTTCCGCTCGCCGAGCAGCGCTTTGGGGAACGCGTCGTGGTCGGGGCGGAAGTCCTCCCAGGCACCGGCGTTGATGTAGCAGATGACCTTCCGGCCGCGGGCGTGGAGGCGCGCGACGGTCTCGGCGGAGTTCTCGAAGCCGTCGATGTCGTAGACGGGGACGTCCACGGAGGTGTCGACCCGGCCGTCGAGCTGCCACTGCCAGCGCGTTCCGGGACGCGGCTGCCAGCGGTCGCCCGACCGCGGGCCCTCCGACCGTGTGCCCTCCGGCTCGGGGCCCGCTTCCGGCTCCGTCTCCCCGGCATCCGTCGAGGAACATCCCGCGAGCACCAGCAGCAGCGTCGCCGCCAGCCCCGCGGCCGCGCGCCGCGCCCTCACCGTGTCTCCCCCCGCACCCCGGCCGTCCACGGGGCGCTCCGCCAAGGATTCTCCCCCACCCCGGGCACCGCGCAGTGCACTCCGGCACCCCGCCCGTCGGCGGTACGGGCCACCTGGCCGGCGTGCTCGGACGGCACTCCGTAGACGAGGTGGCAGAAGCGTCCCGGCGGGTGGTCGGCCGTCCAGGCGGGGACGCCGGCGCGCCGGTACTCCTCCCAGGTGCCCTCGAAGGTGACCAGGAGATCGGCGACGCGGGCGTAGCCGGGGTCGGGGTGGGTGCCGGGGTTGAGGACGGTCGTCCGCGCGCCCAGCGCCCGGGCGAGCCCGGCCAGCCGCCGGTAGTGGGGCAGCGGTCCGGCGTGGGCGGGCACCTGGTCGAGGAAGACGCCGTCGACCTCGTACCACCTGCGGTGCCTGCGGATGTCGCCGACGATCTCGCGGGCCGGGCGGCGGCCGTAGCCGGTGTCGACGTAGCCGAGCAGCGGCACGCCCGCGGAGCGCAGCCGCGCCGCGGCCTCGCCGAAGGCGGGGTCGGGCGCTCGGCCGGGGCCGTCCGCGACGTTGAGCACCACCCCGCGCAGGACGGGCGCGGCCGCCTCCAGCGCTGTCCACGCGCCGGGGTCGGCCGCCGGGTGGACGTACAGCGGTACGAGGAGGCGGGCTCCGGCGGCCGCGGCCGTGCGGGTCATCGCGCGGGCTCCTCGGGGCGGGCGAGGGTCTCGGCCCACAGGTCGGTGAGGGACTCGGCGAGGTCCCGGCGCGGGATCCAGTCCAGGGTGCGGGCGGCGAGGGAGATGTCGGCCTGCTGCCAGGGCACGGCGGCCGACCGCGGGGAGTCGCCGCCGTCCTCGTCGAGCCGGCCGCGGAAGCCGGCCGCCCGGATCAGTCCGTCGGCGATGTGCCGGGCCGGGCGGGCCGTGCCGCCGGCGATGTTGAGGACGGGTGGCAGCGGGCAGGGCGTGGTGACGGCGCGTGCGATGGCGTCGGCGACGTCGCGGGCGTCGACGAAGTCGCGTTGCGCGGTGAGGTCGCCGACGCGGATCCGGCCGTCGGTGCCGGCCCGGCGCAGTTCGGCGGCCAGTCGGCCGGGCAGGGAGGCCGGTGACGCGCCGGGGCCGACGGGGTTGAACACCCGCAGGACGACGGCGTCGAGGCCGGAACCGGTCACCGCGAGGGTGCCGGCGAGTTTGGTGGCGCCGTAGAGGCCCATGGGCCGGGTGGGGTCGGTCTCGGTGAGGGGGTGGTCGGTGGCGCCGTACTCCGCGGCGGAGCCGAGGTGGACCAGGCGGGCGCCGGGGGCGGCCTCGCGGAGGGCCTCGCACAGGACGGCGGGGCCGCGAGTGTTGGCGCCGGCGAGGGCCACCGCGCTGCCACCGACCGCGCCGGCGCAGTTGACGACGGCGTGCGGTGCGGCCTCGCGCAGTGCGGCGGCCAGTCGGCCGGTGTCCGCGGTGGCCAGGTCGACGGGGAGCGCGGCGCCGGGCGCCCGGCCGCCGTCGAGCACCCGCGCGCCCGGCAGGGCGCGCAGGCTCTCGACGGCGTGCCGGCCCAGGAAGCCGGTCGTGCCCAGGACGAGAATGCGCATGCGGACCGGTCACGCTCCCTTGATAAGCATGTCGCGGTGCATCGAGAACTCCCGGTTGGCCCGGTCGTAGTCGTCGGGACGGCCGATGTCGAGCCAGTAGCCGTCGAACTCATAGGCGTTCGGCGGGCAATTGTCCGCCAGCATGTCCAGGACCAGTTCGTCGAAGCCGAGGGGCAGGCCGGGGGTGTAGCGGGTCAGGGCGGAGCGGGAGACGCCGTAGACGCCCATGGACACGCGGTAGTCCATGCTGGGCTTCTCGGCGAAGCCGACGACTCTGCCGGAGTCGGTGGTCAGCACCCCGAAGTCGATGTTGACCTGGCGTGCGTAGGTGGCGATGGTCAGGGCCGATCCCGAGGTGACGTGGGTGCGGTAGAGGTCGCCGAAGTCCAGGTCGGTGAGGATGTCGCCGTTCATCGCCAGGAAGTGTTCGGGCAGCCTGTCGAGCATGGTGAGCATCGGGCCCATGGTGCCCAGCGGGCTCTCCTCGGTGGCGTAGTCGACCTCCATGCCCCACTGGGATCCGTCGCCGACGTAGGCGCGGATGATGTGGCCGAGGTGTCCTATGGCCAGGGTGCAGCTGGTGAATCCGGCGCCGGCCAGCTGACGCATCACGATCTCCAGGATCGCGTGCTCCTCGCCGATGGGCACCAGCGGCTTGGGCAGTGCCGTGGTGTACGGCCGAAGCCTGACGCCCTTGCCTCCGGCAAGTATGACTGCGTGCATGGTGCCGTCCTCTCTGCGTGGGTGACGCGGGGCGAGCGGTGCCGCCGCGTCAGACGTTGTAGATGCCCGCCTTGTACCGGGCGAGGTTCTGCGGATCGCGGAAGAAGGCGACGGTGTGGGCGAGTCCCTGTTCGAGGGTGTGGGCCGGTGCCCAGCCGGTGGCGTCGCGCAGCCGGGAGGCGTCGCAGACCAGCCGCATCACCTCGGAGGCGGCGGGCCGGATGCGCTCGGGGTCGGCGCGGACGTCGAGGTCGGCGTCCATGAGCTTGCCGATCAGGGTGACGAGGTCGCCGATGGAGATCTCCTCGCCGGTGCCGGCGTTGAAGGTGCGGCCGACGACGTCGTCGGCGGGCGCGGTGCCGACGGCGAGGAAGGCGGCGACGGTGTCCTTGACGTAGCTGAAGTCGCGGGTGGGGCGCAGGTCCCCGAGGGTGATCTCGCGCTGTCCGGCGGCGACTTGGCCGATGACGGTGGGGATGACGGCACGCATGGACTGCCGGGGTCCGAAGGTGTTGAAGGGCCGCAGGGTGACCACGGGGAGGCCGAAGCTGGCGTGGTAGCTGTCGGCGAGGCGGTCGCCGCCGGCCTTGGAGGCGGCGTACGGCGACTGGGTGTTGATGGGGTGGTCCTCGTTGATCGGCACGGTCTGCGCGGTGCCGTAGGTCTCGCTGGTGGAGGTGTGGACCAGGCGCGGTATGCCCTGGTGGCGTACGGCTTCGAGGACGTTGAGGGTGCCGGTGACGTTGGTCTCCACATAGCTGTGCGGCGCGCGGTAGGAGTACGGGATCGCGATCAGCGCGGCGAGGTGGTAGACCGCCTCGGCGCCGGCCACCAGGCCGTTCACCGAGCCGGGGTCGCGTACGTCACCGAGGACGACGTCGACCTGGGACATCACCTCTTCGTCGAGGGTCTCCAGCCAGCCGTAGGACGAGAAGGAGTTGTACTGCACCAGCGCGCGGACCCGGCGGCCCGAGGCGACGAGCGCCTCGACCAGGTGCGAGCCGATGAATCCCTCCGCGCCGGTGACGGCGACGGGTGCGGATGCGGGCATGGGAGATCTCCCTCGGGGTACGGGCGGTGCGTGAGCGGGTGCGGTGCGGGCGGTGCGTCAGCGGTGGGTCGTGAGCCGTCCGAGCTGGGCGGTGGCGACGGCGAGCAGAGTGGCCGCCGTTCCCGCGCAGACGAGGAGTTGAACGGTGGCGGGGGCGGAGATCCCCAGGGCGAGCGCGGCGGTCTCGGTCCCGGCCGCGGTCAGGCAGAGCGCCGCGGGTGCCCAGGCGGCGCCGAAGGCTTGCAGCAGCAGTCCGGTCCACATGACCGCTCCCAGCGCCAGCAGCGCGGCGAGCCGTGAGGCGGTCTGGGGCGGGTCATCCTGCCACAACACACCGGTGGCCAGGGCCAGAACGGCGAGTGCGCCGAGATATCCGGCCATGCACAGGGCGAGCACGCGGGTGACCGCGAGCAGCAGTCCGCCGGTGGTCGTGGTGCGGGCGAGTGCCTTGAGCGCCATGCTCCGGCAGCGGTAGAGCAGCCATTCGGCGGCTCCCATGCTGAGGGTGAGCGCGATGACGGCGGCGCCCGCGGTGGTGGCGCCCGGGCTGCGGCGCAGGATGTCGCCGAGCGCGGCCAACGTCGTCAGGACGCCGCAGCCCAGGCCGAACAGGGCGTACGGGAGCGAGGCGAGCGGCGCGAGGGCGGGCGGCGCGGCGCCGTGGTCGCCGTCCTCGCGGGTGCGCAGGATCTGGAGGGCCGCCGTACCGAGCACGCCGCCCAGGGTGGCGAGCAGCAGCAGAATCCTTACGGCGGGCGGTGGTTGGACGAAGAGGAGCAGGGCTCCTCCGACCGCGGTGGGGACCAGGGTGAGCAGCAGGAGCCGCTCGCGGCCCAGGACCAGCAGCACGGTGGCCGCCGCCAGGTACAGCGCCTGGCCCGCCGCGAAGAGCGTGACGCCTCCGACGCCGGGGGCCAGGAGCGCGGCGACGGTGGCGAGGAGCGCGCCGAGCGGGGCGCCGCCACGCAGGCAGCGTCCCGCCGCGGCCCGGCCGCCCGACGCCAGGCGCACATAGGCGCGGTGGGCCAGCCCCTGGTTCCAGGCCCAGGCCACGAGCGCGGAGACGACGAGCCCGCCGGTGCCCGTGGGCAGGCCGTAGCCGTCCCGGGCGCCGGTCATCAGCGGTGCGCCGAGGGCGTAGCCGCAGCCGGGCAGGGTGAAGACCAGCGCCCTGAGGGCGGACCGGGCGGGGTGCGCCTTCCAAGGGTCGGGCCGGGGGGCCGGTTCGGGGTGGCTGCGGGGCACGCGTGCGTACAGCTCCGCCGCCAGCTCGAACGCGTCGCCACGGCCGTAGCGCTCGGTGATCTGCTCGCCGGTCAGGCCGTCGGCCTCCAGGACGGCCGCGATCTCGTCGGGGTGCACGGCGACCGCGCACACCTCGGCGAGCTCCTCGGCGAGCGCGTCGATCGGATCCGCCGCCCATTGCGGCCTGGGCCGGGGGCGGGCCGCCACCGGGGCGGCGGCGAGATCGTGGGCGGGTTCGGGTTCGTCCGGTACGAGACGCAGTAAGCCGCTCATCCGGCACCGCCCGCGGCCATGGCCATGACGGGTGCGTCCGCCCGTTGTTGCGCCTGCTGCCGACGGCGCCAGGGACGCTCGACGGCCGGCTGCCGCCTGCTGTCCGCGAGGTCGCGGTAGATGTCCCGGAAGGCGCTGATCGTCTGCCGGAGGGTGAACTGTTCGATCACCCGGAGCCGGGCCTCCTCGCCCATGCGGGCGCGCGTCGCGGGGTCGTTGAGGAGGGTCAGGGCGGCCTTGGCCATGCTCTCGGGGTCGCGCGGCGGTACGACCAGCCCGCTGTCGCCGACCGCCTCGCGCACGCCGCCCACGTCGGTGGAGACCGTGGCGCGCCCGCAGGACATGGCTTCGATGAGGGTGAAGGGGAAGCCTTCGCTGATGCTGGAGAGCATCACGATGTTGCCCGCCGCGTAGGCGTCGCGGATGTCCTCGACCCGGCCCTCGAAGACGACGGCCTCGGCCACGCCGAGTTCGGCGGCGAGCTTCTCACAGGCCGTGCGGTAGCCCTCGCCGCCGCGCGGGGTGCCGCCGAAGAGCCGCAGCCGGGCGGCGGGGATCTCCGCCCGTACGAGCGCGAAGGCCCTGATCAGGGTCTCCAGGCCCTTGATCGGGTCCACGCGCCCGGCCCAGCTGAGCGTGGGGATCTCCGGCTCCGGCCCGGCGGGCGGGAACGCCGCCGGGTCGACGCCGTTGTAGACGGTGCGGATGCGGTCGGGCGGTGTGCCGCCGTGCTCCTCCCAGCGCCGGTTGTAGCGGTTGCCGGGGGTGACGAGCGCGGCGACCCGGTAGCTCTCCACGGCGAGCATCCGGAAGAACCCCAGCATCAGGGCCTTGACCGGCCAGCGGTACGGCTCGGCACGGAAGCCGAGGTAGCGCTCGCGGAGATAGATGCCGTGTTCGGTGAGCAGGAACGGGGTGCCGTGGCGGTGGTGGGCGATCAGGCCGGGCAGCGCCGCGAGCCCCCCGCTCACCGCGTGGGTGACCCCGTCGGCGGGCGGGTCGGCGGCGAGCGGGCGCAGCGCGTGCTCCAGCAGGTCGGTGGCCAGCAGCGCGTCGTGGAGCGTGGGGCGGGCGGCGGCCGTGGCGAGACCGGGCCGCCGCCACAGGCGTACGAGCGTGCGGGCGGCGGCCTCGCTGCGGAGCGCCGGGGCGAGGGTGCCGGCCGCGGCGTACTCGGCCAGCCGGTAGAAGGCCCGGGGGAAGTGGTGCTCCTGGGCCGGGTCGAGGAGGGTCAGCAGGAAGAGTTCGTAGGCGGTGAGGAGGGCGCGCAGGTCACGGCCGCGCGGGGTCCGCCCCTCGGGCGGCGGCCCCCACAGCGGGTGACATGTCACGCTCCGGACGTGGGGCGGCAGGTCCCAGGCGAGCGGTTCCCGGCCGGTTCCGGTCACCGCGATGATCCGGAAGTCGACGTCGGGCATGCCCTGGACCAGCTGGTCGCACCAGACGCTCACTCCGCCGTGGCTGTGCGGGTAGGTCCCCTCGGTGAGCAGGGTCACCGAGGAGGTGTCGAATCCCGTTTCGGCAAGCGGTCCGTGCATGAAATTCGGTTCTCTCCAAAGAGGGCGCGGCTTGGGGTGGTGCGCGGAGTGAGCGGTGCCGGGGTCATGGGCGTGCGGTCGCGGTCGGCCCGTAGGGGACGCGGTGGGCGACGCCCTTGGGTACGGGCAGCGAGGCGGCCGGTGCCTGGACCGGGGCGGTGCGCGCCGGGAGCGAACGGGCGGCGGACGTGGCGTCCGCCGGGAGCGTGAGGGCGAGCTGCGTCTGGCCGGCGGCGGGTGCGGCCCAGCCGGAGCGGGCTCCGGCGTAGGCGGTGCCGAAGTCGCCGGTGGAGCCGGTGCGCACGGTGCCGTTGGGCGCGGTCACGGCGGCCTGGGTGCCGCCCGGCGCGGTGACGGTGACGGCGGTGCCGACGCGGTAGGCGGTGACGTTGCCGGCGGTGAGCGCGGCCTTCCAGGCGGTCCGCTTGCCCATCTCGGTGCCGATGTCCCGCATGCGGAGGTTGACCAGCGGGGTGTTGTCGGCGAAGAGGCCCTTGTACTCGTCCAGGACCTTCTCCAGGACCGTGTAACCGATCCGCTCCTCGGAGAGGTTCGACTGGTGCATGAAGTGCGGGCGCGGGTCGTTGGCGAGGACGTGACCGAGCGCGATGCGGGTCTCAAGGGGCGCGATGTAGGTGGCGAAGCCGGTGTTGACGTTCAGCGGGGCCTTGAGGCAGGTGGTCGTCGTGGAGTTCTCGCAGGTGCCGCTGCCGCCGTCGGCCTTCTTGGTGTAGAGCCAGTTGTACTCGTCGGTCTGCTCGGCGGCCCTGCCCACGTTGTAGTAGACGTTCATGGGGTAGCGGGGCACGGTCAGGGCGGTGCCGACCGGGCGCTGCTGGGGCTCGCGGGAGTTGTCGCTGGCGATCCAGGCGACGCCGCTCTCGGCGAGGACGGGTGCGAGCTCGGGGTTGTCGCTCGGCTGTTGCGGCGTGGTCCGCAGACCGGAGTGCTCGCCGGTCACCAGCTCGTCCTTGTCCAGGGTCAGGCCCTGGCGGGCCGCCCAGACGAGGTTGTCGTTGACCTGGCGGCTGATCGTCTGGCGGGGGACCCACTGGGTGCGGCCGAGGAAGTCGGTGGCGCACTTCCAGGGGACGGCGGTGGTGTTCTGCACGCAGCCCAGGAAGGCGTGCGTGTAGGTGTGGTTGATCCAGCGGTAGGACTTCTGGTCGGCGGTGAGCTGCTGGAGGAGCGGGTCGGGCGCGCCGCCGTGCTCGGCCCGGTACTCCTCGCTGCCGACGCCGTTGTAGGCGAAGTCCAGGGGGAGGCCATGGCTCTGGGACCACTGCTTGGCGTAGGCCGCGTCGGCGGCGGTCATCCGGATCGACGGCTTGTCGGGGTCGGGGTTGCCGGGGCAGTCGACGTCGCCGGGGGTGCACTTGAGCTTGGTGTCCCAGCGGTCGTCGGCGGCGAAGACGTCGTCGACGTGCACCCCGAAGTAATTGCGCGCGGCGCCCAGGTGGACGCCCTGGGTCACCCACTCCACGATGCCGCGGGAGACCAGCCGGAACTGTGTCTGGTATTGGTTGGCGACGAAGGTGACGACCAGCTCGCTGCGGCCGTCGTGGTCGTACTGGCCGATGAGCGACCCGCGGGCGGTGCCGCCGGGGATGGGGGCGTCGAGGAGGCTGGTGTACTTCGCACCGTCCGCCTGCTTCTCCAGGGGCGTGGCGAGGTAGCCGTAACTCTCGTTGACCGAGGTGTCGTTGTCCTCGAAGGGAACGTTTCTCCTCAGGTAGCCGAACGGCGCGGTGGCGCCCTGCGGGGTCACCTGCGCGGTCTTGCCGTCCAGGGGGCCGCTGTAGCCGGCGTCCTGCGGGGTGTTGAGGCCGACGGCCGGGCGGGCGTAGGTGTAGGCGTCGACCTGCCGGACGCCGAAGCGCTTCTCGTACGAGGCCAGGGCCGCCATCTCGGGCGAACCAGCCCCGAAGGGGTTGTCGTTGGGCAGCACGACGCCCTGGAACTTCGCCCGGGGTCTGCCGTCCACGGTGTCGCTGAGGAACGCCTCGTCGACGCGCGGACGTCCGGACTCGGTGAGGTCGACCCTGGTGTACGGGGTGCCGGCCTCGTCGAGTTCGGCGCGTATCGCCTCGGTGGCGGGGCCGCCGTCGTCGACGACCAGCAGCCTCAGGTCGATCCTCGGTGGCGCATCGGCGGCCTGCGCGCCGCTGATCGGCACGGCCATCGCGAGCAGGACTCCGGCGGCGCAGGCCGCGGCAAGACGGGTCGTACGACCCATAGGATTCTCCCCCCAGAACGGCACGGCGCACGAGGTGCGCCGCCGTCCGGTCATGACGTGTACGAGCGCCGCCGGATCCGGCGGCCGCTCCGTACATCGAATGGTCCCCACAACACGGCCCCCAGCACGATCGCGCCTCCCCACGCGACCGTCCGCTCCCCCCGGATGCGTACACCGATGTCCGCACCCGAACCGTACGGCCGGAGCCGGGACCGCACGACGGTATTCGGGCGGCCCGGGCACGGCTGTGCCTCGGCTCCGGGAGACACCGCTGCCTCTCGACCGCCCAGCCATATAGTGCGCCATGCCCGGAGGTCTCGCTGGCTCACTGCCCAGTAGCCCGGGCGCTGTTCACCGCGTCCTGGCCTGAATTGACCGCGCCATGACGAGGCCGTCGGCGGCGTCCGCCCCCGTACGGTCGTGGACGCCGCTGTCGCCATCCGCGCGATGACCTGTGGCGACCTCGGGGGATGCCGGCGCCGGGGGCGAACCGCCCGCTCGAAACCACAGGAGCCACTCGAAGAACGGGCCGTCCGGAGATCGGCCTGATGACGGCTGTCCGGCTTGCCTGTTGCATCCCCTCATCACTGGATACATCACCCACCCCCGGCCCGCGGCCGTCGCCCCCTCGGCGACCGCCGCCCGGACCGCGACGCAACCGGAACCAACGGACTCCCCTCTAAGTAAGGTTGTCCTCGTTTCCGCGCGGGAGCGGTGACCGTTCCCGCCGCCGGTTGTCCGCTGTCGGCGATTCCGCCCAGAGCGTGGGGCGCTTCCCCAAGTGTGGGTCAGGGGGCAAGGTTTCCGGCATGAGGCTCTTGATATTGGGTGGCACGGAATTCGTGGGGTACGCCGTCACGGAGGAGGCGCTGGCGCGCGGCTGGGAGGTGACGGTCTTCCACCGCGGGCACCACGCCCCGCCCGCGGGCACGGCCGTCCTGCACGGCGACCGGACGACGGAGGACGGGCTCGCGGCGCTGGCCACGGGCGAGTGGGACGCCGTCGTCGACACCTGGTCGGGAGCGCCCTCGGCCGTACGGGACGCGGCCCGGGTGCTGGCCGGGCGGGCCGGGCGGTACGCGTACGTCTCCAGCGGATCGGTGTACGCCTATCCCTCGCCGGCCGGGCACGCCGAGGACCACCCCGTGGTGGACGGCTCGCCCGACGCCGGCGAGGTGGAGTACGCGCAGGCCAAGCACGGCGGCGAACTGGCCGCGGTCGACGCCTTCGGCGACCGGGCGCTGCTGGTGCGGGCGGGGCTGATCCTCGGCCCCCGGGAGAACATCGGGCGTCTGCCGTGGTGGCTGAACCGGATCGCCCGCGGCGGCCCGGTTCTCGCCCCCGGGCCGCGTGACCTGGGTCTTCAGTACATCGATTCCCGGGACCTGGCCGTCTGGACCCTGGACGCCCTGGAGAAGGGGCTCGGCGGCCCGTACAACCTCATCAGCCCGCCCGGGCACACCACGACGGGCCAGTTCCTGGAGACCTGCGTACGCGTCACCGGCTCCGACGCCGAGCTGCGCTGGACCGACCCGGAGCGGATCCTCGCGGCGGGTGTCCAGCCGTGGATGGACCTGCCGGTCTGGGTTCCGCCGGGCGAGCTGTACGACACGTTGCACCAGGGCGCGGTGGACAAGGCGCTGGCGAGCGGGCTGCGTTGCCGCCCCGTCGCGGAGACGGTGGCCGACACCTGGGCATGGCTGGGCGAACTGGGCGGCGTGGCTCCCCGGCGGCCGGACCGGCCCGCGCTCGGTCTGGATCCCGAGATCGAGGGGAAGTTGCTCGGGGGTGAGGGGTAACGTGTGTGGGCCACGTGGAAATAGGGGGAAATGGCGCATCAAAGCAATAAACCCATGACGGCCGGTTCCCGTCTCCTGGGGAAAGTATCCCCAAGGGAGTGAACCGCCGTGGGCCTTACGTCCCAGACGTTCCTGATGTTCCTCGTACTCGTCGCCATCGCGGTGAGCGCTCTGACGCTGTGGCTGTGGCCACGCGCCGCGAGGAAGGGACCTCTCGCGTGGGCCTCCCGCCTCGGGCTGCTCGTACTGACCCAGATCGGCGTGCTGTCCGTGCTGCTGGTCGCGGCGAACAACGAATTCGGCTTCTACTCCACGTGGAACGAGCTTCTCGGCCGCGCGTCCAGCCACCAGGAGTTGCGTGAGGGCGGGTCGGACGGCGAACGTCCGCCCGCCCTCACGGTGAAGGGCCAGGAGGAGTCCATCGGCCTGAAGGGCACCAGGGAAAAGGCCGGCCAGGTCGACCGGATCGAGATACGGGGGCCGGTCAGCGGATTGGGCATGGAGGGCTATGCCTATCTGCCGCCGCAGTATTTCCAGAAGGGGCACGAGAAGGAGAGGTTCCCGGTGGTGGTCGCGATCACCGGGCAGCCGGGGGTGTCGAAGAACCTCATCACCCAGCTGAAGGTCCCGCAGGCCGCGTCCGCCGCCATCATGGCGAAGGAGATCAGACCGACCATCTATCTGCTGGTGCGGCCCTCGGTCGTCGCCGACCGCGACACCAACTGCACGGACGTGCCCGGCGGTCCGCAGGCCCTGACCTTCTTCAACCAGGACCTGCCGCTGGCCGTCTCCGAGCACTACCGGGCGGCCGACGCCCCGGGGAGCTGGGGCGCCGTGGGCAATTCCACCGGTGGCTATTGCGCGTTGAAGCTCGCCATGACCAATCCCGCGCGGTACGGCGCGGGGGCGGGGCTGTCCGCCGACTACTTCGCGCGGCAGGACGGCAAAACCGGCGATCTCTACGCCGGCAGCAAGCAGTACAAGAACGAGAACGACCTGATCTGGCGCATGGAGCACATGCCCCGGCCGCCCGTTTCCCTGT
The DNA here is from genome assembly GCF_055560115.1 of Streptomyces sp. NPDC023527. NCBI lineage: Bacteria > Bacillati > Actinomycetota > Actinomycetes > Kitasatosporales > Streptomycetaceae > Streptomyces > Streptomyces sp. NPDC023527. The sequence continues at coordinate 256,206 of NZ_JBVHJJ010000008.1, forward strand.
TGCTGTCGACCAGCAAGTCGGGCGAGGAGAACTACCGGCCCACGTTGAGGTTCGCGGACGGCGCCAAGTCCCCGACCAAGGTCGGCAAGCTCGTCCGCGACGAGGGCGGCCACAACTTCCAGACGTGGCGCGAGGAGTACCCGGTCGTACTGCGCTGGCTGGACAAGGAGCTGGCCGCGAAGAAATGAGCGGCCGACCGCGACGGACAGGCCCTCCGACCGCGGGCCCACGAGGGGCATTCGCCCTGGCCATGACAACGATGGGATCTCAACTGGGCATCATTACGGTGGCCCAGGGCCCGCGGACCCGCCTCGGGCCACTGGGATGGGACCCCGTTGCTCCGGTGTGAGCCGTTATGCGCCCTGCTCAGGCGCTCCAGGGTGTGCGGATAATGGGGGCGCCGCTCCGGCGGCCGGGGCCTTCACGGGCAGGGGGCCGGCGGAGCGGCGGAGTACGAGACACCCAAGAGCACCTAGTGGGAGCGTGGATGAACGACCATCTGAAGCACGACGCGCGGCAGGGCCGCCGACAGACGGGGGCGACGGCGCCCGTCCGCCGGCGCCGGACCCGTCGGGCAGCGGTCCTCGCCGTGCTGGCCATGGCCGCGGCGCTGCTGGTGTCGCCGGCGGTGGCGGCCGAGGGCCCGGCCCGGCCGGCCGCCGCCACCGGTCAGGTGGAGGTGGCCGCCGGCACCGCCGCCACAGGGACCGTGGCGGCGGACAGCGCCGAGGCGGAGCAGGTCCTGGCCTCCTCGCACCACCAGCGGGCCGACAAGGACCGCAAGACCATGGCGGCGAAGCCGAAGAAGAAAAAGAAGAAGAAGGGCTTCTTCAAGAAGCTCGGAGTCTTCCTGATCGTGGTGATCATCCTGGTCGTCGTGTTCGTGCTGGTGCTGATCGCGCTGGCGATCCACTTCGTGCGGAAGGCCCTCAGGCGCCGCCGGTCCTGAACCGGAGGGCGGCCGGCGCCCCGTGAGCGGTCAGCCGCTCTTGCGGCGGAACGAGCGCTGGCCGCCCGCCTTGCCGTGGGTGCCGTGGATCTTGGAGCCGTCACGGCCCCGGTCGGCGGCGCCCCCGTCGGCCGACTGACCGCGCTTGCGCTCCAGGGCCTCCCGGAACTTCCGCTTCACGTCGTCCTCGGCGTCCTGGGTGTCGTTCTCGGGCACGTCCTGGGACGCGGTGCTGTCCGTCATCGGATACCTCCTGGTCATGGCGGCTGTCCGCCCCAGCTTCGCACGGTCGCGCGGCCGCAGAAACCAGTTATGCGGTCAGCCGCGCACGGTCTCAGGTCACCGTGATGTCCCCGTCGGGCAGGTCCTCGACCGTCACCGCCGCCCGGGGCCGCCCCAGCCCGTCCGCCACGGCCCGCGCGATCCCCTCCGGGTCGGAACCGGTGGGGAACGGCACGCTCTCGCCGTCCCCGTAGCTCTCGACGGCCTTCACGAAATAGCCGGGGTGCCAGGCGCCGACCGCGCCCCTGACCTCGACGGCGCTCACCGGCCGGTCGCCCACGCGGCGCCCCAGAGCGGCGAGGATCTCGTCGGACCGGTACTCGCCGGGCACCTGGAACAGGCTGGCGTGGGCTCCGACCTTGCCGCCGTCGCGCAGGCGTACGGTCACGGTCAGGCAGCTGGTCACGCTCGGGTAGTGGATCGTGCCGCCCGGCGCGACCTCCCGGACCTGTCCTTCGGTGATCCTCACCACGGCGGTCGCCTCGCCCGGGGCGGCGGCCACCGTCCGGGGCCGGGCCTCGGCCACGGCCCCGAGCTGCGGGGTGAGCAGGACGGCCACCGCGGCACACGACAGCAGCAGGGCACCGGGCAGAGCGCCCGATATGATCTTGGAGTTCATGCGGGGATCATCCCGCCGTCGGCGCCTCCGGACCAAAACGGCTGCGTACCGCGGTCTGCACCTCGACCTCCTCCGCCGGATCGGCGGCGAGTCGGCGCAGCCGCTCCACCACCCGGGCGTCGGCCGTGGCGGCGTGGTGGGCGGCGAGCTCGCGGGTGGTCTCCTCACAGTCCCACAGGCACTCGACGGCGAAGCCGCGGGCGAACGAGGGGTCCGTCGCGGCCAGCGCCCGCGCCGTGCGGCCGCGCAGGTGCGAGGAGGACGTCTCGCGGTAGATGTGCCGCAGTACGGGCGCGGCACAGCCGATCGACAGGCGTCCGGCGCCGGGGACGAGGTCCCACAGCACGGGCGCGTCGGGCCCCTCGGCCCGTACGGTCCGGCGCAGGGCGCTCAGGACGAGCGCGGAGTCGTACAGCCCGCCCCGGCAGGCGAGCATCCCGGCCGCGGCGGCGCCGAGGGCGTCGGCGCGGTGGATCCAGGCGCGGGCCCGTTCCAGGGCGGCCGTGGAGCGCATGCGCTCGAAGGCGGTGACGGCGGCCTCCGCGACCAGCCGGTCGGGGTCGCCGGCGGCCGCCTCGATGAGGTCGAGTGCCTGCGGGTCGTGGTGCTCGGCGAGATAGCGCAGCGCGGTGGCGCGGGCGGCCTCGGGGCCGGCGGTGGCGGCCTGGATGATCTCCAGACGGTCCTCGGGGCCGGCGACGGCGGTCAGGCAGCGGGTCGCGGGGACGTGGCGCAGCTGGGTGGGGTGCAGGGCGAGGCCCTGCTGGGCCCAGTCCAGGACCTCGCGCACGCTCCAGCCGGGCCGGGGGCCCGAGGGGCGCAGCTGGCGCTGCCAGCGGTCGAAGGAGCCCTGTTCCTGTGCGGCGAGCACGCGGGCCGCGGTCGCGGGGGACTGCTGCTCGTCGGCCCACAGCCGCCACGGGCGGGGCTCGAAGGCGTCGCGCACGGCGGCGGCGAGGGCGCTCTCGCCCTCCGGGGTGCGCGGGAAGCGGGCGAGGACGCTCTCGCCGAGGCCCAGCAGGCCGGTGTCGTCGTCGCGCAGGGCGAGCTCGTCGAGGGCCCAGGCCCAGTTCGCGCCGGATATGGCGTAGCGGCGCAGCAGCAGGAGGGCGTCCTCCCTGCCGTAGGAGGCGAGGTGGCCGAGGACCGCCAGGGCCAGGCCGGTGCGCTCCTCGGCGGTGTCGAGGAGGTCGTCGGAGGCGAAGAGGTGCTCGGCGATCTCGTCGAGCTCGGCGTCGAGGTCCAGACACAGGCGGGCGTAATAGAGCGAGCGGTTCTCGACCTGCCAGTCCCGCCTGGGGTCGTGCAGCACGCAGTGGTACAGCGCGGCGAGCGCCTCCGCCCGCGGCGCCGCGAGGGCATGCAGGGTCCCGTCGCCGCGGCCTCGCTGAAGGAGGCCGAGCAGGGTGCCGCTGGGCGCTATGTCTGGATCGAACATGGGGTCAGCATCCGGTGCGGGGAGTCGGCTGGCAACGGGATTTCCGTCGTCCGGCATTCTTGCCGGTGTCCATGGGGCTATGCCGGGTGAACAGGGGTAACTCGATGTCGTCCGAGCGCCCGCAGCCTACCTGGAGTGAAGCATTCCGCCGAGTCGTGCCCGAATTGCCCGCTCCGGCCCTCGCCCCACGCCGGAGGCAGCCTCCTTCTGGACCCCGGAAATACCGCCCGTCCCATGCCGAAGGCATGTGCCCTCGACACCACCGGATCGTGTGTTGCCAAACCACTTACGAGCCCTCGCTCACTGTGCAACAGTCGTTACCGGCCCTTTCCCCGGACCCAGGAGCCGGCCGCGCCGCGCCGGTATCGGAGTACGACATGCCGTCCCCTCTGCACGCTGACCGTTCCGCCGCTCGGCCCCCCGAGCACGGCACAGTCGACGCGCTCATTTCCCAGACGCGACGGCTGCGCGGCGGCGTCGACGCCGTACGCCGTGAGACGGCGGGCGAAGAGCTGTCGGAGGATCCGCAGCTGCGCTGGCAGCGCGCCCTGTGCGATCTCGCCGTGCACCACCTCGACAATCTCGGCGAGCACCTGGGACAGCTCCGCGAGGGCATGCCGGGCGCCGCCGATCCGTACGGGTCCGACGAGGTCCTCGTCGCCCCGGCCGGCGCCGTCGGCCCCGCGGACGCCCCCGGCGTCGGCCCGGACGCCGACGCGTCGCCCGGTCGGGTGGGCAGCGCCGAGTGGAATTTCCTCACCGACGACGTCACCTGGTCGGATGAACTCTTCGCACTCTTCGGCCGCCGTCCCGAGGACGGTGCCCTGACCCTCGACGAGCTCCCGTCCTGCCTCCTGGAGGAGGACCGGGGGCTGTTGACCGCGATGGTCACCGACTGCCTCGTGGACGGCAAGCCGATCGACGGGGAGTTCCGCGTCGTGCGCGGCGGCGACGGCGCCACGCGCACCGTGCACATGATGGGCCAGCCGGTGCTCGACACCGATGGCGCCACCGCCTCCATGTGGGCCGTCTTACGTGACGTCACCGAGGAGCGGCGCGGCGCGCGGGCGGTGCACGAGTCGTGCGACTCGCTGCACCGCCACCGGCACATCGTGCGCACCGAGCGCCGGCTGGCGGTCGAGCTCCAGGAGGCCGTGCTGCCGCCGTGGCGTGGCTCCCTGCGCTTCCCGCAGAGCGCCGGCGGTTCGGCCGGTGCCCTCGGCAGCCTCGACCTGGCCGCGCATTACCTCCCTTCCGCCAGCAGCGCCCTCATCGGCGGTGACTGGTTCGACGCCCTGCAGCTACCCGACGGGCGGACGCTGCTGAGCGTCGGCGGCCTCACCGGGCACGGTGTGACCGCCACGTCGACCATGGCCATGCTGCTCGGCGCGCTGCGCGGCATGGCCGTCACCGGAGCCGACCCGGGCCCGCTGATGGGCTGGCTCAACCACCTCCTCGACGCCTCCGCGCAGCCCGCCCTGGGCAGCGCGGTCTGCTGCCGGTACGACCCCGCCACCCGCGTCCTCAGCTGGTCGCAGGCGGGCCATCCCCCGCCGCTCCTCTTCCGCGCCGGGCGGGGCCGGGCCCTGCGACCGCCCGAGGGCGTGCTGCTGGGAGCGGTCTCCGATGTCACCTACGCGCAGGCGGAGGAGCCCCTGGAGCCCGGCGATGTGCTCCTTCTGCACACCGAGGGCCTGGTGCCGCACAGCGCGGAGCCTGGCATCGACACGGGCACCGAGCGGCTGCTGGGCTTCGCACCGCGGATCGCCACGGCCAGGAGTGCCCAGGAGTGCGTACGGGCCGTGCTGGAGGAGTTCGGCGCCAAGGAGCGCGAGGACGACGGCTGCGTCCTGATCGCCCGGGTCCCTTCCTGAGGACGACGGTCCTCGGACCTGCCGGAAGCGCGCCCCGGCCGCTCAGACCGCCGCGCTTCCGCCCTTACCCGCGCCGCCGCTCCTGCTGGCGGCGCTCTTGGGTGCCTTGGGCATCGCCCGCTGGATCTCCTCCCGCAGATCCCCGATCCGGACGTAGTCGGCGTACCTCCCCGTGAGCCGGTACATCTCACGCAGCCGGTCCCAGGTGCGGTGCGAGGAGGTCTCGCCGATCGACACCAGCGCAAGCCGGGCATAGGTGTCCGCCTGCTCGGGGTCGTTGCCGATGAAGCAGGCCGAGGCCATGGAGATGTAGTCGAAGATCTTCGACCGCAGGGTGTCGTTCCCCCTGAACTCCAGCGCCTTCTTGGCGTGCTGCTGGGCCATGGCGGCGGCCTTGGGGTCGTGCTCCGCGAGGGTGCGGTAGGCCAGCGCCTGCATGCCGTGGAGCTCCCCCTCGTGGAACACCTGCATCCAGCTCGGCGCCGGCACATCGCCCCGGTCCGACACGAACAGCTCCTCGGCCTCGCCGAGGGTGCGCCGCATGGCCTGGCCGCGACCCAGCGACGCCTGCGCCCAGGCCTCGATCGTGCAGAGCATGGCGCGGGTGCGCGGCAGGGTCTCGTCACCGGAGCCGGACTTGGCGAGATTCATCAGATCGAGCGCGTCGTCCGGGCGGCCCAGGTGGACCATCTGGCGGGCGGCGCGGGAGAGCGCCTCCCCGGCCCGGGGACGGTCGCCGCCCTCGCGGGCCGCGTGCGCGGCGATGACGAAGTACTTCTGGGCGGTGGGTTCCAGGCCCACGTCGTGGGACATCCAGCCGGCGAGCACCGCGAGATTCGCGGCGACCCCCCACAGCCTGCGCTGGAGGTGTTCGGGGTGGTGGTAGGCGAGCATTCCGCCCACCTCGTTGAGCTGGCCGACCACCGCCTTGCGCTGGAGCCCGCCGCCGCGGGCGGCGTCCCAGCGGCGGAAGACCTCGACCGAGTGCTCCAGGGCGTCGATCTCGGTGGAGCCCACGGGCGCCGCTTCATAGCGGTCGAGCCCGGCGGGGTCGGCATGTGCGGTGTCCATCCGCAGGTCGTCGAAACGGGGGGCGTCGGAGGCGAGAGCCGGATCGGTGTGCAGCCAGTCGCGCATCGCGCCGCTGAGTGCTGAGCCTGCGGCGAGCGCGGCGCCCGCGCCCACCAAGCCGCGTCGGTTGAGCATGAGGTCCATTCCCGTGAATTCGGTGAGGACCGCGGCGGTCCGCTCGGGCGGCCAGGGCAGTCCGTCCGCGGACTGCCCTTTACCCGCGCGCCCTCGCCGGCCGAACCCGAGGTCCTCGATGGTCACGACACGACCGAGTCGCTCGGTGAAGAGGGCTGCCAGCACCTTGGGCACGGGATCGCGGGGTGACTCCCCCATGTCGATCCAACGCCGTACCCGCGAGGTGTCGGTCGCCAGCTGTGGATGGCCCATGACGGCCGCCTGCCGGTTCACGAGTCTCGCGAGTTCGCCCTTGGACCAGCCGGCCAGGCCGAAGAGGTCCGCCAGGCGGGTGTTGGGTTCCCTTGTCACGTCAAGCCCCCAGGTTCTCGGCTGACTTGAAGGTATCGGGCCGACATGGGCCAAGCGAGTATTCGCCAGGGTTCGCCAGGGTGCGCCAGATGGTGTGCCACCCGCGGCCGGGTGTGATGTAGGAACGCGCCACCCCGGCCACCCGGCCGCCGGACCGCATTCCCCAGGGTGCTCCACTGCCGGGGGACCGGGGAGCGCGGCAATTCGTCGGCACACGAAGGGATCTGTACCGCCCATGTATGCAGCCTCGTCCTCCGTGTCCGCCCCGCCCCGGCCGCTCCGTCCGCAGCACGCCGGCGGCGGGCCGTACCTCGACCCCTCCCACGCCGCGGGAGCGGCCTTCGGGAGCGGGCGGGCCCGGCGGGCCCCGGGGGTCGGCGGCCAACCCCTCAGCGGGAGAATCGACTTGTCCGGCCCTCAGGGCGCGCAGCTGCGTACGGCGATCGCCGCCGTCCATCGCATCTGCCCGGAGTTCAACCCCGTCCAGGTGCTGCGGCACAGCGGGCGCTCGGCCCTGCTGGTCGGTTCCACCGGCCGCAGCACAGCCGTGGCCAAGTGTTTACTGGACCATTCGCCCGCGTGGGCCGAGCGGTTCCGCCACGAAATAGCTACGTACCGGGCGTTTGTCCGGCATCGCCCCCCGGTGCGGGTGCCGCGACTGATCGCCGCGGACCCCGACAACTGCACTCTGGTCATCGAGCGGATGCCGGGCCGCCCGGCGGCCGGCCGGCGCCACCCCGTGGACACCCCGCCCCGGGCGGACGTCCGGGCGGCGCTGGGCGCGATCTGCCGGGTCAACCTCTGGCGGCCCCCGGCCGGCATGTTCGACATGCCGCTCGACTACGGCAAGCGCATCGCCCGCTATCACGAGCTCGGCCTGCTCACCGACCGTGACCTGGGCGACCTCCAGAAGCTGCTGCACGGGCTGGCCCATGTCCAGGGTCAGTTCTGCCACGGCGACGCGCTGCTCTCCAATGTCCTCCTCTCCCCCGCCGGCCCGGTGCTGGTCGACTGGGACCAGGCCGGCTGGTATCTCCCGGGCTACGACCTGGCGACCCTGTGGACCGTCCTCGGCGACGCCCCCGTGGCGCGGCGCCAGATCAGCCAGCACGCCCAGGCCGCCGGACCCGCCTCCCGTGACGCCTTTCTGGTGAATCTGATGCTCGTCCTCACCCGCGAGATCCGTACGTACGAGACGGCGGTCCAGCGCTCCATGCACGACTCGGCGCCGACTCCCCCGGGCGCCGCCGAGACCGGCGAGGAGCAGCGGTTGCTGCTGCGCCGACTGCACGACGACTGCGCGCTCGCCAGGCGTGCCGTGCGAGCCGCGGTCGGCACCCGCTGACCGACGCCCGGTCCACCCCGACGCGCCGCGCCCCCAGCGCGGCGCGTCGCCGTGTCACCGGTACGGCCCAATGACTCTCCTCCGGCCGAACATCCGCGCGGCAATTTATCCGGGCGCGGGCGCTGACATGCGCGATACGCAGGGCACGAGCATGATTGACGGATCGTCATCCAGCGGATACCTCTGGTACGTCCGGTCCCGCACGCCCGATCGCGCACCGACCATCCCAGCGCGAGGCACTGCCGTCCCGAGGAGGCCGCATTGCGAGGATCCGCTTCCCACCCCCGGACCAGTCCCCCGAGAGCGGTGCGAAGAAGCCGCCGCACACGGGTGGCGGGCGCCGTCGCATCGGCCGCCCTGGTCGCGCCCCTGATCGCGGCCGGGCCGACGGCGACGGCCGGGCAGCCGCGCTCCGCCGCGCTCCAGCAGGCGTTCACGGACGCCTCGGCGAAGTACCACGTCCCCCAGAGCGTGCTGCTGGGGGTCTCCTATCTCCAGTCCCGTTGGGACGCCCACAACGGCACCCCCAGCGTGACCGGCGGTTACGGCCCGATGCACCTCACCGACGCCGCCACCGCCCTCGCCGCGTCCCCGCACCACGGCGACAGCCGCGAGGACCCCCGCGGCGACGGCGCCCGGCCGCTCACGGGCGCCCGTTCCGCCCGTACGACCGCCCCGCCCACCCCTGCCGAGCTCCCCCCGCGGCTGCGCACCCTGGAGCGGGCGGCGGCGCTCTCCGGCCTGTCCCCCACGGCGCTGCGCCGGGACCCCGCGGCCAATGTCCGCGGTGGCGCGGCCCTGCTCGCCGCCGAGCAGAAACGTCTTGGCCTGCCGCTGAGCGACGATCCGGCCGACTGGTACGGCGCGGTGGCGGGCTATCCGGGCGCCTCGGACAGCGCGACGGCGGCCACCTTCGCCAAGGACGTCTACGACGTGATCCGCGGCGGCGAGCGACGCGTCACCGACGCGGGCCAGGAGATCACCCTCCCGGGGGACCCCGGCCTCGCGGCCCGTACGGACCAGGTGCGCCGCCTGGGGCTCCCGACGCCGCCGGACGACGGTGTGGAGTGCCCCGCCTCGGTGGCGTGCGAGTCGATCCCGGCGCCGTACCAGCAGCTGGAGGGCGCCGACTACGGCAATCACGACCTCGGCAGCCGGCCGACGGGGCAGAAGGCCGACTTCATCGTCATCCACGACACCGAGGGTTCGTGGGAGACGACGATCAAGCTGATCAAGGATCCGACGTACGTCTCCTGGAACTACACCGTGCGCTCCGCTGACGGCCACATCGCGCAGCACGTGCCCACCAAGGACGTCGCCTGGCACGCGGGCAACTGGTACGTGAACGCCAAGTCGGTCGGCATCGAGCACGAGGGGTTCCTCGCCCAGCCGGACGCCTGGTACACGGAGGAGATGTACCGCACGTCGGCGCGGCTGGTGCGGCATCTGGCGGAGAAGCTGAAGATCCCGCTGGACCGGCAGCACATCCTGGGCCATGACAACGTCCCGGGCACGACGCCGGCGACCATCCGGGGCATGCACACCGACCCCGGCCCGTACTGGGACTGGGCGCACTACTTCGAGCTGATGGGCAAGCCCCTCCGCGCGACGGGCGGCATCTTCGGTGGCATGGTCACCATCCGGCCCGACTACGACTCCCACACGCCCGCCTACACCGGCTGCGCGGAGCCGGCGAAGCCCTGCGACGCGCACGGCTCGGGCGCGGTCCGGCTGTACACCTCACCCAGTGAGACGGCGCCGCTGGTGAAGGACATCGGGCTGCGCCCGGACGGCAGCGCCTCGACGATCGACGTCAACGACACGGGTGCCCGCGCCTCCACGGGGCAGCAGTTCGCGCTCGCCGACCGGCAGGGTTCCTGGACGGCGATCTGGTACCTGGGCCAGAAGGCCTGGTTCAAGAACCCCTGGTGGAAGCCGACCGCGGTCAACGCCTATGGGTGGGTGGTCACCCCGAAGGACGATGTGAACGACGTCCCGGTGTACGGGCGCGCCTACCCGGAGAAGGAGGCGTATCCGGCGGAGGTGCCGGTGCAGGCCGTGACGCCGCTGCCGTACAAGCTGCTCGCCGGGCAGAAGTACGTGGCCGGTCACCGGCTGCCGAGCGAGTATCTGTGGGCGAAGACCTTCGACCCGGCCGGTCACAAGGTCGTCCGGGGCAAGGACGTCTATTACGAGATCCAGTTCGGGCACCGGGTGGCCTTCGTCAGGGCGGCGGATGTCACCGTGGCCCCGTCGAATCGGTAGTCCGGACGTGCGAAGAGCCCGGTACGGCCGTCCGTACCGGGCTCCTGGGTGTACGAGGGTCAGACCTGCTGGAACATCTCGGCGGGCAGCGGCTTGAGGAGCTGGTAGAGCTCGTCGGTGATGGGCCGGTCCCAGCTGGCGATGGTGACGAGGACGCCGTCGCTGCGGTCGAACTGGGTGCAGGAGATGCGGCCCTCGGAGCACTTCACGCGCCGCACGATCAGGAGATTGTCCTCGTGCATGACCGGGATGTCCTCGGTCTCCAGGACGTGCACGGGCTCTTCGTTGCCGAGCGCCAGGAGGAGCTGGGCCACCTCGAAGGGCACCTGTCCCTCGTCCACCTCGCGCGCCGGGGAGCCCTCGGGAAGGTTGCCGATGATCATCGCCGGGCCGCGCCCGCCGAACAGGTCATAGCGGAGGAAGACGCCCTGACAGCTGCCGTCGGGGGCGGGCAGCAGCCCGGCCCCGAGGTCTCCCGGCCAGTCCCCCGGGTCCATGGCGAGGACGTCGAAGTCCGGCCCGATGGGCGTGGCAGCGCTGCGGCGGCGGAGGAACGACATGCCCACATCGTACGTGCCCGCCGCCGCCGTGTGACGTCGGGGAGAGCGGTGGGGCGGCGGCGGGTCAGGCGGGTGCCCGGAGGGTTTCCAGGTGGTGGAGGAGCAGCCGCCGGAGCTCCTGCGGGGGGTAGCCGTCCGGGCGCAGTACGGCCTGGAAGGAGAGGCCCTCGACCAGGGCGGACAGCCGGCGGCTCTCGGTGTCGAGGTCGAGGTCGGCGCGCAGGCCGCCGGTCAGCTGCCCGCCGCGCAGCACGTGCTCCATCAGGACCAGCTGGTTCTCCTGCAACTCGACGGCGCAGGGGCGCAGTCCGGGGCGGACGCGGGCGGCGGTGGCGAAGGCGATCCACAGGACGGCCTCCTCGTGGCGCGCCTCGTCCAGCGGGAGGAACTCGGTGAGCAGTTCCTCGGCGCGGGACCGGCGGTCGCCGTCGGGGCCGGGGTCGCGGAGGTAGTCGATATGGGCGCGGACCCGGCGGTCGATGCGGCGGACCAGTTCCTCCATCGCGAAGATCACCAGTGCGTCGTGGTCGCTGAAGTAGTGCCGGATCGAGCCGATGGCCAGGCCGGCCTCGTCGGCGACATTGCGCAGGGACGCGGCCTCCAGGCCGTCCCGGCCGACGACACGGAGAACGGCTTCGGCCACGGCCCGGCGGCGGGCTTCCGGGTCCACGATCTTCGGCATGTCGACTTTATAGCACGCCCGCGCTAATATCTTTTTGGCACGTCCGTGCCATAAAGTTTTGGCGCAGCCGCGCCACAAACGGGGAGGTAGCAGGCGATGAACGGCTGGCTGCTCGCGGCGATCATCGCCGTCGTGGTGATCGTCGTGGTGATCAAGCGGCTGAAGGGTGAGCCCCTCAACGCCCGCGACCTGCTGATACCGCCGGTCGTCCTGATCTGCGTCGGCGTCTCGGCCCTGACCCACGCCGAAGACCTGACGGGCACGGATCTCGCGTGGGTGATCGGGGGCGCGGCCCTGGGGGTCGCGCTCGGCGCACTGCGAGGTGTGACCGTCACGGTCTTCGAGCGGGACGGAGTGCTCTGGCAGCGCTACACCGGCCGGACCTTCCTCGTGATGACGGCGTCGCTGGCGATCACGGCCGGCTACGGCTTCCTCGCCGCGAAGGCGGGCATGCACCACGACGCGCGGCCGACGCAGCTGAACATCGGCGTGAGCTTCCTGGGCGAGGCCCTGGCGGTCGGCTTCCGGGGCTGGGCGACGGGGGTGCCGTTCGCGCCCGAGCGGGGACGGCGCTGACCCTCGACGACCCACCGGGCGGCGGACGGCGGAAGCCCGCCCGGACGCGGCTTGTGGGGGCGCTCTCCGGGCGGGCCGACGGCTCATGAACTCCGCCGCGCCCCGCACGCTACCAGCCGAAAAGCGCTCCTTCCGGTGGTGTCACCCGAATGCGCGCCAATAGCGGAGATATCGCCCGTAGAGCTGCCGACACTCCCGGTGATTTTCCGACCGGTGGCGCAATGGCGCAAATGAGTGAATGCCCGAAACTTCTGCAAATGGGGTCGAGTTACTCAGGTCGCTTCCTTGAGAAGAGGCGCTAATCGATCGAAAGGCACAGACGTGCTCAAGAAGGTACTCGCCACGGCCGCTCTGACGGCTTCCGCGGTCGGCACCGTCGCCGGCCCCGCGATGGCGATCGACAACAACCAGGACGTCGCCAACGGCAACGCCGCGAAGACTGGCTACGGCAACACCAAGACCGGTGGCAAGCAGAGCCCGCAGATGAGCCTGATCCAGGGCACGCTGAACAAGCCGTGCCTGGGCATCGGCAAGGTCGGCATCCAGTCGCTGATCGGCGTCCTCAACATCGGCCTGCAGGACGTGCCGATCCTCACGTCGCAGCAGCAGCAGCAGTGCGTCGACAACTCGACGATCAACGACGGCGACGACCCGCTGTCGCACATCCTCGACGAGATCCCGATCCTGTCGGGCAACGGTTCGGGCAACCGCGGTCTGGGTGCCTCGCACACGCACCTGCACCACCACAGTGAGCACCGTGGGCACCACGACGGTGGGCACCGTGGCCACCACGACGGCGACCACCGTGGCCACCACGACGGTCACGACGGGTGGCACGGGCACGACGGCGACCACGGCCACTGACGGTCGTAGCGCCGGCCGGAATTCCCCTCTCCTCGGGTGCACGGGCCCCGGGGAGGGGGGATTTTCCTGTGCTCGGGGGACCGGCGGAGCCCCGGTGCGGGGGGCTGCCGCGGACGGTTCCGGGCCGGGTCGTATACGATGTCGAGGTGACCATGCTCGTGAAACGCCGCCACGTGGACCTCCTCCGCGTCACCAGCATGTCCTGTCGCCGACACGGCTGACCCTCACCGCGCCCTGCCCTTTCTGTCCGGCAGCGGCCAGCGATCTTCGCTTTTCTGCTTTTTCTGCTTTTTTCCTGCCGCTTCCCGGTACCCGCACTGCCGCATACCCTGCCCAGCGGTGCGGGCCGTCCGGCGCATCGCCGTACGGAATTCCGGGCCTCACGCTGTGGACATCTCATGAGCAACAAGCTTCCCGTCCTCGACCTCTCCGCCGCCGCCGGTGACCCCGCCGCCCGTGCCCGCTTCCACCAGGAGCTGCATTCCGCCGCACGCGACGTCGGGTTCTTCCACCTGACCGGCCACGGCATCACCGAGGCCGAGACCGCCGACCTGATGCGCACCCTCCGCGCTTTCTTCGCCCTGCCCGAGGCGGAGCGGATGTCCATCAGCAACCTCAACTCGCCCCACTTCCGCGGCTACACCCGCATAGGCGACGAGCGCACCGGCGGCAACCGCGACTGGCGCGACCAGATCGACATCGGCGCCGAGCGCGCCCCCCACGTGCCCGGCCCGGACGAGCCCGGCTACTGGTGGCTGGAGGGCCCGAACCAGTGGCCGGCCGCCCTCCCCGAGCTCCGCACCGCCGCGCTGCACTGGATCGACCGGCTCAGCTCGGTGGCCCAGCGGCTGCTGCACGAGCTGCTCGCCGCGATCGGCGCGCCGCCCGCCTTCTACGACGACGCCTTCGCCGACCGCCCCCACCTGCACCTGAAGCTCGTCCGCTACCCCGGCAGCGCGCCCGACGGTGCCGCGCAGGGCGTGGGCGCCCACAAGGACTACGGCTTCCTGACCCTGCTGCTCCAGGACGAGGTCGGCGGGCTCCAGGTCGAGGGCCCGGACGGCACGTTCCTGGATGTGCCGCCGGTGCCGGGCGCGTTCGTGGTCAACCTCGGTGAGCTGCTGGAGGTGGCCACCAACGGCTACCTCAAGGCGACCAACCACCGGGTGGTCAGCCCGCCCGGCAACCGGGAGCGGTACTCCGTGCCGTTCTTCTACAACCCCCGGCTGGACGCGCGGATCGAGCCGGTGCCGTTCGCTCACACGGACCGGGCGCCGGGTGTCACTCAGGACTCGGCGAATCCGCTGTTCGCGGAGTACGGGCGCAATGAGATCAAGGGGTGGCTGCGGGCCCATCCCGGGGTTGCCCGCCGGTACCACGCGGGCTTGCTGAACGAGGGCGTCGCCGCGGTCTGACGCACGGGGCTCCGCCCCGGACCCCGGTGCCGCGAACCCACCGGCCGGCCCTACGTCAGGTCGAACTCGCCCTCGCGCGCGCCCAGTACGAACGCGCGCCACTCCGCGGGGGTGAAGACCAGGGCCGGCCGGTCCGGGCGGCGGCCGTGGCGCATGGCGATGAAGCCCTCCACGAAGGCGATCTGGACGTCGCCGATCCCCTGCGTACCGGACTGCCAGGCGGCGTTCGCCAGGTCGAGCTCGGGTGTCGCATCGCCCACCAGTCGTTCCGTCGTGCTCTCCGCCACGTCGTAGCTCCTCCCGGCTCGTCGTCCCGGCACCCCACACTAGCGACCGCGGCGGGTGCCGGACAGGCCGCGTCATCCGCCGTCAGGAGGTGGGCGGTTCGCTGCCCACCAGCCACATGGAGAAGAACTGCGCTCCCCCGCCGTAGGCGTGGCCCAGCGCCTTGGCCGCGCCCTCGACCTGGTGCTCGCCCGCCCGGCCGCGCACCTGGAGCGCGGCCTCGGCGAAGCGGAGCAGGCCCGAGGCGCCGATGGGGTTGGTGGACAGGACGCCGCCGGAGGGGTTGACGGGCAGGTCGCCGTCGAGTGCGGTGGCTCCCGACTCGGTGAGCTTCCAGCCCTCGCCCTCCGCCGCGAAGCCGAGGTTCTCCAGCCACATCGGCTCGTACCAGCTGAAGGGCACGTACAGTTCGGCGACGTCGATCTCCCGGCGCGGGTCGGTGATCCCGGCCTGGTGGTAGACGTCGGCCGCGCAGTCCCTGCCCGCGCGGGGCGAGACGAAGTCCTTGCCCGCGAAGAGCGTCGGCTCGCTGCGCATGGCCCCGCCGTGCATCCAGGCGGGGCGGTGGGGGGAACGGGCCGCGCCCGCGCGGTCGGTGAGGATCAGCGCGCAGGCCCCGTCGGAGGACGGGCACGTCTCGGAGTAGCGGATCGGGTCCCACAACATGGGTGAGGAGCGCACCTTCTCCAGGGTGAGGTCGTGTTCGTGGAGGTGCGCGTAGGGGTTCTTCAGGGCGTTGCGGCGGTCCTTGTGGGCGACGAGGGCGCCGATGCCGTCGGGTGCGCCGGTGCGGCGCATATAGGCCCGTACGTGCGGGGCGAAGAAGCCTCCGGCGCCGGCCAGCAGGGGCTGCTGGAAGGGGACGGGCAGGGACAGGGCCCACATGGCGTTCGACTCGGACTGCTTTTCGAAGGCCAGGGCGAGGACGGTGCGTTGGACCCGGGCGGCGACGAGGTTCGCGGCGACGAGGGCGGTGGAGCCGCCGACGGATCCGGCGGTGTGCACGCGCAGGATCGGTTTGCCGACCGCGCCGAGGGCGTCGGCGAGGTAGAGCTCGGGCATCATCACGCCCTCGAAGAAGTCCGGTGCCTTGCCGATGACGACGGCGTCGATGTCGGCCCAGGTCAGCTCCGCGTCGTCGAGCGCGCGCCGGGCCGCCTCGCGGACGAGCCCGGCGATCGAGACGTCCCGCCGGGCGGCGGCGTGCCGGGTCTGGCCGATCCCTACGACGGCCACGGGCTCCTTGTTCACCGGGTCTCCTCCTGAGGGTTCCGGCTGTCCGAGGTGCTCGACCGCTCCCCTTCCAGCACCGCGACCAGGTTCTGTTGCAGGCAGGGCCCCGAGGTCGCGTGGGCCAGCGCCCTGTCGGCCTCTCCTCGGTGGATGCGGGCGGCGGCCTCGCCGAGGCGGATCAGGCCCGCGGCCATGAGCGGGTTGGCGGCCAGTGCGCCGCCAGAGGAGTTGACCAGCACCTCGTCGCCCAGGCGCAGCGCCTTGCGCAGGATCACCTCCTGCGAGGTGAACGGCGCGTGGAGCTCGGCCACCTCGACGGGCGCGTCGAAGGCTCCGGCGCGCTCGGCGGCCAGCCGGGTGGAGGGCGAGTCGGTCAGGTCGCGGACGCCCAGGGCGTGCGGCTCGGTGCGGTGGTCGATGCCGCGGATCCAGGCGGGCCGGGCGCACATGCGGCGGGCGGTGTCCCCGGCGGCGAGGACGACGGCCGCGGCGCCGTCGCCGATGGGCGGGCAGTCGCCGGTGCGCAGCGGCTGCACGAGGTGGTCGCCGGGCGGTACCGGGCCGCGCAGTTGGGCGTACGGGTTGGTGTGCGCGGCGGCGCGGCTGCGGGCGGCGATGTGGGCGAGGGCGGTCTCGTCGGTCTCGCCCGCGTCGATGAGCGCCCGGGCCTGGAGCGCGGCCAGGGCGATGGGGTCGGGCCACAGCGGCGCGGTGAAGTAGGGGTCGAGCTGCCGGGTGAGGACGTCGCGGACGTCACCGGCCGAGGAGGTGCCGTAGGAATGGACGAGGGCGGTGTCGGCCTCGCCGGTGAGGAGCTTCACCCATGCCTCGTACAGGGCCCAGGCGCCGTCCATCTCGACGTGGGACTCGGCGATGGGCGGCCAGGCGCCGACGGTGTCAAGGGTCATGGTGAAGGAGAAGGGCCGGCCGGCGAGGTAGTCGCTGGATCCGGAGCAGGTGAATTCGGCCTCGCCGGGGCGCAGTCCGGCCCGGTCGAGGACCTCGGTCAGAACGGGCAGCAGCATTTCGGTCTCGGACAGCCCGGCGGTGGAGCGGCGGTGGTGGCTCTGGGCGAAGGCGACGATCGCCACGTCCCGCGGATACCGCGTCACAGCAGCTCCTTGTACGTGTCGTAGGCGGCGTCCGGCTCGCCGGTGGGCCGGTAGTGGTCGGGGTGGCGGCCGTCCTCGGTCCAGACGGGTTCGACACGCAGTCCCATGCGCACCTGGTCGTAGGGGATGCCGGCGATGCGTCCGTGGAGGGCGAGGCCGGCGCCGTCGAGGGCGATGTGGGCGTAGACGTAGGGCACGTCGATGGTGGTGTTCTTGGCCTTGATGTTGACGACGCAGTAGGTGGTGACGGTGCCGCGCGGGCCGACCTCGACCTGTTCGCCGGTGGCGACCGCGCAGGTGGGGCAGGTGCCGCGGGGCGGGACGTAGACCTTGCGGCAGGACGGGCAGCGTTCGCCGACGACGCGGTGGTGGGCGAGGGCGTCGAGGTGGCGGTTCAGGGCGCGGCCGGGTGAGTAGGTGTAGTCGAGGCGGGCGGGGGTGGTGATCCTGGTGACGGGTTCAGGGAAGGCGCCGTCGTGCGGGGCGGCGGGGCGGCCGGTGGGCGGGCTGTCGTGGGGTTCGAAGCAGGCGATGTCGGTGATCGCGCCCGTCCGCTCGCGGGCCCAGCGGACGCGGACGCGCATGCCGGTGCGTACGGCGTCGGGGCCGGGGGCGTCGAGGGTGTGCAGGAGGGCGGTGTCGGCGCCGTCGAGGCGGACCAGGACCCAGGCGAAGGGGGTGTGCAGTGGTTGGCCGCGGCGGGGGGCGGGGTTCCAGGCCCAGGTGGTGACGGTGCCGGTGGCCGCGACCTCGACGAGCTCGTGGAGGTCCTCGGCGGTGGTGGGGTCGTATTCGACGGGCGGCACGAGGACGCGGCCGTCGCCGGTGCGTACGCCGAGGACGACGCGTTCGCGCAGGCCGGTGAGGAAGGCGCTCTGCACGGGGCCGAGGGAGCGGGTGAAGGGGAATTCGACCACCAGGGGCGCGGTGCGGATGTCCGGCATGGTCGGTGGGTCTCCCTCGGTCAGGCGCGCCGGAAGACGGGCGGGCGCTTCTCGGCGAAGGCGCGGGTGCCTTCCTTGGCGTCGGCGGTGTCGAAGACGCGCATGCCGCGTTCGAGTTCGAGCGCGAGGCCGTCGGCCTCGGTCATCCCGGCGGTGTCGTAGGCGCTGGCCTTGACGGCCTCGACGGCGAGGGGGCCGTTGGAGTTGATGAGTTCGGCGGTCTCCAGGGCCCGTTCGAGGGCGGTGCCGTCGCGTACGACGTGGCCGACGAGGCCGATGCGCTCGGCTTCGCGGGCGGTGTACGGGCGTCCGGTGAGCAGCATCTCCAGGGCGTGGGTGCGGGGGATCTGGCGGGCTAGGCGGACGGTGGAGCCGCCGACGGGGAAGAGGCCGCGCCGTACCTCGAAGAGGCCGAAGGTGGCGCTCTCGCCGGCGACGCGCAGGTCGGTGCCCTGGAGGATCTCGGTGCCGCCGGCGACGCAGGGACCCTCGACGGCGGCGATGACGGGTTTGCGCGGGCGGTGGTGGCGGAGCATGGCCTTCCAGTGCAGGTCCGGGTCGGCCTCGAACCGCTTCCGGCAGGCGTCGTCGGTGGCCGTGCCGTGGCCCGCCAGCGCCTTGAGGTCCATGCCGGAGCAGAAGGCTCCGCCGGCGCCGGTGAGCACGATCGAGCGGACGGAGTCGTCCTCGTCGGCCTCGGTCCAGCCGTCGTGGAGTCCGACGAGCATCGGCAGCGAGAGGGCGTTCTTCGCCTCCGGCCGGTTCAGGGTGAGCACGAGTGTGGCGCCGGCGCGCTCCACGGTCAGGTGTTCGGTGCCGCCCATGGCAGTCCTCCCGTCGTGAGACACAACAGGGTGCAGGAGGCGCGGGTGCGGTTCAATAGCTTTCTGACAACCCGTCAGTTTTCTTCGAGCCCGGCCCTTCCCACCTCCGTGCGACGGCGCTGTAATGACGCCGTGGACTACAATCTCGCGGATCTGTTCGAGTCGGTCGTCGACACCGTGCCCGGCCGGGAGGCCCTGGTCCACCTCGACCACCCGGGCACCGGCGCCGAGCGCCGGCTGACGTACGCCGGGCTCGACGCGGCGGCCAACCGGCTGGCCCACCACCTCGTCGGCGTCGGCGTCCGGCCCGGTGACCACGTCGGGCTGCACCTCTACAACGGGGTCGAGTACCTCCAGACGCTCTGGGCCTGCCTGAAGATCCGGGCCGTGCCGGTCAACGTCAACTACCGCTACGTGGCGGGCGAGCTGGCCTATCTCTACCGGGACGCCGATCTGGTGGCGCTGGTCTTCGACGCGGAGTTCAGCGGGCGCGTGGCCGCCGCGCTGCCCCGGGCCGGGGACACCCTGCGCCATCTCGTGCGGGTCGGCACCCCCGCCGAGGGCCCCGCACCCCGCATCGAGCCCGTCCCGTTCACGGAGGCCGAGGCGTCCGGCGCGCCCTGGCGCGACTTCCGGCCCCGGTCCGGTGACGACCGGATCATCGTCTACACCGGTGGCACCACCGGCATGCCCAAGGGGGTCGTATGGCGGCAGGAGGACCTGTTCTTCTCCGGGCTGGGCGGGGGCGCGCCCACCGGTGAGCCGGTGAAGCGGCCGGAGGAGCTGGCCGAGCGGGTCGCGGCGGGCGGCGAGGGGCTGGTGTTCTTCCCCACCGCGCCGCTGATGCACGGCACGTCCACGCTCACGGCCCTCATCGCCTTCGACTTCGGCCAGAAGGTCGTGCTGCACCGCAAGTTCGCGCCCGAGGACGTGCTGCGCACGGTCGCCCGGGAGAGAGTCACCAGCGTCTCGCTGGTCGGCGACGCGATGCTGCGGCCGCTGGTGGACGCGCTGGAGGGTCCGCTGCGGGGCGTCGACTGCTCCTCGCTGCTGAGCGTCAGCAGCTCGGGCGCCATTCTCTCGGACACGGTACGAGAGCAGTTCACGGCGCTCCTGCCGCGGGTGGCGCTGCTGAACAACTTCGGGTCGTCGGAGTCCGGCTTCAACGGCACCGCCACGGACGACCGCGGCAGGGGCTTCCGGCTGCGGGTCAACGACCGTACGGCCGTGGTCGACCCGGTGACACACGCGCCCGTGCCGCCCGGCGGGACCGGTCGCGTCGCCCAGCGCGGGCACGTACCGCTGGGCTACTACAACGACCCGGCGAAGACGGCGGAGACCTTCTTCCGGGCGGGCGGCGAGCGGTGGGTGCTGCTCGGCGACATGGCGACGGCCGGCGCGGACGGGGTGATCACGGTCCTCGGGCGCGGCTCGCAGTGCATCAACACCGGCGGCGAGAAGGTGTACCCGGAGGAGGTCGAACAGGCGCTCAAGGCTCACCCGGACGTGTACGACGCGCTGGTCGCGGGCGTGCCGGACGCCCGGTGGGGGCAGCGCGTGGCGGCCGTCGTCCAGGTGCGGGAGGGCGCGGCGCCGCTGACGCCCGACGCGATCCGGGCCCACTGCCGCACCCGGCTGGCCGGTTACAAGGTGCCGCGCAGCGTCGTCCTCACCGAGCGCGTGCGGCGTTCACCCAGCGGCAAGGCGGACTACCGCTGGGCACGGGCGGTGGCCGGTGGAGGCGACGAAGAGGTCTTGACGTCCGGTTCCGACTGCTGATTACGTGACCGCCTAAACATCTACCGAATGATCGGTCGGTCGACGAGGCGGTGGCGGCATGGCGGGACCGGGCGTTGTCCTGGACGCGGCGGAGCGGATGTCGGGCGAGGAGCTCGCGGCGCTCCAGCTGGAGCGCCTGCGGGCGACCCTGCGGCACGCCTACGAGCACGTGGACTTCTACCGGAGGTCGTTCGACGCCGCCGGGGTGCGCCCCGAGGACTGCCGGTCCCTGGCCGACCTCGGCCGGTTCCCCTTCACCACCAAGGCCGACCTGCGCGACCACTACCCCTTCGGGATGTTCGCCGTGCCCGAGGGCGAGGTGCGGCGCCTGCACGCCTCCAGCGGCACCACGGGCACCCCGACCGTGGTCGGCTACACCGAGCGCGACCTCGACACCTGGGCCGATGTCGTCGCCCGTTCCATCCGGGCGGCCGGTGGCCGGCCGGGCCACAAGGTCCATGTGGCGTACGGCTACGGCCTGTTCACCGGCGGTCTGGGCGCGCACTACGGCGCCGAGCGGCTGGGCTGCACGGTGATCCCCGCCTCCGGCGGCATGACCGCCCGCCAGGTCAAGCTGATCCAGGACTTCCGCCCCGAGATCATCATGGTCACGCCCACCTACATGCTCACCCTCCTCGACGAGTTCGAGCGCCAGGGCGTCGACCCCCGGTCCACCTCCCTGCGGGTGGGCATCTTCGGCGCCGAACCCTGGACCGACGCCATGCGCCGGGAGATCGAGGAGCGCTTCGCCCTCGACGCCGTCGACATATACGGGCTCTCGGAGGTCATGGGGCCGGGTGTGGCGCAGGAGTGTGTGGAGACCAAGGACGGGCCGCACATCTGGGAGGACCACTTCTACCCCGAGATCGTGGACCCGGTCACCGGCGAGGTGCTGCCCGAGGGCGCCCACGGCGAGCTGGTGTTCACCTCGCTCACCAAGGAGGCCATGCCCGTCGTCCGCTACCGCACGCGCGACCTCACCCGACTGCTGCCCGGCACCGCGCGCCCCGCGTTCCGGCGGATGGCGAGGATCAGCGGCCGCAGCGACGACATGGTCATCCTGCGCGGCGTCAATCTCTTCCCGGCGCAGGTCGAGGAGGTCGTGCTGGGCGTCCCCGGCGTCGCGCCCCACTTCCAGCTGCGGCTGACCCGCGAGGGGCGGATGGACCACCTCACCGTGCGGGCCGAGGCGCGTCCGGAGGCCGGGCACCACCAACGGGCGGCGGCCGCCGGGGAGATCGCCGGACGGGTGAAGGACACCATCGGGGTGTCGGTGGGCGTCGAGATCGTGGATCCGGGGACGCTCGAACGGTCGATGGGCAAGCTCAAGCGGATCGTGGATCTGCGGGGTGCGCGCGACCCCGCCCCGGGCGACGCGCGATAGCAGAGGCTGTCAACTCAACCGTGCGCTCCCGGCGTCCTCTTCACCGCAGTCGACTTCTCTCATCCACTGTCGCACGGGGAGCCACATTGCCTCTTCGCCATAGATGGCGCGCTCTGACAGGCGCCTTCCTCGCGTCACTGACGTTACTGGCCGGCGCGGCCACGCTGCCCGGCCAGGCGGCCGCCGCCGCGCCGGACCGCGCGGACCGCCCGTCCGGGAGCGGGCTGTCCGCCACCATCAGATACACCGAGTACGGCATTCCGCACATCGTGGCCGACGACTATCCGGATCTGGGCTTCGGCAGCGGCTGGGCCCAGGCCGCCGACCAGGTGTGCAATCTCGCCGACGGATTCGTCACCCTGCGCGGCGAGCGCTCGCGCCGCTTCAGTGCCGACGCCGCTCCCGACGGTTCGCTCTCGTCCGCCACCACCAACCTCTCCAGCGATCTGTACTTCCGCGGGGTGAACGGGGCGCGGACGGTAGAGAAGCTCCTCGACCGGCCCGCCCCCGCCGGGCCCAGCCGGCAGGCCAAGGAGCTGATGCGCGGCTGGGCGGCCGGGTACAACGCCTGGCTGAAGCAGAACCGGATCACCGACCCGGCCTGCCGCGGCGCGGACTGGGTCACCCCGGTGACGGCCCTGGACGTGGCGCGCCGCGGTTACGCCATCACCGTGCTGGGTGGCCAGGGCCTCGCCGCGGACGGCATCACCGAAGGCCGGCAGACCCCGGCGGCTCGTACGGCCACGGCGGAGGATCCCGCGGCCGCCGCCCGTAAGGTCTTCGACCGGCGGGACGCCGACATGGGTTCCAACGCGGTCGCCTTCGCGGGCTCCACCACGGCCAACGGTCGGGGCCTGCTGCTCGGGAACCCGCACTACCCGTGGCAGGGCGGCCGCCGCTTCTGGCAGTTCCAGCAGACCATCCCCGGCGAACTGAACGTCTCGGGCGGGTCGTTGCTGGGTGTCCCGATCGTCGAGATCGGCCACAACGACCGCGTCGCCTGGAGCCACACGGTCGCCACCGGCGTGCCGACGAACCTGTACGAGCTGCGGACCGCGCCCGGTGACGCGTACAGCTATCTCGTGGACGGCAAGCGCGAGCGGATGACGGAGCGCAAGGTCACCGTGCCCGTACGGGGCAAGGACGGCCGCACTTCCCAGGTCACCCGCAGCCAGTGGTGGACCCGGTACGGGCCGGTCGTCACCTCCCTCGACGACCTGAAGCTGCCCTGGGCGGACGGCAAGGCGTACGCCATGGTCGACCCCAACGCACAGAGCCTGCGGTTCACCGACACCTCGCTCGCGCTGAGCAGGTCCGGCAGTGTGCGCGGGATCCAGGACGCGCTGCGCCGCACCCAGGGCCTGCCGTGGGTGAACACCGTCGCCGCCGACTCCGGCGGGCACACTCTGTTCACCCAGTCGCAGGTGCTGCCGCGGGTCACCGACGACCTCGCGAAGCGCTGCTCCACCGACCTGGGGCGGCAGACCTTCCCGGCCGCGGGCCTGGCGGTGCTGGACGGCTCCCGCGGCGCCTGCGCGCTCGGGAAGGACGCCGACGCCATCCAGCCGGGGATCTTCGGCCCGTCCGCGATGCCGACCCTCGTCGACGCCCCGTACGCCGAGAACTCCAAGATCCCCCACAGAGTCAAGCTCAGCGCGGGCAGGGCAGCGCCATTCCACGCGTCCGACACGAGAACCGGACGCGGAGGGAGGGGACTGGCTGGCCGGCCGTCGACCTGGTGAATTTGCTCGGGCCTGCGGCCCGTCAGTAGTACCGCGGTCCGGAGTCGGTGGCCCGCACGGGCTGCCCGTAGCCGGACGGCTTCTTCCCCTTGTCGACCACCTCGCAGACGTACTTGGACTGGGTACCAAGGGGCGCCAACACGGCCTTGGGGATGTTGTTGCAGAGGGCGTAGTCGATGTAGTCGCGGTAGTTGCCGTAGAGCAGGCGGGCGACACCGTCGCGGGTAAGGATCCCCTGGTGTGGGGTCGCCTTGTACTCCACCGTGTTGAAGACGGACTTCTCGCCGATGGTCACATCCCACTCCACCTCCAGGCCCTCGTAGGTGGTCTTGCAGGACACCTTCGTCCCACTCTTCGAGGAAACGTCCGCCGGGCACTCGGCGGTGATCTTGCCCGGCGCGTCGGCCATGTCCTGGGTCCTGCGGCGCAACTCGTACTGCAGATTTTCGCTGAACGGGACATCGGCGGCCGGGGACGGCTGCAGCTTCTCGTCGGGCATGGCCGACGGCTTCTCCAGCCTCTGCGGCAGCACGGTGACCGACGGCTTGGGCTTGGCGCTACCGCCTTCCCCGCTGGACTTCTCGCTCCCGCATCCCGCGGCGAGCAGGCACGCCGAACCGGCTATGAGCACTGACACGATCTTCGATTTCACAGCGCCACCCTAGCCAGACCCTGCCTGCGCCGGCCTCGCCCCTCATCGCCTACGGGCGAGTGGCATCCAAGAACCGAGGCCGCTGCATTGAGGGTTGCTTGACAGAGTTCGGCGCGCACCAGCGCAGCTTCGTGCCGTACGCCGGGGCGTTGGGAACGATGTCCAGGCGCCCGGTATCCGGGTCGAGCTTCACGGCCTGGACGTGCCCTGCGAGCCAGGCGAGACCGCGGCGAGGATGGTGTCGAACTCAGCAAGGACGTTGCCGCCAGTGGCCGGGACGGCCAGTCCGCGCTCAGTCATCATCATGCTGATCGCGACGCCGCCGGCGACCACGCGCGGCGCGTCTACCGGCACCGATGGTTCGTACGCCCCCACCCGGCGAATCCGTACTACCCCTCCACGGGGGAGAACAAGAGGATCTGGCGCGGCCCGCACCTCGCCGTCCCACCCGGCTGCGAGAACGCACCGATCCTGGGAGGCGACCGCGTCAACATCCTCCGCCGCTGAAGCGCCGGCGCAGACCGTGCCGGGTCGGGAGTCCTTGCTGCGGTTGGTGCGCGGCACTGCACCGGGGTCTTGGTGCGCTCGATATCCTGCGCCCCGCGCCTGCGACCTGGGTGTGAAGGAGCCCGCCGGTGGCGGCAGCTCGATGCGCACCTGGGAGGTAGTGGGTCGGTGGAGATGAGTCGTGCGGAGGCTGTTGCACTCGTGCAGCGGATCTTGGCTGTGGATTACGCCTCCGAGGAGGAGGCGGACAGGTGGCTGGACGTGCTCGACAGGGCCCTGGCCTGTCCGTCCGGTTACGTCGGCGACTTGATCTTCTGGCCGCCTGAGCGGGAGCTCTCGGCTGATGAGGTGGTCGCTCGGGCCCTCGCGTATCAGGCGATCGCGTTGTGAAACGTGGGCGCTCGGTGGCGTTTGCTACTGGTACCAGCCGTCGTCTTCGTCGGCGAGGGATCGGGTGAGGTAGTCCCGCAGGTCGCGGGCAGCCCACCGTCGGCTGTCGGTTTCGTGTTCCCACACGAAGATGTCGGCTCGGGCAGGGGTTCGGATGAAGGCGAATTGGTCGCCGGCCCCGTTGTCGCCGAAGAAGAGCAGCGGCTCGAACGGCATGTACAGGGTGGCGAGGGCACGGTCCGACCGGAAGTGGAGGTTGTCCTCGACGATCCGCTCCAGGGGCCAGATCGTGTCGACCCCGCAGGGTCCCACGATGCCGTCGGTCTCCTGGAGCAGGCTTACGAGCTCGGGCGGCAGATTGTGACCCAGCCGTTCCTGCGCGCCGGTCACCGCGGCCAGGTCGACGGGTCCGCTGAACTCGGCCTTGGTAAACGCCTGGCCTGCGATGTCTCTATGCGTGCGTGCATGGGAAGGGTGGGTCACCGGGTCGATCTCCTCGCTACGGGAGCAGATCGTAGCCTGGTGCCCCCGCGCCGCATCGGGGTCGGCCAGAGCCTCCCGGGCGGTGGGTGGCGGCAAGGAAGAGCCTGGCCGGACGTTCCGGGCGGCGCCGAACAGGCACCATCCCACGGTCAGCTCGGGCAGGCGGCTGATTGCGGTGTAGAGCACGAGACGGGGTCGTCGAATCCGCTGGTCTCGTACAGGTCGGCTTCGAAGTGGGCGGCGCGTCGGACGGAAGTTGTGGCGATCGAGGCGTTGGCTGGTGCCGTCTGGAGGAGGGATCTGGTCCTCAGTCGGACCGAGGGGAAGATCGATGGGGAGAACCGGCGGCGTATCCGGAGGATGGTCGCCCTCATGGACCGCCAGGATTCGGACCTGCTGTGGTGCGGGGTTGAGGTGACCATCCGGCCGGACGGCAGCGAGGAGGTCACGGTGCTCGCGGCCAACCGCTGACGACCGCCCCGCACCGCCCGCCCACAACCGCTCAATGTCGGGTAGCAGACCCAGCGGAAATGTGACTGGATTGCGAGCGGTTCGTTCTCTGGGGGGCCGGTCCTCACGGGTCATTTCTTCAGGGAGCGTCATGCCCGCCTCACGTACAGCTCGTCGTCTCACCGTGGTCACCGGGGTGGTCGCCGCCGGCGTCGCTGGCGCGGTGGGATCCGCCGCGGCCAGCGAGAACATTGTGGGCATCGGTAACGCTGCCTTCGGCAACACCATGATCAACGTGCACAGGGAGGTCACAGCCGTGGCTCGCACCACAGGGGGCTCCGGAGTGCTGAGCAACCTCGTCCAGCTGCCTCTGGACATGCCGCGGAACGGTGGAGCCGGAGGCGGCATGATGCCTGTCATGCCGGTCAACAACTGGGGGGCCGTGTGAGGTGGCTCCGTAAGCAGGGATTCCAGGCCCACCGCGCCCAGTTCGAGCTTGAGCGCGGCCAGCAAGGCGGTCCCCGCTTCGTTGTGCTCGGCCACCAGGGACAACAACCGAGCCGTGCCCGCCTCGCCCAGGCGGCCGATCGTGCGGTGGTCGAGCGCAGGTGCGCGACGGCGTCGGTGGACGAGTCGCCGACCAGTTCCGCAACCTCCCGCAGACCGAAGCCCAGCCGCCGGTAGGCCAGCACCTCCCGCAGCCGCTCCACGTCGCCCGCCGAGTAGGCCCGGTACCCGGCCGCGGTCCGCCCCGAAGGACGCACGAGCCCGATCTGGTCATAGTGACGCAGCGTGCGGACGCTCACGCCGGCCAACTCGGCCACGCGTCCCACGGTCCAGTGATCCTCCACGGCACCGACTATGCAACCTGACGTCACGTGAGGTCACGAGCCGCACTCATGACAGCAAGAGCCGAGGCGGAGGCCGTAGTCGCACGCCCACGATGGAGCTGTCCCGGCGGCCGCCCGGCTCTTTCCACGACGCGGACTCCTGTGAGCGCGGCTACGAGATCACCAGGCAGCAGGCCGGGCCGCGCGCATCGGCGCCGGGCTGCTGCCGCGGGATGAGGCCGACACCCTGCGCTGGGCACCTGGCCGGGTCAGCCGCGGCCGCGGCGCTGTCTGCCTCAGCGGACCATCCGGGGCGACACCGTCGGGCAGGGCGGCGGATGGCGCGGCCAGCGCGGACGTCGAGAACCTCGCCGGGCCTCCCTTGTGATGAACCGCGAGGCCGGCCTGGAACAGGTCGTCGTGGGGGGGGGGATCTAGCGGTGCGCCCCGAGCCACATGGCTCGGGGCGCACCGTCAAAAGGGGGGTGAAGCCGCCTTGAGTGAGGGGCGGCTTCGGTTTACCGGTCAGTGTCCGCGGTGGCCCCAGGACTCGGTGTCGATGACGCGGTCATGGTCGTTGCGGAGGGTGGCGGTGTCGTGGACACCAAGTCCTGGGGGCGCGGACACTGAATCGTGAGGTGACTCCACCCGCCTCAGGCAGGTGGAGACAGAGCAGTGCGTCATGGGGCCTGATCATCCTGTGGCACACTGCTGCGCTTAGCCCCGTGCCCACCGCACCCCTCTACATCGCATCGCCGGGCGTGTCTGGAGTACTGGGTCCTGCGAGGCCTTGCAGGCAGGGCGAATGCCTTCCTCGTCGAGGATCATTCGCACTTCCTTCGCTTGCCGTTTAACCTCTGCCGCCAGAGTTCCTTACCGTCAGTGACGGCACCGCAAGCATCTTTGACATCGTGGGCGTCATGAGCGAGTTGGTGGATCGTGTGGACGAGCAGGACCGGGTGCTGGGGATTGTCGACCGGGGTGAAGCCATCCGCAGGAAGTGGCTGCACCGGGTGGCGACGATTGTGTGCCGTGACGCTGAGGGCCGGATACTGGTGCACCGGCGGGCGGGGAACGTTTCGCGGTTCCCGGGCCAGTACAACTGGCTGCTCGGTGGCGCGGTGAACGCGGGCGAGACCTACGAGAGTGCTGCTGTCCGGGAACTGTCGGAAGAACTCGGTGTCCGTGCCCCGGCCCGGCTTGCCTTCACGTTCCTCTGCCACGGAGCGATCAGTCCGTACTGGCTCGGTGTGCACGAAGCCGTTATTGACGGGCCCCTGGCACCGGATCCGTCAGAGATCGCCTGGCACAGCTGGCTGCCCGAACCCGCTCTCCGGGACGCTCTGCAGCAGTGGCCGTTCGTCCCCGACTGTCAGGAAGTCTTCACGAAGTACGCCGCCCTGTGACCCTGCCAAGGCAGGCCTGGGTGGTCGAATGATCCCTCGAACTTGATCACTCGCGGAGGCAACCGCCGGACGTGAGGGCGGCCTTCGTTTGATCCTTTGCTCCGTCACAGAGGCATGGGATCAACCGAAGGCCGTATCAATGAGTGTGCTGCAACAGTCGGACCAGTGTGAGGCGTTCGCGACGGATGGCGTCCCACGGAGTGGTGTAACAGATCTTGGCTGGGAAGTGCGCCGCTTGTGTGCCCTCGCGTGCATCGACTGCTGGTGAATGCTCCCTAAAACGGGGCAGGCCGCCGTGCAACTGTCCTTGGTGAACTGCCAGTTCGTTCCAAGGGGGTGCCCGGTGGCCTTGTCCCAAGCATGACCTACTTCGCCTGTGCGACTGCCGCATGATCGTCCGCCGACGCGCATTGGCATTTTCTGTAGTAGAGGCCGCCACCAGTGCGCCCCACCGGTGAACCGTGCACGGCGCGCAGGTCGATGGTGCCGGCTCGGACGGCGTGACAGCGGCGTCGAGAAGCGCATTGTCCTGGTTGGCCTTCGGCTGGCCACGGGCCCATAGATCCGTCGATCAGATGTAGCCCCAGGCCGTGCAGCCGCACGGCCGCAGTGTCCCGCATCTTCGAGACTGTCGGGCGGTGCGGATAGGATCGTAGGTATGGGAATTGACTGGGAAAACATCCTCGGCACAAGCGGGAACGGCCTCAACGAGGCATACGACAGGGCGGTCTCCTCGGTCGTCTATAGCGAGACCCTGGAGGGCGACCACCAGCCACTCCCGGTCGGCGAAGAGTTCGACGACACAGATGGCCTGCGCTGACCTGAGAGCGCACACAGAAACTGCCCGACGAGCCGGGGTCTTTGTTGGGCTCGGTCCGCTTTGACGGGCATTGGAGATCAGAGGCTTCTGCCCCGGAGTGAACCGGTGGTCAAGCATGACATTGGATGGCGTCCCACGGAGTGATGTAACAGATCTTGGCTGGGAAGTGCGCCGCTTGTGTGCCCTCGCGTGCATCGACTGCTGGTGAATGCTCCCTGAAACGGGGCAGGCCACCGTGCAACTGTCCTTGGTGAACTGCCAGTTCGTTCCAAGGGGGTGCCCGGTGGCTTGCCCCAGCATGACCTACTTCGCCTGCTCGAGTCACTACGTTCAGCGGATGGTCTTGAACTCGTCCGCGAAGTCGCCGAAAGGCTGCTCCAGGAACTGATCGAGGCCGAGGCCACCGCCCGGATCGGTGCGGAGTGGGGCGAGCGGACCGACACCCGCACCACCTGGCGCAACGGGCACCGGGAGAAGGCCGTGACCACGCAGGCCGGAGACCTGGAACTCGCGATCCCCAAGCTGCGGGCCGGGAGCTTCTTCCCCAGCCTGCTGGAACGCCGACGCCGCATCGACCAGGCGCTTTACGCGGTCGTCATGGAAGCCTACGTTCACGGGGTGTCGACCCGCTCGGTCGACGACCTGGTGAAAGCCCTCGGCTCGGATACCGGCATATCGAAGAGCGAGGTCTCCCGGATCTGCGCCGGCCTCGACGAACAGCTCGACGCGTTCAGGGCCCGTCCCCTTGATCACACCCGGTTTCCGTACGTCTTCCTCGACGCCACCTACCTCAAGGCCCGCGTCGACCATCAGATCGTGTCCCAGGCCGTCGTCATCGCGACCGGTGTCACCGAGGACGGCGGCCGTGAAATCCTCGGTGTCATGGTCGGCGACAGCGAGACGGAGGCATTCTGGACCGAGTTTCTTCGCTCGCTGCGTGAACGCGGCCTGAACGGTGTCCGCCTGGTGATCTCCGACAGTCACAGCGGCCTGGTCAAAGCGATCCGCAGAGTCATGATCGGGGCCGGCTGGCAACGGTGCCGCGTTCACTTCGTGCGCAACGTGTTCTCCGTCATCCCGAAGGGGTCCGCGGAGATGGTCGCCGCCACGATCCGCACGGTCTTCGCCCAGCCCACCGCCGATGCGGTCCGGGCCCAGCTCGATACCGTCGCGGACATGCTCGGCCGCCAGTTCCCCAAGGTCAAGGAGATGCTGCTGGGGGCGAAGGAGGACCTGACCGCGTTCGCGGACTTCCCCAACCAGCATTGGAAGAAAATCCAGTCGACCAACCCGCTCGAACGTCTGAACCGGGAGATCAAACGACGATCAGATGTCGTCCAGGTTTTCCCGAACACCGCCGCCGTCACCCGCCTGGCCACGGCCGTCCTCGTCGAACTCCACGACGAGTGGATCGCCTTTCCCCGGCGCTACCTCTCCATCGAAAACATGGACAACCTCTATTCAGACAACGCCACCTGCCTGCCCGGCACTGCCGAATGATCCGTTACACCACACCAAGGGACATGACCTCGTCTTGGAACGGAGGCTCAGACAGGCCCACCGCACGGCCCGAGTAGGCCGCATGGCTGCCGGACTCCGGCGCTTGCAGGGTCGTCGCCGAGTACCGCCGGCGGCACCGCGATCCGTGATCTGCTGGCACCGATCACTCATCCGACCACCATGACCACGCTCGCCGCCGAACTAGCCTGCCGGTGACGCTGCGCGGCAGTTGTGACAGCGGCCCCCATCCACGTCACCCTCACCGGAAACACCTCACCGCGTACGGCGCAATGTTCGCCTCGGACGACCACACGGCCACCCGGATGCAGGCCCCGGGGCCGGATGCGCCAGGCCCACACCGTAGGCGGCCGGTTGGGTAAGAACAGGTGTCGTACCTCTGGATAAAGGCGGTTCTGCAGTAGCTGTCAGACATCCCATGAGCTGGCGTGTCAAACGGCGAGTGCGTGGCGCGGCGGGACCAGCCGGTCGCCTCGTCGCACAGTTGCCGGTCGCTCAGCCCGGACGTCACCGGCCCGTCGGCGCACAGCACCGACCGTCTCGGCGCGAGCTGAGCGTGGCTCAGGCCCTACTCCTGGCGGACCAGCCGGACCAGCCGGACCAGGCTCTCGGATCGTGGGGGGCTCGGTGACGCTGGATGCGCTTTTCGTGGTCGGCCACTACCACGCTATCCCGCGTTGCGCGGCGACAGCCGCCGTGTAATCCGGTCGAACAGCTCCGTCAGCGGCTCGCCGACGTCCCGACCGAACTCGGTCAGCCCGTAGGTGACCTGGGGCGGGGTCGTCGGCTCGACCTCCCGCCAGACCAGGCCGTCCTGGACCAGCGCGCGCAGGGTCTGGGCGAGCATCTTCTCGCTGACGCCCTGGATGCTCTTGCGCAGCTCGTAGAACCGGAGGTCGTTGCTCCGCAAGGAGATCAACACCCAGATGCCCCACCTGCTGGTCACGTGGTCGACCACATCGCGCGCAGGGCAGTCGGTGTGAAACACCTCATACCGTTCCCTCGCCTCGGCCCGTATGTGCTGCGCGCTTCCCGTCACGTGATGAGCTTACCTAAAGGTATGTCCTTACCAAGAGTTAGCCCGGCTCCTACCGTGAAGGCCACAAAGGACATCGGACAAGGAGCTGTACATGATCGTGGTGACCGGGGCTACCGGGAATGTAGGCCGGCCGTTGACGCGGGCGTTGGCCGAGGCGGGCCAGCAGGTGACGGCGGTGTCACGTCACGCGGCGGTGCCGGACGGTGTCCGCCACGTGGCGGCCGACCTGGCCGAGCCGGCCAGCCTTGAGCCCGCGCTGGCCGGAGCGGAAGCGCTTTTCCTGCTGCTGTCCGGCGACATGCACGCCGCCGGAGCCAGCCCGGCCGACATCATCGGCGCAGCCGAGGCCAGCGGGGTCCGCCGGGTCGTTCTGCTCTCCACGCAGGGCGTGGCGACCAGGCCCTTTGGCGCAACGCGGATCGCGATGCGCGCGCTGGAGGACGTGTTGCGGGAGTCCGGCCTGGAGTGGGCCATCCTGCGGCCGGGCGGCTTCGCCTCCAACGCCCTGTGGTGGGCCGAGTCCATCCGCGCGCAGCGGGTCGTCGCCGCGCCCTTCGGCGACGTCGGGGTGCCGATCATCGACCCGGCGGACATCGCCGAGGTCGCAGCGGCCTGCCTGCTGGATGACCGGCACACCGGCGGCGTCTACGAGCTGACCGGCCCGGAGGTGATCACGCCGCGCCAGCAGGCGCAGGCCATCGCCGCCGCGCTGGGCTCGCCAGTGAGGTTTCACGACCTCAGCCGCGACGAGGCCAAGGCTGGCATGGCCCAGAGCATGCCGGCGGAGCTCGCCGAGGACACCCTGGACATCCTCGGTTCCCCGAGCCCGGCCGAGCTGCGCGTCAGCCCGGACGTCCAGCGGGTCCTCGGCCGCGCCCCGCGCCCGTTCGCCGACTGGGCCGCGCGCAATATCGCCGCGTTCCGCTGAAACAGGTCAGCGCCGCTGGAACTGCTCGGCGTGCTCGGCGATCCACTCCTGACAGTCGAGGAAGCTGATCCGAAGCTGACGTTGGCGCAATGCCCGGGACTGACACTCCAGATAAGTGACTTCATGCGCTTCAGAGGCTCTGGCAGTAGAGGGGTTAAGCCAGGAGCAATTCGCGGCAACACCGTTACCGATCCAAGAGGAACGGCCCTACCCATGAGCTGGAGTGTCAAGCGGCGAGTGCGTGGGCTCGGTGGGACCAGGCGGTCGCCTCGTCGTACGGTGTGCCGGTTTTGAGGCAGCCGTGCAGAATGCCGACGAGCCGGTTGGCGAGTTGGCGCAGGGCGGCGTTGAATTCGATGCCGCGGGCGCGTTGCTTCTCGTAGTAGGCCCTGGCGCCTGGGGAGACCCGCAGCGCGGAGAAGGCCTGGGCGATCAGGGCGTCGATGAGCCGGTCGTTGCGGACGTGCCGCGCGGTCACGACCTTCTTCTTGCCGGAGGCGCGGGTGATCGGGCTGGTGCCGGCGTAGTTCTTGCGGGCCTTGGCGCTGGCGTAGCGGTGAGGGTCATCGCCGAATTCCGCGAGTACCCGGGCGCTGAGCATCGGTCCCAGCCCGGGCTGGGACCGGATGATCTCAGCGTCCGGGTGCTGGCCAAAATAGGCCTCGACCTGTCCGTGCAGGAAGTTGACCTGCTCGTTCAGAGTGACCAGCATCGCGATGAGCGCGCGTATAGAGACAGCGTAGGCCGCAGTCACAGCGGGGTGCTGGCCCAGGTGCTTGGCGCGCAGGACGGCTTGGATCTTGGAAGCCTTGTCGGGGATGTTGCGCCGGCGGGCGCGCTTGAGGGCCGCGCTGATCTGTGTGGTCCTCAGCTTCGCCGCGGCCACCGGATCAGGTGCCTTGGCCAGCAGTTCCAGGTTGTCGGGAGCGTCGAACGCCTCCAAGGCTGCGGGGAAGTAGTCGAGCAGGGCGTGCCGCAGCCGCTGCGTGGTGCGGGTGCGTTCCCAGATCAGGGTCTTATGGGCACGCGTCACGACCTTGACCGCTTCGGCGTTGGCGGTGTCCCCGGAGATCGGGCGGAGCTGGTGGGAATCGGTGCGCACCATGTCAGCGAGCATGTGCGCGTCGGCCCCGTCGCTCTTGGCCCCCGAGACCGCCAGGCGTTCCCGATACCGGGAGGCCTGCAGCGGATTGACCGCGTACACCGTGTAGCCGGCGGCGATCAGCGCCTGCACCCACGGGCCCCGATCGGTCTCGATCCCGATCACGACTTCGTTCTTGCTGTCGTCGCCGAGCTCCGCACCGATCATCGAGTGCAATCGTTCGATTCCCGCCACGCCCTCCGGCAGTCGAGCCTTGGACAGCCGACGGCCCGCCGCATCCATCAACTCGACGTCGTGGTGGTCCTGGGCCCAGTCGTCCCCAACGAACAGCAACTCGTCCTCCGTCATCGACCTCGATCGGCAGTAGCCCGCAGGAGAACCATCAGCGACCTAATAAGGCTGTGCTCACGCCGCAACCGGGCGGGCACGACATCCCATCAGCGATTTCGCTCCTGGCCGACCAGCAGGGGCGCGATCTGTCAACAGGACTCGGGGTCCAGGGAAGAAAGAGTGCTCACCTGCTGGCGGCTACCAGGCACCGAGTCTGCCGGATAGAGCTTCGGTAGGTCTTATTAGGGAAGGACACCGGGGCCATTTCCTTATGTGCCGATGTTCCGCAGCATCGGGGAGATCAGGCCGAGAGGGCCGCTTCCTCTTCCTCGGCGCCACTCTTGGCCCCCGTACGATCTTCTTGAGGCGCGGGGTGCCGGGAGGATTGCGGTGTCTGTGCCGCCGAGCGCCGCTGAGCCCACGTTGTGGGGAGCTGCACCGCGTGGTGTCTCAGCTGCGCGAGGATCTGCGCGGCGACATCGCACGGCTTGCGGCCCGTTTGGATCAGGAGGTTACGGAGGACGTGTACCGGGCTGATCAGCGGGCGGTGGAGCAGCGCATCAGCCAGGTTGAGGCGGGGTTGTCGCATCTGCGTGGGGATCATGAGCAGATGGTTGAGCGCGCCGGGCAGCAGCGCAGCGAGGATCAAACGCAGGCGGCGGCGACGCGCCGGCTGGTGTTGAGTTCGTTCGTGGCGCCGTTGCTGGTGATGGTCGTGCAGCTGTGGCTTGCGTCGAAGGGAACGGCTTCTTGATCCGCGCCGCCTCTGGTTGAGGGGTTCCGCCGTGGGGGCGAAGAGGCACATGAGTTTGGGCGCGGGGAGTTTGAGAGCACCTGGTGGCGACACCACTGAATCCCGACCGTCTGGTCGCGGCCCTTCGCGAGGAGGGCGTGCATGTTGTGGAGCGTCCGGGCTGGCGGACACACAACCGCAATGGCAAGGGCCCGTGGGGCCCGGTGAACGGGATCATCGTTCACCACACGGTGACCACGGGCACGGACGCGTCGGTCAGCATCTGCGAGAACGGGTACAGCGAGCTGCCTGGCCCGCTGTGCCACGGGGTGATCGATAAGGACGGCACGGTCTACCTGATCGGCAACGGTCGCGCGAACCACGCTGGGCGTGGCGACGGCGCCGTGCTGCGGGCGGTGATCGCCGAGGAGGCCCTGCCGGACCCCGACGACAACGACACCGACGGCAACACCCACTTCTACGGCTTCGAGTGCGTCAATCTCAGTGACGGCGAGGACCCGTGGCCCAAGGCACAGCTCGATGCGATCGAGCGCACGAGCGCAGCGATCTGCCGGGCCCACGAGTGGGGTGCGGACAGCGTCATCGGCCACAAGGAGTGGACGGACACCAAGATCGACCCCAAGGGCTTCGAGATGGGCGACATGCGTCGCCGGATCGCGGCCCGTCTGAAGGGCAAGCCGTCCGGCCCGGTGTCCGGTGGTGGTTCCACCGGCGGTTCTACCGGCGGCTCGTCGTCGTACACGCCGCCGCCGTTCCCCGCGGGCCTCGCCCCGGGCCGGAGCAACCCGTCGGCGAACCCGCTTCAGGAAGCCCTGAAGCGGACCGGCTGGCTTGACCCGTCGATTCCCGCCACGGACGCCTACGGTCCGGCAACGCAGAAGGCCGTGGCCGGCTTCAACCGCAAGCACGGTCTCTGCACGACCGGCCAGTCCTACGACCCGGCGATCGGCCGCCGTGGCTGGGACCTGCTCCACAAGCTCGCCTACGGAAGCTAAGTGGTCGGCTTCGGAAGTCCTTCGGGGGTTGCCCTTGGAGCTGGTTGTGTGTATTGGATCGTCAGAGGTCTGGGGCAGGAGGTGGAGTTATCTCGGGTGCCGGAACTCTTCTGTCATATGAGCCAGGTGCGGCATTCCGAACTGCCTCGCTGGTATCTGATGGTCATTCAGACGCGTTTGGCATGTGCGGGACGTCTGGGTCTCGGCCGCGCGGACCTGAGCGGACGCCGAGGTGGGAGTCCGCTCTCTGACCTGCCCGAAGAGCCACGACACCGTTAAGTAGCGGACGCTTCCGGCACCGTCACTCCTGCCGGGGGCCCGAACCAGTGGTGCAGGGCTCCGCGCAACTGCTGGGCAGTGGTGCGGTGGGATGCCGAGGGTGTTCCTGCCCAGGCAGCGTGACCGTCCGGGCGGACGAGTATCGCGGGCGTACCTGGCAGGCCGTCAGGCCGCGCCGACACCACTGTCACCCGGTCCGTCCACGGCCTTGCCGCCTCGCGCAGCGAGTCCGCCCCTGTGCTCTCGTCTACCAGCAGCGCTCCGCCACCCGTGAGGGCCAGCAGCGGCAGCAGCCTGTCTCGTTTCAGCGGGACGTCCGGCACCATCATCCCCTCCCAGGGATGGCCGGAGCCGTGGTGAACCGGATAGCGGGTGCCGACGCCGGTGATCGCCTCGGCAAGGTATCCGGCCGTCTCCTCGGCCTGCGCCAGCTCGCCGAGCAGTTCGCGCACCGGTGCCAGCCGCTCACCCTCCGCGGCAACCAGCATCTGTGCCTGGGTGTTGCGCAGCAGCCTGGTACCGGCCGCATGCCGCTCGGTGTGGTAGGTGTTCAGGAGGCTGTCGGGGGCTTGTCCGCGCGCCACGAGACCGAGCTTCCAGCCGAGGTTCATCGCGTCGTCGATGGCCGCGTTGACGCCGATGGCGCCGGCAGGGGGATGGATGTGCGCGGCGTCGCCTACCAGCAGCACCCGGCCGTGTCGCAGTTGTTCGGCCAGCCGGGCCGCGTCCCCGAACCGGGTCAGCCAGTGGGCTTCGGCTATCTCCACATGCCGCCCCAGCGCACGGTCCAGCATGTCCTGGAAGCCGGAAAGTGTCACCGGCTCGTCCCGGTTGTCCGGCGGCTGAGGGTCGTGGGTGATCAGCCGCACATAGCCGGGCCGTGGGATGGCGAACACCGTGCCGTTCGCGCCGGCCGTCACCCCGAACGGGATCGCCTGCGGGTCCGCCAGGACCACGTCCCCGAGCAGGGTGAAGCGGCGTGCGGGCGTGCCGGGGAAACCGATGCCGGCCAGCTTGCGTACCGTGCTGCGACCGCCGTCGCAGCCGACCAGCCAGCCTGAGCGCAGCAGCATCCGCCCGTCCGGGGAGTCGACCTCAGCGCGCACCCCGCTGTCGTCCTGGTGCAGTCCGGTCAGTCGGTGACCGCGCAGGATGCGCACGCCCAGTTCCATGGCTCGCTCAGCGAGGATCTCCTCCACTCTGGTCTGCGCGATCCCCAGTACGTAGGGGTGTTCGGTGCGCATGGCGGCCAGGTTGAGCTGGGCCGCTCCGGCGAACGCGGTGGTCGGCACGGTGGGGCCCTCTGCGAGGAAGCGATCAGCGAGGCCGCGGCGGTCGAGCAGCTCCAGGCTGCGGGCGTTGAGGTTGTAGCCGCGGCAGAAGCCGGGCGGGGCCGGATGCCGCTCAAGCACCACGGTGCGCACCTTGCCCAGCCCCAACTCGCAGGCCAGCATCAACCCGGCGGGCCCGGCTCCCACCACCAGGACGTCTGCGTCGCCGTCCGATGTGTCTGTCGGCGGCGACGGTATCGGGGATTGCAAGGCGGTCGGCGGGCCGCTGGATATCAGCGCGTTGGGTGAGTGCTGCCCAGCCCGTTCTGTCGCGGGCACAGTTGTGTCAGGCATTGTGGGAGACCTCCGGCCATTCCAGGGTGCCCTGCTCGATCTCCTCGGCTGTGCACAGTGCCCACTGCATCTCCGCTTGCAGCATCGCTTGGGCGTACTCCGCCTCGATCACAAACAGCCGTGGCGCCTTGTGCTTCTCCCTGGCGGCCCGATACGCCTGCTCGCCTTCTGAGATCCGGGCCTTCAAGGCCGTCGCCCGTTCACGCAGCGCCTGCGCCGCCCGCTGCTGTCCCAGTACGCCCAGGTAGCTGACGGCGGACAGGAACTTGGGGTACTCCCGGGACGGCTCGCGGATAATTTCGTCCAGCCACTCGGTGAAGCACCGCTGCCCCTCGCGGGTGTGCCGATAGACGGTGCGCGTCGGGCGGCCGCCCACCTGCTCGGTGTCGGTCGCCTCAATCCAGCCGTCTCGGGCCAGGGCGCGCACCGTGTCGTACAGCGACCCGGTGGTCAGTTTGAAGGCCAGGTCCATCTGCCGCTCCCGGAGTGCGGTCGCTATGGCGTGGGGGTACATGGGCTGCTCCAGCAGCAAGCCCAACACGGCGAGAGCCAAGGGGTTGGCGGGTCGTTTGGCGGTCATCTCACTCCACAGTCAGGCTTGGGATCGCAGATAGTCGGATCCTACTACTCGGATCCGAGTTTCGCCTCGGAGTTGTTCATAGCCGCTGCCGCACTGGCGGCGCTCCGCTGATAACAGGGACCTCGGCGGCGACGCCAACGACTGGGCTGCAAACCGGACCGCGGCGGCAAACCGACTCGACACGGCCGAGGCCGCCGTACCGACGGGCTCCCGTACCTCGGCGAGCAACGTCCGGTCACGGCAGGCTGCGACCCGTCGTGATCCACTTCTCCCGATCGGCCCGCCTGCCATGCCCGTTGCCCCGGCCTGCCCGATAGTTGCGACCGCCTCCGAGCGCAAGCGGTTGAAGAAGATGGCCTACGGCCACAAGACCGAGCACCGGCTGCGGGTACGCGCACAGATCGTCCTGCACGCGGCACGGGGGCGCTCCAACGCGCGCATCGCCCACGAGACGGGCCTACACCTGGACACGGTTCGCGCCTGGCGCGGCCGATTCGCCCACGGAGGCCTGCCGGCCCTGGCCGACCGCAAGCGCTCCGGGCGCCCCCCCCGTTTCACCCCCGTGCAGGTCGCCGAAGCCAAGGCGCTGGCCTGCCAACTACCCGCCGAGACCGGCGTACCGCTGTCGCGCTGGTCCTGCCCTGAGCTGGCCGCCGAGCTGACCGCGCGCGGGATCACCGAGACCGTCTCCGCGTCCACGGTGCGCCGCTGGCTGCACCAGGACGCGCTCAAGCCCTGGCAGTACCGGTCCTGGATCTTCATCCGCGACCCGGACTTCCGCGCCAAGGCCCAGCGCGTCCTGGACCTCTACGCCCGCACGTTCGAGGGTGCCCCGCTGGACCAGGACGAGTACGTCCTCTCCAGCGACGAGAAGACCTCCATCCAGGCCCGCTGCCGCTGCCACCCGACCCTGGCCGCGCCCGGGCGATGCGCGTCAACCACGAGTACGGCCGCGGCGGCGCGCTGGCCTATCTGGCCGCCTACGACGTCCACCGCGCGAAGGTCTTCGGCCACTGCGAGCCCAAGACCGGCATCGTCCCCTTCATGAACCTGGTCACCCAGGTCATGACCACCGAGCCCTACGCGAGTGCCAGACGCGTCTTTTGGGTCGTCGACAACGGCTCCTCCCACCGGGGGAGGAAGGCCATCGACCGTCTGACCAGGGCGTTTCCGAACGCGTTCATGGTCCATACCCCCGTCCACGCCTCCTGGACGAACCAGATCGAGATCTTCTTCTCCATCGTTCAGCGCAAGGTCGTCCAACCCAACGACTTCACGGACCTCACCCAGGTCCAGGATCGGCTCCGAGCATTCGAAGACCGCTACAACGCCACAGCACAGCCGTTCCAGTGGAAGTTCACCGCCGCCGACCTGGACGATCTGCTGGCCCGGCTCGACCGACACACATCCGCCGACCGACAAGAAGAATCCTCCGTCGCCCTGGCAGCCTGATCAACCCCCGAAGGACTTCCGGAACGGACCACTGAGGAATCATGGGCACTTTTATCCACGTACACAGCACCCGCCTGTACGCCATCGTCGCGGCGGCCATCGCGCTCGTCGCCCACTACGTCGATGACCTTCCGCAGGCCCTGATTCTGGGCCTGGCTGCGGCCGTCCTGGGGACCGGTGAGGTCGTCCAGCGCGTTGAGGACGGCAAGACGAAGGCTGCGGCGGTACCGTCTGCGGCATCGCCGCTTACAGCGGTCGAGTAACCCCGACAGGCCCCCTCACCCGCGCCCGGACGCTGTTGGTTAATCCGGGGGACTGCTCTCCTCGGCCCTGCCGAGCCTCGGCTCGGTGGGGCCGAGTGCTGCGAAGTGGCTGGTGCGAGTACGGGCTCGGGGTGTGCCGATGAGGTGCGCGTCGATCCGGGCGAGGTTGATCGCGGCACCGGTGAGCTGGTGCCGCAGGGCAACCTTGGCCAAGCCGTGGTAGCGGGATCGGCGCAGGCCACAGCGGTGGACAGCCTGGGAAATGGTGCCCTCGACGCCCGCGCGGGTGTTGTATCGCTGCTTCCAGGTGTCGGTGTCCTGATCGGCGCGGGCCTGGCGGAGGGCTTCGTGCTCCTCGCGAGGCCGCAGTGTCAGTCGTCGGCCGACGGACGAGGTGGTGCACTGTTCACGGACGAGACACGGGCGGCAATGCCCGCTGTTGAACCGAACCCGGATGACGGGGTTACCCGTCTGGGAGCGGTCAGGGTTCCAACGGGTGGTGGTTCTGCCGCCAGGGCAGGTGGCCTGCTGGTTGTCCCAGTCGATGGCGAAGTCGTCGCTGGTGAAACCACCGTCTGCCGTTCCCTGGGGGCTGCTGCCGGCAGTGGCTGGGCCGGTGAGGATCGTGCCGTACTCGCGTCGGGTGCTGACCAGCAGATGCGCGTCGATATATCCGGCGTCGACCAAATGCTCGCGGGGTAGACGGCCCGATTCGGCGAGCCGGGCGTGGATGGCCCCAGTCATCGACACGTCGGCAACCGTCGCGAGAGTCGTGGCCACATTCGTGATCAGGTTCGGGGCATCCGGCTCGCAGGTCTCGGTGAAGTGGACCTTGTATCCGGCCCAGACGGTGTCCCGCTTAACGCCGTTGCGCGTCTCAGGATCGTAGGGACTGACCAGGCATCTCAC
The DNA here is from genome assembly GCF_055560115.1 of Streptomyces sp. NPDC023527. NCBI lineage: Bacteria > Bacillati > Actinomycetota > Actinomycetes > Kitasatosporales > Streptomycetaceae > Streptomyces > Streptomyces sp. NPDC023527. The sequence goes on from NZ_JBVHJJ010000008.1 coordinate 297,247, forward strand.
CCCCGGTGGCCGGTCTTTTGGGTCCCGCCGCCTGACCTCGCCCTCCACTTGGTGGAAGTTCTGCACCCACATCCGGCGCAGGTGCTCAACCTGCGGAAGCTTCCGCAGCTCCTGCGGTGCCTGCCCGGACCAGAGGGCCTGAAGAAGACGCGTCCCGTCCCGGCCGATCCGCAGTCCCATGCCGTCCCGCTGGGCCAGCCAGTCGGGAGCCGCCTTGGCCAGCGCCTTCAAGGCCGACCGCAGGGTTTCTGCCACCCGCTCCAGCCAGCACACGTCCCGGGCCGCCGACAGCACATGGATTGAGTCGGTCCTTGCCCGGCCTGCCGTCTTCAGCAGCCCTCTCTCCCCGGCCGAAGCCAGGATGCCGTCCAGTACCCGCCGCCCCGCATCCGCCTCCACCAGCCGGTCCCTGAACTCTGACAGCACCGAAAAGTCGAACCCGCAATCGCCCAGTTCCAGTCCGAGGGCGTACTTGAAGTCGATCCGTGCCCGCACGGCCTCCGCAGCCTGCCGATCGGTGAGCCCCTCCACGAACTGCAACACGAGCACGAGCGCCAGCCGGCCCGGTGACCAGGCAGGCTTTCCCCGCGAGGGGAACAGGTCCGCAAACTCCTCGTCGCGGAACAACGGCCCCAACTCGTCCCGGACCCGGATCGCCGGGCTTCCCTTCGGGAACGCGGCCCGCGCCACCCGCACCGTCTCCGCCGGGATCTCGCCCGGCCCGCTCAGCTGCATCGACACCCGCACCCACCCCATACGACAACGTCGGCCTTCAAGACCACAACCGGGACTTGAAGGCCGACGTCACGCGAGCCCCCGGATTAACCAACAGCGTCCACACGCCCGGTGAGGGGGCCTTCGTCATGAGGGAGGGCTCCCTCCTAGCGTTCCGCGAGCGATCGCCGGACCGCTTCCACCGGCACATTGACGTTGTACAGCGGCGTGGCGAAGAGGGGCCGGCGGCGGCTCGGCCGGTGCTCCAACTCGTGAAGCCTGTGCGCCGCGGCGGCCGGCAGGGGAATGGGCCGCCGTGGAGCGATCTGCGGATGGGGAGCCGTGCTCGTCCCCCTTGGAGCCCACTGCTGGACGTCGCCCCAGGTGATTTCCTCCAGCGGCTTGTCGGCCAGGGCGCCGGGGGCCGTCCTGATCAGTGCGGCCAGTAGCGCGATCATGCCTCCGGTGCTCTCTGCGCCCGAGCAGGGCCCGCGCCTCATCGAGCAGCACTGCGCCCACCGGGGTGAGCGTGACGCCGGCAGGCGAGCGGGCGAAGAGCAGGGCACCGACCTCGGCCTCCAGTTGTTTGATCGCCCGGCTCAGCGGCGGCTGGCTCATGGCAGTCGAGTGGCGGCCCGGCCGAAGTGGAGTTCCTCAGCGACCGCCACGAAGTAGCACAGGGTACGTAGCTCCACGCTGCGACGATACCCACCAGGTATCGGCATCGCGGAATGAATCTTGGACAGTCGCAGGGCCCTGGCGGTGCACTCGGAGCATGACCGACGAAGCCAAGACCTGCGCACCGCAGGCCGACCCCGCCGTATCGGTGGTCGGCCCGGACGACGGCGAGACGATCGACCTGGGCACCACGCGCATGCGCGTCCTCGAAGACGGCAGCCATACCGGGCACCGCCTCGCTGTCGCCGAGTCCGTCCTCGCCCCGGGCACCCCCGGACCGCCACAGCACCGCCACGCCCGGCACGACGAGGGTTTCTACATCGTCTCCGGCACGGTGCGGTTCACCGTCGGGGACAAGGACTACGACGCCACCACGGGCACGCTCGTGATGGTCCCGCCCGGCGTCCCCCACACGTTCGCCAACCTGACCGACCAACCCGCCGTCATGCTCAGCACATTCACCCCCGACCTGTACATGCAGTACTTCCGCGACCTCCAGAACGTGATCGCCGACGGTCGGCCGCTGACGCCACAGGCCGGCATCCACGTGATGAGCCGCTACGCGACCGAGCCCGCCACCGACCTCACCTGAAGCCGGCGGGATGCCCCACCCCCACCTGAACAGCGCAGCCGGGGCGCTCAGACCTCGGACGCGCTGGGCCCGTTGAACCTCGACGTGCCGGACTGAAACGTCACACCCCACCGTGCCTCGGGACGGTGGCGGCGCTCCGGTTCTGCCAAGGGGGGCCGGGGACGGGTGGGGGGGTGGGGGCGTCCTATCGTGTGACCCACATCACGGGAACCCGTACCTCCTACCGGACATATCAAGACGTGACGTCAATACACACCCGCATCAGGGACGGCGACCCGGACTCATTCCGCCATCTCTTCCGCTCACACGCCCAGATCGTCCACCGCTACGCCATCCGCGCCACCGGCGACCGGTCCACCGCCGAGGACATCGTCTCGCTCACGTTCCTGGAGGCCTGGCGCCTCCGCGCCAAGCTCCCCGAGGAGCCGGACGGCGCTAAGGCCTGGCTGATGGGCATCGCGGTGAACGTCCAGCGCAACACCAGCCGTGCCGCCCGTCGCCACGAGAAGGCCCTGGCCCGCATGCCCGCCAAGGAAGCCGTGCCGGACATCGCGGGTGAAGTGGTGGGCAGGATGGCGGACGCCGAACAGCTCACCGCCGCGAAGAACGCCCTGGAGAAGCTGCGCCGGTCGGAGCGCGAGGCCGTCACCCTCTGCGTCTGGTCCGGCCTGAGCTATGCGGAAGCGGCCGAGGCCCTGGGCGTGGCTGTCGGCACCGTACGGTCGCGGCTGTTCCGGGCCCGCGAGCGCCTGCGCAAGCTCACCGAACAGGAGCTCCGGCAACACGCTGACAAGACGGCGGCCCGGCGGCTCGAGCACCTCCACCTGCACCTGCACCTGAACCTGAACCGGCCGAACGAGAAGTGGAACCGATGATGCGTATCTCCCGGCGGCCCCAAGAGCCGCTCGACCACGGTGACTTCGACCTCCTGCTCCCCCGACAGGACGAGACCGCCCTGCCCAAGGCCCGGCAGGACCTGCTCGAAGAGGCCCTGTGGGCCGAGGCGCACCGGACTGCCCCGTGCGCACCGCGCTCCCGTGCGCACCGCACGGCCTGGATCGCGCTGCCGGCCGCCACAGCCGTGATAGCGGGTGCCGTGATCGTTGCCCCGGACAGCTCGGGTACCTCGGGTACGGACACCCGCCCACCGAAGGCCGGTGCGAAGCTGCAACCCGGCACCACCAAAGGACTGTCGGCGACCGTCGACCGCATCTCGCTCGCGGCGGCACGGCAGCCGGCCCTGGAGCCCCGGCAGGACCAGTACATCTACGTGGAGAGCAAGGTGACGGGCGGGCGGGTCGACAAGGCGGGCGGCAAGGAGAAGCTCGTGGTGACTCCGCTGCGCTCGCGCCAGGTCTGGCACTCGCCCGACGGCCTCAAGAGCTTCATCTATGAGCCCGGCCATGAATTCATGGACAAGAACGGCGAGGACCTCGACCTCGAGCGTGCCGATGACGTCACCGACCGGGGCTCCTACAACAGCGTCAAGGCGCTCCCCACCGACCCCGACGTCCTGCTCAAGCGCCTCTACCAGGGGGGCAGGATGGGTAACCCGCAGGCCGACTGGACGGCGTTCGGGGAGATAGGCCAGCTGTTGGAGGAGCAGATCGCGGCGCCGAAGATCAGCGCTGCACTGTTCAAGGCGGCTGCCAAGATCCCGGGCGTCACGCTCGTGGACAAGGCTGCCGACGCGACCGGCCGACCCGGCGTCGCAATCACTTGCACCGGCCCCCACAGCCGTCAGGAGTGGATCTTCGACAGGAACACCTATGCGTACCTCGGCCAGCGTGACGTGCTGGTCAAGCCGTATCGGGGGCTCGAACCCGGCGCCGTCACCTACGAGACCGTGGTCATCAAGCGAGCCGTGGTGGACGCGAAGAAGGAACTCCCCGACGGCACGACGCTCTGAGCCGATCCGGACCTCGAGCATCCGGATCAGCAGCCGCACCTGCCCGAGGGGCCTCGCTCGCCCCGGCGGTTCCGGGCCAGCTACCGGTCCACTGTGCGGTCACCGAATGCGGTCCACGGGCGCCAGCCGCTGCCGGGCTGAGCCTGTACACGGGTGCGTATCCGCCCTTGGGTGGTGACGGCGAAGACGTGAAACCGTCCGGTGGCATCGGCCGTGGCCGTGGCCGGGCGGCGAGCTGGACGCCGGGCTCGCCGAGTCAAGTCGTCAGCAGCATCCCAGCTGCCGCCGGGGGTGGCCTGCCGGCGGTGGCTGAGCCGGGCGCCGCCAGGAGACAGGGCGAAGGCGTCGAGCCTGCCGTCGGCGTCGGCGACGAGCGCCGGGGCCGTGGCGGTCCAGCCGAACATCGGTTGCCGGTCGTCCCAGCGGCAGCACATCCGGGACCTCCTCCATGACCACCCACTCCGGCTGCCCGGCCTGGCGCAGAGCGTGGAGGTAGCGTATGGGTTCGGCGGCCAGCAGCGACCGCTCATCCCGGCACGCACCCACCAGCTTCGCCCGGGTGTCGCGTCCTTGGGCAAGATCGGCGCTGGCCTGGTGGACCAGTGGCTGGTCGATCAGCCCGAGCCGTCTACCGGCTCGCGACCACACCTGACATGGCGGGGAAGCGAGCAGGGCAGAGGTCGAGGACGGTCATGCGGCCGGCCCGAGGCCGTCCTGCGTGAGGCTGTCGGGCCGGCATGTCCACGGTGAACTGCCCGGCCTGGTGGCCTTCATCCGGGAGCATCTCCCCGTCGGTGATGAGCGGAGAGTCCACGTTGAGGAGATCTCGCTGGCAGCCCGGAAGGGCGGTGATCTCGACCAGGGACAGCGCGAAGTGCTCGTTGACGCGGTGGCCACAGCCCGGCAAGCGCATCTGAAAGAGAACCTGCGGGTCCGCAGCTTCACGTACATCGTCTACGGGGTAGCCATCGCCCTGGCGGTCATTGTCGTTCTGGTCGCCGTATTCGGCAGTCTGTGGCCGAATACCGTGCCCTTGCGTTTCCAGCCCGAAGGGATCGGAGTCGCCTGCCCGACGGCGAGCGACATGTCCGACCAGAGCCGTGAGACCCGACCGGCTGGAGCATGGAACTCACAGGCCATCATTCCGACGGAGCTCCTTGCCGCGCGGCGTGTACGGTCCTGTGCTTCTCTGAGAGGGCCAGAGCGAGCGCCCGCGGCGGCAAGCTCATGACCTGCCATGGCGCACGCCATTGCCATGTCGCTGTCACGTTCATCGCTGTATGACCGCGTTCACGCCCACACAGAAGAGGAACTCGTCATGCCCGCCACGGACAGTCAGCCTTGCAACTTCACCATCAGCCGCCCGACGCTCAAGCGCGGTTCGACGGGGGAGGCGGTCAAGCAGGCGCAGTGCTACCTGAACCTGTCGATGCAGGGGGACAGGCTGCTCGAGGACGGATCCTTCGGTCCGGTCACCGAGGCCGCGACCAAGAGATTCCAGAAGTGCGCCGAGATTACGGTCGACGGCATCGTCGCCGCACAGACGTGGTCGTTCCTTACCTTCTGGGCCAATTCACCCGACTTCGTCTGCTGAGTGGGAGCGTCTGCGCGCTGCGAACCCGTCAGCAGACGGCAACGATTGGGCCGCAACCGCCGCCGAAGCACTCTCGTCAGGCCGCCATCGGCGCCGATTTGGCGACGATCAGTTGCTGCCCGACCTTGATGAAGTCCGGGTCAGGAATGTTGCTCCACTTGACGAGCTGCTCGACCGTCGTCCCGAACCTGGCGGCCGGGGCCTTCGCCCAACGCAGTGGTCTGACTTCCAGCGCGTTGCGGTTCTATGCCGACTCCGGGCTGTTGCCCCCTGCCGAAGTCAATCCGGTCTCGGGCTACCGCTACTACAGCACTGACCAGGTGGCTCGGGCGACCGTGCTGCGTCAGCTCCGCGAACTCGCTATGCCCCTGGCCGCTGTCGAGGCTGTACTTGATTCCGGGGCTGACGAGGCTTCCCGGCTACTCGATGAGCATGTCGCAAAGGTCGTTGGGGATGCGGCGGCCGTGCAGCAGAAGGCCGCTGCCATCAAGTCTGTGCTCGACGACGTGCCAGGTCTTCCCATTGCTGCGGTGAAGGGTCCCGTGCTGGCGGATGCGGTCGAACAGGTCCTGACCGCGACCGCGCATGAGCCCGGGATACCAGCACTCGCCGGCCTACGCATCGAGGCACGCCATGAGGCAGTCACCCTGACCGCGACGAACCGATACCGGCTCTCCACTGGGCCCTGTCCGATGGGTCGTGTGACCGGGGCGGCAGTCGCATCGTTCCGGCTGGTGTGGGGCGGGGTGATCTGTCGGATCGGAAGTGGGCTCGGCTTGAGCCGCACTTGCCCAACAACGTGGGACGTGGCGGTCGTTGGAAGAGCCATCGCAGGGTGATCAATGGCATCCTCTTCCGGCAGCGGACCGGTGTTCCGTGGCGTGATCTGCCGACGCGGTTCGGGAAGTGGAAGACGGTGCACGACAGACACCGAAGATGGTCGGCGGACGGCACCTGGGAGAGGATCCTTCGGGCCGTCCAGGCCGACGCCGACGCGGAAGGCCGGATCGACTGGAGCATGGTCAGTGTGGACTCGACCTCCTGCCGTGCCCATCAGCATGCTGCGGGCGCCCGCACTGGCGCGGCACGTATCCCCGGACGGCGGAGCCAGCCTGTTCACCATCGTTCGGATGAGGCCCTGGGCCGCTCCCGTGGCGGGTGTGATGACGAACGCGAGCGGACGCCCGCCGCCTGGGTCTTCCTTGGCGAGGATGGTTGCCGCGGGAGCGCTGCAGCCGGATGCCCCAGGCGTTGCAGCCGAGCCAAGCGCCTTGAGAGTGCTGTCCACACGGAGATGCCGGCGGTGCGCTCTCTCAGACGGATTGGTCAGTCAAGTCTGGTGGGACGCGGCGCCTCGCCGGGTCGCGTTTCGGGTGGTCCGAACCCGGTGAGTGCGCTGGCCGAAAAGTCCTCGGGTGAGAGCTGCGGGGCCGGCGGCGGACTCACGCAGGTGGTGTGCGGCTGGACCGGGCTGCTGCCGAAGCGGCACGCGACGGCGGTCAGCTTGATGCTGATGAAGTCGGCGATCTGTCCGCCGAACTCGATGGCCTTTCCGCCGATGGTGATGTCGCCGACGGTGAAGTTCTTCTCCGGCGGCACTTCGTAGACCGCCCGGACGGGCTGGGTGGCCGCACCACGTGTGTAGGTCCAGTAGTCCTTGGGATTGGATCCGTCAGGCGTGTGCCAGCCATCGGTGGACAGATCGTTGAAGTAGAGCCCGACCGGATCGGCGAGCGCCACGTCGGCCTTCTGGCGTGCCACGGAGTTCACGACCTCGCCTATGTGCGGATCGCTGTTGCGTTCCGCGACTCCGTACCGGGAACAATTGATGAGCTCTTGGGCGGTGGCGAGTTCATGGCCGTCGATGAGGCGGCGGACTGTCGCGGCCGCGGCGAGCTCTATTTCGGCGCTGAGCGTGTTGGCGTCCTGGATGAGATGCATAGCCCCGTGTGTCGTGGAGTCGTTCCACTTGTTACGTGGTCGATAGCGCCCGTTGGCTGTGAACAGATCCTTCTTCTGCACATCGGGGCTGACGTGCTCGTGATACAGAGCGAGGAGGGTGTCCGGCCGGTTCTGAGCGAGGGCCTGCCAGTATTCCGGGCCCTCGCAGGTGAAAGTGACGCTGGTGATCTTCCCATTGTTCCGGGTGATGCTCCACTCGCAGTACTCGTCCTGAACGTCGCGACTCGCGTCGGCGCGGCGCCATCGCTGCACGTCACCCAGGGATGTCACCTGGACGACAAGCTGGTACCCGGCATGTATTCGTAGTGGGCGGTATTCGGGGTACCAGGATCATGGCCGCAAAAGCAATGGATACAGCCGACCTGCGGTGCTGTGGCTACTCGGCAGGTTGCGCAGGCTGGGGAAGCCGAAGCCCCAGTGGGCCAGCGTCCTCGGCGGGCGGCATCCGTCACCGGTGTGGCTCCTGCCGGGGTGCGCTGCCGGCTCTGTCAGGGCACAAAGGAGGGGCCGGATCGGCAGCCCGCTGGACAGGGCGCCGCAGGACGTTCTGGTGCGCCGCTACATCATCTTCGACTTCTGCTTCGCCGCGCCCACAAAGAAGCTGCCGATCGCCGAAAAGACCCTCCCGACGCCGCTGAAGACGCTGCCGATCGCCGCCTCGGTGGGAGCATTCTTGTTCGCTTTCTCCCAATCCTTATGGGTAGAAGAGACTCCCGCCGGCGCCAGGCCGCTGCCCCCGCCGTCACCGTTGCCCCCTAGGCCCAGCACCCCCATGGCGGAGTTGGCGGGGCCGACACTCGGCGACTTCTTCAGGATTTCGTTCAGGTCGTCCAGGGTGAATGTCGTGCTTCCCCCGTTGTCGGCCTTTTCTTGTGCACCGCTCTGAACCGACTTCATGACCTCGGTCGCGTTATTGATGTCGTCCAGCGACATCGTGGATCCATCCATCCCAACCGGGTTGATGTCTGTCATGTTCACTCTCCTGTCCGCTCGTGTGATGCTTGATCGTTGTCCGTGGGCGTGGGTACCCGCACGCCCACGTCTCGAAGTCATCCATCAGCGGAGGCACCCGAAACGAGTGAGGCGGATGACCCAGGCGGGTTACCCCTGTGAGGCGTCAGCCGGTCAAGTCTGCGCCGCCGGGGCGAGAAGCAGACAGCCGGGCGATGACCGTCGCCGCGATCCGACTGTGGCTGCGGCCGTGATCATCACGGCTGGCACCGAAATCGCCACACCTGTGAGGCTGCGCCGCTGACCACCAGTTCCAGCCATCAGGACGCTGAACCACCTCCGCGGCGGCCTTGGCAGGCCATGATCTTCGGGGCCCGCGACGCGCGGAACCGATCTGCCACCACCACGAGAAGGACTCATGTCTTCGTCCACGGGCATCACTGTCGATCCGGGCGCTGCCAATGATTTCGCGAGTCTGACGGATCGCAAGATCAACACTCTGGTCCTGGAAATCGACATGGAACGAAAGACGGTCGTCACCGCACGCAAGGCCGAGGCGGGCACCTACGACGAGTTCGCATCGTCGTTCTCACAAGACGAACCGTGCTACGCCATCCGTGTCCTCGAAGGCGAGACCGACGGCAAGAAGTGGAACGTAACGGTCCTGATCGTCTGGGGCCCTGAGGCGGCAACGGTGAGGTCGAAGATGGTCTACTCCACCTCGGCCTCAGAGGTCCGCAGCGCATTCCCCACAGACCATTACATGTCGGCAACCGGGACGGAGGAACTGGAGTACAGCAGTCTGCTTGCCCGGATCGCCCGCTGAGAAGCCGGTCCGATCAGTGCCACCCGGTGAGCCGTGCCGGCCGCAGCCATGCGCTCGCACAGCGAGTTGCTGCGGTCGGCTGCGGTGATTCATGCCTTCGACGGAGGTGTAGGCGAACTCGCGCACCGTCGGCAGCGCGTCTTTGGGCATGAGGCGTGCCTTACATGCCTTCAGAAGCCTCAAGCATCTGACCAGTCGCAACAGTTGACAGGTGCAGATAAGGCCCGCTGTAGATAGCGAGTTCGGCAAGTGGTACCGGAATGGCAAGAGCGACAACTGTGACGATCGGCGCGCTCGTTCAAGCCGCGGCTCTCGGACAGTGCATTCTCGGCCCCCAGCCCACCTTCCGTGCACGCAGCGAGAGTACGAGACGGGGTGGGCGGGCAGGTGGTGGCGGCGGAGTTTGGCGGCCAGGGCTGCCGGGGAGCGGTGGCTGCCAGCGGCGTAGCCGGGAAAGATCCAGGCGGTTCGAGGGGTGGAGCGGCCGATGGCTGATTCATGGCGGGCTCGGTCTGCTTGGTGTCGTAGGAGGCGGTGGACGGCTGGCGGCAGGGCCGTGGGGTGTGCGCCGAGGATCAGGGCTGGCTCGTCGCCGTCGATGAGGCGGTCGGTGGTGAGTTCGGTGATGCGAGAGACCGGCATCCCGTAGAGGAGCATGAGGGCCCCCGCTGCCCTCACGTCCAGGGGGAGGTCCTCCTCGCGCAGGCAGCGTTGCAGATGGGCCCAGTGTTCCTGGTCGCTCCACCAGGTGTGCGCGTCACCTCTTAGCCGGGGGCGGACATCGTGTTCGCCGGTGAGGTGGCGTTGGTGGGCCCAGCGCAGGAAGGGACGGACGTGACGGCGTTCGAGGGGGCCGGTCAACCACTGGTCGACGTGGCCTTGTGTGAGGTCCGCCAGGGTGAGCTGGTGATCATCCAGCCAGGTGAGGAAGGCGCCGGCGCAGCGGATGGTGTTGCGGGCGCGGGTGGCGCTGGCGGAGGTGAAGCGGCGGCGTGCGGCGCGTCGGCGGGCCTGGTGCAGGACCGACCATTGGGCGTAGGCATGGATGGTGCTGCGGTGTTGTGGGGGCAAGGCGGTCAGGGTGCGTTCGAGCCAGGGCCGCAGGGCGGCGAGGGGTTCGTGACGGGGCGGGAGGATCCCCAGGTGGACCAGGGTGGCGCGGAGACCGGCTTGGCTCTGCCCGGGATCGAGGGCATCGAGGGTCTGGTGGGTGATGTCGACGCCGGATTGCACAAGCTTTCGCAGGAGGGCGGCGCCGCTGTGGGGCTTGTTCAGCCAGACCAGGGCTGATCGTGCCCGCGGTACGCGCAGCAGTGCGTCATTGAGCGGCGTGAGGGAGGCGGGAACCGTGCCGTGGGCGTCGGCGAACTCGGTGGTCAGGCGGTGCCGGAGGACGCAACGGGCACAGTGGGGGCCGCGGTCGGTTTCTCTCCCGCTGCCGCAGGCCAGGCACAGGTAGGGGTTGCGGGCGCCGGAGCAGATGCCGCAGGTCCCGCGCCCGTCAGGGGTGCGGCCGCAGGCGGCGCAGGGCCGGGGATGCGAGCGGACGTAGTGGTAGCAGGCGGTGCACACGCCGCCCATAGGCCAGCGGGCATTGCGACGTCGGTCCTGCCCGCAGCGTGCGCAGGGGCCCGTTGCGACGGTGCGGCAGCCGCACTTGAGTCCTACGGGCGGGCGCGGCACGAGGCAGCTCTGATGCTGCTGGGCCGGCTACCTGTCTTGCTGGAGGCCCTGCGTGACGCTCTTCACTGACTTCATGACCCCCATGGCCGTCGTAGCTCTGTACGTGCACACACCACCGGATCTCCGTGCCAGGCTCCCCTGGTCGACGGCAGGCAAACCTCGTGTGCGGCGAGCCAGACGCCGCACACGGAAGAGCGGCAAGCCGATCACGTTCCGCTGCCGTCAAAGTGACTCTTCGGCGTGTGACCGGCGACAGGTGATCTCATAGCCGCCCGCGGTGATGGCGATACGACCACTCACTGAGGGCCGCCCTTCGGCTCGATGAGCACAGAGGCCGGGTTGAAGTAGCCCTGGCCTCTGCGAGGTGCTGCACGGCTCCAGCTACATCCAGGCGGTCGGCTTCGACCGCGGCCCCTGCCCGCAGGCCCGTACGCTCCTGACGTACGGCCAGTCCTCCGACCCCACGTCGGCGCACTACAGCGACCAGACCGAGCTGTTCTCGGCGGAGCGCATGGTGCGGGGACGGTTCTGCGAGAAGGACATCCTCGCGTCGCCGAAGCTGAAGGTGGTGCGGGTGAGCGAGCGGTGAACCCGGTGGTGCGCACCACGCGAGCGCGGTGCGCACCACGACGCCGGGGGTCGGACGTCGAGCTTCCGCAGGCGTCGCGCGTCCGTCAGAGGGCGCGGTTCCGGCCCTTCCAGTGCGGTTCCCTCAGACGGCGCTTGTAGAGCTTGCCGTTGGGGTCGCGAGGCATGGTGGCGATGAACTCGACGGACCTCGGGCGTTTGTAGCCCGCGAGCTCGCGGGCGCAGTGGGCGAGGAGCGCCTCGGCCAGGGGCGCGCCCGGCGCGTGGCCCTCGGCCGGTTCGACGACGGCCTTGACCTCCTCGCCCCAGTCGTCGTGGGGGACGCCGAAGACGGCGGCGTCGGCGACGGCGGGGTGGGCGAGCAGGACGGATTCGATCTCGGCGGGGTAGATGTTGACGCCGCCGGAGATGATCAGGTCGATCTTGCGGTCGCGCAGGAAGAGATAGCCGTCCTCGTCGAGGAAGCCGAGGTCCCCGACGGTGAAGAAGTCACCGATGCGGTTCTCGCGCGTCTTGCCGGCGTCCTTGTGGTAGGCGAAGCCGCCGGTGGTCATCTTCATGTAGACGGTGCCCAGCCGGCCCGCGGGCAGGCGTTCGCCCTCGTCGTCGAAGACCGCGAGTTCGCTGATGGGCCAGGCCCTGCCGACCGTACCGGGCTTCTTCAGCCAGTCCTCGGCGGTGGCGAACGCGCCGCCGCCCTCGCTGGCCGCGTAGTACTCCTCGACGCAGCTCCCCCACCACTCGATCATCGCCCGCTTGACGTGGTCGGGGCAGGGCGCGGCGCCGTGGATGGCGTGGCGCATGGACGACACGTCGTAGGCGGCCCGGGTCCGCTCCGGCAGCCCCAGCAGCCGCTGGAACTGGGTGGGGACCATGTGGGTGTGGGTGCAGCGGTGGGTGTCGATGAGCCGGAGCATCTCCTCGGGTGTCCACTTGTCCATCACCACCACGCGGTGGCCGATGTGCAGGGACGCGGCGGCGAACTGGAGGACGGCCGTGTGGTAGAGCGGCGAGCACACCAGGTGGGTGTTGCCGTCGAACGGCTTGATGCCGAAGATGGCGAGGAAGCCGCCGAGATGGGCCTCCTCGGGCGGCTTCCCCGGCAGCGGGCGGCGGATGCCGCGGGGCCGGCCGGTGGTGCCGGAGGTGTAGTTCATGACCCAGCCGAGGGTGCGGTCGGGTGGTGGTGTGCCGGGGTGGCCGTCGAGGAGCGCGGCGTACGGGCGGAAGCCGGGGATGTCCCCGACGGCGTAGCGGCGGGCGGCGGGCGTGTGCGCCTCGTCGGCGGCGGCGGCCGCGGCGGGGCCGAAGCGCTGGTGGGCGATGAGGGCCTTGGCACCGGAGTCGGCGAGGATCCAGGCGATCTCGGGTCCGACGAGGTGGTGGTTGACGGGTACGAGGTAGAGGCCGGCCTGGGTGGCGGCGAGGTGGGCGGTGAGGAGCTCGACGCCGTTGGGCAGGACGGCGGCGAAGGCGTCGCCGGTCCGCAGCCCGGCGGCGCGCAGACCGCGCACGAGCCGGTTGGCGTCCGCGTGCAGGCGGCCCCCGGTCCACTCCTCGCCGTCCGGCGCGATCAGGACGACGCGGTCGGGGTCGGCGGCGGCCTGGGCCCAGAAGCCGTTGGGCGGTTGCGGCATGGGGTGTGCTCCTCGTCGGGTGGTGGTCCTTCGATGTCGTCGGGTGGTGGTCCTTCGGTGCGGGCGGGGAGGAAGGCCGGGCCCGTTCAGCCCGGTGCTCCCCTCGTTCGGCCCGCGATCCGGTTCACGCGGTCGACGGCGCGCTCGAAGCCGGCCGTCAGTTCGTCGAAGACGGCCCGCACGCTGCGCCGGGAGTCCATGCGGCCGACGATCTGGCCGACCGGTGTGCCCAGCAGCGGCTCGACCTCGTACTTCTGGATGCGGGAGAGCGCCTCGGCGACGAGCAGCCCTTGCAGCGGCATCGGGAGCGGGCCGGGGCCGGCCGGGTCGTCCCAGGCGTCGGTCCAGGCGGTGCGCAGCTGGCGGGCGGGCTTGCCGGTGAGGGCACGGGAGCGCACGGTGTCGCCGGAGCCCGCGGCGAGGAGCTTGGCGGTCAGGGCCGGCGAGGTGAGGTCGGCCTCCTCGGTGGTGAGCCAGAGGGAGCCGAGCCAGACGCCCTGGGCGCCGAGCGCGAGGCCGGCGGCGATCTGTTCGCCGCTGCCGATGCCGCCGGCGGCCAGGACGGGCAGCGGGTCGACGGCGCGGACGATCTCGGGGGTGAGGACCATGGTGGCGATCTCGCCGGTGTGGCCGCCGGCCTCGTAGCCCTGGGCGACGACGATGTCGATGCCGGCGTCGGCGTGGTGGACGGCGTGCCGGGCGCTGCCGGCGAGCGCGGCGACGAGCGTGCCGTGGTCGTGGGCGCGCCGGACGACGTCGGGGGGCGGCGAGCCGAGGGCGTTGGCGAGGAGGGCGATCGGGTAGTCGAAGGCGACGTCGAGCTGGGTGCGGGCGACGGCCTCCATCCATCCCGTGATGCGCCATCCGGAGCGTTCGCCGACGGCGAGTTCGGGCACGCCGTGCCGGGCGAGCGTCTCGGTCACGAACCGGCGGTGCCCGGCGGGGATCATGGCCTCGACGTCGGCCTCGGTCACCCCCTCGACCTTCTTCGCGGGCATGACGACGTCGAGTCCGTACGGCAGGCCGTCGGTGTGCTCCTGCATCCAGTCCAGGTCGCGGCGGAGCGCGTCGGGGTCGGTGTAGCGTACGGCGCCGAGTACGCCGAGTCCTCCGGCGCGGGTGATGGCCGCGGCCACCGCGGGGAAGGGGGTGAAGCCGAAGACGGCGTACTCGATCCCCAGCTGCTGGCTCAGCTCCGTCTGCATGGGCGGCAGGATGCCGCAGCGGGCCGGGCGAGGGAAGAGGTTTTCTGATGCTGCGTCAGTTGGCGGGGCTCGCGGCCCGTCATCTGCCGCGCGGCCGGCCGCGGGTCGCGCGGGTCTGGCGCAGCGCCGCGACCTGGCGGTGCAGTTCGACGGCCTCGGTGGAGCGGCCGAGCTGCTCCAGGCAGTGGGCCTCGTCGTTGCGGCTGGTGAGGGCGTCGGGGTGGTCGGCGCCCAGCACCTTCTGGCGGGCCTGTGCGACCTCCCGGTACACCGCGAGCGCCTCGGTCCAGCGGCCGAGCCAGCCGAGGGACACGGCGATCTCGCGGCGGCTGACGAGGGTCTCGGGGTGGTCGGCGCCCAGGGCCTCCTCGCGGCTCGCGCACACATCGCGCGCCTCGGCGAGCGCCTCCTCCCAGCGGCCGAGCCGGCCCAGGTTGACGCCGAGGCAGTGCCGGGCGCGCAGGGTGTCGGGGTGGGCCGGGCCCTGGGCCTGGGTGCGCTCGTCGACGAGTTCGCGGAAGAGCTGGAGCGCCTCGGCGCTGCGGCCGAGGCGGCCCAGGCAGATGCCCGCCTCGTAGCGGGCGGCGAGGGTGTCCGGGTGCTCGGCGCCGAGCACGCGCTGGCGGGCGGCGGCGACCTCGCGGTAGGTCTGGAGGGCGTCGGGCCAGCGGCCCAGCTGGCCCAGGGCGTAGCCGACCTCGTAGCGGGTGACGAGCGTCTCGGGGTGGCTCGGGCCCAGCACGCGGGCGCGGGCGGCGGCCACGTCGTGGGCCATGCGGTACGACTCCTCCAGGCGCCCCAGCCGGCCCAGGTTGAAGGCGAGGTTGTGGCGGCAGCGCAAGGTGTCCGGGTGGTCGGGCCCCATGACGCGCTCGCGGGCGGCGAGCACGGCGGCGTACACCTCGTGCGCCTCGACGTGCCGGCCGAGCTGCCCGAGGACGTACGCGGTCTCCTGGCGCGCGGCGAGGGTCTCGGGGTGCTCGGGGCCCAGGACGCGTTGCCGCCCGGACGCGGCGCGGGCGTACTCCCGCAGCGCCTCGTCGGGCCGCCCTCGCAGGCTGAGGGTGAACGCGGCCTCGTACCGGCTGGCGAGCGTGTCGGGGTGATCCGGCCCCAGGACGCGCTCGCGCTGCGCCGCGACGGCACGGTGCGCGTCCCCGGCCTCGTCCCACCGCCCGAGCCGCCCGAGCCGCAGGGCTTCTTGATGGCGGCCGGCGAGGTCGGCGAGGACATCGGAGGACGTGTGGGGCGACGTTCCGGGTGACGTGCCCGTCGGGGTGCCGGTGGGTACGCCTGTGGAACCGGGCGACGCGCCGGTGGGCGTGCCCGTCGGCGTGCTTGTGGGAGCACCGACCATGCCGGTTCTCGGGCCCGTCCAGGCGCCCGTGAGTTCCGTGGCCGGGCTCGGGGGTGGGGGTGGCAGGAGGCCGGGGCCGGTGGCCTTGGAACCGGTGGTCATGTTCCTGGCCCAGCCGGGGAGCCGGGGCGGCTCCGGGAGCCGGACCGAGGCGCGCAGGGGCCGCGGCCGGCTCTCGGGGAGCGTGCGCGGCACCGCGCCGACGTGGTCGGCCAGCACGATCTCCAGCAGCCGGTCGTGCAGCTCGGCCGCGTCGGGCGGCCGGTCGTCGGGGTCCTTGGCGAGCAGGTCGAGGACGATCCGTTCGAAGGGCTCGGGGAGCGCGGGGCGGTGCTCGCGCGGCGGCCGGGGCGCGGTGTCGCGGTGGCCGACGAGGACGGCCCAGGCGTCGTCCATGTCGAAGGGCGGGGCGCCGGTGGCCAGTTCGTAGAGGACGCAGCCCAGCGAGTACAGGTCGCTGCGGTGGTCGATGTGGCCGCCGCCGATCTGCTCCGGTGACATGTAGTGCGGGGTGCCCATGGCGATGCCCGTACCGGTGAGGCGGGCGGAGAACGTGGAGTAGCCGATGTCGTGGCCGAGGCGGGCGATCCCGAAGTCGCAGATCTTCACGGCACCGTCGGTGAGCCGCATCATGTTGGCGGGCTTGAGGTCGCGGTGGACGACGCCCTGCCGGTGGGTGTAGGCGAGGGCGGCCGCGACCTGTTCGGCGATGTCGACGACCTCGGCCACGGGAAGAGGGCGCTGCTCGTTGTCGTCGAGCAGCTCACTGAGGTTGCGGCCGTCGAGCAGTTCCATGACGAGGAACAGCACGCCGTCGGACTCGCCGAAGTCGTGGACGACCGTGATGCCCCGGTGCTGGAGGGCGGCCGCGACCCGCGCCTCGCGCCGGAACCGCTCCCGCAGCACCCGCAGATACGACTGCTCGTGCTGCGGCCCCATCGGCTTGAGGCACTTGACGGCCACATGTCGGCCCAGCGACTCGTCGCGGGCCCGCCACACCTCGCCCATGCCGCCCCGCCCGATCCGGTCGAGCAGCACGTACCGGTCCTGGATCAGCCTGGATTCCGCCATCCTCCGCCGCCGCCCCCGTCGCTTCGCTGTGCCTCCCCCGGCCCGTCCAGTATGGCGGCCCGTCTGTGCAGGTTGTAGGCGGAGGGACGGGTGCCGGAAGCGGTCCGGGCGAGGGTGCGGGCCGTGCGCCGGGGCGGGAGTGGCGGCCGTGCGGCGGCGGGGGCGGCGCGCGGCACGGTGCCCACGGAGGGCGGGCGACGGGACGAGCACGACGGCATGGCGTCTCCTGACGTCGGATCAGCGGCGCACCCTCGGCATGCCCAGGCCGATCCAGGAGATGATCTCCCGCTGGATCTCGTTGTTGCCGCCGCCGAAGGTGAAGATGACGGCGCTGCGGTAGCCGCGTTCCAGTTCGCCGTGGAGGACCGCGCCGGCCGAACCCTCCTTCAGCGGACCGGCCGCGGCGAGGACCTCCATCAGCCAGGCGTAGGCGTCGCGGCGGGCCTCGGAGCCGTAGACCTTGACGGCCGAGGCGTCCTGGGGGGTGAGGGTGGAGCGGCGCAGGGCGTCGACCATTTGCCAGTTGAGGAGCTTCATCGCGTCGAGCCTGAGGTGGGTACGGGCGAGGCGGCCGCGCACCCAGCCCAGGTCGATGACGCGGCGGCCGTCGGCGGTCTTGGTGGCCGAGGCCCAGCGCTGGACGTCGCGCAGGGCGCTGATGGCGGTGGTGCCGTGCGCGGCGAGGGTGACGCGCTCGTGGTTGAGCTGGGTGGTGATCAGGCGCCAGCCCTTGTTCTCCTCGCCGACGAGGTGGGTCACGGGGACGCGGACGTCGTCGTAGTAGCCGGCGGTGGTGCCGTGGGAGGCGAGGGTGTCGATGGGGGTCCAGGAGTAGCCGGGCGCGCTGGTGGGGACGAGGAGGATGCTGATGCCCCGGTGGGGCGGCACACCGTCGGTGACGGGTGTGGTGCGTACCGCCAGCCAGATCCAGTCGGCGGTGTCGCCGTTGGTGGTCCAGATCTTCCGTCCGTTGACGACGTAGTCGTCGCCGTCGCGCACCGCGCGCGTGCGGAGCGAGGCGAGGTCCGTGCCGGCGTCGGGCTCGCTGTAGCCGATGGCGAAGTCGAGTTCGCCGGAGAGGATGCGCGGCAGGAAGTACGCCTTCTGTTCCTCGGTGCCGAACTGCATGATCGTGGGGCCGACGGTGTTGAGCGCCATGAGCGGTAGCGGCACGCCCGCCTGGGCGGCCTCGTCGAAGAAGATGAACTGCTCCATGGGGGTCATCCCGCTGCCGCCGTACTCCTTCGGCCAGCCCACGCCGAGGCGCCCGTCGGCACCGAGCCGGCGGATGGTGCGGCGGTAGAAGCGCTTCTGCTCGGCGGGGTCGAAGTGGCGGGCGTAGGCGTTGTCGGGCACCAGCTCGGCGAAGTAGCTCCGCAGCTCGTCGCGGAACCGTCGTTGTCGCGGGGTGTATTCGAGGTCCACGGGCCCTCCAGGGTCTCGCCGTCCGCGCGGATGACGGCGCACACAGTAGAACGCGTTCCAGGAATAGGGAATACGGACGCGGCCCGGCGGCCGGGAACGCGGAAGGGCGGTACGGATGTCCCGTACCGCCCTTCCGCGCGTGCTGTGCGTGCCGCGCCCGTGGGGTCAGCGGCCCGCGTGCTTGCGGTGGCGTCCCGGGGCCGCGGGCGCGCCGCCGGCGCGGCGGCGGCCACCGGGCACGGGCCCGTGGTGCGCGCCCTGTGCCGCCTCCAGCTCCGCCCGCTCCTGGGCCAGCCCGAAGCGCTCCATCAGCGGCAGCCGGTGCAGCAGGCTCGGCTCGATCCACACGTGCCAGATGCCCGTGACGAACGTGATCGCGGAGCCGGCGATGAGCACGGAGCCGAAGGTGTCGGTCGGGTAGTGGGCGCCGACGTACATCCGGGAGAAGGCGACGAGCAGGACCGCGAGGGGGCCGAGGATCAGGACGGTGCGGCGGTGCCGGGTCCCGCGCAGGAGGAAGTACGCGGCGACGACAGCCGAGACGGTGAAGGCGGTGTGCCCGCTGGGGAAGCTGTTGGAGCCGATCTCCGGGTCGAGCATGAATTCCCGCGGCGGCCGGGGGCGGGCCACGATGGCCTTCGCGATCTGGGTGCTGTTCCAGCCGATCGCGACGACGAGGAAGGTCGCCACCGCGCTCGTCGGCCGGCGCCGTACGAACAGCAGCCAGCCGCTCCAGACCACGAGGATCAACAGGCCGGCGACGGGCGAGGCCAGGGCGCTGACGCCCTCCATGACGTGGTTCAGCCAGCCGGCGCGGGTGTTGGTCTGGATCGTGCGGTCCAGCTGGAGGTCGTGCGGCTGGATCAGGTGGGTGTGCGCGGCGACCAGCCCGAGCGTGATGGCGAGCGCGAACAGCAGGATGGAGTTGCGCAACCAGTGGCGCACGTACGGCATCGGTAGGGCGTCCTTTGTACGGTATGGCGGTACCGGCACGGCAGTACACGCGAAGGTGACGAATACATGCCGTACGGATGTCACCGGCACGGCTGTACGGCAAAGCTACACGCGCCGCCTGTGCGCGCCTCGCGGGCGCCGATCATCGGACGTCGACGGGAACGGTGCGTGAGGGGTTCATACCTGAACGTCACCGGTGCGCCGGGGTCGGGGCGGCGTTTCAGCCGATCGCCGCCGGGGCGCACCTGCCCGGCGCGCTCACCCCTCTTCCTCTTGCCCGGGACGTGCGGGGGTCCGGGTCATGGCCGTCCGCGCGGCACGTCGGCGCAGCTCCGCCGCGCCCTCGCCGGAGAGCCGGTCCAGGACGGCGGTGCGGCCGGTGAGGGTCAGCAGGATCGCGCCGATCGGCCCCTCGGCGTCCCTGCCCTCCCCCGCCGCCCACACGGCGTCCGTCGCGGCGAACCGCAGCCCGCGGAAGCGCTTGCGGGCGCGGAAGGGGTAGCCCATCGTCCAGACGCGGGTGGCGGCGACGGCCGCCGCCTGCGGGGGCATCTCCCGGGGGCGGCCGAGCGGCAGCGCGATGTCCTGGCCGTGGACCAGCACGTCCAGGAGCGGCTCGACGTGGGTCGCGCCCACGGCGTGCCGGCGCGACCCGGCCATGGCGCGCAGCTCCGCGGCCAGCGCCGGGGCGGGCCGTCGCGCCGCGTACCGGCGGGCCGCGTCGCGCACCATGCGGTCGAAGCTGCCCCGTGCCCGCGCCAGCCCGATCAGCGCCGCGCCGGGGCCGGTGCGGCAGAGGGCGAGGTGCGCCGCGACGTCGCGCACCCGCCAGCCGGCGCAGAGGGAGGGCTTCTCCCATTCCTCGTCGGCGAGCTCGTCGAGCAGGTCGGCGAGGCTCAGTCGCTCGATGTCGGTCGTCCGCCATACCTCGTCGGTGTCCATGGGCTCACCCCCGCGGCGCATCGCACGATGGACTGTCCATTTTAGCCGGTTACCGACCGGCTTCGGCCAGCCCCGGCAGGATGACGCGGCCTGCGCCCCCTGGGTGGCCGGAACGCGCCCCTGTCACTCAACTGTGCTCAACTCTCCGGCGGGTTGACGGAGTCCTGCCCCGCGTACACATCCGACGCACCGGAGGGGCAGCACCACATGAAGATACGCACGCTTCGCAGAGCCATGCTGGGAGCGCTGGCCACGGCCGTGGTGAGCGCGACGGCTCTCACAGCACCCGCCTCGGCCGCCGGCGGCCAGGGGCACGACCCGCACGCCGCGACCCGCGCGGCCATGGAGGCCCAGGTCGCGGCCGGTGCCCCGGGGCTGCTCGGGCAGGTTCAGGACAAGTCGGGGACCTGGAAGGCGTCGGCCGGGGTCGCCGACCTCACCACGAACCGGCCCCGACAGGCGCAGGACCGCTTCCGGGCCGGCAGCATCAACAAGGCGTTCGTCTCCGTCGTCCTCCTCCAGCAGGAGGCCGAGGGCAGGCTGAGCCTGGACGACAAGGTCGACCGCTGGCTGCCGGGCGTGGTCCGGGGCCACGGCCACGACGGCCGGGAGATGACCGTTCGCCAACTCCTCAACCACACCAGCGGGATCTTCAACTACACCGCCGACCCCGACTTCCAGAAGACGATCACCACGGGCTTCCTGGAGCACCGCTACGACACCTACACACCGGGCGATCTGGTGAACATGGCCATGGCCCACGAACCCGACTTCCGGCCGGGGAAGAGCTGGCGCTACTCCAACACCAACTACATCCTCGCCGGCATGATCGTGGAGAAGGTCTCCGGCCGCTCGTACGCCGCCGAGATCACCCAGCGCGTGATCAAGCCCCTGGGCCTGCGCGCCACCGTGCTGCCCGGCACCTCGCCGCGGATGCCCGCTCCGCACGGCCGGGCGTACAGCAAGCTGACCGACGACCCCGACGCGAAGATCCACGACGTCACCGAGCTCAATCCGTCCTGGGGCGGCGCCGCCGGCGAGATCATCTCCACGACCGGCGACCTGAACCGGTTCTACCGGGCGCTGCTGGGCGGGGAGCTCCTGCCGCGGGCCCAGCAGCGGGAGCTGCTCACCACGGTGTCCACCGAGGGCCGGCTCGGCAACGGCCGCTACGGCCTGGGCGTCTACACCACGACGCTGTCGTGCGGGAAGAGCGTCTGGCTGCACACGGGTGGCATCCACGGCTCCATCTCGCTGGCGACCGCCTCGTCCGACGGGCGTCATACCTCCGCGTTCAACTACAACGGGGACTGGGTCGGTGACCCGGACAAGCTGGTCGAGGCCGAGTACTGCGGGACCTCGCCGGACCGGCCCGCCGCCGGTGCCGGTGCCGGGGTGTCGGCCCTGGCATCGATGACCACCGTGCGCTGAACCGCTGAAGCGCGGGAAAAGCCGAAGCTCCCGCCGGCCGTCCCTTACGGGTGGTCGGCGGGAGCCGTCATGACGTGGTGCGGATCAACCCGTCGTGCGGATCAGCCCTGGCAGACGCCGCGCTCGTAGTCGAACGTGGCACCGGCCTTGGAGTACTGCCACTGCGGGGCGAGCAGCTTCGCGTCGAGCTGCTTGGCCGCGTCAGGGCTCTCCACCATGTAGCCGAAGTCCTGGAGCCAGGACGGGTACAGGTTCTTCGAGCCGATGTAGAAGGCGGAACCGTCCACC
This sequence comes from Streptomyces sp. NPDC023527, assembly GCF_055560115.1. NCBI lineage: Bacteria > Bacillati > Actinomycetota > Actinomycetes > Kitasatosporales > Streptomycetaceae > Streptomyces > Streptomyces sp. NPDC023527. Next base: position 319,054 of record NZ_JBVHJJ010000008.1, read on the forward strand.
GAGACCAGCTTGTGGTGCTGCGCGTAGGGGTGCCCGTCGGCCCACTTGGGGTTGTCGGAGCTGCGGAACGTCGCCAGCTGGAGGGTGGAGCACATGGCGCTCTTCGCGGACTTCTGGTCGCCGGTCACCAGGGCGAGGCGGCTGCGGAGCGTGTCGCTGATCTCGGACAGGGACTTGATCTGCGAGTAGCCGCCGCTGCCGACCGCGCCGCGGTTGGCCGGGTCGCTGACGACGATACGGACCTTCACGCCGGCCGCCATCTTCGCGGCGAGGGCGTCGTAGAGCCGGATGTCGTAGCGCGGGAGCGGCGGGCAGGTGGCGTTGAGGTCCTGCTGGGAGATCTCGATGTGGCCGCTCGCGCTGGAGACCAGCGCCCGCAGCGCGCTCTCCTCGGGGTTGACCGTGTCGTAGTCGCGGTCGGCGTTGGTGTTGTCGTGCAGGCCGACGACGCACTTGGTGTCGGACGCGGTCGGCAGGGTCGGCCGGAACGTCGACGAGGGGTCCTTGTCCTTGATGCCGACGCCGAGGCCACCGACAGCGATCACGGGGACGTCGCCGGTGGGCCGGGCGGCGCCGGCGTTCTCGTCCTTCTCCATCGACGGCATGCAGCCGGCGCCGTTGGACGAGGCGAACCAGACGCTGGCGATGTTGCTCTTGTTCTGGCAGGTCCAGGCCCAGAGGGTGTCCAGGTACTTGCCGGCCGAACCGGCGGCGGGGCCGGTGAGCGCGAGGTCGACGTCCGACACCGGGTGCGCGGTGTCGAGGTAGTCGTCCTTCCAGCTGTTGATGCCGCCGGTGACGGCCGACTGGCCGTCGACGACGAGCAGCTTGGAGTGGTTCCACGAGAACGCGGTCTTGGACGTGGTCATCGACGCGACGTTCAGCGTGACGTTCTCCGCGGCCTTGCCGAGCTTGGACGTCAGCTCGTCACGGTACTTCGACGGCAGCACGTTCAGGTGGTAGACCGGCGCGGCCCCGACCAGGACGCGGACCTTCAGCTTGTGCCCGGACTCGGCCGAGGCCTTGAGGCCGGCGACGATCGCGTCCTGGAACGCGCCGTTGGGGAACGGTGCCAGGGTGGATATGTCGACCGTGCGGTTCGCCTTGGAGATGTTCTCGGTCATCTTCGCGAGCAGCCGCTTGGTACCGGGACGCTCGGCGCACTTGTCGTCGCCCCAGCAACCGGGGGTCTGGAGCAGCCAGTCGGCCGGGTCGGCGGCGGAGGCGTCGAGCTTGTTACCGCTCGTACGCTCCCACACATCGCCCTCGAGGCCGGGCGAGACCTGACGCAGCGTCCGCTCGACGGCGTCGAGGTGCGGGGTGGCGGAGCCGGAGTCGGCGAGCGCCGGGGAGGCCGGCAGCACGGCGAGGACGACGGCCGAGGCCGCCGCGCAGCCTGCGAGACGGTGTAAACGGCTGAGCCGGGAACGGGCCAATTTCGCATCCTTATCGAGGTGTCGAGACATCGAGCTGTCAAGACGTCGAGGTGTCGGGGAAGGGACGGCGGGGAGAACCGCCGCGATCCACGCGCGGCGGCCCTGGGACCGCGCGGCGCGCAAGATCAACTCACTGAAGTTACCAGCCTCCCGGGGGCGCCCCGCCACCAAGGGCCGGGAGCGCCCGGACCCCGACGCGAGGAGGGGAATCCCGTACATCTCGCGGATGATCTTTGCCCCGGGCGCCGGTCCACAGATGTACGGCACTCCGGCTCTTCGGTTGATTACTTCCGTACTGGTCCCGCCATAGCTTCGAGATCACCGATGGAGCGCCACCGTTCCCCCGAGCGATACCGAAGTGAGGCACCAACGATGTACGGCAAGGCATTCGCACCTGAATACCGGGGATCCCTGGGCGATCTGTCGGTGAACGCGTCGCTGGAGGAGGTGCTGGCCAAGGCCGTCGAGCAGCGGCGCCTGGCCGACGAGAGCGGCAGCGCGCTGGAGTCGGCGCACGCGGGGCTCGCCGTGGCCGAGGCGAGCCGGCGGCTGGGTCGTGTCGCGGATGCCGAGCGGGCGTGGAAGGACAGTTACCGGGCCGCGCGGCGCGCCGGTGATCAGGGCGCGATGGCGTGGGCGGTGTGGAGCGGTGGCACCCTGGCCCGCCAGCGCGGCGACCTCGCCCTGGCCCGGCGGTGGCTCTCCATAGCCGCCGAGCTCGCCGAGCGCGGCGACGACATCGTCGCCCGCGGGTACTCGCTCGCCGGGCTCGCCGAGACCGGCCGCATCCAGGGCGACTACCAGGCCGTCGGCGAGCTGCACGAGAAGCTGCTGGCGGAGGCGCGCAAGCGCGGTGAGGCCCGGCACACGGTGTGGGCGCTGGAGGGCATCGCGCAGATGCACCGCAACACCGGCGCGTACGACACCGCCCTCGCCATGTTCGAGGAGGCGGCCGTGATCGCGGACGAGGCCGACGACGCCCGGGGCCGGGCGTGGGCGCTGCGGGGCATCGCCGATGTGCTGTCCCTGCGGGGCGAGACGGAGCGGGCGCTGGAGCTGCTGTCCGGGGCGGAGGCCACCTGCCGCCGGATGCGGCTGGTCAGCGCGCTGGCCTACAACCACAAGATGCGCGGCAACGTGCTCTTCCGCGCGGGCCGTTACCCGGAGGCCGAGGAGTGCTACAGCGGCGCCCTGGAGGAGTTCCGGGCCATGGGCGAGCCCCGCGGTGAGGCGCTCGCGCGGCTCGGACTGGTCAAGTCCCGGGCCCGGCTGGGGCAGGACCGCGCGGAGACCGCGGCGGAACTCGACGACCTGCACCGCGTGCTCGGCGGGATCGGTCTGATCCATGCCCGGGAGATGGTCGACAAGGCGCGTGCGGAGCTGGGCATCGTGCCCGCCGACGCCCACTCGGGCCGCTGAGGCCGCCCTCGCTCCGGCCACTCCCCCCTTTCCGCTCCTCTGCCTGCCTCCGCGCACGCCCGCCCACGCCTACCGACAAGGAAAAGAAGCCCATGACGTCGCAGACCGGTCTGCAGGTGCCCGCACCCCACGCGCTCGTCCGCTGCCGGGATCTGGTCGAGCCCGCCCTGAGAACGGCCGTGGGGAGCCTGCATCCGCTGCCGCGCCGGATGGCGTCCTTCTCCCTCGGCTGGTGCGACGCCGACGGCACGCCGAGCGCCGTGCCCGGCGGCAAGGGCGTCCGGCAGGCCCTCGCCGTCCTGGGCGCGGAGGCGGTGGGCGCGCCCGGGGACATCGCGGTGCCCGCCGCCGTGGCCGTCGAGCTCGTCCACACCTTCTCGCTGGTGCACGACGACATCATGGACGGCGACGAGCGGCGGCGGCACCGGGACACCGCGTGGAAGGCGTTCGGCACCGGTCCCGCGGTCCTGACGGGTGACGCGTTGTTCGCGCTCGGCGTCCGGACCCTGGCCGGGGCCGGCGGCGATCACTGCGGCGTGGCCGTACGGCACCTCGCCGAGGCCCTGGGCGAGCTGGTCCACGGGCAGGCCGACGACCTGCTGTTCGAGGGCCGGCCGTGGCTGGGGCCGGAGGCCGTCGGCATACCCGAGTACCAGGCGATGGCGGCTCGTAAGACGGGCTCCCTGCTGGCCTGTGCCACGGCCCTGGGCCCCGTTCTGGCGGGTGCCCCGCCGCTGCTGGTGGGCGCTCTGTCGGAGGCCGGGCGGCGGTTGGGGCTGGCGTTCCAGGCCGTCGACGATCTGCTGGGGATCTGGGGTGACCCCGGGACGACCGGCAAGCCGGTCCACAGCGATCTGCGGCGGCGGAAGAAGACGCTGCCGGTCCTCGCCGCCATGGCCTCGGACCCGGCGGCCGCCCGCCGGCTGGCCGGTCTGCTCGGCTCGGACGCCCCGGTGGAGGAGGCCGCCGCCCACCGCGCGGCGGAGCTCGTCGAGGCGGCCGGGGGCCGGGCCTTCGCCCTGGAGGAGGCCCGGCGCCACGCGGCGGCCGCGCACGAGTGCCTGCGCCGCGTGCCGCTCGCGGAGCGCGCCGCCGACGAACTCGTCGAGCTCTCCCAATACCTGCTGGAGCGGCAGCTGTGACTAGCGCTTCCCGGCGGGTATCGGCAGGGGACCGGCCTCGCATGTGGTGTCGTGCGCGGGGAGCGCGCCCTTGAGGAGGTAGTCGTCGACGATGCCGTCCACGCAGGTGTTGCCGCCCAGGTACTGGACGTGGTCACCGCCGCCGGCCGTGACCAGGCGCGAGCCGCGCAGGGCGCGGTGGGCGCTCAGCGCGCCCTCGTAGTGGGTGGCCGGGTCGCGCAGGGAGTTGACCATCAGGACGGGCGGGAGGCCCTTGCCGGTGACCTTGATCCTCGGGGCCTTGCTGGCGGGCCAGTTGGCGCAGACAGCGGTGTACGAGAGTTCGCGGGCGCCGGCGAGGGGGTACTTCGCGGTGTCCTCGGCACCCTGCCGCACCCAGTGGTCGGTGTCGCGGTTCCACGGGGTGTCGCTGCACGTCACGGAGAAGAACTGGGCGAAGAAGTCCGCGCTGGGCGCCTGGCCGAAGGCGCCCTCGACGAGCTTGCGCTCCTCGGGGGTCGCGCGGTCCCAGTGGTCCAGCGCGGCGAGCGTCCTTCCCAGGTCGGGGAAGTTCCTCGCCCCGTACATCGCCCCGACGGCGGCGCTGTCGAGCCCGTTGGGGTCGACCGTCCTCCCTCCGCCGATCGGCAGCGAGTGGTCCCGGAGGGCGCCGCGGAGCTTCTCCCACTTCGCCTCCGCCTCGGCGGCCGTGCGCCCGAAGTGGTAGACGTCGTCCTTGGCGGCGAGCCAGGGCAGGAAGTCCTGCGCGAACCGGCGCTGGAAGCTCAGCGGCTGGCCGAGCATGAACTTCTCCCAGGTGCCGTCGAAGCCTATGTTGCTGTCGAGGACGACCCGTTCGACGCGCTGCGGAAACTCCGTCGCGTAGTAGGCGCCGATCATCGTGGCGTAGGAGGGGCCGTAGTACGAGACTTGCCGTTCGCCGAGCAGCGAGCGGTAGAGGTCCATGTCGCGGACGGTCTGGTCGGTGGTGATGTAGTTCATCAGGTCGCCGCTGCGGTCGCGGCAGCTGTCCACGAACTTCCGGGCGTTGTCCAAGGTGCGCCGGATCGCGGCGGGCGAGCGGTCCCGGGAGTCGCCCGAGAAGTAGTCCCGGAACTCCGCGTCGGTCTGGCACCGCACACGGGTGCTGCGCCCGACACCCCGCTGGTCGAAGCCCACGATGTCGTAGACGGCGCTCACCTTGGGCGCCTTCTCGGCCAGCGTCGCGGGCCGCAGCAGTCCCTTGCCGCCCGGCCCGCCCGCCGCCATCATCAGCACCCCGCGCCGCCTTGCCGGGTCGCCCGCCCGCTGCCGGGACACGGCCACGGTCAGGTCCTCGCCCACACCGGGGTGGTGCCAGTCGCGCGGGACGGTCATCTCGGCGCACTCCAGCGAGGCGCCGGGCTCGCAGGGCTTCCAGGCGAGTGTCTGTGCGGCGTAGCGGTCGGGGACGGGCGTGGGGGCGGCGGGCCGGGCGGCGGCCGCGGTCGCCGGCACCGCCGCGGCCGCGATCGCCGTCGCCACCGCGCCGGTCACGGCGGAGCGGGCCCACCGCGACTTCGTGAACTCGAACATCGATCCTCCTGGAGCGTTTTCCGGACTCCTTCGATGTTCCTGTCCACGAAGATCACGGTCGATATCGCTGGTATCCGTGTCGGGGGTGGTACCAGCTATACCCCTACGGCATGCGAGGGGCCGTCACTTGACGAAGGTGACCTCCGGGTAGGCCGCGGAGGGCCGGTCGAGGAGCGGGCTCGGCCGGCCGCGCAGGTGCCGGTCGAAGAAGGCGGCCACGTAGCCCCTGGTCAGTGCGGTCGCGCGGTCGGCGCGCAGGGTGCCCAGCGCGCCCTCGACCTGCTCCGGCGGTACCGAGACGGGGCCGCCGAAGCGGTCCACGACCCAGGGGCCGTCGGTGAACGTCCAGTGCCCGCCGTCGGGCACGTCGAGCCAGCGCTTCCAGCCGGTCATGTGCTTCCAGGTGTCGTTCCAGTTGTCCTGGGGATCGGCGGGCCGGCCGCGCTGGGCGCCGAGCAGCAGGACCGGCCGGTCGACGCCGTCGGCGGGCGGCGCGGGGAAGAAGTCGCCATCGAGGTTGACCGCGGCGTCCACGCGCCGGTCGTCGCGCATGACCTCCACCGCGCTCGCACCACCGATGGAGTGCCCGGCGACGCCTATCCGCCGGGCGTCCACATGCAGTTCGCTGCGGGGGCCAGTCAGCCGGTCGAGGACGAACCGGAGGTCCTTGGAGCGGTTGCGTACGACGGCACCGGTGTCCGGCTTCTCACAGATCAGGCACTTCTCCAGGCGGCCGCCGGGGAATTCGACCGACGCCTCGTAGGTGTGGTCGACCGCGGCGACCGCGTAACCGCGCGACGCCAGGTCCTCGCCGAGCGCGGTGAGCGTGACGCGGCTCATGCCGAAGCCCGGCGACAGGACGACCAGCGGCCGGGGCGCGGGGGCGGGGCGCGCCTCGGTGACGGCATGGGTCCGCACGCCTGCAAGCGCGTCGCTGCCGAGGATCTCCTTCGACATCGCCTTCGAGGTGTAGGGCGCCTTGGCGGCCCGCGAGGGCAGGGCCGGATACCAGAGGGTGACCATGAGTTCGCGGTTGCCGGCCGCCGGCTTCCAGGGGTCGGGGCGCGAGGCGTCGACCAGGTGGAGTGTCTTGGTGCCGATCGGAGCCTTGGTCGTGGGCGCGGGCACCTCGGCCGGGGCGGGCGGAGCGGACGCCGCGACAGCGGCCGGCACCTGGGGGACGGCGAGGGCCGTCAGCAGGGCGGCGGCCACGAAGGACCGCCGGGATGTCTTCCTCGTTTTCCAGAGCATGATCATTACCGTAGTCAGGACGCCTGACCTGCGGCATCCACCCCAGGGCGGAGAAGCGCGCGGGGGCGTACGCCGTGCGGGGCGCACGCGCCGTCCTCGTAGCGGAACGCGGGCTCCATGACGTACGGGCGTGGGGCGCGACCTGAACACGGGTACGTGAGGGCGGTTCACCCGCGGGGCAACTTCCGAACGAGCATCACCCTCCGCGACAGCAACGGCGCCGTCGTGGGCAGGACGCGGCTCGCCCTCGGGGCGGGCCGGCTGCCTTGGGACTTCCCCAACTGCTGCTGACCGAGTGTTCCGCCCTCTGGATCGTGTGTGATCCCATGGTCAGCTGCCGCGCCGGTTCGGGGTGGTTCGTGAACCCATGGGTTCCCGGGGGCCGCCGGACGAGGTGGACAGGGACAGCGGGCGCGGGCGCTCTATCCGTGGACCGTGCCGTACGAGCCCAGGGCTATCGCCGCGTAGTTGCGCAGGGATTCCGTGCCGGGGGTGAAGTAGGCCGAGTGGCCGTGGGCGCCGGTCGAGGAGACCGGGCGGGCGCCGAACGAGGGCGAGGTGGGGTCCGGTCCGTGGCCCAGACCGAGGAAGCGGGTGTGGGGGACGTCGGCTATCCAGTCGGCGTCGTTGCGGCGCGACGCCCAGACGCGGGCGCCGGTGCGGAGCGCGGCGGCCGAGTCGGCCCGTACGCCGGGGCTGCCGAGCATGACCAGGTCGGCGGCCTCGGAGCCGTCGATGGTGTGGGCGGCCAGGCCGCAGACGACCGAGCCGTAGCTGTGGCAGAAGACCGCCGGGGCGTGCGGGGCGCCGAGTCCGGCGAGGAGGCGTTCCAGGCGCGGGGCGCCCGCCTGGGCGAGCCGGCCCGTGGCGGCGTCCAGGCCGATGCCGACGGGAGTGGTGTAACCGGCCCAGGCGATTACGGCGTTGGGGGTGCCCGGCGCCTGGCGGGTCATCTCGGCCCGCAGCGCCCGAGCCATGCCCGCCGGGGCACCGTAGGGGTCGTTCTCACGGTCGAAGGTGGCGAGGTCGATGTCCGAGCCGGGCACGACGACGGCGGTGCGGCGGGCGGTGGACCAGTCGCCGTACACCTCGGCGAGCTGGCCGCGGCCACGCGGGTCGAAGGCGAGGATCTGGCGGCCCGGCGCGAGGAGAGCGGTGTAGCGGTCGGCCCGCTCGCGGGCGGCCAGTCGCTCGGCGCGCGGCAGCCGCGCGTCGTCGGCGCGGGCCCGCTCGGTGGCGCGCTCGGCGGCGATCGCCCGGGCGTTGGCCTCGTACCGCAGGGGGACGGGCGTGCCGTCGAGGTTGCCCACGACGAGGGGGTGGCGGGCGGCCAGGTCATGGCGCCGGGGCTCGGAGAGGCCGGCGAAGAAGGCGGTGACGTCGGCGGGGGCGGCGGTGGCCGGGTCCGGCAGGTCGCGGTGGAGGGAGTGGTCGGCGCGCCAGGCCGCGGTGCCGGCCGGCGGGCCGGTGACGGCGGTCTGCTCGTTGCCGGTGGCCCAGCCCGCCGTACCCGCGATGACGGTGGTCGCCAGCGCCGCGGCGACCAGCGTGCGCTTGAAGCGGCGCATGGATGTCTCTCCCTCGTCCAGTGGTGTGACGGAGGGAAAGGTAGGGAGGGGGTGGGTGAGCGGGCGTCACACCACGGGCGCCATTCGGAGGTGATACCGGGGTAGGGGGTGGGTCACCCCGGGTGGGTCACCCCGGCCGTCTCCCCCGCCCGTTCACGCCAGCTCGAAGTCCGTGAAGTCGAAGCCCGGGGCGACCACGCAGGTCACCAGGGCCGGCTCGGCACCGGCGGGCTCGGCGGACTGCCAGGTGCCCGCGGGGACGAGGAACTGGGGCCGCTCCCCGCGCTCGACGCCGTCGCCGACCGTCACCTCGGTCGTCCCGGTGTCGTCCGGGGCGTCGCCGGTTCCGCCGAGCCGCATCCGGAGGGGGCCGCCCCGGTGCCAGAGCCAGAGCTCGTCCGAGCGCACGCGGTGCCAGCGGGACACCTCGCCGGGGTGGAGCAGGAAGTAGATGCCGGTCGCGAAGGCCCTCGGGCCCTCGTATCCGTCGGGGAGCGCCTCGCCGGTGGTCTTCCACGTCTCCCGGTACCAGCCGCCCTCCACGTGGGGGCGCAGATCCAGGAGGGTGACCAGCTCGGACGGGTGCGCGGTGTTCGGGTTGTCCGTCATGGACGCACATCCTCGCGCACGGCCGTCGGGCCCGTCAGGCGCCCCGGCACCTCCGGGTCCGGCCGAACGGCTGGGCCCGCTCCTCCCAAAGTCTTCGACCGTGCGACTTTGGTAGCTGGACGCCACTCGACCCGACCGCGGAGATCGACGAGTCAGTAGATTGCTCGTCATGGACGGGGAACGAGCGGATGAGGGTCGGGCGGGGGCGCCGGCCGGTCGAACGAGGGTGCCGCGCGGCATGCGCGACTGGCTCGTGGACATCGTCTGCATCGCCCTCGCCGCGGTCGTCGGCCTGCTGACAGTGGAGTCCCTGCGCGGCGACCCCGACACCTCAGGCGCGGTGCTGGTCGTCGACCAGATCGTGGGCGCCGCGGCGTGCGCGGCGCTGTGGACGCGACGGCGGTGGCCGACCGCCCTGGCCGTGGTGCTGGTGGTGGTGGGCACCGTGACCCCGTGCGCGGCGGGGGCGATGCTGGTGGCGATGTTCACGGTGGCGTTGCACCGGCCGTTCCGGGTGGTGGCGTGGGTGGGGTCCCTCGCGCTGGTCGCCTCGCCCGCGCAAGCCGCGCTCCGGCCGGACCCCGGCATGGCGTTCATGGCGTCGACCGTGCTCGGTGTGCTGCTGGTCCTCACCGTGACCGGCTGGGGCATGTTCATGCGGTCCCGCCGTCAGCTGGTGCTGGAGCTGCGCGAGCGGGCCCTGCGCGCCGAGTCCGAGGCGGCGCTGCGGGCCGAGCGGGCCCAGCGTCTGGCCAGGGAGCGCATCGCCCGGGAGATGCACGATGTACTCGCCCACCGGTTGTCCTTGTTGTGCGTGCACGCGGGGGCGCTGGAGTTCCGGGCGGACGCGTCGCCGACCGATGTCGCCCGGGCGGCGGGGGTGATCCGCGACAGCGCGCATCACGCCTTGCAGGAGCTGCGCGACGTGATCGGAGTGCTCCGCGCCCCCGAGAGCACGGCGGCGACCGCCCCTCCCCCGGACGGCTTCCGGAAGGAGGCGCCCGGTGCCACCGCCCGGCCGCAGCCCACGCTGAAGGTGCTGGAGGAGCTGGTCGGGGAGTCCCGGCAGGCGGGGACGCGCGTCGCTCTCGACCAGCGGATCGCCGACCCGGGGTCGGTGCCCGACGCCACGGGCCGCAACGCCTACCGCATCGTGCAGGAGGCGCTGACCAATGCCCGTAAGCACGCCCCCGGGGCAGAAGTTCGGGTCATGGTCGAGGGTTCACCGGACGAGGGACTCACCGTGCTGGTCGCCAACACGGCGGGACCGGGCGAGGGCGCGGACGGGCCCGGTCCAGCCGTGCCGGGGGCCGGACAGGGGCTGATAGGGCTCGCCGAGCGCGCGGCACTCGCCGGTGGCCGTCTGGATCACGGCCCGATACCCGAGGGCGGCTTCCAGGTCCTCGGCTGGCTACCGTGGCCGTCATGAACGCGCCACAGACCCCGCCGATCCGTGTCCTGCTCGTCGACGACGACCCGCTCGTACGGGCCGGGCTGTCGTTCATGCTGGGGGGTCTGTCCGACATCCGCATCGTCGGTGAGGCGGCCGACGGCGGCGAGGTGGCCGAGCTGGTCGACCGGGTCGCCCCGGACGTGGTGCTGATGGACATCCGCATGCCGTCGATGGACGGTCTGACCGCCACCGAGCGGCTGCGCGGTCGCGAGGACGCCCCGGAGGTCATCGTCCTGACGACCTTCCACGCCGATGAGCACGTGCTGCGCGCCCTGCGGGCGGGAGCGGCCGGTTTCGTCCTCAAGGACACCCCGCCCGCGGAGATCGTCGACGCCGTGCGGCGGGTGGCGGCGGGCGCGCCCGTCCTCTCCCCCACCGTGACGCGTCAGCTCATCGCGCAGGTGACGGACCGGGAGCGGGACACCCGGGGCAGCAGGGCGCGGGCGCTGCTGGACGCGCTCAACGACCGCGAGCGCGAGGTCGCGGTCGCCGTGGGGCGCGGGCAGTCCAACGCGGAGATCGCCGCGGGCCTCTATATGGGAGTGGCGACGGTCAAGACGCACGTCTCCCGCATCCTGACCAAGCTCGGCCTCAACAACCGGGTGCAGATCGCCCTGCTCGTCCATGACGCCGGCCGGGCGGACACCCAGGCGTAGCCCCGCGCGCGGAGGCGGCGAAAACCGCCGTCGCGAACCGGCTCCGCGACCGGCACGCGACCCTCGGTAACCGGTTTTGCAAACGGCGGGTCATGTTGCCGAACCGCCTTGGAACCTACATCCGGCCGACGTACGGCTGTTACAAAACAGCAGGGAAACAGCAGGTTGCAGGTCATAGGATCGAACTCATGATCGGCGGGCGATTAGTTCTAATCGCCCCTTTCGTTTTGCTCGTATCACTACCGCGCTCGCTCGGCGCAGGAGAGTAGGGGGACACCTGTGCCAGGGCACATACCGCGTCGCCGCGTGCTTCAGGTCGCCGGTGGCGGGATCGTCGTCGGAACGGGCGCGGTGGGTGCCTGGCAGTGGCTGGCCCCGGACTCGAAGAAGGGCTCCAAGGGTGCTCCGGCGCGGAACGCCAAGGCGGTGACGTCCGAGTCGTTCGTGCACGTCATCGCGCATCCCGACGACTCGCTCTACTTCATGAACCCGGAGCTGGAGCAGTCGATCCGCAGCGGTGCCCCGTCCGTGACGGTCTGCCTCACCGGCGGCGAGTCCGACGGCCGCAATGAACTGTCGGGGGCGCGGAACTACCGCAAACTGCCCGAGAAGCGGCCGGAGTTCGTACGCGCCCGGGTCAACGGCTTCCGCGAGGCGACGGCCCGGATGGCGACCGGTGACTCGCTGAGCCCCTGGGACGTGGAGACGCTCAAGCTGGTGCCCGGCTACGAGGTCGAGGTGCAGACGCTGCGCGCGGCCCCCCAGGTCCAGTTGATCTTCCTGGAGCTGATCGAGGCGCGGACGCTCAGGAATCCGCGCAAGGAGAGCCTGCGCGGTCTGTGGCTCGGGGCGACCCCCAAGCTGACGACGCTGCGGCCGGCCGGTACCCCGGTCTCGCGCACCTTCCAGTACGGGCGCCAGCAGCTGATCGACACGCTCGTGGCGGTCTTCGAGCGCTACCAGCCGACCGTGGTCCGCACCCTCGACCCGAACCCCTCGCACCTGCCGAAGCAGCCGGAGTTCCCGAACACCCCGCCCGTCCTGCACGGCATAGCGAAGTACGACCACCAGGACCACACGACGTCGGCGTTCTTCTCCCAGGCCGCGCTCGCCGAGTACTGGGGCCGCAAGCACGCCCGCCCGACGGCCGTGGACAGCTACGTCGGCTACGAGGTCGCCCACCTCCCCAGCAACCTCGACAAGGCCACCACCGACCACAAGCTGAAGTTCCTCGACACCTACGGCTGGGCCGACGGCAAGGACTGCGGCGAGGCCGCGGGCTGCGGCGACCGGAAGGTGGGCCGCACGTCCGGGACCAAGTACCGCGGCTGGTCGAGCAACTGCCGCCACCGCGCCCCGGGCACGATGCGCTGGGTGCAGCCGCTCCCCGACGGACGCCTCGCGGCCTTCGCGCTCCTCAACGGCGCAGCGCAGTGCTGGACCGAGACCCGGGCCGGCAGCGGCACCTGGTCCGCGCCCGCCTCGGTCGGCGGTTCGATGCTGGAGGGCCAGGTGCAGGCGGTGCGCCACGCCAACGGCACGCTCCAGCTGTTCTCCATACGCACGGTCCTGCCGGGCCGGGACGCGGGGGACAAGGGGCGCAAGGGCGACAAGGGCGAGAGGGACGATCGGGAGCACCGGCGCGAGGTCGTCACCGCCCTCCAGACCGGGAAGGGTTCCGGCACCCCCGCCTTCGGCCCCTGGGAGTCCCTCGGTTCGCCCGAGACGGACCCCCAGCGCTCGATGGAGGTCGGCTACCCGGTCGCGGTGGCCGCCAAGGACGGCACGGTCCACGTCTTCGTCCGGAACTTCGACGGCGGGGTGAGCTTCCGCAGCGGCGCCGGTGGCAAGGACTGGTCGGAGTGGGAGTCGCTGTCCACGGCCGGCTCCCCGGTGAACGTCCACGACGGCATCGACGCGGCCCTCGACGGCCAGGGGCGGATCCACGTCGTGGCCGCCGACACCAAGACCGTGCACCACTGGATGTCCGAGGGCCCCGGCGGGGCCCCGCAGCCGGCCGAGCCGACCCGGCTGCCCGCGGTCACCGGCCCGCTCACCCTCGTGGCGCTTTCCGGCGGTGGCATGCGCGTCGCCATGCGCCAGCCCGAGACGTCCCGCGTGCTGGTCGCCGACCGGCCGGCTGACAGCGGCGGCTGGCGGGTGTCGGCCCAGTGCGAGCCGCTCGGCGGCTACGGACGGGTCTCCATCGCGCAGGCCGGGAACACCGCCGTGCTCGCCGACCGTGACGACAAGGGCCACGTCCGGCTGTCCGCCGGCTCCGGCCGCCCCGGCCCCTGGCAGGGCGTGGGCATCGCGCACCGCGGCACGCCCGGCATGGTCCAGGACGCCCAGGACCGCACGGTCACGGTCGTCATCGGCATGGACGGGACGCTGAGCACCGCCCGCCACCAGGGATCGGGCACGTCGCCCTTCACGGCCTGGGTCGCCCACGACGGCAAGGCCCGCACGGACGTCGCCTCGTAGCGGCGGCCGGATCGGGACGGCCGGTCAGAACGGCCGCCAGGAACAGCGGGACCCGAGGAACGGACACAGCGAAACGGCCCTCCACCCGGCATGAGCCGGGTGGAGGGCCGGTCCTGTGTTCCAGACCACCCACGTGCCGTCGGGCCGCGGTCGCGGGACCGCGGCCCGGACGTGACGTCAGCCCGTCGCGGTGGTCTTCCGCACCCGGCCCGCGACGTGACGTCAGCCCGCCGCGGCTGCCCGCAGCCGGTCCGTTATCAGCCGGTTGATCTCCCTCTGGTGGGACGCCAGGAAGAAGTGGCCGCCCGGGAAGACGTGGAAGTCGAAGGCGCCGTCGGTGTGGTCGCCCCACGCCTTGGCCTCCGCCACGGTGACCTTGGGGTCGTCGTCGCCGGTCAGGCCGACGATCGGGCAGCGCAGCGGCTCCCCGGGCTCGTACGTGTAGGTCTCGGCGGCCCGGTAGTCGGCGCGGATGGCCGGTAGGACCATGCGCAGGACCTCCTCGTCCCCGAGGATCTGGGTGTCGGTGCCGCTGAGGCTCTTCAGCTCCCGCAGGATGCCCTCGTCGTCGCGCTGGTGCACGGTCTCGTGGCGGTGGGCCGAGGGGGCGCGGCGGCCGGAGGCGAAGACGCCGGCGAGGACGGTGTCCCGCTCCTTCTCGAAGCGCCGGGCGATCTCGAAGGCGAGCGTGGCGCCCATGCTGTGCCCGAAGAGCGCCAACGGCTTGTCGGCCCAGGGCAGCAGGGCGTCGAAGACCCGGTCGGCGAGGTCGGGGATGTTGTCGATGAGCGGTTCCTTGCGGCGGTCCTGGCGCCCGGGGTACTGCACGCACAGGACCTCGACGGACTCCGGCATCGCCTGGGACACCGGGAAGAAGAAGCTCGCGGAACCGCCGGCGTGCGGCAGGCAGACCAGTCGGACGTCGCTGTCCGGGCGCGGGTGGAACCTGCGGATCCACAGGCCGTTGTCCTCGGAGACGGCGGCCCGGCCGGTCCTGTCGGTGTTGTCGATCACGAACGGTGTTTCCTTCCAATGAATTTCACGACGCGTGGAGGCGCGTGGATACGCGTGGATACGCGTGGAGAAGAAGAACGGTGGGTGTGCGGCGGGGCCCTCGTCGGGGGCCCCGCCGCACACCCGTTTCACACCGTACTCACTCCCCCACGGTGCGCAGCTTGGTCAGCCACTCGTCGACGGCGGCCGCGGCGGACTCCGCGTACCGCTCCATCATCGTGTAGTGGTTGCCGGGCACTTCGGTGACCGTCGTCGCGTGCTCCGGCGGGGCCGGGCGGTCGTCGGCGCCGGCCGTGCCGTCGGCCATCCACTCGGCGGCGCGCACGACCAGGGTCGGCGCGTCGATCTCGGGGGCCTCCCAGCCGTCGTAGATGCGCAGGTAACCCCCCATCGCCGTCAGCTGGGTGCCGGGCGCGGAGACGAACTCGAAGCGGGCGGTCGACTCCTGGGCCACCGCGGTCTGGAAGCGGTCGGCCATGTTCTCCCGGCGGGTGAAGCTGTCGAGCATCGCGACGCCCCGTACGGGCCGGCCCAGTGCCTGGAGCCGGGCGGCCACGGCGTGCGCGACCCATCCGCCGGAGGAGTAGCCGACGAGCACCAGCGGCTCGTCGCCCACGCACCGCTCGATGGCCTCGGTGTGCACCTGGGCGAGCGCGTCGACATCGGCGGGGAGCAGCTCCCCGGGGGCGAAGCCGGGCTCGGGCATCGCCCAGATGCTGCGCCGGCCGGCGAATCCGGCGGCGAACCGGGCGTACTGGTGCACGCCCGAGGGTGCCATGTACGGGCCGAAGCAGACCAGGTGCGGGTCGGCGGCGCCCGCCGCGAGGCGGACCGGGGTGGGCTGGTGCGCCGCGGTCCCGGTCACGTCGAAGAGGGGGCGCAGGCGTGAGGCGCTCGCCACCATCTCGAAGGCCTCGGCGAACCTGCCCTGTCGGCCGGCTTCCTGATAGAGGGTGACGATGATGTCCTCCGGCTCGGCCGGGGCCGCGTCCGTGCCGGGCGCCGCCTGTGTGCGGTGGCCCTCCGCGAGCATCCCCCGGAGCCGCTCGCCGACCTCGGCCGGCGTGGGGTGGTCGAAGACCAGGGTGCTCGGCAGCCGCAGGCCGGTGGCCCGGCCGAGGCGCTTGCCGAGTTCGACCGCGGTGAGCGAGTCGAAGCCCAGCTCCAGGAAGACGTGCCGGTCCAGGACCGCGTCCTTGGAGGCGTGGCCGAGGACGGCCGCGGCTTCCGCCCGTACGAACTCCACGATCGCCGCGCCGTGTTCGGCGGGCTCCAGGCCGGCCAGCCGGCGGACCAGCGGCGGGTCGCCGCCGGTGTCCTCCGCGCTCTCGCCCTCCTGCTCGGCGAGGAAGCGGACGACCTCGGGGAGGTCGCCGATGAGGGGGCTGGTGCGGGCCACGGTGAAGCCGGGCACGAACCGCTCCCAGTCGACGTCGGCGACGACCAGCGCCGTCTCGTCGCGCTCCACCGCGCGGCGCAGCGCCAGGACGCCCGCCTCGGGGCTCATGGCGTCCAGGCCGCGCAGTCGCAGCCGTTCCTCGGCGGTGGCGTCGACCATGCCACCGCCGCCCCACAGGCCCCAGGAGATGGAGGTGGCGGCGAGGCCGCGGGAGCGCCGGTGCTCGGCGAGGGCGTCGAGCGAGGCGTTGGCGGCCGCGTAGGCGGACTGTCCGCCGCTGCCCCAGGCGGCGGCCCCGGAGGAGAACAGCACGAAGGCGTCCAACGGCCGGTCGCCCAGCAGCTCGTCCAGGTGTGCCGCGCCGGCCGCCTTCGCGCCGAGCACGTCGGCGAACTCGGCCACGTCGGTGTCCATGAGCATCGCCGGGGTGCCGACGCCTGCCGCGTGCACCACGGCGGTCAGCGGCGGCAGGTCCGCGAGGGAGCCGAGGAGCGTGGCCACCGCGTCCCGGTCGGCCATGTCGCAGGCGGCCAGGGTCACCCGGGCGCCGAGGGCCTCCAGCTCGGCCTTCAGCTCCTCGGCGCCGGCGGCGGCCGCGCCGCGGCGGCCGGTCAGCACCAGGTGTTCGGCGCCGGCGCCGGCCAGCCAGCGGGCGACCTGCCCGCCGATGTAGCCGGTGCCGCCGGTGACCAGGACGGTGCCGCGCGGCTCCCACGGCCGCTCGGTGCCCGCCGGGTTCTCGCCGCGTGCCAGGCGGCGGGCGTACGTGCCGTGGTCGCGGACCGCGATCTGGTCCTCGCCCGTGGCGCCGGACAGCGCGGCGGCGAGCCGGCGGGACGTCCGCCCGTCCGAGGGCTCCACGCTCCCGGGCAGGTCGACGAAGCCGCCCCACAGCGCGGGGTGTTCCAGGGCCACGACCCGGCCCAGCGCCCACACCTGGGCCTGCCGGGTGCCGCCCGGCACGTCGGCGGTCCCGGTGGTGACGGCGCCCCGGGTGACGCACCACAGCGGGGCGTCCAGGGTCGCGTCGCCGAGCGCCTGCACCAGGGTCAGGGTCGCGGCGAGGCCACCGGGCACCACCGGGTGGTCCGGGTGCGGCCGGTCGTCGAGCGCGAGCAGCGACAGGACGCCGGCGAAGCCGTCCCCGGCCTCGCGCAGCCGCCCGGCCAGGGCCTCGCGGCTCTCGGTGACGTCCACGGCCAGCTCGACGGCCTGGGCGCCGTGCTCGGTGAGGGAGTGCAGGGCCGCCTCCACGGCCGGGTCGGCGGCGGCGCCGCACGGTACGGCGACCAGCCAGGTGCCGGTGAGCGCGGGCCGGGCGGGCTCGGGCACGGGCTTCCAGGTGACGCGGTAGCGCCACCGGTCGACCTGGGACTCGTCCTGGCGGCGCCGGTGCCACGCCGACAGCGCCGGGAGCACCGACCGCAGGGGCGCGTCCTCGTCCATGCCGAACCCGCCGGCCAGCGTGCCCAGGTCGCCGCTCTCGACGGCTTCCCAGAACTCCGCGTCCACGGCCGACATCGCGATGTCCTCCTGGCCGGCCTGCGCGCCTTCGGAGGAGTTGAGCCAGTACCGCTGCCGCTGGAAGGGATAGGTGGGCAGCCCCACCGTCCGTGCGTCCCAGCCGGTGAACACCGCGCTCCAGTCGACCGGAACGCCGTGCGCGTGGGCCTCGCCCAGCGACGTCAGGAAGCGGCGGGTGCCGCCGTCGCCGCGCCGCAGCGTCGGCACGACGACCTCCCGGCCGCTGTCGGGGACGGCGGCGTCGACGGTCTCCTGGAGGCCGTACGCCAGCACGGGGTGCGGGCTGATCTCGATGAACACCTGGTGGCCGTCGGCCAGCAGCTGCCGGGTGGCCTGCTCGAACCGTACGGTCTGCCGCAGGTTGCGGTACCAGTACGCGGCGTCCAGCGGTGTGTCCACCATCGTGCCGGTCACCGTGGAGCAGAACGGCACCTGGGGGGCGCCTGGGTTCATCTCGGCGAGTACCTCGGCGAGTTCGTCCCGGATGACCTCGACCTGGACGCAGTGCGAGGGGCAGTCGACCTTGAGGCGCTTGGCGTTCACGCCCTCCGCCTCGCAGAGCTCCAGCAGTTCCTCCAGGGCGTCGAGATCACCGGCGACCACGACCGTGCGGGGCCCGTTGACGGCGGCCACGCTCAGCCGCCCGTCCCAGCGGGTCAGCCGCTCGGTGACCTCCGCCTCGGTCTCCGGCATGGACACCATGCCGCCCAGTCCCGAGAGCCTGCTGAGGAGCCGGCTGCGGCGCACCACGAGCCGGGCCCCGTCGTCGAGGGTGAGGGCGCCGGCGACGCAGGCCGCCGCGATCTCGCCCTGCGAGTGCCCGACGACCGCGGCGGGCCGTACGCCGCAGGCGCGCCACAGTTCCGCGAGGGAGACCATGACCGCCCACAGCACGGGCTGGATGTCGTCGACCCGCTCCAGGGTGGGCGCGCCGGCGGTCTCCCGCAGCACGTCCTCCAGCGTCCAGTCGACGAACGGCTTCAGCGCCTGCCCGCAGGCGTCCATCCACCGCCGGAACACCGCGGAGGTGTCGAGCAGTTCCACGGCCATGCCGGCCCACTGCGAGCCCTGGCCGGGGAAGACGAAGACGGGTTGCCGGCTCGACGTGGCCGAGCCCCGGGCGGTCCGCTCGTCGGGCAGGCCCGTCGCGAGGGCCTCCAGCGACTCCGCCAGTCCGGTGGCGTCCGCGCCCACGACCACGGCCCGCTGGTCGAAGACGGTGCGGGTGGTGGCGAGCGAGTGCGCGATGTCGTGCGGGCGGGTGCCGGGCTCGGCGCGCAGCAGCTCCGCGAGCCGGCCCGCCTGCTCCTCCAGTGCCTGCGCCGACCGGGCGGACAGCACCAGCGGTACGGTCACGGGGTCGACGATCGGCGCTTCCCGTGGGGCGGCCTGGACGGGCGCTTCGTCGGCGGGAGCCTCCTCGATGATGACGTGGGCGTTGGTGCCGCTCACGCCGAAGCCGGAGACGCCGGCCCGCCGGGGGCGGCCGTTCGGCGACCAGGCCACGGGTTCGGTCAGCAGCCGGACGGCCCCCGAGGCCCAGTCGACGTGCGAGGTCGGCTCGGCGACGTGCAGGGTCCGGGGCAGGACGCGGTGGTGGAGGGCCTGCACCATCTTGATGATGCCGCCGGCGCCAGCCGCCGCCTGCGTGTGACCGATGTTGGACTTCAGCGAACCCAGCCACAGCGGCCGGTCGCCGTCGCGCTCCTGCCCGTACGTGGCCAGCAGCGCGTTCGCCTCGATGGGGTCGCCCAGCGAGGTGCCCGTGCCGTGCGCCTCGACGACGTCCACGTCGGCCGCCGACAGCCCGGCGTTGGCGAGGGCCTGGCGGATCACCCGCTGCTGGGCGCGGCCGCTCGGGGCGGTCAGGCCGTTCGACGCGCCGTCCTGGTTGATCGCGCTGCCGCGGACGACGGCGAGGACCTGGTGGCCCTTGCGGCGGGCGTCGGAGAGCCGCTCGACGAGCAGCAGCGCCGCGCCCTCGCTGAAGGACGTGCCGTTGGCGTCGGTGGAGAACGCCTTGCAGCGCCCGTCCGCGGACAGCGCCCGCTGCCGGCTGAACTCCACGAAGGCGCCGGAGCTGGACATGACGGTCACACCGCCGGCCAGCGCCATGTCGCACTCGCCCTGCCGCAGCGCGGTGACGGCCATGTGCAGGGCCACCAGCGACGCCGAGCAGGCCGTGTCGACCGTCACGGCCGGGCCTTCGAGGCCGAGGGTGTAGGAGATGCGGCCGGAGATGACGCTGGCGGCGTTGCCGGTGCCGAGGTAGCCCTCGACGCCGTCGGGCACCTGGAGGTGACGGCGGACGTAGTCCTGGTAGCCGGAGCCGACGAACACGCCGGTGCGGCTGCCCCGTACGGTCGTCGGGTCGATCCCGGCCCGCTCGAACGCCTCCCAGGAGGTCTCCAGCAGCAGTCGCTGCTGCGGGTCCATGGCGATGGCCTCGCGCGGCGAGATGCCGAAGAAGGCGGGGTCGAACTCGGGAAGGTCGTAGAGGAATCCGGCCTCCCGCGCGTACGTCGTGCCCTCGTGGTCGGGGTCGGGGTGGTAGAGGCTCTCCAGGTCCCAGCCGCGGTTGGTGGGGAAGGGCCCCATCGCGTCGGTGCCCTCGTCGACGAGCCGCCACAGTTCCTCGGGCGACCGCACGCCGCCGGGCAGCCGGCAGCTCATCGCCACGATCGCGATGGGCTCGTCCTGGACGGCGGCGACCGCCGCCTCGGGGGCGGCGTCCGCGTCGGCGCCCAGCAGCTCGTCGAGCAGCCACTCGCCGAGGGCCAGGGCCGTCGGGTAGTCGAAGACGAGCGTCGAGGGGAGGCGGGCGCCGGTGACCTGGCTCAGCCGGTTGCGGAGCTCGACCGCGGTCAGCGAGTCGAAGCCCAGCTCGCGGAAGGCCCGGCCGGGCTCGATCCGTTCGGGGCCGCTGTGGCCGAGCACGGCGGCCGCCTCGGCGCGTACGAGCTCCACGAGGGTGCGCGAGCGCTCCTCGGGGTCGGCGGCCGCGAGCGTACGGCGCAGGGTCGCGGCGGCGTCCGACAGGTCGTCGCCGGCCGGGCGCGCGGCGTCCCGGAGCTCGGGCAGGTCGCCCAGCAGGGGGCTGGGCCGGCTCACGGTGAACGTGGGCGCGAACCGCTCCCAGTCCACGTCGGCGACCGTCACCGCGGTGTCGTCGCGCGTCAGCGCCTGGGCGAGAGCGGAGACCGCCGACGCGGCGGGCATCAGCCGCAGGCCGCGGCGGGCCAGGCTCTCGGCGACGCCCTCACCACCGGCCATGCCTCCGTCGCCCCACGGGCCCCAGGACACGGCCGTCGCCGTCACTCCGCGCGCCCGGCGGGCGGCGGCGAGGGCGTCGAGGAAGGCGTTGGCCGCCGAGTACGCGGCCTGCCCGCCGCCGCCCCAGATGCCGGCGATGGAGGAGAAGAGGACGAAGGCGTCCAACTGCCGGTCGCCCAGCAGCTCGTCCAGGTGCACGGCGCCGTCGACCTTCGCCGACAGCACCTCGGCGAACCGCGCCGGGTCGGTGTCGGCGAGCATGCCGGGCGTCTCCACACCGGCCGTGTGCACGACAGCGGTCAGCTCCGGCAGGGTGTCGAGCAGAGCGGACACGGCGTCCCGGTCGGCGACATCACAGGCGGCGATGGTCACCCGGGCACCGAGCGCCTCCAGTTCGGCACGCAGGGCATCGGCACCTTCGGCGGCGGGGCCACGACGGCTGGTCAGCACGAGGTGCTCCGCACCCGCACCGGCCAGCCAACGGGCCACATGCCCGCCCAGCGCACCCGTACCACCGGTGATCAGCACGGTTCCGCGCGGCATCCACGGCTCACCGGACGGGCGGGAGGTGGTGAGGTGACCGAGGCGGCGGGCGAGAACACCGGTGTCGCGTACGGCCACCTGGTCCTCGCCGGTGTCGGCCGTGAGGGTGCCGACCAGCCGGGACAGCGCCCGTGCGTCCAGCGTCTCCGGCAGGTCCACGAGCCCGCCCCAACGGTGCGGGTACTCCAGCGCGGCCACCCGGCCGAGGCCCCAGACCTGCGCCTGGGCCGGGCCGGCCAGCACGTCGGACAGCCCGGCGGAGACGGCGCCCCGGGTGAGGCACCACAGCGGCGCCTCGACATCGGCGTCGCCCAGCGCCTGCACCAGCGCGAGGGTGAGGGCGACCCCTTCCGGCAGGCCCGCGACCCCGTGCGGCGACGGGGCGTCGTCCAGGGCGAGGAGGGAGGCGACCCCGGCCGGCGGGGTGTCGCCTGCGGCTTCGCGCAGGAGGGAGGCGAGGGCCTCGCGGTCGGAGGTCGCGTCGACGGTCAGGGTGGTGGTGTCCGCGCCACGGGCGGCCAGAGCCTCCGCGAGGGCGGTACCGGCCTCCTGCGAGGTCGTACCCGCCGTGGTCAGGAGCAGCCACCGGCCGGTGGCCGACGCGGGCCCGGCCTCGACCAGACGCTGCCAGGTGACCCGGTACTGCCAGCCGTCGACGGCGGACTGCTGCCGCGGCTCCAGTACGGGGGCGTCCAGCCAGTAGCGCTGGTGGTCGAAGGCGTAGGTGGGGAGGGCGACGAGGCGGGCGCCGGGGTGGACGGCCGACCAGTCGAGGGAGGTGCCGTTGACGTGGAGGGTGGCGAGGGCGGTGGTGACGGCCTCGGCTTCGGGGCGGTCGGAGCGGAGGGACGGGACCGTGACACCGGTGCCGTCGAGGGTCTCCTCGGCCATGGCGGTCAGGACACCGCCGGGACCGATCTCCAGGAACGTACGGGCACCTTCGGCGGAGAGCGTGCTGACCGCGTCGGCGAAACGGACGGCCTGACGGACGTGCCGCACCCAGTACTCCGGGTCGCACAGTTCCTCGGCCGATACGAGCTGCCCGGTCAGCGTCGAGACGATCGGCAGCTCCGGAGCGGAGAAGGCCAACCCCTCCGCGACCGTACGGAACTCCGCCAGCATCGGCTCCATCAGCGGCGAGTGGAACGCGTGGGAGACCGTGAGGCGCTTGGTCTTACGACCTTCGGAGGCAAGACGCTCGGCGATCACCGTGACCGCGTCCTCGGCGCCCGAGATGACCACCGAGGTCGGGCCGTTGACGGCCGCGATGCCCACCTCATGGCCCTCAAGCAGCGGAAGGATTTCCTCCTCCGTCGCCTGGACGGCCACCATCACTCCACCGGCCGGCAGCGCCTGCATCAGCCGACCACGAGCGGCCACCAGAGCCGCCGCATCGGCGAGAGACAGAACTCCCGCCACATGCGCGGCGGCCAGCTCACCGATCGAGTGCCCGGCCAGTACATCGGCGCGCACGCCCCACGACTCCACGAGCCGGAACAGCGCCACCTCGACGGCGAACAGCGCGGGCTGCGTGAAGCCCGTCTCGTTCAGCGGCCCGGCGTCCTCGTCGAACACGATGTCCCGCAGCGGCCGGTCGAGGTGGGCGTCCAGGTGCGCGCACACCTCGTCGAAGGCGTCCGCGAACACCGGGAACGTGTCGTACAGCTCCCTTCCCATGCCCGGCCGCTGGCTTCCCTGCCCCGAGAACAGCAGGGCGAGCTTGTTGTCGGGGGCGGCGACGGCGGCGGTCACCGCCGCGGACGGCTTGCCGTCCACCAGGGCGCGCAACCCGTCCAACAGGCCGTCGCGGTCGGTGGCGACGACGGCGGCGCGGTGTTGCAGCGCGGCGCGCGAGGTGGCCAGGGTCAGGCCGACGTCCGCAAGCGGGAGTTCCGGGTGCTCGGTGAGGTGGAGGAGCAGCCGGTCGGCCTGGCGGCGCAGGGACTGCGCGGTGTTGCCGGAGAGGACCCAGGGGGTGCTGTGGCCGGCCGCCGGGGTGGTACGGGCCGGGGCGGTTTCCGTGGGCTCCGGAGCCTGCTCGATGATCACGTGGGCGTTGGTGCCGCTCACGCCGAAGGCGGAGATACCCGCCCTGCGCGTGCGGCCGTCGTCCGGCCAGTCGACGGGTTCGGTGAGGAGCTCCACGGCTCCGGTCGACCAGTCGACGTGCGGGGTCGGCTCGTCGACGTGCAGGGTCTTGGGCAGCAGGCCGTGTTCGAGGGCCTGCACCATCTTGATGATGCCGCCGACACCGGCGGCGGCCTGGGTGTGGCCGATGTTGGACTTCAGCGAACCCAGCCACAGCGGCCGGTCGCCGTCCCGCTCCTGCCCGTACGTGGCGAGCAGTGCCTGGGCCTCGATCGGGTCGCCCAGCGTCGTGCCCGTGCCGTGCGCCTCGACGACGTCGATGTCGGCGGGCGTGAGGCCCGCGCTTTCCAGCGCCTGGCGGATCACGCGCTGCTGCGCGGGACCGTTCGGAGCGGTCAGGCCGTTGGAGGCACCGTCCTGGTTGACCGCGCTGCCCCGTACCACCGCGAGGACGCGGTGGCCGTTGCGCTGGGCGTCGGAGAGGCGCTCGACGAGCAGCAGGCCGACGCCCTCGCCCCAGCCGGTGCCGTCCGCCGCCCCGGCGAAGGGCTTGCAGCGGCCGTCGGCGGCGAGGCCGCGCTGGCGGCTGAACTCGATGAAGGCGTTGGGGCTGGACATGATGGTCACACCGCCCGCGAGGGCCATCGCGCACTCGCCGCGCCGCAGCGCCTGGACCGCGAGGTGGAGCGCCACGAGGGAGGACGAGCAGGCCGTGTCCACCGTCATGGCGGGGCCTTCGAGGCCGAAGGTGTAGGCGATCCGGCCGGAGACGACGCTGCCGGAGCTGCCGGTGCCGATGTAGCCCTCCAGGTCCTCCGGAACGCTCAGCAGGCGTGCCGCGTAGTCCTGGTAGCCGGAGCCGATGAAGACGCCGGTGCGGGTTCCGCGCAGGGCGGTCGGGTCGAGGCCGGCGCGCTCGAACGCCTCCCAGGAGATCTCCAGCAGCAGTCGCTGCTGCGGGTCCATGGCGAGGGCCTCGCGCGGTGAGATCCCGAAGAACATCGGGTCGAAGTCGCCGACGTCGTAGAGGAAACCGCCGTCCTTGGTGTACGTAGTGCCGGACTTGTCCGGGTCGGGGTCGTAGAGCGTCTCCAGGTCCCAGCCGCGGTCGGTGGGGAAGCCGGACACGGCGTCGCGCCCCTCGGCGACCAGGCGCCACAGCTCCTCCGGTGAGCGCACGTCGCCGGGGAAGCGGCAGCTCATCGCGACGATCGCGATCGGCTCGTCGTCGGTGGCCCCCGTGCCGGCCGTCGCGTTCGACGTGGTCGTGCCGCTGTTGAGCGCGCCCGTCAGCTCCGTGCGGAGGTGAGCGGCGAGGACGGCGGGCGACGGGTGGTCGAAGACGAGGGTGGAGGGAAGGGCGATGCCCGTGGCCTTGGTGAGGCGGTTGCGCAGTTCGACGGCGGTGAGGGAGTCGAAGCCCAGCTCGCGGAAGGCGCGTTCGGGGGCGACGGCCTCGGTGCCGGTGTGGCCGAGCACGGCGGCGGCCTCGGTCCGTACGAGGTCGAGCACGGCGCGGGTCTGGTCGGCCGGGGAGAGGGTGGTCACCCGCTGGACGAAGGGGGGCACCGTGTCGGCGGCCCCGGGCTCCTCGCCGGCGGCGGCCGCCAGTGCGGCCCGTACCTCGGGCAGGTCGCCGAGCAGGGGGCTGGGTCGCAGCAGGGCGAACGACGGCGCGAACCGGTCCCATGCCACGTCGGCGACGGTGACCGCCGTCTCGTCCCGCTCCAGGGCGCCGCGCAGTGCGGACACCGCGAGTTCGGGCGCGAGCGCGGGCAGGCCGCGCCGCCGGAGCCGGTCCTCGGCGTCGCCGTCCTCGACCATGCCGCCGTCGGCCCAGGGGCCCCAGGCGACGGCGGTGCCGGCCAGGCCGCGTGCCCGGCGCTGTTCGGCCAGCGCGTCGAGCGCGGCGTTCGCGACGGAGTAGGCCGCCTGGCCGCCCGCGCCCCAGACGCCGGAGATGGAGGAGAAGAGGACGAAGGCGTCCAACCGCCGGTCGCCCAGCAGCTCGTCCAGGTGCACGGCTCCGGCCACCTTCGCCGACAGCACCTCGGCGAACGCGGTCCGCGTGGTGTCGGCGAGCATGGCGGGCGTGCCGACACCGGCCGCGTGCACGACGGCGGTCAGCTCGGGCAGGGTGTCGAGCAGAGCGGACACGGCGTCCCGGTCGGCGACATCGCAGGCGGCGATGGTCACCCGGGCGCCCAGCGCCTCCAGCTCGGCACGCAAGGTCTCGGCGCCTTCGGCGGCGGGGCCACGACGGCTGGTCAGTACGAGGTGCTCCGCACCCGCACCGGCCAGCCAACGGGCCACATGCCCACCCAGCGCACCCGTACCACCGGTGATCAGCACGGTTCCGCGCGGCTGCCACGCCGCGCCCGCCTTGACGGCGGCCTGGGACGCCCGTACCAGGCGGCGTACGAACACGCCCGAGCCCCGGACCGCGAGCTGGTCCTCGGCGCCCGCGGCGGCCAGTACGGTCGCGAGCCGGCGAGCCGTCCGGTCGTCCACCGCGTCCGGCAGGTCGACGACACCGCCCCACCTGCCCGGGTGCTCCAGGGCCGCCACGCGGCCGAGCGCCCACACCTGCGCCTGGTGGGCGCCGCGGACCGGGTCGGAGGAGCCGATGGAGACCGCGCCCCGGGTCGCGCACCACAGCGGCGCGTCCACCTCGGCGTCGCCGAGGGCCTGGAGGAGAGTCAGGGTGGCGGCCAGGCCCGAGGTCATCACCTCGTGCGCCGGGCACGGCCGCTCGTCGACGGCGAGCAGGGACAGCGCTCCGGTGACGGTGGTGGCGTCGGTGAGCGCGGTGCGCAGCCGCTCGGCGAGAACGGTACGGTCGTCGGTTCCGGCGTCCACGGTGACGGGCCGGACGTCGGCGCCGTGCTCGCGGAGGGCCCGGAGCGTGGCCGACGCCCACGCGTCGTCGTCGAGGCCGGCGGGCAGCACGGCGAGCCAGGTGCCGGAGAGCCGGGCGTCCTTGACGCCGACGAGTTCGCCGGACGGCTTCCAGGCGATCTGGTAGCGCCAGCCGTCCACGGTCGACTGCTCGCGGAGCTTGCGCCGCCAGGAGGACAGGGCGGGCAGCACGGAACTGAGCGGCGCGTCGTCCGCCACGTCGATCCGCCCCGCGAAGGCCGCGAGGTCACCGCTCTCGACCGACTCCCAGAACCCGGCCTCGGCGGGGTCCACGACGGCTTCGCGCCCGGCGGCCGGGTCGGCGCTCTCCAGCCAGTACTGGGCGCGCTGGAAGGCGTAGGTGGGGAGGTCGACACGCCGGGCGTCACGACCGGCGAAGACCGCCTGCCAGTCGAGCGGGACATCCTGTACGTGGAGGTGGGCGAGGGCGAGGGTGAGGGCCTCGGCTTCGGGGCGGTCGGAGCGGAGGGAGGGGATGGCGGTGGCCGCCTCGTCCAGCGTGTCCTGGGCCATGGCGGTCAGGACACCGCCGGGGCCGATCTCCAGGAAGGTGCGGGCACCTTCGGCGGAGAGGGTGGTGACGGCGTCGGCGAAACGGACGGCCTGACGGACGTGACGGACCCAGTACTCCGGGTCGCACACCTCGTCCGCCGATACAAGCTCTCCGGTCAGCGTCGAGACGATCGGCAGCTCCGGAGCGGAGAAGGTCAGCCCCTCCGCGACCGTGCGGAACTCCGCCAGCATCGGCTCCATCAGCGGAGAGTGGAACGCGTGCGAGACCGTGAGGCGCTTGGTCTTACGACCCTCAGCCGCCAGGCGCTCGACGATGGCCGTCACCGCATCCTCGGCACCCGAAATGACCACCGAGGTCGGGCCATTGACAGCCGCTATGCCTGCCTCATGGCCCTCAAGCAGCGGAAGAACTTCCTCCTCCGTCGCCTGGACAGCCACCATCACACCACCGGCCGGCAACGCCTGCATCAACCGACCACGAGCAGCCACCAAAGCCGCCGCATCAGCCAGGGAAAGCACCCCCGCCACATGCGCGGCGGCCAGCTCACCAATGGAGTGCCCGGCCAGGAAGTCCGGCCGCACACCCCACGACTCCACCAGACGGAACAGAGCAACCTCAACAGCGAACAACGCAGGCTGCGTAAAGCCCGTCTCGTTCAGCGCCTCAGCATCCTCACCGAACACCACATCCCGCAGCGGACGCTCCAGACGCCCCTCCAACTCCCCGCACACCACGTCAAACGCCTCGGCGAAAACAGGGAACGCGTCATACAACTCACGCCCCATCCCCAACCGCTGACTCCCCTGACCCGAGAACAACACCGCAAGCTTGCCCTCACGCCCGGTCTCGCCCTCGACCACATGCGCCACGGAAGAACCATCGGCCACAGCCCGCAACCCGGCCGTCAGTTCGGCGAGATCCGAGCCGACGACCACCGCACGGTGCTCCAGCGCCGCGCGCGACGTCGCCAGGGAGTAGGCGATGTCGACCGCTCGCGCGTCCGCCACGCCCAGCACATGGGCGAGCAGCCGCTCGGCCTGTTCGCGCAGGGCCGTCGTGTTGCGGGCGGAGATCGTCCAGGCGACGGGCGCCCGGTCGTCGACGGGGCCGCTCTCGGAGCGGGTGGCCTCGGCGGTCTCGGGAGCGGTGGGGGCCGTGGGGGCCTGTTCGATGATGGTGTGGGCGTTGGTGCCGCTGACGCCGAACGACGAGACGGCCGCTCGACGCGGGCGGTCGCCCTCGGGCCACTCCACGGGCTCGGTCAGCAGACGGACGGCGCCCGTCGTCCAGTCGATGTGCGGGGACGGCTCGTCCGCGTGCAGGGTCTTGGGCAGCTTCTCGTGCTGGAGTGCCTGCACCATCTTGATGATGCCGCCGACGCCCGCCGCCGCCTGGGTGTGGCCGATGTTGGATTTCAGCGAACCCAGCCACAGCGGCCGGTCGCCGTCCCGCTCCTGCCCGTACGTCGCCAGCAGCGCCTGCGCCTCGATCGGGTCGCCCAAGGTCGTGCCCGTACCGTGCGCCTCGACGACGTCGATGTCGGCGGGTGACAGGCCGGCGCTCGCCAGCGCCTGGCGGATCACGCGCTGCTGCGCGGGGCCGTTCGGAGCCGTCAGACCGTTGGAGGCGCCGTCCTGGTTGACGGCGCTGCCCCGTACCACCGCGAGGACGGGGTGGCCGTTGCGCTGGGCGTCGGAGAGGCGCTCCACGAGGAGCATGCCGACGCCCTCGCCCCAGCCGGTGCCGTCCGCGTCGGCGGCGAAGGACTTGCAGCGGCCGTCGACCGCGAGGCCGCGCTGGCGGCTGAACTCGGTGAACATGCCGGTGTTCGCCATGATGGCGGCGCCGCCGGCGAGGGCCATCGAGCACTCGCCCTCGCGCAGTGCCTGTACGGCGAGGTGGAGGGCCACCAGCGACGACGAGCACGCCGTGTCGACCGTGACCGCCGGGCCCTCCAGCCCGAAGGTGTAGGAGACGCGGCCGGAGGCGACGCTGGGGGCGGTGCCGGTGAGGAGGAAGCCTTCGAGTTCTTCGAGGGCGTCGCCGCCGCCGGCGTAGCCCTGGTAGGCGAGGCCGACGAAGACGCCGGTGCGGGAGCCCTTGACGGACAGCGGGTCGAGGCCGGCGCGTTCGAAGGTCTCCCAGGCGATCTCCAGGAGCAGTCGCTGCTGGGGGTCGGTGGCCAGGGCCTCGCGGGGGGACATCCCGAAGAAGGCGGGGTCGAAGCGGCCGGCCTCGTGGAGGAAGCCGCCTTCCCGCGTGTAGCACTTGCCGGACTTCTCGGGGTCGGGGTCGTAGAGGCCGTCGAGGTCCCAGCCGCGGTCGGTCGGGAAGCCGGAGACGGCGTCGGCGCCGTTCTCGACGAGCTGCCAGAGCTGTTCGGGGCTGTTGACCTGGCCGGGGTAGCGGCAGCTCATCGCGACGATGGCGATGGGTTCCTGGTCCTTCGTCTCCACCTCGTGCAGTCGGCGCCGGGTCTGCTTCAGATCCGCCGTCACACGCTTGAGGTAGTCGAGCAGCTTCTGCTCGTTCTCCATGTTTCGTTCACCCGCCAAGCAAAGGAAGAAAGTGGATTCGCGCGGCATTGCGCGAGGGAGTCAAGGGGCGTTGACGGTTCAGGAACCGTCGAGTTCCTGGTCGATCAGGTCGAAGATGTCGTCGATGGTGGCGGTTTCGAGCCGGTCGTCGGCCTTTTCCTGCCGCTGTCCGTCGGGACGGTCCTCGGAGGTGTCGCTGAACTTGGCGAGCACGCTGTGCAGCCGCGCCCGTACGCGGGAGCGGACGATGTCGTCGTCGGTGCCGATGGCGGTGAGGACCGCCTCCAGCTTGTCGATCTCGCCGAACACCGAGAGTTCCGGTGTCGCCTGACGGGGTGCGAGGTCGGTCCGTATCCGCTCGGCGAGCGCGACGGGTGTCGGGCAGTCGAAGACGAGCGTGGCGGGGAGCCGGAGGCCGGTGGCGGTGTTGAGCCGGTTGCGGAGTTCCACGGAGGTGAGGGAGTCGAAGCCGAGGGCCTTGAACTCGCGGTTGCGTTCGACGTCCTGCGGGCCGTCGAAGCCGAGGACGGCCGCCACCTGGGTGCGGACGACGTCGAGCAGGATGTCGGTCTGTTCGGCCTGGGACCGGCCGTCGAGGCGGCGGCCGAGGCTGTCGGCGCCGCCGGTGGCCGTGGCCTCCGCCGTGCGGCGGGCGGGTGCCTTGACCAGGCCGCGGAGGATCGCCGGTACGTGCTCCGGGGCGGCCGGGCGGCTCGCGGGGGCGAAGCGGACGGGCAGGACGACGGCGTGCTCGCCGTGGCAGGTGGCGTCGAAGAGCGCGAGGCCCTCCGCCGCGTGGAAGGCGACGACCCCCGAGCGTGCCATGCGCTCGCGGTCGGCGGCGTCGAGCTCGGCGGCCATGCCGCCGTCGGCCCAGGGGCCCCAGGCCATGGACGTCGCGGGCAGGCCCTCGGCCCGGCGCCGCTGGGCGAGGGCGTCGAGGAAGGCGTTCGCCGCGGCGTAGTTGCCCTGGCCGGCGCTGCCGATGGTGGCGGCGACGGAGGAGAAGAGCACGAACGCCGAGAGGTCGAGGTGGCGGGTGAGGTCGTGCAGGTGGCGGGCCGCGTCGGCCTTGGGCCGCAGGACGGCGTCGAGGCGTTCGGGGGTGAGGCCGTCGACGGTGCCGTCGTCGAGGGTGCCCGCCGCGTGGACGACGGCGGTCAGCGGGTGCCGGGCGGGGATGTCCGCGAGGAGCTTCTCGACGGCGTCCCGGTCGGCGGCGTCGCAGGCGGCGAGGGTGACGTCGGCGCCCAGCGCGGCCAGTTCCGCGCGCAGTTCCTGTGCGCCGTCGGCCGCCGGGCCGCGCCGGCTGGTGAGGACGAGGCGGCGGACGCCGTGCTCGGTGACCAGGTGCCGGGCGACCGTGCCGCCGAGGGCGCCCGTGGCGCCGGTGATCAGGACGGTGCCGTCGGGGTCCAGTGGGGCCGGCACGGTGAGGACGAGCTTGCCGACGTGCCGGGCCTGGCTGAGGTGGCGCAGCGCCTCGCGGGCCTGGCGTACGTCCCAGGTGGTGACGGGCAGCGGCTGGAGGACGCCGCGCTCGAACAGCTCGACGAGCGCGTGGAGCATCTCCCCGATGCGGTCCAGGCCCGCTTCGATCGTGTCGAACGCCTGGTAGGCCGCGCCGTGGTGGTCCGCGGCGATCCGTTCGGCGTCGCGGACGTCCGTCTTGCCCATCTCCAGGAAGCGTCCGCCCTCGGCGAGGACGCTCAGGGAGGCGTCGACGTATTCGCCGGCGAGGGAGTTGAGGACGACGTCGACCCCGCGGCCCTCGGTGGCGGCCAGGAAATGCTGGGCGAAGTCGAGGGTGCGGGAGGAGGCGAGGTGGGCGTCGTCCAGGCCGGCGGTCGAGCGGAGCACGTCCCACTTGGCGGGGCTCGCCGTGCCGTAGACCTCGGCGCCGAGGTGGCGGGCGAGCTGGGTGGCGGCCATGCCGACGCCGCCGGCGGCGGAGTGGACGAGGAGGGACTGGCCGGGGCGCAGGCGGGCCAGGTCGACGAGGGCGTAGTAGGCGGTGAGGAAGACGATCGGTACGGAGGCGGCCTGGGCGAACGTCCAGCCTTCGGGCATCCGGGCGACCATCCGCCGGTCGGCGACGGCCAGCGGCCCGAACGCCTCGGGGATCATGCCGAGGACGCGGTCTCCGGGCGCCAGGTCGGTGACGCCGGGGCCGGTCTCGACGACGACACCGGCGGCTTCGCTGCCGAGGGTCGCCGCGCCCGGGTACATGCCGAGGGCGATGAGGGCGTCACGGAAGTTCACTCCGGCGGCGCGTACGGCGATGCGTACCTGGCCCTCGCCCAGGGGCGCGGTGGCGGCGGGGTTGTCGGTGAGGGCGAGGTCGTCGAGGGTGCCGGTGCCGCTGGTGGTCACGCGCCAGGCGGTGGATCCGGGCGGCGGCACGAGGCTGTCGCCGGTGGCCCGGCGGGCCAGCCTGGGCGTGTGGGCGGTGCCGTGCCGCAGGGCGAGCTGCGGTTCGCCGGTGGCCAGGGCGGCGGGCAGGGCGCGTACGGACGCGGCGGTGTCGTCGAGGTCGAGCAGGACGACGCGGCCGGGGTTCTCCGACTGGGCCGAGCGGACGAGGCCCCAGACAGCCGCCTGCGCCAGGTCGTCGACGGTCTCGGCGGGCCCGGTGGCGACGGCGCCGCGGGTGAGCAGGACCAGGCGTGCCTCCTCCGGCCGGTCCTCGGCGAGCCAGGCCCGGACCAGCTCCAGGGCGTGGCCGGTCGCGGCGCGTACGTCGGCGGCGGTGTCGCCGCCGGGCAGGGACCGTACGAGCACGATGTCGGCGGTCGGCGTCCCGGTGTCGAGGGCGGCGAGCTCCGTGACGTCCGCACCGGCTTCGGCGAGGGGGGCGAGCAGGTCGGCCGGGGCCTCGCCGAGGAGCGCCCAGCTTCCGTTCTGTGTCCCGCTTTCGGGGAGGGTGAGCGTCGGCCAGGTGAGCCGGTAGAGGGAGTCGTGGTGTTCGGCGGGTCGGGCGGCGGCGAGCTGTTCGCTCGTCACGGGGCGCAGCACGAGGGAGTCGACGGAGGCGACGGGGCGGCCGGTGGTGTCGGCGGCGAGCAGCGACACCGCGTCGTGGCCAGTGGAGGCGAGCCGGACGCGCAGGGCGGCGGCGCCGGTGGCGTGCAGGGTCACACCGGTCCAGGAGAACGGGACACGGCCCTGCCCGGTGTCCGGCAGGAGCCCGCCGAGGCCGACCGCGTGCAACGCGGAGTCCAGCAGGGCCGGGTGGACTCCGAAGCCGTCGACGTCCGTGGTGTCGGGCAGCGTCACCTCGGCGAACACCTCGTCGCCCCGGCGCCACAGCCCGCGCAGGCCCTGGAAGAGCGGCCCGTAGCCGAAGCCGAGTTCGGTCAGGCGCTCGTAGTAGCCGTCGGTGGTGACCGGTTCCGCGCCGGCGGGCGGCCACTGCGACAGTTCGTCGGGGTCCGCCGGTCCCGTGGAGGTCAGCGAGCCGGCGGCGTGCGAGGTCCACGGCGCGTCCTCGGCGGCGTCGTCCGGCCGGGAGAAGATCTCGACGGTGCGGCCCCCGGTGTCGTCGGCGCCGCCGACGGCGACCTGGAGGCGGAGGCCGCCCCGCTCGGGCAGGACGAGCGGCGCCCGGAGGGTCAGCTCCTCCACCCGGTCGCAGCCGGTCTCGTCGGCCGCCCGCATGGCGAGGTCGACCAGGGCGGTGCCGGGCAGCAGCACGGCGCCCATGACCTGGTGCTGGGCCAGCCACGGCTGGGCGGACAGCGACAGGCGGCCGGTCAGCAGCGCCCCGTCGCCGTCGGCGCGCCCGAGCACCGCGCCGAGCAGCGGGTGGTGTGCGGGCCGCAGCCCCACGCCGGTGAGGTCCCCGGCCGCGGGCTGCCGGTCGAGCCAGTGCCTGCGGTGCTGGAAGGCGTACGTGGGCAGGTCGACGCGGCGCGCGCCCCGGCCCTCGTAGAGGGTGTTCCAGTCCGGTGCGACGCCGTGGACGTGCAGGTGGGCGAGGGCGGTGGTGAGGGCCTGCGGCTCGGGGCGGTCGGCGCGCAGGGCCGGCACGGCGACGCTCGCGCCGGTGGCCGTGCGGGGCTCGGCCGTCGTGTCGTCGCCGTGCTCGTCGGGCCCGTCGGCCAGGGCCGTCCGCGCGAGGGCGGTGAGCACGCCGCCGGGGCCGATCTCCAGGTAGGCGGTCGCACCACGGGCCGCGAGGGTGGTCAGCGCGTCACCGAACCGGACGGCCTGGCGGACGTGGCGGACCCAGTACGCCGGGTCGCACAGTTCGTCGGCGGTCGTGAGCCGCCCCGTGAGGGTGGAGACGACGGGCGTCGAGGGCGCGGTGTAGGCGAGGGACTCGGCGACGGCCCGGAATTCGGCCAGCATCGGTTCCATGAGCGGCGAGTGGAAGGCGTGGGAGACCGTGAGGCGCTTGGTCTTGCGGCCGTCGGCCGACAGGCGCTCGGCGATCGCCGTCACCGCGTCCTCGGCACCCGAGACGACCACCGACGCGGGCCCGTTGACCGCCGCGATACCGACCGCGGTCTCGTACCCGGCCAGCAGCGGAAGGACTTCCTCCTCCGTCGCCTGCACGGCCGTCATCACGCCACCGGCCGGCAGGGCCTGCATCAGCCGGCCACGGGCGGCGACGAGCGTCGCCGCGTCCGTCAGTGAAAACACTCCCGCCACGTGCGCGGCGGCCAGCTCACCGATCGAGTGCCCGGCCAGGAAGTCAGGCCGCACGCCGAACGACTCCACCAGCCGGAAGAGGGCGACCTCGACGGCGAACAGGGCGGGCTGGGTGTAACCGGTCCGGTGGAGGTCCAGCTCGCCCTCCGCCTCGAACATGACGTCCCGCAGGGGGCGTTCGAGGTGGAGGTCCAGGTGGGCGCAGACCTCGTCGAAGGTCTTGGCGAAGACCGGGAACGCCTCGTACAGCTCCCGTCCCATGCCGGGACGCTGACTGCCCTGCCCGGAGAAGAGGAAGGCGACCTTGTTCCTGCGGGCGCCGTCTCCTCGTACGACCGTGCCGCCGGCCTCGTCGCGGGCCAGGGCGCGGAGGCCGCGCAGCAGTTCGTCGCGGCCGGTGCCGATCACGGCGGCGCGGTGCGGCAGGGCGGCCCTGGTGGTGGCCAGCGAAAGGCCGATGTCCGCGGGGGTGTGCTCGGGGTGGTCCGCCACGTGGGCGAGGAGGCGCTCGGCCTGGCCCGACAGGGCGCCGGCGTCGCGGGCCGAGATCGGCCAGATGATCGGGGCGGCGGGCGCTTCCACGGATTCGCCCGGTGCGGTGTCGTCGGTGTCGGGCGCCGGCTGTTCCAGGATGACGTGCGCGTTGGTGCCGCTGACGCCGAACGCCGAGACGCCCGCCCGGCGCGGGTGACCGGACTCCGGCCATGCCACGGCCTCCGTCAGCAGCTGTACGTCACCGGCCGCCCAGTCCACGTGCGGCGAGGGCTCGTCCAGGTGGAGGGTGCGGGGCAGCACGCCGTGCCGCATCGCCAGCACCGTCTTGATCACGCCGGCGATGCCCGCCGCCGCCTGGGTGTGCCCGATGTTGGACTTCAGCGCCCCGAGCAGCAGCGGCCGGCCGGCCGCGCGCCCCTGCCCGTACGTCGCGAGCAGGGCCTGGGCCTCGATGGGGTCGCCGAGGGAGGTTCCGGTGCCGTGCGCCTCGACGGCGTCGACGTCCGCCGCGGTGAGGTCCGCGTCGGCCAGCGCCTGGCGGATGACGCGTTGCTGGGCCTGGCCGTTGGGTGCGGTGAGGCCGTTGGAGGCGCCGTCCTGGTTGACGGCGCTGCCGCGTACGACCGCGAGGACGCGGTGGCCGTTGCGGCGGGCGTCGGAGAGCCGCTCGACGAGCAGCACGCCGACGCCTTCGCCCCAGCCGGTGCCGTCCGCCGAGGCGGAGAAGGGCTTGCAGCGGCCGTCGTCGGCCAGGCCGCGCTGCCTGCTGAACTCCATGAACGCGCCCGGCGTGGACATCACGGTGACACCCGTGGCGAGCGCCAGCGAGCACTCGCCCCGGCGCAGCGACTGCGCCGCCAGGTGCAGGGCGACCAGCGACGACGAGCACGCCGTGTCGACCGTGACCGCGGGTCCCTCCAGGCCGAAGGTGTAGGCGATGCGGCCGGATACGACGGCGGCGGCGTTGCCGGTGCCGAGGTAGCCGTCGAAGTCCTCCGGGGAGTTGGACAGGCGGGCGTAGTCCTGGCCGTTCGTCCCGGCGAAGACGCCGGTGCGGCTGGAGCGCAGGGTGGCCGGGTCGATGCCCGCCCGCTCGAAGACCTCCCAGGAGGTCTCCAGCAGCAGTCGCTGCTGCGGGTCCATCATCAGCGCCTCGCGTGGCGAGATCCCGAAGAAGCCCGCGTCGAACTCCCCGACGTCCTGGAGGAAGCCGCCCTCGCGGACGTAGCAGGTGCCCGCGTTGTCGGGATCCGGGTCGTAGAGCGCCTCCAGGTCCCAGCCGCGGTCGGCGGGGAAACCGGAGATGGCGTCGCCGCCGTCGGCGACCAGTCGCCACAGGTCCTCGGGGGACCGGACGCCGCCGGGGAATCGGCAGCTCATCGCGATGATCGCGATGGGCTCCCGGGCGTCGTCCACCAGTTGCTTGTTCTGCCGGCGCAGCCGCTCGGTCTCCTGGAGGGAGGCCCGCAGTGCTTGAACGATTTTCTCGTTCGACGTGGTCATCATGTGCTCCGTACTCAGGCCGTCTCAGAAGTCGCTGTCGCCAAGCGCCAGTTCGATGAGGTTGTCGATGTCCATCGACTCGATGGACGCGGACTCGGGGTCGGGGGCGGGCTCCTTCGCCGGCTCGCCGTTCCCCGGTCCGCCGACGCCGTCGCCCGCCGCCGCGAGGCGCAGGAGGGCGTCCAGCAGCCCCGCTTCGCGGAGCCTGGCCGGCGGGATGGACGCGAGGGCGCGTCGCACGTGGGCGTCGTCCCGGTCGCCGTCGCCGCCGGTTCCGGTGTCTGCCGTCTCCGGTACGAGGGCGGCTCGCAGGTGGTCGGTGAGGGCGGTGGGGTTGGGGTGGTCGAAGACCATCGTGGTGGGGAGCTTCAGCCCCGTCGCCGCGCCGATGCGGTTGCGCAGCTCGACCGCGGTCAGCGAATCGAACCCGAGCTCGCGGAACGCCCGCTCCGGCTCGATCGCGGCGGCCTGCGCGTAGCCGAGGACCGCGGCGGCCTCCGTGCGCACGATGTGCAGGAGGACCTCGTGCTGATCGGTGGGCGGCAGGCCCGCGAGGCTCCGGGTGAGCTCGGAGGCTCCCGTACCGTCCTGGCCGTCGTCGCCCTCGCGGGCGCCCGCCAGTGCCGCCCGTACCTCGGGCAGGTCGCCCAGCAGCGGGCTCGGCCGGCCGATGGTGAACGACGGCGCGAACCTCGACCAGTCGACATCGGCCACCACCACGGCGGTCTCGTCGCCGTCCAGGGCCCGCTGGAGCGCGGAGATCGCCAGGGTCGGGGAGAGCGAGGGCAGTCCACGGCGCCGGAGGTGTTCCTCCGCTCCCCCGTCGGCCGCCATGCCGCCCTCGGCCCAGGGCCCCCAGGCCACGGCCGTCGCGGCCAGGCCGCGCGCCCGGCGCCGCTGCGCGAGCGCGTCGAGGAAGGCGTTGGCCGCCGAGTAGGCGGCCTGGCTGCCGCTGCCCCACACGCCGGAGACCGACGAGAAGAGCACGAAGGCGTCCAACCGCCGGTCGCCCAGCAGCTCGTCGAGGTGCACCGCGCCCGCCACCTTGGCCGACACCACGGCG
Organism: Streptomyces sp. NPDC023527; assembly: GCF_055560115.1. Classification (NCBI taxonomy): domain Bacteria; kingdom Bacillati; phylum Actinomycetota; class Actinomycetes; order Kitasatosporales; family Streptomycetaceae; genus Streptomyces; species Streptomyces sp. NPDC023527. The sequence goes on from NZ_JBVHJJ010000008.1 coordinate 356,151, forward strand.
GCCAGTTCCTCCGGGCTCGTGTCCATGATGGTCGCGAACTGCGGCAGACCCGCGGCGTGCACGACGCCGGTGAGCGGCGCGTCGTCCGGGAGCGAGTCGAGCAGCCCGGCCAGGGCGGCCCGGTCGGCGACGTCGCACGCGGCGATCGTGACCTCGGCCCCGAGCGCCTGGAGTTCGGCGCGGAGTTCCCCGGCGCCCGCGGCCGAGGAGCCGCGGCGGCTGGTCAGTACGAGGTGCTCGGCACCGTTGGCCGCCAGCCAGCGGGCGGCGTGTCCGCCGAGCGAGCCCGTACCGCCGGTGATCAGCACCGTACCGCGCGGCCGCCATCCGCCGTCGGTGACGTTTCCGGTGCTCCTGACCGTACGCGCCAGCCTCCGTACGAACACTCCGGCGCCCCGCACCGCGAGCTGGTCCTCCGCACCGGTGGCGCCGGCGAGCACGTCGGCCAACCGGTCCAGGGTGCGCGCGTCGAGGGCCTCGGGCAGGTCGATCAACCCGCCCCAGCGCTGCGGGTATTCCAGGGCGGCCGCACGTCCCATGCCCCACACGAGCCCCTGGAGAGGCCGCTCGACGGGGTTGGAGCGGCCCACGGACACGGCGCCGCGCGTCACGCACCACAGCGGCACGTCCGCTTCGAGGTCGCCCAGCGCCTGTACGAGGGCCATGGTCGAGGCCAGGCCGGCGGGCAGGTCGGCGAGACCGGGGTGGGCCCGCTCGTCGAGGGCGAGCAGGGAGAGGACGCCGGTGACGGGACCGGAGGCCATCGCGGTGCGCAGCAGCTCGGTGAGGGCCGCGCGGTCGGTGGCGGGGCCGGTGACGCGGACGGTGCGGATGTCGGCGCCGTGCGCGCCGAGAGCCTGTCCGCAGGTGTCCGCGAGGTCAGCGTCGTCGTCCGTGGTGACGAGGAGCCAGGTGCCCGTGAGGGTGGCGGAGGGCAGGTCCGTGAGCGGCTTCCAGGTGGTCTGGTAACGCCAGCTGTCGATCGTGGACTTGTCCTTGGACTCACGACGCCAGGTCGACAGGGCGGCGACCACCGAATCGAGCGGCGCCTCGGCGCCGAGGCCGAGCCGCTCGGCCAGAGCGGCGGCCCCGCCGTTCTCCACGGTGTCCCAGAACTCCGCCTCGGCGGGGTCGGCCGAGGCCGCTCCCGCCTCCGCGGTCGGGCTCTCCAGCCAGTAGCGCTGGTGCTGGAAGGGGTAGGTGGGCAGGTCGACGCGACGGGTGCGAGTGCCGGTGAAGACGGCTTCCCAGTCGATCCGCGTGCCGTTGACGTGAAGGTGGGCCAGGGCGGTGGTGACGGCCTCGGGCTCGGGGCGGTCGGTGCGGAGGGACGGGATGGCCGTGGCCTTCTCGTCCAAGGTCTCCTGGGCCATGGCGGTCAGGACGCCGCCGGGACCGATCTCCAGGAAGATGCGGGCGCCTTCGGCGGAGAGCGCCTCGACCGCGTCGGCGAAACGGACGGCCTGACGGACGTGCCGCACCCAGTACTCCGGGTCGCACAGTTCCTCGGCCGATACGAGCTGTCCGGTGAGCGTGGAGACGACCGGGATCGTCGGAGGGTTGAACGTCACCGCCTCGGCGACCTTCCGGAAGGAAGCCAGCATCGGATCCATCAGCGGCGAATGGAAGGCGTGCGACACCGTCAGCCGCTTGGTCCTACGACCCTGCCCCGCCAGCAGACCCGCGATCTCGATCACCGCGTCCTCGGCACCCGAAAGCACCACGGACGACGGACCGTTGACCGCCGCGAGCCCGATCTTGCTCTCCCGGCCGACCAGCAGCGGCAGGACCTCGGCCTCAGAAGCCTGCACCGCCACCATCAACCCACCCGAGGGCAGCTCCTCCATCAACCGGCCCCGGGCGCTGACGAGCGCCGCCGCATCGGCGAGGGACAGCACCCCGGCCACATGCGCAGCGGCCAGCTCGCCGATCGAGTGCCCGGCCAGGAAGTCCGCCCGCACCCCCCACGACTCCACCAGACGGAACAACGCCACCTCAACAGCGAACAACGCAGGCTGTGTAAAACCGGTCCGGCTCAGCTTTTCCGCGTCCTCACCGAAGACGACCTCCCGCAGGGGCTCGACCAGGTGGGCGTCCAGGTGCGCGCAGACCTCGTCGAAGGCGTCGGCGAACGCCGGGGACGTCGCGTACAGCTCGCGGCCCATGCCCGGTCGCTGGCTGCCCTGGCCCGAGAACAGCAGGGCCAGCCGGCCGCCGGTGGTGCCGGTCGAGCCGCGTACCAGGCCCGCCGCCGACTCGCCGCGGCTCAGGGCGCCGAGGCCCGCGACGAGGTCGGCGGTGTCGTGGCCGACGACGACGGCACGGTGTTCCATGGCCGTACGCGAGACGGCCAGGGAGTAGGCGGTGTCCGCCGGGTCGAGGCCCGGGTGGTTCTCGACGTGGGAGAGGAGGGCGCGGGCCTGCTCGCGCAGGGCGGTCTCGTCCTTGCCGGACAGCACCCAGGGGAGGCCGCGCCCGTCGTCGGAGCCGGCCGGGGCCTCCTCCGGCTCGTCGGCCGGGGCCTGCTCGATGATGGTGTGCGCGTTCGTGCCGCTGACCCCGAAGGAGGAGACGGCGGCGCGCCGGGGGCGGCCGGTCTCCGTCCACTCGGCGGTTTCCGTCAGCAGGCGTACCGCGCCCGCCGTCCAGTCGACGTGCGGGGACGGCTCGTCGACATGGAGGGTCTTCGGCAGCGTCCCGTGCCGCAGGGCGAGCACCGTCTTGATGACACCGGCGACGCCGGAGGCGGCCTGGGTGTGGCCGATGTTCGACTTCATCGAACCCAGCCACAGCGGCCGGTCCGCGTCCCGCTCCTGCCCGTACGTGGCGAGCAGCGCCTGGGCCTCGATGGGGTCGCCGAGGGCGGTGCCGGTGCCGTGGGCCTCGACCGTGTCGATGTCCGCCGGTGACAGACCGGCGTTGGCGAGCGCCTGGCGGATCACCCGCTGCTGGGCGGGGCCGTTGGGCGCGGTCAGGCCGTTGGAGGCGCCGTCCTGGTTGACCGCGCTGCCGCGTACGACGGCGAGCACGGGGTGACCGTTGCGGCGGGCGTCGGAGAGCCGCTCGACGAGGAGCATGCCGACGCCCTCGCCCCAGCCCGTACCGTCCGCCGCCCCGGCGAACGGCTTGCAGCGGCCGTCGGCGGCGAGGCCGCGCTGGCGGCTGAACTCGACGAAGGCGTTCGGGCTGGACATCACCGTCGCGCCGCCGACCAGGGCGAGCGAGCACTCGCCCTGCCGCAGCGCCTGGGTCGCCAGGTGCAGCGCCACCAGCGACGACGAGCACGCCGTGTCGACGGTCACCGCCGGGCCTTCGAGGCCGAGCGAGTAGGCGATGCGGCCGGACATGACGCTGCCGGAGCTGCCGGTGAGGAGGTGCCCCTCGACGCCTTCGGGCAGTTCGCGCAGCCCGGCGCCGTAGCCCTGGTAGCCGGAGCCGACGAAGACGCCCGTTTGGCTGCCGCGCAGCGTGGCGGGGTCGAGGCGGGCCCGCTCCACGGTCTCCCAGGCGCTCTCCAGCAGCAGCCGCTGCTGGGGGTCCATGGCGAGGGCCTCGCGCGGCGAGATGCCGAAGAACTTCGGGTCGAAGTGGCCCGCGTCGTGCAGGAAGCCGCCTTCGTTGACGTAGGTGGTGCCGGAGTGCTCGGGGTCGGGGTCGTAGAGGGCGTCCAGGTCCCAGCCCCGGTCGGCCGGGAACTCCGACACCGCGTCCGCGCCGTCGAGGAGCAGCTGCCACAGCTCCTCCGGCGAGCGGACCCCGCCGGGGAACCGGCAGCTCATCGCCACGATCGCGATCGGCTCGTCGCCACCGCCCGCCGCGGTCTCCGATGTCGTGCGCACGGCCTCGGCGGTCTGCCGGCCGGGCAGCTCCGCGGCGAGGTGCGCGGCGAGGGCGAGGGCGTTGGGGTGGTCGAAGACGAGGGTGGTGGGCAGGCGCAGGCCGGTCGCGGCGTTGAGGCTGTTGCGCAGTTCGACGCCGGTGAGCGAGTCGAAGCCCAGGTCCTTGAACGCCCGGTCCGGCGCGACCGCCTCGGCGCCGGCGTGGCCGAGCGCCTTGGCGACCTCCGTACGGACCAGGTCGAGCAGGATCCGGTCGCGCTCGTCGCCGGACAGGCCGGCGAGCTGTTCGCCCAGGGGCGACAGGCCGGTGGCGCCGGCTTGTGCGTCCGTGCCGCGGTCGGCAGCGGCCAGGGCGCGCCGCACCTCGGGCAGGTCGCCGAAGAGCGGGCTGGGCCGGGCGATGGTGAAGGCGGGGGCGAAGCGGTCCCACAGCACGTCGGCCACCACGACGGCGGTCTCGCCGCCGTCCAGGGCCCGCTGGAGGGCGGCCGTCCCGGTCTCTGGCGACATCGCGGGCAGGCCGCGGCGGCGCAGGTGAGCCTCGGCCTCGTCGTCGCCGACCATGCCGCCGTCGGCCCACGGGCCCCAGGCCACGGCGGTGGCGGCGAGCCCGAGGGCGCGGCGGCGCTCGGCGAGGGCGTCGAGGTAGGCGTTGGCGGCGGAGTAGGCGGCCTGGTTGCCGCTGCCCCACACGCCGGCGACGGACGAGAAGAGGACGAAGGCGTCCAGCTCCCGGTCGCCCAGCAGCTCGTCCAGGTGTGCGGCGCCCGCCACCTTGGCGGACACCACATCGGCCAGGTCGGCGAGCCCGGTCTCCGCGAGGGGCGCGAACTGCGGCATTCCGGCGGCGTGCACGACCGCGGTCAGCGGGTGCGGCGCGGGAAGGTCCGCGAGGAGCTTCGCGACGGCGTCCCGGTCGGCCACGTCACAGGCGACGACGGACACCTGGGCACCCAATGCCTCGATCTCGGAGGCGAGTTCGAGGGCTCCGGCGGCATCGGGGCCGCGGCGGCTCGTCAGCACGATGTGCTCGGCGCCGCCCCGGGCCAGGTGCCGTGCCACGTGGGCGCCGAGCGCGCCCGTACCGCCCGTGATGAGGACGGTGCCCCGGGGGCGCCACACCTGACCGGCGGGCAGGTCGACGGCCGCGTGGGACAGGCGTCGTACGAAGGTGCCGGAGGCCCGGACCGCGACCTGGTCCTCATCGCTCTCCCCGCCCAGTACGGCCACGAGGCGCCGCGCGGCACGCTCGTCCAGCGTCTCGGGCAGGTCGAGCAGTCCGCCCCACCGCTCGGCGTACTCCAGCGCGACCGAGCGGCCCAGGCCCCAGACCATGCCCTGGGCCGGGCTCAGCAGGGTGTCCGAACGGCCCACGGACACCGCGCCGCGCGTGACGCACCACAGCGGCGCCGCCAGGTCCGCGTCCCCGAGGGCCTGCACGAGGACGGTGGTCAGGGCCAGACCGATCGGCAGGACACTGTGCGCCGGGTGCGGGTCCTCGGCGAGGGCGAGGAGCGACAGGACGCCGGTGGGCGATGCCTCCTCGCCGAGCGCGTCACGTACGCGGTCGGCGAGGACGGCCCGGTCGTCGGCGGCGTGGGCCACGAGCTCGACGACCTCGGCGCCGTGGGCGGAGAGCGCCGACCGGAGGGCGAGGGCGGTCGGGCTCTCCTCGTCCCCGGCGTGGGAGACGAGAAGCCAGGTGCCGGTCAGCCCGGTCGCCGGCTCGCGTCCGGACAGCGGCTTCCAGCCGGCCCGGTAGAGCCGGCTGTCCACGACCGACCGGTCGCGCTGCTGTCGCCGCCAGTGCGACAGCGCCGGAAGGACGGAGCTGAGCGGCGCCTGCCCGTCGAGCTCCAACTGCTCGGACAGGGAAGCGAGGTCCTCCCGCTCGACGACATCCCAGAAGCCCGCCTCCGCCGGGTCCGCGAGGGCGGCGGTCTCCGCGTCGGCGGGCCTCGGCATCAGCCAGTAGTACTGGTGCTGGAAGGCGTAGGTGGGCAGGTCGACACGCCGGGCGCCGGTGCCGGCGAAGAACGCGGGCCAGGCGATGGGGGTGCCGTTGACGTGGAGGTGGGCGAGGGCGGTGGTGAGGGCGACGTCCTCGGGGCGGTCGGTGCGGAGGGACGGGATGGCGGTGGCCGCCTCGTCCAGGGTCTCCTGGGCCATGGCGGTCAGGACACCGCCGGGGCCGATCTCCAGGAAGGTACGGGCACCTTCGGCGGCAAGGGCCTCGACCGCGTCGGCGAAACGGACGGCCTGGCGGACGTGACGGACCCAGTACTCCGGGTCGCACAGGTCGTCGGGCGATACGAGCTGCCCGGTGAGGGTCGAGACGATCGGGGTCTGCGGGGCGGAGAAGGCCAGACCTTCGGCCACCGTGCGGAACTCCGCCAGCATCGGCTCCATCAACGGAGAGTGGAACGCATGCGAGACCGTGAGGCGCTTGGTCTTACGACCCTCAGCCGCCAGACGCTCGACGATGGCCGTCACCGCATCCTCGGCACCCGAAATGACCACCGACGTCGGGCCATTGACCGCCGCAATGCCCGCCTCATGACCCTCAAGCAGCGGAAGAACCTCGGCCTCCGTCGCCTGCACCGCCACCATCACACCACCGGCCGGCAACGCCTGCATCAACCGACCACGAGCGGCCACCAGAGCCGCCGCATCAGCCAGGGAAAGAACCCCCGCCACATGCGCGGCGGCCAGCTCACCGATCGAATGCCCGGCCAGGAAGTCCGGCCGCACGCCCCACGACTCGACAAGGCGGAAAAGGGCGACCTCGACGGCGAACAACGCAGGCTGTGTGAACCCGGTCCGGTTCAGCTTCTCCGCGTCCTCGCCGAACATCACCTCCCGCACCGACTCCTCAAGGTGCCGGTCGAGCTCCCCGCACACCGCGTCGAAGGCGTCCGCGAAGACAGGGAACGCGTCGTACAGCTCACGCCCCATCCCCGGCCGCTGGCTCCCCTGACCCGAGAACAACACCGCGAGCTTCGGGGTCTCACCGACCGCGACCCCACGCGCCCCCGCCCCACCGGGCGTCTCGCCTCGGGCCAGTGCGCCCAGGCCGTCGAGCAGTTCGCCGCGGGTCTTCCCCACGACCGCGGCGCGCTGGGGCAGGGCCCCGCGCGTCGTGGCCAGGGAGAGGCCGACGTCGGCCGGGGCGAGTTCCGGGGTGGCTTGTACGTACGTGAGGAGGCGCTCGGCCTGGTCGCGCAGGGCGGCCTGGTCCTTGGCGGAGATCACCCACGGGACGCTCGGGTCGTCGACGGCCTCGACGGGCTCGGGAGCCGTCGTCGGCGGGGCCTCTTCGATGATGACGTGCGCGTTCGTGCCGCTGACGCCGAAGGAGGAGATGCCCGCCCGGCGCACGGCGGCGCGGCCGGAGGGCCAGTCGACGGGGTCGGTCAGCAGGCGCATCGCCCCCGCCGACCAGTCGACGTGCGGTGACGGCTCGTCCACGTGCAGGGTCCTGGGCAGGACGCCCGCCCGCATCGCCATGACCATCTTGATGATGCCCGCGACACCGGCGGCGGCCTGCGTGTGGCCGATGTTGGACTTGACGGTGCCGAGCCACAGCGGGCTGTCCTCGGGGCGCTGCTGCCCGTACGCCTTGAGCAGCGCCTGGGCCTCGATGGGGTCGCCCAGCGTCGTGCCGGTGCCGTGCGCCTCGACCGCGTCGACGTCCGACGGCGACAGGCCGGCGCTCGCCAGCGCCTGCTGGATCACGCGCTGCTGGGCGGGGCCGTTCGGGGCGGTGAGGCCGTTCGACGCGCCGTCCTGGTTGACGGCGCTGCCGCGTACGACGGCCAGTACCTGGTGTCCGTTGCGCTCGGCGTCCGACAGGCGTTCCACGAGGAGCATGCCGACGCCCTCGGCGAGTCCTGTGCCGTCCGCGGAGGCGGCGAAGGCCCGGCAGCGGCCGTCCTCGGAGAGGCCGCGCTGGCGGCTGAAGCCGATGAGGGCGCCGGGGGTGGCCATGACGGTGACGCCGCCGGCCAGGGCCATCTCGCACTCGCCCTGCCGCAGCGCCTGCACCGCGAGGTGCAGCGCCACCAGCGACGACGAGCACGCCGTGTCGACCGTCACCGCCGGGCCCTCCAGCCCGAAGGTGTACGCGAGGCGGCCGGAGACGACGGCGGCCGAGTTCGCTGTGAGCAGGTGTCCTTCCATGCCCTCGGCGGGGTTCTGCGCGGCTCCCACCGCGTAGTCCTGGCCGTTGGTGCCCGCGAAGACGCCGGTGCGGGTGGAGCGCAGTTCGGCGGGGTCGATGCCGGCTCGTTCGAAGGCTTCCCAGGTGACTTCGAGGAGGAGGCGCTGCTGGGGGTCCATGGCGAGGGCCTCGCGCGGCGAGATGCCGAAGAATTCGGGGTCGAAGTCGCCGGCGTCGTGGAGGAAGCCGCCTTCGCGGGTGTAGCTGGTGCCCTGGGTGTCGGGGTCGGCGTCGTAGAGGCGGTCGAGGTCCCAGCCGCGGTTGGTGGGCAGGCCGGTGATGGCGTCGCCGCCTTCGGCCAGCAGCCGCCACAGGTCCTCGGGCGACCGTACGTCGCCGGGGAACCGGCAGCCCATCGCGACGATCGCGATGGGCTCGTCGTGGACGGCGGTGCGGTTCGCGGTCGTCGGGGCGGTGGTGACGAGGGCCGCCCGGCTGTCGCCGGCGACCTCCTCCAGGAGGTAGGAGGCGAGGGCGGCGGGTGTGGGGTGGTCGAAGACGACGGTCGCGGGCAGGCGGACGCCGGCGGCGGTGCCGAGGCGGTTGCGGAGTTCCATGGCCGCGAGGGAGTCGAAGCCCAGTTCGCGGAAGGCCCGGCCGGCGTCGATGGCGTCCGGGGCGGTGTGGCCGAGGACCGCGGCGACCTGTGTTCGGACGAGCGTGACGAGCGCGTCGCGCCGCTCGGCCGGGGGCAGCGCGGCCAGCCGCTGGAGCTCGGCGTTGGCCTGTCCCGCGGTGCCGGCTTCGGCGGTGCGGCGCAGCGGGGTCCTGATGAGGCCGCGCAGCAGGGCGGGCACGGCGCCGTTCGCGGCCTGGGCGCGCATGGCGGCGAGGTCGAGGCGGACGGGGGCGACGGCCGGGTCGTCGAGGGCGCGGGCGGTGTCGAGGAGGCTCAGCCCTTCCTCGGCGGTGAGCGGCACGAGGCCGGCGCGGGCCATGCGCTGGAGGTCGCTCGCTTCGAGGCGGGTCTGTTCGCCGCGTTCGGCCCAGACGCCCCAGGCCATCGAGGAGGCCGGGAGGCCCTGGGCCCTGCGGTGGGTGGCGAGGGCGTCGAGGAAGGCGTTGCCCGCCGCGTAGGCGCCCTGTCCGGCGCCGCCGAGGACGCCGGCGAAGGAGGAGAAGAGTACGAACGCGGACAGGTCGAGGTCGCGGGTGAGCTCGTGGAGGTTGAGGGTCGCGTCGACCTTGGGCCGCAGGACCTGGTCGAGTTCCTCGGCGGTGAGGGAGTCGACGAGGCCGCCGGCGACGACCGCCGCGGCGTGGAAGACGGCGGTCAGCGGCCGGTCCGCGGGCAGACCGGCGAGGAGGGCCGCGAGGGCGTCCCGGTCGGCGGTGTCGCAGGCGGCGAGGGTGACGGTGGCGGTGCCGGACGCTTCCAGCGCGGCCTTCAGGTCGGCGGCGCCGTCGGCGTCGGCGCCGCGTCGGCTGGTGAGGACGATGTGCCGGACGCCGTGGACGGTGATGAGGTGCTCGGCGACGAGTCGGCCGAGCGCACCGGTGCCGCCGGTGATGAGGGCGGTGCCGTGGGGGTCGATGACCCCGGCCCCGATGGCGGGCGCACCAGCGCCGCCGGTACCGGCGGGCGCGTCGGAGCCGTTGCCCTCGCCGGGCGCGTCGCCCCCGATCGGTGCGCCGGACGCGGCGGCTGCCGTGGTCCCGGCAGCCGCAGCAGAGCTACCGGCCTCGCCCGGTGCGTCACCCCCGGCAGACACCGTGGTCCCGCCGGACTTGACGGTCGCGGCAGACGCACCGGCGCTCTCGTCCTCGCCGGGCGCGTCCGCTCCCGCGGATACGGTGAGCGCGGCCGTCCGCTCGCCGGCCGGCACCCGTGCCAGTCGCGGTACGGACAACTCCCCCGCCCTCAGGGCCAACTGGGGCTCGTCCGCGGCGAGTGCGGTGGGCAGCTTTCGGTAGGAGTCCTCGTGGCCGTCGATGTCCGCGAGTACGAGGCGGTCGGCGTTCTCGGACTGGGCCGAGCGGATCAGGCCCCAGACGGGTGCGTGGGCCAGGCCCGGGGTGTCGGCGCCGGGGCGGGTGGCGACGGCGTCGCGGGTGAGGAGCACCAGGCGGGCGCTGGCGAGTCGTTCGTCGGCGAGCCAGGCCCGTACGAGGGCGAGGGTGTCGCGGGCGGTCGCCCGTACGGCCTCGGCGGTGCTGTCGCCGCCAGGGATCTCGTGGACGACGACGTCGGGTACGGCGGCTCCGGCCGAGAGGGCGTCGGTCAGTGCCGTCAGGTCGGCGTGGACGTCGGCGCCCAGGGCGCGGGCGGCGGCGGTGCCGGGGGCGCCGAGGACGACCGCGCGGGCGGTGGGAGCGGTGCCCGGGACCGGCAGGGGTGTCCAGTCGACGCGGTAGAGCGTGTCGTGGTGGTCGGTGCGGGCGGCGGTGCGGAGTTGGTCCTCGGAGACCGTGCGGAAGGTCAGGGCGCCGACGCCGGCGACGGGCCGGCCGGTGCCGTCCGCGACGGTGACGGTCACGGCGTCGGTGCCGGCGGGGGTGAGGCGTACGCGCAGCTCCGTGGCGCCGGTGGCGTGCAGGCGCACGTTCTCCCAGGCGAAGGCCATCCGGCCGGTGCCCATGTCGCCGAGGGGGCCGAAGCCGACGGCGTGCAGGGCGGCGTCGAGGAGGGCCGGGTGCAGGCCGTACCGCGCGGCGTCGGCGTGGGCTTCGGCGGGCAGGGCGACTTCCGCGAAGACCTCGTCGCCGTTGCGCCAGGCGGCGCGCAGCCCCTGGAACAGCGGTCCGTACGCGAAGTGCCGCTCGGCGAGTCGCGCGTAGAAGTCGGTGAGGTCGACGGGGGTGGCGTCGGCGGGCGGCCAGGCGGTGAGGTCCTGCGGGGCGTCGGCGGTCCCGGGCGCGAGGACGCCGGTGCCGTGGCAGGTCCAGGGCTCGTCGGGGGTGGCGTCGTCGGGCCGGGAGTGGACGGTGAGGTTCCGGCGACCGTGGTCGTCGGCCTCGCCGACCGAGACCTGGACGACGGCTCCGCCGTGCTCGGGGAGCAGCAGCGGCGCCTGGAGGGCGAGTTCCTCCAGGTTCGCGCAGCCGATGTGGTCGCCGGCGCGGATCGCCAGCTCCACGAACGCCGTGCCCGGCAGCAGGGCGGTGCCCATGACGACGTGCTCGGCGAGCCAGGGGTGGGTGTGCAGGGACAGGCGGCCGGTGAGCAGCAGGCCGTCGGAGTCGGCGGGGGCGACGACGGCGCCCAGCAGGGGGTGGTCGGCGGGGCCCAGGCCGAGGCCGGCGGCGTCGCCGGCGGAGTGCGGGGCGTCCAGCCAGAACCGCTGGTGCTGGAAGGCGTAGGTCGGGAGGGGGGCCGGGCGGGCGCCGGTGCCGGTGAAGACGGCGTGCCAGTCGAGGGTGACGCCATGGGCGTGGGCCTCGGCGGCGGAGCGCAGGAAGCGGGCGGGGCCGCCCTCGTCGCGGCGGAGGGTGCCCAGGGCCGTGGCGTCGCTGCCCATGGCGTCGAGGGTTTCCTGCATGCCGATGGTCAGGACGGGGTGGGCGCTGACCTCGATGAGGGCGCTGTGCCCGTCCTCGACCAGGGACCGGGTGGCCTGTTCGAAGTGGACGGTCTGCCGCAGGCTGCGGTACCAGTACTCGGCGTCCAGCGTGGCGGTGTCCAGCGGGCCGCCGGTGACGGTGGAGTAGAAGGGCACGTCGGAGGAGCGCGGTGCGAGGTCGGCCAGGGCGTCCAGGACGCGTTCGCGCACCGACTCGACCTGCGCGGAGTGGGAGGCGTAGTCGACGGCGATGATCCGGGCGCGGATGTCGTCGGCCTGGAGGACGTCGCGGAGTTCGGCCAGCGCGTCGGGCTCGCCGGAAAGGACGGTCGAGGACGGGCTGTTGACGGCGGCCACGGACAGCCGCTCGCCCCAGGGCTCCATGCGCGGGGTCAGGTCCGCCAGCGGCAGGCCGACGGACATCATGCCGCCCCGGCCGGACAGCGCGGTCAGCGCCCGGCTGCGCAGGGCCACGACCTTCGCGGCGTCCTCGATGGTCAGCGCGCCGACCACGCAGGCGGCGGCGATCTCGCCCTGGCTGTGTCCGGCTACGGCGGCCGGCTCGACGCCGTACGAGCGCCACAGCTCGGCGAGGGACACCATCACGGCCCACAGCACGGGCTGGACGACGTCGACCCGGTCGAAGCCGGGGGCGCCGGGGGCGCCGCGCAGGACGGCGGTCAGCGACCAGTCGACGTGCGGGGCGAGCGCGTCCTCGCACTTCTGGAGGCGGTCGCGGAAGACGCGGGAGGACTCGTCGGTGGAGTCGAGGAGTTCGAGGGCCATGCCGGCCCACTGCGAGCCCTGGCCGGGGAAGACGAACGCCACCTGGCGGGGATGGGCGGCGGTGCCGCGGACGAGGGTGGGGTCGGGTGCGCCGGAGGCCAGCGCGGTCAGGGAGCGTTCGAGGGCGGGGCGGTCCTCGGCGAGGAGCACGGCGCGGTGGGCGAACGCGGTGCGGGTGGTCGCGAGGGAGAGCGCGACGTCACCGGCGTCGAGACCGGGCCGCTCGGCGAGGTGCGCGAGGAGGCGCCCGGCCTGGGCGGTGAGGGCGGCCTCGTCCTTGCCGGAGAGGGCCCAGGGGATCAGCGGGAGGGAGACGGTGGCGGCCTCGGTGGAGGTGGTGCCCGCCTCGCCGCCCGGCTCGTACGCTCCCGGCTCCTCCTCGGCGTCCGGCTGCTCGATGACGACGTGCGCGTTGGTGCCGCTGACGCCGAACGCGGAGACTCCGGCACGCCGGGGCGCCCCGGTCTCGGGCCACGCGGTCTTCTCGGTCAGCAGCGAGACGGCGCCGGCCGTCCAGTCGACGTGCGGGGACGGCGCGTCGACGTGGAGGGTCGGCGGCAGCACCCCGTGGCGGAGCGCCTGGACCATCTTGATGACACCGGCGACACCGGCGGCGGCCTGGGTGTGGCCGATGTTCGACTTGATGGAGCCGAGCCACAGGGGCCGGTCGGCGTCCCGTTCCTGCCCGTACGTGGCGAGCAGGGCCTGGGCCTCGATGGGGTCGCCGAGGGAGGTGCCGGTGCCGTGGGCCTCGACGGCGTCGACCTCGGACGGGGAGAGCCGGGCGTTGGCGAGGGCCTGGTGGATGACGCGCTGCTGGGAGGGGCCGTTGGGGGCGGTGAGGCCATTGGAGGCGCCGTCCTGGTTGACGGCGGTGCCCCGGACCACGGCCAGCACGGGGTGGCCGTCGCGACGGGCGTCGGAGAGCCGCTGGACGAGCAGCACGCCGACGCCCTCGCCCCAGCCGGTGCCGTCGGCCGAGGCGGAGAACGCCCGGCAGCGGCCGTCGGGCGACAGCCCGCGCTGCCGGCTGAACTCGACGAACGTGGTCGGCCCGGACATCACCGTCACACCGCCGGCCAGCGCCATGTCGCACTCGCCCTGCCGCAGCGCCTGCACCGCGAGGTGCAGCGCCACCAGCGACGACGAGCACGCCGTGTCGACCGTCACCGCCGGGCCCTCCAGGCCCAGGGTGTAGGCGATCCGGCCGGAGACGACGCTGCCGGAGTTGCCGGTGCTGACGTATCCCTCGATGCCCTCGGGGATGCCGGGCAGCCGGGAGACGTAGTCGTGGTACATGTGCCCGGCGAACACGCCGGTGCGGCTGCCGCGCAGCGTCACCGGGTCGATGCCCGCCCGCTCGACGGCCTCCCAGGACGCCTCCAGCAGCAGCCGCTGCTGCGGGTCCATGGCGAGGGCCTCGCGCGGGCCGATACCGAAGAACGCGGCGTCGAAGTCACCGGCCTCGTAGAGGAAACCGCCCTGCCGCGCGTACGTCGTCCCGGGGGCCTCGGGGTCCGGGTCGTAGAGCGCGTCGAGGTCCCAGCCGCGGTCGGCCGGGAAGTCCGATATCGCGTCCCGGCCGCCGGCGACCAGGTCCCACAGTTCCTCGGGCGACCGCACACCGCCCGGGAAGCGGCAGCTCATCGCCACGATCGCGATGGGCTCGTGGTTCTTGCTCTCCACCTCGCGCAGGCGCTGACGCGCATGGCGCAGATCGACAGTGGCGCGCTTGAGATAGTCCCGGAGTTTGTTCTCGTCAGTCGTCGTCATCTGAATTCTGTTCCTCAACGCCAAGGGGGTTCGTGCTTGTCGATCGGTGGTGTCGAACAGGTGGAGCGGGTCGAACGGGTGGAGCACATCGGGCGGGTCTGACGGGTCGGGCGGGTCAATCCGTGCCGAGCTCGTTGTCGAGGAGCTCGAAGAGTTCTTCGTCGGTGGCCGACGCGACCGAGGTGAGGTCCGCGTCCGCCTCGTCGCCGTCCCCGCCGCCGTCCACCGGCTGGGCCGTGTGCGCCAGCTTGGCGAGCAGGACCTCCAGGCGCATGGTGAGCTTGGCGCGCGTCCCCTTGTCGTACGGGGAGTCGGCCAGCGCGGCCTCCAGGCGGTCGAGTTCGGTGAGCGGGGAAGGGGCGGTCCCTTCGGACGCGTCGGGCATCGAGGCGCTGAGGTGGTCGGCCAGCGCGGCCGGGGTCGGGTAGTCGAAGAGCAGGCCGGCCGGCAGCCGCAGGCCGGTGGCGGCACCGAGGCGGTTGCGCAGTTCGACCGCGGTGAGGGAGTCGAAGCCCAGGTCGCGGAAGGCCTGCGCGGCGCCGATCGTCTCGGCCGACGCGTGGCCCAGCACGGCGGCCACCTCGCCACGGACCGCCCCCAGCAGCAGGCGCCGGCGCTTCTCCTCCGACGCGCCCGCCAACTGGCCGGCCAGCGCGACCGGTCCGGCCTCCGCCGCCCGGCGGGCCGGGACCTTGACCAGACCGCGCAGCACCGGCGGCAGCGGCGTGGTCTCCGCCCGGGTCCGCAGAGCCGCGAGGTTCAGCCTGACCGGTACGAACACACCGCCGTCGGTCGCGCACGCCGCGTCGAACAGCGCCAGGCCCTCGTCGGCCGACAGCGGGTTCACTCCGCCCCGCGCCATCCGCGCGAGCGCCTCGTCGTCCGCGGCGCCCAGCATGCCGCCGGAGCCGGTCCACGGCCCCCACGCCAGCGACGTGCCCGCGAGGCCGGCTGCCCGGCGACGCTGCGCGAGCCCGTCCAAGTAGGCGTTGGCGGCAGCGTAGTTGGCCTGCCCCGCGTTGCCGAACGTACCGGCAAGAGAAGAAAACAGGATAAAGGCCGCAAGGTCAAACTTTTGCGTCAGTTCATGCAGGTGGCGGGCCGCTTCGGCCTTGGGACGGAAGACCTTCTCCAGCCGCTCCGGCGTCAGCGAACCGACCAGCGCGTCGTCCAGCACACCGGCCGCGTGCACCACGGCCGTCAGCGGGTGCTCGGCCGGCACGGCGTCCAGCAGCGCGGCGAGCGCGTCACGGTCCCCCGCGTCGCACGCGGCCGTCACCACTCGGGCGCCCAGCGCGACCAGTTCGGCCTCGAACTCCCCCGCGCCCTCCGCGTCCGGGCCGCGACGGCTCGTCAGCAGCAGGTGGCGCACGCCGTGCGTGGCCACCAGGTGCCGCGCCACGATCCGGCCCAGCGCACCGGTCGCACCGGTGACGAGAACGGTGCCTTCCGGGTCGAGGACCGCCGTGGCATCAGTGGACGTGGTGGCGGCCCGGGTCAGCCGGGGCACAAACGCCTTGCCGTCGCGGAGGGCCAGTTGAGGCTCGCCGGAGGCCAGGGCGACGGCCGGCAGCCCGCCCTCGTGACGGTCCTGGTCCACCAGTACGAACCGGTCGGGGTGCTCGGACTGCGCCGACCGCACCAGCCCCCACACGGCCGCCTGTGCCGGGTCCAGCTCCACCGCGTCGGCGGCGTCGACCACGACGGCGTTCCGGGTGACGACGACCAGGCGCCGCGAGGAGTCCGCCGGCTCCTCCGCCAGCCACTTCTGGATGAGGGCGAGCGTATGGAGGGTGGCGTGTGCGGCGTCGGTGTCGAGATGTTGGGGCTGCACGAAAGCGAGTTCGTGCTCCGGAGCGGAAGGAGCGGACGGGATGACGGCGGGCAGCGGGAGCGGGGCCCAGTCGACGCGGTAGAGGCTGTCACGCTGTCCGCCGCGCGCGGCCGCCAACTGCTCGGCGGTGATGGGGCGCAGGGCGAGCGACGCCACCGAGACGGCGGGCCGCCCGGTGGCGTCGGCGGCCAGCAGCGACACCGTGTCCGGTCCGGCCGGCGCGAGGCGCACGCGCAGGGCGGCGGCGCCGGTCGAGTGCAGGCTCACGCCGCTCCACGAGAACGGCACCCGCGCCTGCCCGGTGTCCGGCAGCAGCCCTCCCAGGCCCACGCCGTGCAGGGCGGAGTCCAGCAGGGCCGGATGGACACCGAAGCCCCGGGCGTCGGTGCCTTCGCCCATCTCCACCTCGGCGAACAGCTCCTCGCCACGCCGCCACGCCGCTCGTACACCCCGGAACACCGGACCGTAGTCGAGCCCGAGCCCGGCCATCCGCTCGTACAGCGCGTCGACGGGGACGGGAGCGGCGCCCGGGGGCGGCCATGCGGCGAGGTCGGCGGCGAGGTCCGGGGCCGGTGCGGAGGAGAGAGCTCCGGTGGCGTGGCCGGTCCAGGGGGCGTCCGCCGCTTCGCCGTCCTGGCGGGAGTAGATCCGCAGCGGGCGGTGACCGCTGTCGTCGGCGGCCCCGACCAGGACCTGGAGCCGGACGGCACCGTCCTCGGGCAGGACCAGCGGCGCTTCCAGCGTCAGTTCGTCGACCCGGCCGCAGCCCACCTCCCCGGCGGCCCGCAGCGCGAGGTCGACGAGGGCGGTACCGGGCAGCAGCACGGTGCCCATCACCGCGTGGTCGGCGAGCCAGGGGTGTGTGGTGAGGGACAGCCGGCCGGTGAGCAGGACGCCTTCACCGTCGGCCAGGGCGAGCGCTGCCCCGAGGAGGGGGTGATCGGCCGCCTGGAGGCCGGCGGAGGTCACGTCACCGGTCGCGGGACGGGACTCCAGCCAGTAGCGCTGGTGCTGGAAGGGGTAGGTGGGCAGATCGACGCGGCGGGCACCGGTCCCGGCGAAGACGGCGTCCCAGTCCGGGGCGGTGCCGTGGACGTGGAGCTGGGCCAGGGCGGTGGTGACGGCCACGTCCTCGGGACGGTCGGTGCGCAGCGTCGGGACGGCGGTGGCCGCCTCGTCCAGGGTCTCCTGGGCCATGGCGGTCAGGACGCCGCCGGGGCCGATCTCCAGGAAGGTGCGGGCACCTTCGGCGGAGAGCGTGGTGACCGCGTCGGCGAAACGGACGGCCTGACGGACGTGGCGGACCCAGTACTCCGGGTCGCACAGTTCCTCGGCCGATACGAGCTGTCCGGTGAGCGTGGAGACGACCGGGATCGTCGGAGGGTTGAACGTCACCGCCTCGGCGACCTTCCGGAAGGAAGCCAGCATCGGATCCATCAGCGGCGAATGGAAGGCGTGCGACACCGTCAGCCGCTTGGTCCTACGACCCTGCCCCGCCAACACACCCGCGACCTCGATCACCGCGTCCTCCGCGCCCGAAAGCACCACAGAAGACGGACCATTGACCGCCGCGAGCCCGATCTCGCCCTCCCGGCCGACCAGCAGCGGCAGCACTTCGGCCTCAGAAGCCTGGACCGCCATCATCAACCCACCGGGCGGCAGCTCCTGCATCAACCGGCCCCGGGCGCTGACGAGCGCCGCCGCATCGGCGAGGGAAAGCACCCCCGCCACATGCGCCGCAGCCAACTCACCGATCGAATGCCCGGCCAGGAAGTCCGGCCGCACACCCCACGACTCCACCAGACGGAACAACGCCACCTCAACAGCGAACAACGCAGGCTGCGTGAACCCCGTCCGGTCCAGCCGCCCCGCGTCCTCACCGAAGACGACCTCCCGCAGGGGCTCGACCAGGTGGGCGTCCAGGTGCGCGCAGACCTCGTCGAAGGTCTCGGCGAAGACGGGGAAGGCGGCGTGCAACTCCCGCCCCATGCCCAGCCGCTGGCTGCCCTGCCCGGAGAACAGCAGGGCGACCTTCCCACCCGGCGTCGTCGCGGCACCGCTGACGACCGCCCCGGAGGGTTCGCCGTGCGCCAGGGCACGCAGCCCGTCCAATGCGCCGCCACGGTCCGGCGCGACCACCGCCGCCCGGTGCTCCAGGGCGGTGCGCCCGGTGGCCAGGGAGTACGCCACGTCGAGCGGGGTGAGGTCGGCGTGGTCCTGTGCGTGGGACAGCAGTCGGCGCGCCTGGTCGCGCAGTGCCTCGGGGCTCTTGGCGGACAGCACCCAGGGGGTGGGGGCCGTCGGCGCGTTCGCGTCCGCCGGTGCCTCGTGGCGCGCGGGCGCCGGGGCCTGCTCGATGATGACGTGCGCGTTCGTACCGCTGAAGCCGAAGGACGACACCCCGGCGCGGCGGGGCCGGCGGCCCTCCGCCCACTCGACGGGCTCCGTCAGCAGGCGCACGTCACCCGCGGACCAGTCGATGTGCGGCGACGGCTCGTCGGCGTGCAGCGTCCTGGGGAGGATGCCGTGGCGCATCGCCTGCACCATCTTGATGACGCCGCCCACGCCCGCGGCGGCCTGGGTGTGACCGATGTTCGACTTCAGCGACCCCAGCCACAGCGGTCGGTCGTCGGCGCGCTCCCGCCCGTACGTGGCCAGCAGCGCGTGGGCCTCGATCGGGTCGCCCAGCGAGGTGCCCGTGCCATGGGCCTCCACCGCGTCGACATCCGCCGGCGACAGGCCCGCCGAGGCCAGCGCCTGCTGGATCACGCGCTGCTGGGAGGGGCCGTTGGGCGCGGTCAGGCCGTTGGAGGCACCGTCCTGGTTCACGGCAGACCCGCGGACGACGGCGAGCACCGGGTGGCCGTTGCGTTCTGCGTCCGAGAGGCGCTCCACGAGCAGCATGCCGACGCCCTCGCCCCAGCCCGTGCCGTCGGCGTCGGAGGAGAACGCCTTGCACCGGCCGTCGGCGGCCAGGCCGCCCTGCCGGGAGAACTCCACGAACGCGCCCGGCCCGGCCATCACCGTCACGCCCCCGGCCAGCGCCATCTCGCACTCGCCCTGCCGCAGCGCCTGCACGGCGAGGTGGAGGGCCACGAGGGAGGACGAGCACGCCGTGTCGACCGTCACCGCCGGGCCCTCCAGCCCGAAGGTGTAGGAGAGACGGCCCGAGATGACGCTTCCGGAGTTCCCCGTGCCGAGGAAGCCCTCGACGCCCTTGGGAACGCTCTGGAGCGACGAGGTGTAGTCGTGGTACATCACACCCGCGAACACCCCGGTCCGCGACCCGCGCAGGGCGGCCGGATCGATTCCGGCCCGCTCGAAGGCTTCCCAGGACGTCTCCAGCAGCAGCCGCTGCTGCGGGTCCATCGCGAGGGCCTCGCGGGGCGAGATCCCGAAGAACGCCGCGTCGAAGTCGCCCGCGTCGTAGAGGAACCCGCCTTCCCGGGTGTCGCTGGTGCCCGCCGCGTCCGGGCCGTCGGCGGACAGCGCGTCGAAGTCCCAGCCGCGGTCGGTGGGGAAGCCGGAGATGGCGTCCGTGCCGGACGACAGGAGCTCCCACAGTTCCTCGGGGGTCCGTACGCCTCCGGGGTATCGGCAGCTCATCGCGACGATCGCGATGGGCTCGTCCCCGGCGTCGGCGCGCGTCGCTGGGACGGCGGCGGCGGTCGGTCCCTCGCCTGCCAGCTGGTCGCGCAGGTGGCGGGCCAGGGCGTCGGGGGTGGGGTAGTCGAAGACGAGGCCGGCGGGCAGCCGGACGCCGGTGGCGGCGCCCAGCCGGTTACGGAGCTCGACAGCGGTCAGCGAGTCGAAGCCCAGCTCGCGGAACGCCTGGGCCGCCTGTACGGACTCGGGGCGGCCGTGCCCGAGCACGGCTGCCGCGTGGGTACGGACCAGGTCGACCAGCACGTCGTACCGCTGGGCCTCCGTGAGCCCGGCCAGCCGCTGGGAAAGAGCGGTCGAGGCGCCGTCGGCCCCCTGGGCGGCGGCGTCCGCGCGGCGCACCGGGGACGCGGGGACGAGGTCGGTGAGGAGGGCCGGCAGCGCACCGGTACGGGCCTGTGCGCGCAGCGAGCGCATGTCCCATCGCACGGGTACGAGCACGGGCTCGGCGGCACGCAGGGCACCGTCGAAGAGCGCCAGCCCGTCCGCCGACTCCAGCGCCTCCATACCGGCACGGGAGATGCGGCGCTGGTCGGCGTCGTTGAGGGCACCGCTCAGGGCACTGCTCTCGGCCCACAGACCCCAGGCCATCGACACCGCCGGAAGACCCGCTGCCCGACGCTGCTGGGCGAGAGCGTCGAGGAAGGCGTTCGCCGCCGCGTAGTTGCCCTGACCCGCGCTACCGAAGACACCGGCGGCGGAGGAGAAGAGAACGAAGGCCGACAGGTCGAGATCACGCGTCAGCTCGTGCAGGTTGAGCGCCGCGTCGACCTTCGGACGGAAGACGGCGTCGATACGGTCCGGGGTGAGGGCGGAGACGATGCCGTCGTCCGTCACACCCGCCGCGTGCACCACACCCGTCAGCGGATGTTCGGCCGACACCGCGCCCAGCACCCCGGCCAGCGCGTCCCGGTCCGCCACATCGCAGACCGCCACGGTGACGTGGGCACCGAGCGCCGTCAGCTCCGCTTCGAGTTCGGCCATCCCCTCGGCCCGGCCACCGCTCCGGCTGACCAGCAGCAGGCGGCGTACGCCGTGCTCGATGACGAGGTGCCGCGCCACGAGCCGCCCCAGCACACCGGACGCGCCGGTGACCAGGACCGTGCCCTCACCTGTGAAGGCGGGGCGTTCGGCGGCGGTCCCGGCGGCTCGTACCAGGCGGGGTACGAGCAGCTCGCCACCCCGCACGGCCACCTGCGGCTCGTCGAGCCCCAGGGCGGCGGCGGGAAGCGTCTCACCGTCGCC